>JAYOEZ010000066.1:11367-16970 GCA_038116985.1 Alphaproteobacteria bacterium | reverse complement strand
AGTACATGCTGTTGTGGGGCACCCAGCTCGGGCACCTCGCGGAAACCATCCCCTTGCTGTCCGCGGACGAGATGGCCGAAGCGCGCCGCCACGGCGCCAAGCTCGTCGTTGTCGACCCATTCTGCACCAACACCGCAGCCAAGGCGGACGAATGGGTGCCGATCAAGCCCGGCACCGACGGGGCGATGGCTTTGGCCATGGCCAACGTCATGATCAACGACATCGGCCTGATCGACCGCCCGTTCCTTGCGCGTCGCACCAACGCGCCGTACATCGTCGGAACTGACGGACGCTACGTGCGGGATCCGGCGACGAACAAGCCGCTGGTCTGGGACGAGACGGCCCAGCAAGCCCGGCCGTTCGACGTCGTTGCTGCGAGCGATACGGCGCTAAAAGCCACCGTTGAGATCATGGGTCAGCCCTGCCGAACCGCCTTCACCGCACTCGTCGAGCACCTCAAGCAGTTCACGCCCGAGTGGGCCGAAGAGGTCACCACCGTGCCGGCCGCTATCATTCGGCGCCTCGCGCAAGAATTCGCTACCGCCGCCCGCATCGGCGCCACGGTCGAGATCGACGGTCATACCATGCCGTTCCGCCCGGCGGCCGTCCACTTCAAGCGCGGATCGGGTGCGCACAAGGGCGGCGCCTTTTCAAGCTTCGCGATACACCTGCTCAACATTCTCATCGGCAACCTCGACGTTCCGGGCGGACAACGCGGAGTCAATCCGCTGGGCCCGTTCTGGCAGCCCGAGGTCGACGACGACGGCATGATTGTCGTCGCCCAACACATCGCGAAGTACTTCAAGCCCTATCCGGCGCGCAAAGCTTCGATCCCGGAAAGCCTTGATCTCCACGAACTCCTGCCGGTCTCGCTCTTCACCCGCGGGCTCTACCCCATGGGCATCGACGCCCCGGAGAAGTTCGGCATCACTTACAAGCCCGAAGTCCTGCTCATCGGCCGCACCAACCCGATGATGAATAGCCACAATGCCCAAGCGATGGGCGAGACGCTGAAGAGGTTCGACCTTCAGGTCTCCTTCGCCACCTTCATTGACGAGACCGCTGAGTTCGCCGACGTCATCCTGCCCGATGCCCACGACTTCGAACGCTGGGACCTGTTCCCCGCCAACGATCCCTATGCCTTCATCGCGCCGGGACCGGGCCAATGGTACTGGCACATGCGTCAACCTTCCTTGGAGGGTCCCGGCGAGACCCGCGCCTGGACCGAAGTCTACATCGACATCATCGAGCGCCTCGGATTGATCGAAGAGTTCAACCGCGTCGGCGAAACCGCATGGAACATCTCTGAGAAACACCGACTCGACCGCGGCAAGCGCCATTCGATCAAGGACATCGCCGAACGGCAGGCCAAGACCCTGATCGGCGACGACTTCACATTCGACGACGTCAGCCGCACCTCCTGCCTGATCACCCGCGACAAGACCATCGAGGAAGCTTTCCCCGGAGCGTTTGTCGAGGGCCGTCTGCCCGTCTACTTCGAATTCCTCATCGACGCCGGGAAAGACCTTGCCCAGGTCGTCGACGAACTCGGCCTTGAATGGGACATGCGGCCTTACCAGCCGCTCGTCACCTACATCCCCTGCCTCGAACACGACCCCGAGGAAGACGGTTTCGACCTCCATATCGTCAATTTCAAGCTACCGTTCCAGAATCAGAGCGTCTCGCAGCAGAACATCTGGCTCGACGAGATCGCCCGCGCCAATCCCTACACCTACAACGTGATGATGCACCCCTCGGCCGCAAAGCGAAAAGGCCTGAAGAACGGCGACCGCGTGCTCGTCGAATCGCATCACGGCAAGGACGAAGGTACGCTCAAGGTGACCGAAATCGTCCATCCCGACTGCCTGGGCATCCCGGGCATGTTGGGGCACTGGGCGCGCAACCTGCACGTCGCCATGCGCAAGGGCACCTCGTTCAACACCCTGCTGCCGCCGCCCTCGATCGAGCGCATCGACACCTTGAGTGGCCAGATCGACACTTGCGCGCGCGTGCGCGTCACCAGGCTCGGCTAGAGGGCAAAGCGATGGCCAAGTACGGCATGATCATCGATCTCCAAAAGTGCATCGGTTGCAACGCGTGCACCGTTGCCTGCAAGGTCGAGCACAACACGCCCAATGACATCCACTACACCCAAGTTCTCGAACACGAAGCCGGCACCTACCCCGATGTCTCGCGCACCTTCCTGCCGACGCTGTGCAACCACTGCGAAAACCCGCCCTGCGTCCCGGTCTGCCCAACAAAGGCGAGCTACGTACGCGAAGACGGCATCGTCCTCATAGATCACGACCGCTGCATTGGTTGCGGTGCGTGCATCCTTGCCTGCCCGTATGACCAACGCACCCGTGTCGACGATGAGCGCACCGTCTTCCACGATGGGCTGACGTCCTTCATCAACAACGCCAATGCGGCCCCGCCAAGCGGCGTCGCGACAAAGTGCGACTTCTGCTATCACCGGGTCGACCGTGGAGACTTACCCGCCTGCGTCGAGACATGCCCAACGCGGGCGCGTATCTTCGGCGCCTGGGACGAAGGCGAGACTCCGCTGCGCCAGTACCTCGCCGGTCACAGCGCCCAGGGGCTGCTCCCGGAAAAGGGCACCGAGCCGAACGTTCTCTACATCGACTAGGTAGCTTCAGATGGCCATTGATCGTGACCGACTCCCGACGTAACCAAAAACAGACATTGTCACGAGCGGCCGGTGCTATTTAGCTCTTACGAATTCGTACTTCTGTTCTTGCCGGCAAGCGTCACGGTCTATTTTTTGGCGCTACGGCTACATGGTGCTCAGGCCGCAAAGATCGGCCTCTACCTTTTTTCGCTGTTCTTCTACGGATACTGGGACTGGCGGTTCCTGCCGCTTCTTGTGGGATCGAGTCTCGTCAATTTCTACATAGGCGAGCTTCTTGGGCGCCGTACAAGTAGTGGACGCCCCCAGCGATCGATGCTCATTGCCGGTGTTGTCCTGAATCTCGGGCTGCTCGGCTTCTTCAAGTACACGAACTTCTTCATCGACAACCTGAACGCCGTCAGCGGCTCTACGGTCAGTTTTGTTTCCGTCGTACTGCCGGTAGGCATCAGCTTCTTCACTTTTCAGCAGATCGCCTATCTGGTCGATGCCTACCGCGGTCGAGCCAGCGCATACAAGGTCCTCGACTACTGCGTTTTTGTTGCTTTCTTTCCTCAGTTGATCGCCGGCCCGATCGTCCACCACAAAGAAATGATGCCGCAGTTCGAGGACATCTCGAACCGCCTGCCTCGCCTCGACAACATCGTGCGCGGCGCATTCATCTTCGCGATTGGTTTCTGGAAAAAGACCGTGGTCGCGGACACGGTCGCCGTATGGGCCAACGAGGGTTTCGCAAACCCGGGCAGCCTGAACTTCCTTGAATCCTGGGTCGCGTCCCTATCGTATACGTTTCAGATCTACTTCGACTTCTCGGGTTATGCCGACATGGCGATAGGCGCGGCGCTGATGTTCAACATCGTGCTGCCAATCAACTTCTACTCGCCCTACAAGGCCCTGAGCATCCAGGATTTCTGGCGGCGATGGCACGTGTCTCTATCGCGATTCCTACGGGACTACGTCTACATCCCTCTGGGTGGAAACCGGCACGGCGAGATTGCGATGTACCGAAACTTCGTCATCACCTTCCTTCTTGGCGGGCTATGGCACGGAGCCGGGTGGACGTTTGTCGCCTGGGGCGCTCTTCACGGCTGCGGACTTGTGATCCACCGCGCATGGTCGGGTCTTGGGTTTCGCCTCCCCATCCCCGTCGCGTGGCTGGTGACCTTTGTTTTCGTCGTCGTCACTTGGGTGTTCTTCCGCGCAGCGAGTCTGCCCGACGCGATCGACATGCTGCGCGCAATGGCGGGTTTGAACGGCGTCGTTCTGCCACCGCAGCTAGCCGCGCCGCTAGCGTTTCTCGGCAATTTCGGCGTCGAGTTCGGCACCTACTGGTTCACGGAGATCGACTGGCAAAGCGCGAGGTTTTCCCTTCTCCTGCTTCCGATGCTCCTGGCATTTGTCCTGATGTTTCGAAACTCGATACAGCAATTGCGTGACTTTGAACCGAAGTGGCGACAAGGAGCGATTCTCGCCGTCGCGTTCTCGCTTGCCCTGGCACTGGTCCACCGGGAATCCGAATTCATCTACTATCAATTCTAACGATCGACCCGGAGCTCGCCTTGCAACGCAGAAAACAAGACAGCGTGCCGACCCTCGCGCTAGATCAGTCATCCGAGGCAAAGCGAAGCCAGGTGCTTTTCGGTTCGCGGCGCCTACGCTACTTCTTTCTCGTTGCGGTCGTCGCGGTACCTGCCGCAACCGCTCCGGCCTTCCTCGTTTCGTCGCTGTTTGTCTTCTCCGGAAATCAGATCGCTCAGGAGATCCTTTTCGACCTCAACGACCACCCGGTCGATATTGCACTATTTGGCGACTCGGTGATCCGCAACTACTCGGCTTGCGAAGCCGAAACCGATGGTATTGACGACTACCTGGAACGCTTCAGTGGACGCTCGGTGCTCTCGCTTGAGCATAACGCATATGCTTCACATCAATTTGCAAGGTTCATGGAGTTGTTCTCGGTCACCGCTTACAAACCGCGCGTCGTCGTTATCCCGATCAACATGCGTGTGTTTTCATCCGGCTGGGGCGACAACCCTGCCTGGCGGTTCGAGGCCGATATGCACTATGTAAGCGTACTCGCTGGAGACTTGGGCGCGGTTCCGAAGTTTGCGCTTGCACGTCTCGACGCCTCGTCGGATCGCGCATCGAGCTACTTGGATTCGACCGTCGAAGCGGCGGGCCGCCACTATGGGACCCTCCGGGAATTGTATGGACGCGCTGAGGGAATGCCCCTGGACCTTGAGTGCAGGGAAACCGAGGAACCGTACCGCGAGAAGTTAAGCGCAGCTTTCGCTGCCAACTACGTCTATGAACTCGGTACGGATAGCCCCCTGATCGCAGATATCGTAGACGCGATCTCCCAAGCCGAGCGCCGCGGCGTGCTACCTCTCGTCTACATCACGCCGATCAATTATGAAGATGGCGTCAGGTACGTTGACGATGAGTTCGCAGGCATTCTCCGACGGAATGTCGATGTTGTTGAAGACGTCCTCACCCGTTCTGGTGTCAAGTACATCAACATGGCCATGGACCTGCCCGCGGGAGATTTTGCGGACAAAGGCTGCGCCTGCGAGCACCTCACCGCGCGAGGTCGAAAGTACGTGGCGCGCCGATTGGCAGAAGAAATCGAGTCCGCAGTCGGCCAGTGAGGGCAGCCTGCCCCGATCAACCCGCCCTACGATGTCCGCTTGATACTGAAGTGGAAGACACCCGCTTCTTCGACGACCTGCAACAGTTCATGGCCCGTCTGCCTGCAAAACGCTTCGAAATCCTTGACCGCCCCAGGGTCGGTTGCGAGCACCTCCAACGTCCCGCCGGGAGGCACGTCCTTAAGCGCCTTTCTCGTACGCAGGATCGGGAGGGGGCAGTTCAGGCCTTTTGCATTCAGATGAACGTCAGCCATACACCACCGCGTCTGTCGAACCGCGTCTAGATAAAGAGATTCAGGTCGGAATTG
>JAYOEZ010000066.1:0-11357 GCA_038116985.1 Alphaproteobacteria bacterium | reverse complement strand
GCTTTGTCGTACTCGAACAAGTCCATCGTCATTTGGCAGGCGACCATGGTCACATCGGACTCGATCGCCATTTCGCGCAACTCGTCGATCGAGGCAATCCCTTTCTTCTTCGTCAGGTTCTTCATCATCTTCGTGACCATCGCGTCCGCGCCTGGAAGAGCTCCGACGATGTTGGGCATCTTCATGTGCGTGCCCATCATCGGCATCGCCATACCCGGGTTGCCAAGCGTCGTGACCCCAAGGTCGAGTTCCTTTTTCAGCAGATTGAGCCCGTAGAACGTAAAGAACATGCTCACGCTGACACCCATCGCCGCGGCCGTGGTGGCAAGGATAAACGGGGGGTAAGCCCAATCCAGACTTCCCTTGGTCACGATCACAGTGAACGATTTGTTGTTGGGAATGCTGCTCTCGTCGCCCACGGGCGACCTCCTTTGTTTGGAACCGCAGGGCCCTGTGGCTATGTAGATCGCACAAACCAAGGTCCTCCCACAACCACATACAACAAATCGTGTGGACCCGTGGTTCGGCAACCCTGCCCCCGGTTCGGGAATGGTTGCTCGACAATCGGCACAAGTTCCCTGCAACCGGCGTCACCGCAGCGTGACGGCGCAATGTCGAACTACCAATCCACACCAGGTACGGCGCAGAATCCTGATCGGACGAAAGTGTGGTCAGTTCCTATCCCGCAACACGTCCCGTCAGCATGTAGCGATAGTTGTTGCCCTGATTGGGAACATGGATGAAATCGCGACGGTCGCGAGCGGGATCCTTGGTTCGCTCGAGATAGCCATCGGCCGCCTGCGTGAAACCAGCATCCTCTACCAGCGACACGAGGTCGAGTCCGCATACGGCATTCCAGAAGGGTTCGCAGTTGTAGTAGGTCTGCCAGCCACTCATGACCTGATCGACCGAGAGGGGATGCCGATCTTCGCGCGTGGCTCTACCCCAGGTCATGTCGGCGGCGACGGCCCAGGTTCCATGAATGTCCCGATCGTCTGCGGCGGCGTCATCGTCAACCCAGGAGACCTGATCATGGGCGACGAAGACGGGATCGTGGTGCTGCCACGGGAACGTGCCGCCGCAATCCTCGAGAAGGCCGGACAACGCCGCAAGGATCCGTTCCCGCCCGCGAGCCGCAAGGTCCCCTACGGCGAACGCGGCTTTGAAGAGAAGCTTCGCGCCTTCGATGGAATCGAATGGAACTAGGCTTTGGCCCAGAATGGCCCATGACGTTCTGATCAGCGGCGCCGGCTCGTCCGGACTGATGGCCGCGATCTTCGCTGCCCGCGGCGGCGCCCAGGTTCTTCTGATCGAGCATGCGCCCGAAGTTGGCGGTTCCCTGCACGTAGCAGGCGGCCACATGAGCGCTGCGGGCACCAGACTTCAAGCGGCCAAGGGAATCGACGATTCCCCCGATCGGCACTTCGACGACGTGATGCGCATCAGCGGCGGCAAAGCCGACCCGAAAAAGGTACGGATCGCCGTCGACAACGCCGCAGACACGTTGCACTGGCTCCTCGATCATGGCCTGGAGGTGCTTCCTGACCATCCGGTTCTTGTCCACGGCCATGAGCCGTACAGCGTTCCACGAACGTATTGGGGGCCGAACAAAGCGCTCTCGGTGCTTGAAGTCCTCCGTCCCCAGTTGGATCGCGAGGTCGAACGCGGCCGCGTCACGCTCTGGCTCAATACCGAGCTGATTGACCTGCTACCCGGGAAGGATGGCGAAGTGAGCGGCGTCCGGGTTCGCCATCACGATGGGACGGACGAAGACGTCGCGGCACCTGTCGTGGTACTCGCCTGTGGCGGCTACGCCGCCAACAAGACCCTTTTTCCCGAACTCACCAACGGTTATCCGCTATTCACCCAAGCGTATCCTTACTCACAAGGGACCGGACTTCGCCTCGCGCAGCAAGTCGGCGGCCAGATCGGCGGCGGCGAAATATTTCTGCCGACATTCGGACGGGTGGAGGACCCAGAGCGACCCGGTAGAATCACGAACATTACCCGCACTGTTCCGCAGGACCGGAAGCCATGGGAGATCTACGTCAACCTTGACGGTAGACGTTTCATCGCCGAGGACGAACCGAGCGCCGACCGCCGCGAACGCGTATTGCTCGATCAACCCGAATTGACGTTCTGGGCGGTGTTCGACGAGGCAATCAGACGGGAGGCGCCGCCCTTCTTCCAGAACATCGACAGCGACGAAATCGAACGGCTTTGGAATACGCATCCGTCCTACGTACGCGACGAAGGCCTGGAGGGCCTGGCCAGCCGCATGGGTGTCCCGTTCGGCCCGCTCTTGAGCGCAGTCGACAGCTACAACGAGGCACAGGCGCGCGGCGCCGACCCGCTCGGTCGCACCCACATGCCCTGCCAATTGGGTGTCGCGCCGTTTTACGCGGTCAAACACCACGGTATTTCCGTCGTCGGTTTCGCCGGCGCCGCAGTCGACGATCAGTTTCGGCTGCAACTGCGCGACGGTTCGTCCGCTCCCAATCTCTATGCGGTCGGCGAGATGCTTGGGTTCGCAACACTCAACGGGAATGCGTTTGTGAGCGGTATGGGCGTCACTCCTGCGCTGACATTCGGCCGACTTCTGGGGCAGCGGTTCGCCGAGGCTCGCGCCTCATAAGCGCCTGGGTGACGATCTCGTGCGGTAAGCGACCAAATGCGGTCAGCGTGGGGCGCCGATTCCGCCGAAGCGCATCACCGGCTCGTAAACGCCGACTTTGAAGATCAGGACACGGAACGCGTAGAAGCCGACGAGCAACCCGACGGCGGCAACGATGCGTCCGACAAGGCTTTGACCGTCCGCCACGAGTGCGATCAGCGGCAGCGCAATCCCGGCGCCGAGGACGAGCCCGTAATACGCCGGCGCATACCGCCCGCGCAGCAGGAGGCGGGCAGAGAGTTTTGCCCCCGGCGTACCGTTGTGCGCCGCATGAAGAAGACTCGCCTGCAGCACCAGCAACGCGACGGTGACCCCAAGACCGATTGCGGGAAGCGCCGGAAGCGCCGCCGCGGCCAGCCCCAGTCCTTCGAGTACCAGCATCAACGCAGCGCCGCCGGCCAGCGCATAGAGGAGGCTGGCAATCGGCATTAGCGCAGTGCTCCAGATCGCGATCGCGGTGGAGTGCGACATCGCAAAGCCCTGATAGGTCATCACGACCAGCGCGGCGAGAAAAGCGACGATGCGCCACACCTCGCCCAGCGGTACGAGCCCATCGGTCGCGACAGCGGCGGTGTAGAGAACGCCGGCACCGGAGAAGACGACGATACCGACGAGCCCGCGACTGGTCCAAGAACGGTCGGGCCTGAGAATGGCGCGCCACGACTTCTGCGGCACGCCCATATGGGTCAGATGGAACCACGGTTTGCCGATTCCTGTGATCAGCAGGCCGAGCGCCAGGACCGGCCACGCGGGCGAGAGCATCGCTACGACGAACAGCCCGGCGCCGAGCTCACCGAAAAAGAATGCGCTCGCCATCGCAACGTCCCAGTGACGCTGGAAACGGTAGCCGAGGCGAAAGGAATCGCCGACCATCGCTGGTCCGGTCATGGGCGACCTCCGGGCGCAGGTTGTGCCTCGGCCTCAATAGTCAATGTAGAAGACCTTGGGTTTGGTGTTCTTTTCCGGTAGCGGCGGCGCACCGTTGCGCGAACGCACGAGGCGGCTTGGCGCACTATCCGGGTCGTCGAGGTCGCCAAAGATTCTTGCCTCGGTCGGACATACCGCAACGCAGGCCGGCGACAGCCCCTGATCGACGCGGCGCGAGCAGAAATCGCATTTGACCACGGTGCCTGCACGCCAGCGATCCACCACATCGGGTTCCGCGGCAGGCGCCTCAGCACCACCGAAGAGCCCTCGATTGTTGCTGGGCTCTTCGATCATGGAACGGGCGTCATATGGGCACGCCACGGCGCACGCGCTGCAACCGATGCAACGGTCCTGGTCGACCATGACGATCCCGTCGTCTCGGGTATAGGTGGCGCCACTCGGGCAGGCCTTCTCGCAGGGCGCATCCTCGCAATGATTGCACAACGTCGGGATGTAGACGCGGCGGACAGAGGGAAAGTCCCCTACTTCCTCGACGAAGGTACGTGTGAAGTAGATGTCGTCAGGCAAGCGGTTCTCGGTCTTGCAGGCGACGACGCACGCGTTGCATCCGATGCAACGTGCGAGACTGAACACCATTCCCCAACGCGCCATGTTTCCTCCTCAGTGTTCTCGCGCGTCCTTGCCCCGGGCGCGGACAAGGCGCACGCGCGCCACGGTTTCCATTGTGCCGCCAAGCATGCCCGTGTGGGCAAGGTCGATCGGCAAGTGCGCGTTCTGCAACGTGCCCTTGCCATCCGCGACGGGATGCCGCGAGAAGCGACCGAACCCACCGGAGATCGCCGCGGTTTCGGGGTGGATTCCCTCGGTCAGGCCGACCACCCCGCGTTCACGCGCATAGCGCGACTCAATCCAGACCACGTCGCCATCGCGCAGGCCCTTCTTCTTCGCTGTGTGAGCGTTGATGACGACCCTCATAAGATTCGGGTCGCGCTCCGACAGCGCCATCAAGAGCGGATTGGTCGCCGTGTCGCTATAGGTCGTCATGTAGGACTTGTAGGAGATGACGTAGAAATCGTAGTCGCCATCCTCGCCATGGACGGGGCTCGGCTGCCAGAACGGCACGCCTTGATAGGGTGAGGTATCTATCTGCAGGCCGTGGCGTTCGGCGATCCGATATTTCTCAAGGTTGCGCCGCAGCTCGTCGCCCGCCGCCTTGATCGAATTGAAGTAGAGCGGCAGGCGCGCGTCCCGGTACATGCGGTATTTTTCGTCGGGCGCCACCGGGCGCAGGTCGTTGCCGTGCTCCATGTACCATTTCAGGTCGCGTTCGCCCCCTGAATGGCATCGCGCCTGGATGTCGAGCACCTCGGCATAGCTGTACTTGCGATCGAGCGATAGCGCATGCGGCGCGCTAAGGCCAAGCGTGCGGTTCAGCGCCGCGTTGAAGCCATCTTCTCCCTGCAGGAACCCGGCGCGGTCGGCAAGTTCAATCAGAATGTCCATGCCGTCGCGGGTGTCGTACCGCGGCTCCACCACGGGCTGGCCAACCTGAAGCCCCTGCATGTCGTAGGTCCAGTTGATCAGGTTGAACCGTTCGAGATAAGTGCTTTCGGGCAACACAACGTCTGCATAGTCTGTGCTCTCGTCGAGATAAATATTGATGCTCACAACGAGGTCGAGCTGTTTTAGCGCGCGCGAGACGATCTCGTGGTGGCCGGCGTTGGTGAACGGGTTGCTGTGATAGATCAGCAGCATCTCGGGCGAATAGTCGAAACCGTACTTCTCGGGTTCCAGCATGGTCAGGGGCACGAGGTGGCCCATGTCGAGGGCGAGCGGGCCGTAGTCACGCAACTCGAGGCTCTTGGGCGGATAGGAGAACTCGGTATAGAGATGCCAACCGGTCGCGTGCGGGCGCACGATCCCGTCCGGCCCCTTGGCCATGAGCTGCGGGCGGCCGCCGAAGCGGCGCGCATCCATGCTCTTCGCAACCAGGCCGCCCGGCACGCCGAGCGCGCCCATCAGAACCATGACGGTTTCCTGCGCCATCATGGCCAGCGTGCCGTTGGTGTGCGCCTGAAGGCCTCGATAGGACAGCAGGCAAGCAGGTCTCAGGGGATAGTCCACCCCGTCGATCGCTACTGTCGCACCGACCGAAGAGGCTTCGGCAAACTCCTTGGCGACCCGGCGAATGGTGCCCGCCGGAATGTCGCAAATCGATTCCGCCCACTCCGGTGTGTTGTCACGGATCTCGTTCACGAGGTGCTGGAACGCCGGGATGCACGCAACGCCACCCACCGTGTAGGTCCCTTCCAGCGCCGGCTGATCGAGCGCAGGATAGTCATAGGGTCGTGCTTTGCCCGCCGTCTCGTCGAAGACAAGCGGCTTGCCGGTGTCTGGGTCGGTCACGAAATCGCGGTCCGGGCCAAGCAGATAGGGCGCGTTGGTTCCCTTCCGCAGCCAGGTCGCATCGTAGCTGCGGTCTTCGTGCACCAGCACGTGGATGAACCCGAGCAGGAAGGCGAGATCAGTCGCCGGCTTGATCGGTAGCCATTCATCGGCCTTGCCGGCGGCGACCGAGAGGCGAGGGTCGACGACCACCAGCTTGAGGCCGCGGTCGCGCGCGTCGGCAAGCTCGCGCGCCGCGCGGACGAACGACTGATTCGCGCCGAACCCGTACTCGGAACCGAGCAGGATCAGGTAGCGGCAGTGGGTGAGATCGGGAAACTCGACCAGTGCGCCGTGGGTGATCATGCCGACGAAATGGTTGGGGTTGGCGCACTGGTTGCTAACCCCGCTGAAGCTGAACCCGGTATTGGCGGTGCCGAATGCACTGCCCCAGGCGCTGCTCTGGACATATTTCTCGTAGGGCCAGAGCGAGGCGATCAGCTTGTTCGGATTGTCGGCACGAATCTTACGCAGCTTCGCGGCGATGAGATCGAGAGCCTCGTCCCAGGTGGCCTCGCGAAAGCCGGGATCGACGCGGCGCCCCTTCTCCGGGTTGGTGCGGATGAGCGGCGTCCTGATGCGTTGCGGGTCATAAAACTTGGCAAGCCCGGCGAGCCCACGGGCGCAGAGGTGGCCCAGGGTGTTCGGATCGTCCGCATCGCCACGGATTCGCACCGGATTGCCATCGACCACCTCGACGCGGATGCCACAGGCGTTAAAGCACTGCTGGCAGTGGCTCCGGACCCACTGGCCGTTTCCGGTTTCGCGACGGTCAGCGATTTCGGCGGCACTCATGGGACTCTTTCAACGTGGCAGGCGCGGCCAGGTCCGGCCGGGTCGGCCCGATTATGGCGGAAGAGACGGCGATAGGGTACCGACAGGGCAGCAGAACGCGGCCCCGCGGTCAACTCGAGGCCCAGGCTCAATCGACGCAATCCCACGTATCGGGGCGTGCGGCCGGACCAGTCCGGCTAAGCACCCAGTGGAAATTCCAGCTTGTGCCCGAAGCCCAGGCTGTTGTCGACGAAACGAACGAACCTTGGCTGCAGGCAGAAAAACTCGCCGGCTGCGAAGCCCTTGGCGATCTTATTTTCTGAGGCCGAGGCCGGCTCCTCGAGGAGACGACGCACGTCGGGGAATTTCGACAGGTACAGGCCGGCGACATCGTCCCGGCGCTCCGCGGCAACTTGTCGGCACTGCGCCGCGATCTGCAATCCGCGAATCGATTCCCAGTTGTCGACGTCAGCGGATACGGTCGCCGCTACATTCGGGCTGGAGAGTAGATCGCGGACATGCCGCGTCGTCCGGCTGGAAACGAAATAAAGATTGAGCTGGGCGTCATGGGCATAGAAGACCGTCGCAGCCCAGGGGCCCTCCGGCCCTTGTGTGGCTAGGGTGAGCGTCGAACGGGAATCGAGAAACGCGCTGACCGCTGCGGTCTCTTCGGGGCTCATGCCTCGACGGAATCGCCCCCGTTCGCCTTGGCGCCGCTCCAGCGCTTCAGCATGCCGGTGTCGATGTCGAAAAGATCCAGCACGCGGCCGACCGTGTGATTGATGACATCGTCGAGCGTCCTGGGCCTGTTGTACATCGCGGGGACTGGCGGCGCGATAACGGCGCCAAGCGTCGCAGCTTCGTACAGGAGCTTGCAATGCCCGGCGTGGAGCGGCGTTTCACGCGGCATCAGCACGAGGCGGCGCCGCTCCTTCAGGACCACGTCGGCCGCGCGCGTGAGCAAGGTATCCGAATAGGAATGGACAATCGCAGAGAGCGTCTTCATCGAGCAGGGTGCCACGATCATTCCGTCGGTCTTGAATGAGCCGCTGGAGATCGTGGCCGCAATGTTTCGGACGCTGTAGACTTCATCCGCAAGCGCCTCGATTTCGGCCAAGGCCCAGTCGGTTTCGATGGTCACGTTCATCTTGGCGGCCGCGCTCATCACGAGGTGAGCCTCGACCTCCGGTACCTCGCGGAGAACCTCCAATAGACGAACGCCGTAGATCAGGCCGCTGGCGCCCGACATGCCAATGATGAGTCGCATGGCGCCTATTCTCCGCGACCGGTCTTAGGCTTGTCCATAAGGCCTATTTCCGGGCCCCTTTTCCGATGAGGTCTTCGTAGCATTTGCGCGCCTCTTCCTGGCCCATCGCCTCGGGCAATTCCGAGCTGCGGAGCGTTTGCCACCGCACTCCTTCGATTCTTCCGCTGCCGCCGCCTTGGCCTCCTCGGTCACATCCGATCGCATGCCTTCGGGCCGCGTCTTCGTCTGGTTCTTCAGGCATCCGGATCGACCAAGGCCGCACCCGCAGGGTCTCGACACCGTCCCGCGCCCAAAGTTCCGCGTTCTTGCAGAGCCAGTTCGCCTCCTCGGCTACCGCTCTTGATCCATCGCATCGAAGTCTGGGCAGATTTCGATTGTAGTTCAGTCAGGAGCAAGGAGGTTACCATGTCGCGCGCTTCTGTCGTCCTGCTTGCATGCGCGGCCTTGAGCCTATGGCCGACTGAACCGTACGCGGCCGAATTCCTCGATCCGCCGTACGGCACGCTTCACGCCAATGCGCGGGTTCGCTACGAGCACGTCGATCAGGAAGACCTGTCGCGCAATGCCGATGCGATCACCTTGCGGCTCACTCTTGGCTATGAAACGCTTGTGCACGCCGGGGTCAGCGCGTTGATCGAGGGAGAGGTCGTCGAATCGCTGGGTAGCGCACGCTACAACAGCACGACCAACCGGCGCACCGCCTACCCGATCGTCGTCGACCCCGACACCGTGGAACTCAACCAAGCCTACCTTCGGCTGACCTCGCTGACTGACAGTACCGTTGTCGCGGGCCGCCAGGCCATCAACCTGGGCAACCAGCGCTTTGTCGGCGCCGTCGGGTTCCGCCAGAACCAGCAGACATTTGATGCCATGCGCATATCGACAACGGCGCTTCCGGCGGTCGCCATTGATGCCTTCTACGCGGTCGAGGCTCATCGCATCTTCGGTACACGATCGGCTTCCGGTTCATTCAACACGGACCTTTTTTTACTACAAGCGACCGCGAAGCGCAAAGCGTGGGCTGAAGTGACGGTCTATGCCCACTTCTTCGACATAGAGGACCTCGCCGCTCAGTCGTCGCGCACGCTGGGCGCCCGCGCGAGTGCAAAACGGAATATCGGCAGTGGTTTTACGGGCTCTATTGCCCTTGAGGCCGCGACTCAATCCGACTATGGCAACAATACGTCCGACTACACCGCGGGCTACTTTGTCCTGGAACCGGGGATCGCAAGGGGAGATTTCAACGCCCGCTTCAAGAACGCCATCATCGAAGGGCGTGGCGGATCGTCGTTTCATTTCCCTTTCGGTACCAATCATGCATTTCAGGGTTGGGCAGATCTGTTCCTGAACACACCGACGGGCGGTATTCGAGAGCACGCACTTGCCGTTACCTACCGCCTGCCCTTCGGCGGCGTGTGGCGAGGGACGAGCGCCTATGCGGCCGGCCACCTGTTCTACTCGGATAGCGGCGACCGCTATGGACAGGAAATGGACCTCCGCCTGGCCCGCGCGATCACCAAGAACGCGAGGGTGTCGCTCGAACTCGCGGACTACAAAGCGGACGGATTCGGCAACGACACACAGAAGTGGTGGGTCACGCTAGCTCTTTCGTTCTAGGGCTTCCCGCCGCGCTCGGCGACCCGACGGACACCACGTCTGCCCAAAATGGTCACCTGAATGGCGATCCGTCTGCTTCGAACCCGCTTTCAGTACTTGGACAGCGCGAAATCCACAAAACAAAACCCGCTAAGCGACTGACCTAGCGGGCTAAATTGGTTGCGGGGGCCCGCAACCAGCGTTACTTGCACCTATCCAAATCCTGGGTGGACCTCCGAACAAGTTAGTTGCGGGTTCGAGTCCTGTCCGTTGGTGCTCGCAGTCTGGATCGAACCCGTCTCCCCGCTCCATTCCCTGATTAACAGGGAAAATACAGGGAAATCTGTTAGCTTTGGGACCCTGGCAGGGCGTTTGGGACCAAATGCACCAGGAATCTCAGCGCGTTAGCCGCGAATTCCCTGCCCGAGAAAGCAGGGAAATCCGGCGGAAAGAACAGGGAAATCCAAACCGGACATCAGGCAAAACGCGCAAACAGGGAATGCGGAATAGGGAATGCGCGCTTAGGGGAAACGATTCGAGGAATACGGGGTAACGGTCGTACGGGGAGAAAAAGGAGGCAGCGCTTGGGCCCAACAGGGAGCTCAGTTTGGGTCAGCACGGCCCTTTAGAAATCCATACCCGCCATACCACTCCCCCCGGGCGCGAGCGTATTGCCTTCCTTTTCTGTTCTGTCCGCGACGGCTGCCTCCGTGGAGATCAGCAGCCCCGCAACCGAAGCCGCATATTCCAGTCCCAAACGGACGACTTTGGCCGGATCGATGACTCCGGACTTGACGAGATCGCCGTACGTTTCGTTCTGCGCGTCAAAACCGTAGTTGTGATTCTTCTGCTCAAGCAGCTTGGAGACGACGACGCTGCCATTTACGCCGGCATTCTCGGCGATTTGCTTGACGGGGGCCTCCATCGCCTTGCGGATGATATTGACCCCAATTCTCTGATCGTCGTTATCCACCTTGATCTTATCGAGTACATGGCCGGCGTAGAGCAAGGTGGCGCCGCCTCCAGCAACCACACCTTCCTCAACCGCTGAGCGGGTCGAGTTCAGGGCGTCCTCGACCCGGTCCTTGCGTTCTTTGACCTCGATCTCAGTCGCACCGCCGACATGGATAACCGCAACGCCGCCCGCAAGCTTGGCGAGTCGCTCCTGCAGCTTTTCTTTGTCGTAGTCGGAGGTGGTGTCCTCAATCTGCTGACGGATCTGGGCGCAGCGACCCTCGATGTCGACCTTCTTTCCGGCGCCATCGATAATTGTGGTCTCTTCCTTGGTAATCGTGACTTTCTTGGAACGTCCCAGCATATCGAGCGTGACGTTCTCCAGCTTGATGCCAAGTTCTTCCGAGATCACCGTGCCAGCGGTGAGGGTCGCAATGTCCTCCAGCATCGCCTTGCGGCGATCGCCGAAGCCAGGCGCCTTGACAGCAGCGACCTTGAGGCCGCCGCGCAGCTTGTTAACCACAAGGGTGGCCAGCGCCTCCCCTTCGATATCTTCAGCAATGATGAGCAGCGGCTGGGCGGACTTGGCGACCGCCTCCAGGACCGGCAGTAGCACCGCCAGATTGGAGAGCTTCTTTTCGTGGATGAGCAGATAGGGGTCCTCGAGGTCGACCGTCATCTTGTCGGCGTTGGTCACGAAATAGGGCGACAGGTAGCCGCGGTCGAACTGCATGCCTTCGACGACTTCGAGCTCGGTCG
>JAYOEZ010000065.1:0-17428 GCA_038116985.1 Alphaproteobacteria bacterium | reverse complement strand
CGCCGCGGCCTGTGCGGCCGCGCCGCGACCGTGAACCTGCCCGGCGGCGCGCTCCACATCGCGTGGCGCGAGGATGACGGTCACGTCCTGATGACCGGTCCGGTTGCCGTGAGCTTTACCGGGACCGTCGATCCCGACCGGCTGGTCTGACGATGGTCGAGGTCGTCACCTTCGGCTGCCGGCTCAAAGCCAACGAGTCCGAGGTCATAAGCAGCAACGCCGAGGCGGCGGGTCTGCAGGACGCCGTCATCTTCAATACCTGCGCGGTGACGGCGGAAGCCGAAAGGCAGGCGCGCCAGGCGATCCGCCGGATGCGCCGGCAACGCCCGGGCTCGCGCCTCATCGTGACGGGGTGTGCGGCGCAGATTTCGCCCGACCGCTATCACGGGATGGCCGAGGTCGACGACGTTGTCGGCAACCAGGAAAAGACGGCGACCGAAACCTATCGGCAGCTCGACGGCAGTCCCATGGTCGGCGACATCATGACGGCCAGCGAGACGGCGGGTCATCTGATCGACGGGTTCGAGGGGCGTACCCGTGCCTTCCTGCAGATCCAGAACGGCTGCGACCATCGCTGCACGTTCTGCATCATTCCGTTCGGCCGCGGCCGGTCGCGCAGCGTCGCCGTCGACGAGGTCCTGTCCCAGTGCCGGCGGCTCTACGATCACGGCTATCGCGAGATCGTGCTGACCGGCGTCGATGTCGGCGACTACGGCAAGGATCTCGCGCCCTTGGTGACGCTGGCCGGACTGGTGCGCGCGCTGCTCTCCGAGATGCCCGAGGACGCGCGACTGCGCATTACCTCCATTGATCCCGTCGAGATCGGCGACGACCTCGTTGCTCTCTATGCCGACGACGACCGCCTGATGCCCCACTGGCACCTCAGCGTGCAGTCCGGCGACGACGCTGTCCTGCGCCGGATGGCGCGCCGTCATCGACGGGACCATGTTCTTGATGCGGCCGTTCGCCTGCGCGAGGCCCGGCCGGATACCGTCCTCGGCGCGGATTTCATTGCCGGCTTTCCGACCGAGACCGAAGACGGCTTCCAATCGACGCTTGAGCTCGTTGAACAGGCCCGGCTTTCGTTGCTGCACGTCTTTCCCTATTCGGAGCGCGAAGGCACCGCGGCGGCGCGCATGCCCCAGCTCGACCGCGCCGTGCGCAAGGAACGGGCGGCGCGGTTGCGCGAAGCCGGCGAGAGAATCCTGTACGAAACGATGGCTGCTTTCGTCGGCGCGACCGTCGGCGCCGTCGTCGAAAGCGCCGGTACGGCGCGTACCGATCACTATCTCCCGGTCGCGATTGATTCCGCCGTCACAACGGGCAGCCACGGTAGCGTTCGAGTGGAGCGCGTGGCGCAGTCCGGGCTCGCTGGAGCATGGCGTGGCTGAGGGTGGCCGGACAGGCTGGCTCGCGCGCGTCCGCAAGGGCCTGTCGCGATCGGCGGGCGCCATCGGTCAGGGTCTTTCGGGCGTGGTCGGCCGCCGCAAGCTCGACAAGGCGGCGCTGAACGATCTCGAGGATCTCTTGATTACGGCGGACCTGGGGTTGGAGCCGGCGCGCGAGATCGTCGAAGCAATCGGATCGCAACGGCTGGACCGCGACATCGGCGAAGATGATCTGAAGGACCTTTTGGCGCAGGAAATCGAAAAGATTTTGGGGCCTGTCGCTCAGCCGCTGGCGATCGATCGGAACCATGTGCCGCACGTCATTCTCGTTGTCGGCGTCAACGGCACCGGCAAGACGACGACGATCGGCAAACTCGCGCACCTCTATCGCCAGCAGGATCTGTCCGTCGCCGTGGCGGCCGGCGACACCTTTCGCGCGGCAGCCATCGACCAGTTGAAGGTATGGGGCGAACGCGCCGGGGTGACGGTCCATGCCAAGGAAGTCGGTGCCGATCCCGCGGGCCTCGCGTTCGATGCCCTGCGTGATGCCAAGGCAGACGGAATCGACGTCCTGATGATCGATACGGCCGGGCGGCTTCAGAACAAGGCCGATCTGATGGCCGAACTTGAGAAGATCGTGCGCGTCCTGCGCAAACAGGACGAAACGGCGCCGCATAGCGTGATCCTGGTTCTCGATGCGACCACTGGTCAGAACATCCACAGTCAGGTGGAGTTGTTTAAGCAGGCATGCGCGGTGTCGGGACTCGTGATGACGAAACTGGACGGGACCGCGCGTGGCGGTGTCCTGGTCGCTGTGGCGTCACGATTCGGTCTGCCGATTCATGCGATCGGTGTGGGTGAGGGGATCGACGACCTGCGTCCGTTCGAGGCGGCGAACTTCGCCGCGGCGCTGGTCGGGAAGACCATTCAGGAAGGAGCTGGCGAACATGGCTGAGTCCGAGACCAAGACGGCGGTCAGTCCGCTGGTGCGATTCCTGCTCGACCTCGGTCCGTTGGCGATCTTCTTCTTCGCAAATGCGCGTTGGGACATCTTCGCGGCCACTGGCGCGTTCATGGCCGCCATCGTGGTGTCGTTGGGAATCTCCTATTCCATGGAACGCCGGTTGCCGCTGCTGCCCTTGATCACGACGGTCATGGTTCTGTTCTTCGGCGGCCTCACCCTGATTCTGAACGATGAGACCTTCATCAAGCTGAAACCGACGATCGCCAACCTTCTCTTGGCCGGTGGTCTCTTCGCCGGGCTCGCGTTCGGGCGGTCGTTTCTCAAGACCGTCCTCGGCGCCGTTTTCGAACTCACCGAGGAAGGCTGGCGCAAGCTCACCTGGCGCTGGGCGTGGTTCTTCGTCGTCCTGGCGGTTCTGAACGAGGTCGTCTGGCGCACGATGTCGACGGACGCCTGGGTCAACTTCAAGGTCTTCGCGATAATGCCGCTGACAATCGTCTTCAGCCTGTCCCAGTTGCCGATGTTGCAGCGCCATCGGGTCGAGGCCGACGAACCACAGGCGTAAAAAAAGGCGCCGCGAGGCGCCTTTGGTTGTTTCCGAAACGAAGCGTCAGACTCTGAGGTCGACCCTGTCGCCCGGACGCGGTTCGCGGTCCTCTTCCTCGCGCCGGCGTTCGGCCTGCGCGGCATCCATCGCTTCCTGATCCCTGGCGTCGCGGGCACGAATCTCGTCTGTCCGCTCGCCGCTCTCGAGCAGCGTGTCGGGCGCACGGTCGCCGCCGTCGTCGGTCTCTTCGGTTTCGCGGACCGGGCGGCTCGTCTGCTGGTCCTGCACACGACGCCCGATATCCGCCGGCGTGGCGCCGGTCAGAATGACAGGAGCGATGTTCGTGCCGCCGAAGCCGATCTGAACCATGTGACGTCTTTCTGAAACAACAAACGGTTACTAATCAATCTTAACCTTAACCTAGTGTGCCCGCCGGCGCGATTCAATCCCGATTTGGCACAACCGATACGTGCCAACCTGTCACTCTTGCCCCGCTGGCAGGGGTTGGGGATAACTATTTCGTTTATTATCAGTGGGTTGCGTGAGGCTGCCGGCGCGAAGTGGCTGGTATGAAGTTTGCTGATATGAGGGTGTCGTGGTTGGCGGTCTGGACCTCGGCGAAGTTCTTTCGGCCGCAAAGTTACGGATCGATCCCCCAATACGTCCGTAATCGTAGTAGGAGGCGCATTGTCCCTGATGCGCCTCCTGCTTTTTCAGGGGGTCGGCAGCCGCCTCAGTCGCTCTTCCACGATGTTGCGGGCCTCGGAGCCCGCTTCGAGGCTGCCCAGCAACATCGTCCATAGCCGCCGCGCTTCTTCGGGGTTGCCCCGTTCCGCCTCGCCCAGGCCGACAAAGTAAAGCGCCTCGGGATTGCCGCGCGCCGATTCCAGCACGCGTCGATAAAGGTTGAACGCCTTGTTCGGTAGCGGCGCGCCCTGGTCGCTTTGCTCGACCACGGCGCGCGCATAGAGCTGCAGAATCTCCACATCGTCGGGGAAGGCCTTCTCGGCATTCGCGAAGGCGTCGAGTGCGTTTTCCGTCTGGCCCAACACCTGATACGAGCGCGTGAGTCGGATCCAGCCGTCGCGGTCGTCCGGATTCTCCTCAAGCCGCAGGGCCAGGCCCGCCACCATGCCCTCGATCATCTCCTGGCGGTCGCCGGCCGGCATTTCCTGCGCAGCGCGCACGTCGGCCTGCGAAGGGCCGGCCGTCGGTGCCGGCGCCGGTTTCCCCCGGGCCTCTTGCGCACGGGCCTCAGCGTCTGCGGCCTTGTCGGTTTCGCCCAGGACCCGGTAGGAGCGGGCAAGCCGGTCCCAGCCCTCGGCATCGTCAGGGTCTTCTTCAAGTCGCGCGGCAAGGCGCGCGACCATATCGCGGATCATTTCCTGGCGGTCGGTGGGTGACATGTCCTGCGCCGCGTCGATGTCGGCCTGGCTCGGCCCGGGTCGCGGCGCGCGGGCTGGCGGCACCGGCCGGTCGCTAGGCAGAACAGCTGCGAGGTCGACGTCGAGGTCGCGCGCGGCGCTCTGCAGATGCTCCTGCAGGACCGGGAACCAGGGTGCATCGGGCGGGGTGTCGCGCGCTAGCGCCAGCCACCCGTCGAAGGCTTGCTGCAGGTTGCCGGCCTGCGCCTGGGCCAGCGAAAGATAGAACCGCGCCGCGGGATCGGACGCGTCCGCCGCCAGTGACTGTTCGAAGGCGACCCGCGCCCGCTCGGTCACGACGCCGTCGGTCGAGAAGACGATCGCCTCGCCCAGGAACGATTGCACGGCGGCCTCCCCCGGACGCAGGGCGACGGCCTTGCCATAGGCCTCGATCGCCAACAGCGGTTGCTGCGTCACTATGTAGGACCGTCCCAGCAGCACCCATCCGTCGAAGTCCTGTGGGTTGGCGGCGAGGCGCTGCTTGAGACCTTCCACGGCGTCCGCAAGACCCGCCGCCTGTTGGGCTTCTGCTGGCGCAGGTGCGCCGCGTGCCGCTGGCTCGCTGCTGCCGACGCCCGGATTGCCGCGCCATACGTAAAGTGGTCCCGCGATCAGCGGCACCAGAACCAGTACGACAAGCGCCGCTGTCAGGTTGCTGCCGCTTGCGCCGCGCGCGGGTTGTGCCATCTCGGCGTCGCGTTCGGCGGCGAGAATGCGCCGTCCGACTTCGGCGCGCGCCGACTCGTACTCGTCCTTGCCGATCAGGCCGCGCACATGATCGCGGTCCAGTTCCTTGAGCTGGTCGGTGAAGACCGAAAGATCGTGCTCTGCGGTCGAGGACGTCTGCCCGCGGGCCCGCAACACCGGCAGCGCGACCGCGACGACCGTCGCGAGCAGCATTAACGCAATGAGAACCCAGATCACGACCCGCCCAACCCTGCGCCGTCGTTGCTCATTCGGACCGATCGAGGATCGAGGCCAATCGCGCTTCTTCCTCACTGTCGAGCGGCGTGCCCAGCGCCGCCTTGCCGCGCCGCCGCCAGACGAATACCGCCGCGCCGATCAGTGCGCCGGCCAGAATGACGAACGGCGCCACCCAAAGTCCGATCGTGCTGGCTTTTACAGGCGGGCGCATCAGCACCCAGTCGCCGTAGCGCGCCACCAGGAACTGCTCCACTTCGGCGTCGCTGTCGCCCGCTGCGACGCGCTCGCGCACGATGGTCCGCAGCTGCCGCGCCAGAGTCGCGTTCGAATCGGAGATCGCCTGGTTCTGGCAAACGAGGCAGCGGATGTCCTTGTGGATGTCGAGTGCGCGGCGCTCGAGCGCCGGATCGTCGAGCGGCGTATCGATGTATTGCGCAAGCGCCGCGCTTGCCAGCAGGACCGACGCCAGGATGGCGAGCAGGGTCGTGCGCATCACGTTCCCTCGCAGGGCACGTGCCGCTCGCCGCGAAGGCGCGGCAGGATTTCCGCTTCCAGCACCTCGCGTGTCATCACGCTGATGTGCTTGTACTGGATGCAGCCCTCACCATCGACGACGAAGGTTTCCGGCACGCCGTATACGCCCCACTCGATCGAGATGCGCCCGCTCAGGTCGGCGCCGGTCTTGTCGTAGGGATCGCCGAAGGTCTCCAGCCAGCGCGCCGCGTCCTCGGGCGTGTCGCGCTGGTTCAGGCCGTAGATTTCGATATCGGTGGTGCGCGCCAGCTCCATGAACAGCGGATGCTCCTGGCGGCATGGACCGCACCATGACGCGAACACGTTGACCAGTACCGGCTTGCCGATCTTCAGATCGCTTGTCGAGAGGCCCGCGGTGCGCCCCTGAACGGGTGCCAGTTCGAAGATGGGCACCGGCTTGCCGATCAGCGCCGAGGGAATCTCGCGCGGCTTAAGCGTGAGGCCAACGCCCAGCCCGATGGCCACCACGACGAAGCCGACGATCGGCAGAAGAAACCGCAGGCGCATGTTAGGCGGTCTGTCCGGCCGGCCGCGTCGGCGTCGTCCGTGCGGCCCGCTTGCGCGCAGGCGCGCCAACCCGATGGCGTCGGTCGCTGAGTGAGACCAGGCCGCCAACCGCCATCATCAGCGAGCCGATCCACAACCAGTTGATCATCGGCTTGTGATAAATCCGCGTCGCGAAGCCGCCATCGCCATTCGATTCGCCGACCACCGCATAGAGATCGCCGAAGTTGCGCGGGCGGATGGCCGCTTCGGTGGTGACCATCGGCGGGTTGGCGAAGCGTCGCGTTTCGGGTTGCATCACCTCGACGAGATCGCCGTCGCGATAGACACGGAACGTGCCACGTGCCGCATCGTAGTTCGGACCGCGCGCGGCCTGCACGCCGTCGAACTGAACCTCGTATCCCGCCACCTCGATTCGGTCGCCGGGCCGCATGATCTGCAGGTGTTCCGTTTCCCAGGCGAGTGAACCGGTCATCCCCAGGATGGCGACGCCCATTCCTGCATGGGCGATCGCAGCGCCCCATGCCGAGCGCGGCATATTGGTCGCTCGCCGCCAGCTGTCGCCGGCCTTGGTGCGGAACACGCGCGTGCGCTCGCCGATGTCGACGAGTGCACCCATGATCAGCCATGTCGCGATGGCCATGCCGAGGACGGCGAGCACATCCTTGACGCCGGCCAGGTAGAGCGTCACGAGCGTCACGACGACGGTCGCGACCCCGGCGATCTTGAGTCGGCCGAGCGTGCCTGCGAGATCCGCGCGCTTCCACGGCATCATCGGACCGACGGCCATGACGGCGAGCAGCGGGATCATCAGCGGCACGAACGTCGCATGGAAGAACGGCGGCCCGACCGTGACCTTCTCGCCGGTCACCGCGTCGAGGAACAGCGGATACAAGGTGCCGATGAAAACCGTCGCGGTGGCGGCGACGAGCAGCAAGTTGTTCAGTACCAGCGCGCCCTCGCGGCTCACCGGCGCAAACATCCCGCCGCCCTTCAGTGTCGGCGCTCGCCAGGCGTAGAGCGCGAGCGATCCGCCGATGGCGATCACCAAGAAGAGCAAGATGTACACGCCGCGCGCCGGGTCGGTGGCGAAGGCGTGCACCGAGTTGAGCACGCCGGAGCGCACGATGAACGTCCCGAGCAGGCTGAACGAAAATGTCAGGATGGCGAGCAGCACGGTCCAGGTGCGTAGCGCGTCGCGCTTTTCGACGACGATCGCGCTGTGCAACAGCGCGGTGCCCAGCAGCCAGGGCATGAACGAGGCATTCTCAACCGGGTCCCAGAACCACCAGCCGCCCCAGCCCAGCTCGTAGTAGGCCCACCAGCTGCCCATCACGATGCCGACAGTCAGGGCGGTCCATGCCGCCAGCGTCCAGGGCCGCACCCAGCGTGCCCAGGCGGCGTCGACCTTGCCCTCGATCAGCGCGGCTACCGCGAACGAAAACGCTATCGAAAAGCCGACATAGCCGAGATAGAGAAACGGCGGATGGAACGCCAGGCCGGGATCCTGCAACAGCGGGTTCAACCCGTTGCCCTGAAGCGGCGCCGGATCGATCCGCGCGAACGGGTTCGACAGGAACACCAGCAGCAACAGGAACCCGACGCCGACCAAGCCCTGCACGGCGATCACGCGGGTGCGGAGGTTGGGCGGCAGGTTGCTGCCCAGCACCGCCACGCCCATACCGAACGCGGCGAGGATCAGCACCCACAGAAGCAGCGATCCCTCGTGGTTCCCCCACACGCCGCTGATCTTGTAGAGCATCGGTTTGTCGGTATGAGAATTCTGCCAGACGTTCAGAACCGAGAAGTCCGAGGTGACGAACGCATGGGTCAGCGCGCCGAACGCCAGCGCGATCAGCGCGAACTGCACGATCGCTGCCGGCTGCGCGATTGCCGACAGCGCGGGCATGTTCCGCTGCGCGCCGATCAGCGGCAGCGTGCCCTGCACGGCCGCCACCGCCAGCGCGAGAATGATCGCGAAGTGACCGAGTTCGCCGATCATTCGTTACCGCCTTGCCATGCGCCGCTCTTCTTCAGCGCCTCGACGACCTCGGGCGGCATGTAGTTCTCATCGTGCTTGGCGAGCACGCTATCGGCCACGAACACGCCGTCGGCGCGTAGCCGCCCCTCGGTGACCACGCCTTGGCCTTCACGGAACAGGTCCGGCAGGATACCGGTGTAGGTCACGGGCACGGCGTTGCTCAGGTCCGTCACCCGGAAAAGCGTCGTCAGCCCGTCGTCGGACTTCTGAATCGATGCCTCTTCGACCAGGCCGCCGAGGCGGAACTTGCGGTCGGCCGGAATGCTTTGCGCGTAGACATCGGTCGGGCTGCTGAAGAACACGAGGTTGTCCTCGAACGCGGCGAGTACGAGCGCCACGGCGATGCCGAGCACCGCCATGCCCGAGAGCACGAACATGAGACGCTTGCGCTTGGGCCGCATGCTATGCCTCACCTTCGGCTGTACCACGAGCACGGCTGCGCATGTCGCGCCGCGCCTGCTGCAGAAGGTCCAGTGTCCGCCTGTCGGCGCGCAGCGCATGGCGCGACCAGGCGAACAAGCCGCCCATCAGCACCGCTGTCACGACGAACGCCGGCCAGACGAACGCGGCGTAGCCTCCCATGTCGAAGAATGTGCGGATTGTGTCCATGCTGCTTTGTGTCGGATCTGCGGCGGCGCGCGACCGCCACGGTCACGACTCTTCTATATATAGGAAGCGCCGCTGCGGGGGTCCACCGAGCTCAGGCTTCCTGCGGCACTGCGGCCGCGGTTTCGAATTGCAGGGTTTGCAGCGCCTGAATCCGGCGCAGCACGATCTCGCGATGCATGCGAACGATCAGCACGACAGCGAAGAAGCACAGGAACCCACCCCACATCAGGCCCAGCGGCATCAGCAGGTCGGGGTGAATCGTCGGTCCGTCGGCGCGGATGATGCTCGCCGGCTGATGCAACGTGTTCCACCAATCGACCGAGAACCTGATGATCGGCAGGTTCACCGCTCCCACCAACGCCAGGATCGCGGCGGCGCGCGCCGCGCGGCGCTCATCGTCGAAGGCCTGCCACAGGCCCATGTAGCCGAGATACAGGAACAGCATGATCAGGACCGAGGTCAGGCGGGCGTCCCACACCCACCAGGTACCCCAGGTCGGCTGGCCCCACAGCGCGCCGGTTACCAGCGCGATCAGCGTGAATACCGCACCGATGGGCGCCGAGGACTTGGCCGCCACGTCGGCCAGGGGGTGACGCCAGATCAATGCCACGGCACTCGCCACTGCCATTACGACGTAGACGCCGGACGCCAGTGTCGCGGCCGGAACGTGGACGTACATGATGCGCACGCTGTCGCCCTGCTGGTAGTCGGGTGGCGAGTTGAACAGGCCGAAGTAGAGGCCGGCGCCGAAAAACCCGACCATCGCGACGGTCAGCCACGGCAGCAACGCGCTGCTGATGCGGACGAAGCGGGCCGGGTTTGCGAATCGGTGCATGGTGGGCATTAGGCGTTCCAGTTACTGCGCACCGCAACCCACGAGCCCGTGAGACACGGGATGGCGCGGCATCTGTCCGAACACGGCGTGGGTGTCATTATTCCAGATTCAACCGCAAGGCCAGCGCGCTCGCCACCGGCGACAGTACCAGTGAAAACAGCAGGATCGCGCCCAGCATCAGCAGATGCGGTCGTGCGGTGATGCCGTCGGCGGCCGCGTCCACCGCGCCGACGCCGAAAATGAGCACAGGTATGTAAAGAGGCAGAATCAGCAGCGACAGCAGCACGCCGCCGCGTTTGACGCTGACGGTCAGGGCGGCGCCGATGCCGCCGATCAGGCTGAGCGCTGGCGTGCCCAGCGCCATTGCGACGACCAAGGTTCCAAAGGCGGCGCTGTCGAGCTGCATCAGGATACCCAGCACCGGGCTCAGTACGACCAAGAGAAGCCCGGTCACAAGCCAGTGTGCGAAGGTCTTGGCGAGCGCGACCAATTCCAGCGGCAGCGGGCCGAGCGCGATGAGGTCGAGGCTGCCGTCCTCAAAGTCGCTTTGGTACACGCGGTCGAGTGACAGCATGGTCGCCAGCAGGGCCGCGACCCAGATCACGCCGCCGGCGACGCGCGCCAGAAGCGAGGATTCAGGGCCGATGCCGAGCGGGAACAGCGTCACCGTCAGCACGAAGAACACCGCCACGCTGGTCGTAGCGCTGCCCTGCCGCCGTGCCAGCAGGAGATCGCGTCGGACCAGGGCCCAGAACTCAAGCATCGGCGGGCTCGCGATGCGCTGCCTGCAATGTCATGTGTGCTGTGGCGCCGACGTCGAGGTCGCTGTGCGTGGCGACCAGCACGCTGCCGCCGCCGGCGACGTGCTGGCGGATGGCGGCCTCGAGCAGACCGACGCTCGCACTGTCGAGCGACACGGTGGGCTCGTCGAGCAGCCAGAGCCGCCCCGGTGCAACCGGGAGCCGCGCCAGGTTCAGGCGCCGCCGTTGTCCCGCCGACAGAAAGCGGGCCGGCAGCGCGGCCAGGCCGGCCAGATCGAACGCGGCGAGCGCGCCGGCGATGTCTTGCGCCTGCGGCCGCGCACCGTAGAGCGCGGCCCACATCGACAGGTTCTCGCCCACCGAAAGCACTGGCTTCACCGCATCGAGGTGGCCCACGTAGCGGATACGGCGGCGATGGCCCTCGCGGTCCGCCTCGATGTCTTGGGCGCCCCAGCGCAAGGTACCCGTGGCCGGTTTCAACAGCCCGGCCGCAAGGCGCAGCAACGTCGACTTCCCGGCGCCGTTCGGGCCGCGCAGCACCGTGACCGAACCTGGCGGAAGGGCGAACGACAGCCCGCTGAAGACGACGCGCTGGCCGCGGATGCAGGCCAGGTCGTTGCCGCAGAGCGTCTCGTTGTCGGGTTGGCCGGCTGCTGTCACGTCGAGTCCCGGTTCCATGGAGGGGCTGCAGTTTAGGGGGCAGGATTCGAACGCGGCAAATATTCGCTCGCTGGTCGTATCGAAGGCACTCCGGTGGAAATCGGCCCGGCGCCGTGGTAAACCGCGCCCAGCGCTGCCGGATGACGGCGGCTCCACTTCTTTATCCGTTTACTTCACTTGGAGGCACGCCGTGGCGTCGATTGGCCGGGATAGCCTGAAGACCCGCCGGACCTTGAAGGTCGGCAACCGCTCCTACGACTATTTCAGCATCAAGGCCGCCGAGAAGGTGCTGGGCACCGACCTCTCGTCGTTGCCTCTGTCCCTGAAGGTGCTGTTCGAGAACCTGCTGCGCCACGAAGACGGGCGCACGGTCTCTGTCGCCGACATCAAGGCGATGGCGTCGTGGATCAAGAAGCGCAAGGCGCCGCGCGAGATCGCCTATCGTCCGGCCCGCGTATTGATGCAGGACTTCACCGGCGTGCCGGCCGTCGTCGACCTCGCCGCCATGCGCGATGCGGTGGCCAAGACCGGTGGCGATCCCGCCAAGATCAATCCGCTGTCGCCGGTCGACCTCGTCATCGACCACTCGGTCATGGTGGACGCCTACGGCACGGCGTCGGCGTTCAAGACCAACGTGCAGCTCGAATACGAGCGCAACATGGAGCGCTATCAGTTCCTGCGCTGGGGTGCGGGAGCGTTCGACAACTTCCGCGTCGTCCCGCCGGGAACGGGCATCTGTCATCAGGTCAATCTCG
Organism: Alphaproteobacteria bacterium; assembly: GCA_038116985.1. GTDB lineage: Bacteria > Pseudomonadota > Alphaproteobacteria > SHVP01 > SHVP01 > CALJDF01. The sequence goes on along the minus strand of JAYOEZ010000065.1, from coordinate 5,482 downwards.
AATACCTCGCGCGCGTCGTGTGGACGGACAAGGTCGATGGCAAGACCATCGCCTATCCCGACACGCTCGTCGGCACCGACAGCCACACCACGATGGTCAACGGGCTTTCTGTTCTGGGTTGGGGCGTCGGCGGCATCGAGGCCGAAGCGGCCATGCTCGGTCAGCCGATCTCCATGCTCATCCCCGAAGTCGTTGGGTTCCGGCTCAGTGGCAAGCTGCGCGAAGGAACGACGGCGACCGACCTCGTGCTGACGGTAACCCAGATGCTGCGCAAGCACGGCGTCGTCGGCAAGTTCGTCGAGTTCTATGGACCGGGTCTGGCACAGCTTTCGCTCGCCGACCGAGCCACGATCGCCAACATGGCGCCCGAGTACGGCGCCACCTGCGGCTTCTTCCCCGTCGACGACGAAACGCTGGCCTACCTGCGCTCGACCGGTCGCAAGAAGGCCGACATCGATCTTGTCGAGAAGTACGCCAAGGCCCAGGGCTTCTGGCGCTCGTCGCGCAACGAGCCGGTCTTCACGGCGACGCTTGAACTGGACGTCTCGACCGTCGAATCGAGCTTGGCAGGCCCCAAGCGGCCACAGGACCGGGTACCTCTCTCTTCGGCGGCGGGCGACTTCAAGAAGGCGCTCACCGGTGAGTTCGCGGCCAAGGACGAGAACAAGAGCGTCAAGGTCAAGGGCGCCAAGTACGAGCTCAGCCAGGGCGACATCGTCATCGCGGCGATCACCAGCTGCACCAACACGTCCAATCCGGCCGTCATGCTCGGCGCCGGGCTGCTGGCGCGGAACGCCGTCGCCAAGGGGCTCAAGGTCAAGCCATGGGTGAAGACCTCGCTCGCGCCGGGATCGAAGGTGGTCAAGGACTACCTCGCGCATGCGAAGGTCCAGGACGATCTCAACAAGCTCGGCTTCAACATCGTCGGCTACGGCTGCACCACCTGCATCGGCAACTCGGGTCCGCTCAACCCGCCGATCGCCGACGCCATCACCGGCGGCGACCTGGTCGCGGTTTCGGTGCTTTCAGGCAACCGCAACTTCGAGGGCCGGGTCAGCCCGCACACGCGGGCCAACTACCTCGCCTCGCCGATGTTGGTCGTCGCCTACGCGATCGCCGGCAACATGAAGATCAACCTGGTGAAGGATCCCATCGGCACTGACAAGAAGGGCAAGCCTGTGTTCCTCAAGGACATCTGGCCGTCCAACGAGGAGATCCACAAGACGATTCGCAAGTCGGTGAAGGCATCGATGTTCCGCGAGCAGTACGCGACCGCGACGGCTGGCGACGCCCAGTGGAAGAAGATCAAGACCGGCGGCGGTCTCACCTATGGTTGGAACAAGAAGTCGACCTACGTGAAGAACCCGCCCTACTTCGAGACACTCGGCGACGGGCCGCCGAAGGTCGAGGACATCAAGGGCGCGCGCCTCTTGGCGCTGCTCGGCGATTCGATCACCACAGACCACATTTCGCCGGCCGGCGCGATCAAGGAGGCGAGCCCCGGCGGGGAGTACCTTAAGGACCATCGGGTCAAGGTGGCGGACTTCAACTCGTACGGATCGCGTCGCGGCAATCACGAAGTGATGATGCGCGGCACATTCGCCAACATCCGTCTCCGCAACGAAATGGCGCCAGGCACCGAGGGCGGGGTCACCAGGCACTTCCCCGGCGGCAAGCAGATGTCGATCTACGACGCGTCGATGGCCTACCAGAAAAAGGGAACGCCGCTTGTCATCTTTGCCGGTAAGGAATACGGCACCGGTTCCTCACGCGACTGGGCGGCGAAGGGTACACGCCTGTTGGGCGTCAAGGCCGTCGTAGCCGAGAGCTTCGAGCGCATTCACCGCTCCAACCTCGTTGGCATGGGCGTGCTTCCGCTCGAGTTCAAGGGCGGGGCGACGCGCAAGAGCCTGAAGATGGATGGCAGCGAAACCGTCGATATCACCGGGCTGGAGAAAGAGATCAAGCCGCGCATGGATCTGTCCTGCCGGATCACCTACGCCGACGGCAAGAGCAAGACGGTCGATCTGCTGTGCAGGATCGATACCGCTAACGAGGTCGACTACTACCTGAACGGCGGCATCCTTCACTACGTCCTGCGCAATCTCATCGCCGACGCGGCGTGATCGCTACCGAGTCACCCTTTGTTGATTCGCGGTCTGTGCTAGAGCAGTCCTAGTTTCCGACCCATGGGGTTCCTTCGGCTTTACTCGGCAGCTTGTCTGGCTGTTCTTGCGTGGGCGGTTGCGCCTGCTACGGCTGTGGCCGAGCCTGCCTATCCGATCGTCGTGGAGTTGTTCACCTCGCAGGGGTGCAACTCATGTCCGCCGGCTGACGCCTATCTTGGATCGCTCAAGGGGCGCCGCAACATCATCGCGCTCAGCCACCACGTGAACTATTGGGACTATCTGGGCTGGAACGACACATTCGCCAGCGAGGAAGGAACCCTGCGGCAGCGCCGCTACGCCAAGACCCTGGGCGAACGCACGATCTACACGCCGCAGATCGTCGTCGGCGGCGTGTTGCACGAGGTGGGATCGCGTCAGAAGTCGGTGAACCGCGCCATTCGCAAGATCGCCGCGGGCCAGCGCACCGGCGAATTCGTAGAGGTGTCTCTTGTCGGCGCGCCGGCAGGAAAGCTGACCGTCCGTGTTGCAGAAGGGCAGGTCTACAATCGCCGTGTCGCCGTCTGGCTCATGATCTTCGACGGATATCACGAAGTTCAGGTCGAGCGGGGCGAGAACGGCGGTCGAACGCTGGGCTATCATAACGTCGTTCGCCACATTCGCGAGATTGGCGAATGGTACGGCGAGGAGTTGAGCGTCGTTCTCGATGTCTCGGACCTCGCCGAACAGGGCGAGGCGGTCGCGGTGGTCGTGCAGGAAGACGACACCGGGCGCATCCTCGGCGCCCAGCAGGTGCAGTTGGCGGAGCTTCCGCCGGTCTAGGCGGACTGGCCGCCGCGGCCCAGCAGCGAAACGATCCGGCGCGAATAGGCCTGGATGTCGGGCGGCATTTCGCCCTCAAGCAGCAACGCCTGATCCAGCAGGATGTGGGCAGCGTCCTCCACCTGGGTGCCGCCGCCTTGTGTGGCGGCCAGCTCGGCAAGCGCGCCGATCGTCTTGTGCTTCGGATTGATCTCAAGGATGCGCGGCGTACTCTCGGCGATGCGCCCGTGTTGCCGCAGCAGCTTCTCGGTGTGCATGTCAAGACCGCTTTCGTCGGCGACGATGCACATCGGCGAGTCGGTCAGTCGCGAGGAGGTCCGCACGTCCTTCACGCGATCCTTCAGGCCGAGTTTCAGCATGCCGACCAGCCGCGCCATCTTCTCGTCGTCCTTGCCGTTGTCCTGTTCGTCCTTCTTTTCCTCGCCCGCGATGGCGTCGAGGTCGGTCGACGCGCGGGTGATCGATTTGAACGGCTTGTCCTCGAACTGGCCTACGGCGTTGACCCAGAAATCATCGACGGGGTCCGACAGCAGGAGCACCTCGATGCCGCGCGCCCTGAATCCCTCCAGTTGCGGGCTGTGTTCCACGGCGCCGGCGTCGCCGACGATGTAGTAGATCGCGTCCTGCCCGTCTTTCATTCGTGACACGTAGTCGGACAGTGCCGCGGTGCCGGACGGATCGGTGGTCTTGAAACGTGCGATCTCAAGAATCTGGTCGCGCGCGGTTTCATCCTCGTAGAGCCCTTCCTTCACCACCGCGCCGAACTCGTTCCAGAACGCGGCGAAGGCCTCAGCCTCCTTTTCGGACATCCGCTTCAGTTCGCGGAACACCCGCTTGGTGATGTCCTTGCGGATCTTGGCGATCAGCGGGGTCGACTGCAGCATCTCCCGACTGATGTTGAGGGTGAGATCCTCGGAATCCACGGCGCCGCACAGGAACCGCAGGTAGGGCGGCACCAGCTCCTCGACGTTCTGGCCGACGAAGATGCGCCGCACGTAGAGTCGCACGTGATGGCCGCGCTCCGGATCGAAAATGTCGAACGGCTTGGTCGACGGGATGAACAGCAGCAGCGCGTACTCGATCTTGCCCTCGACCCGCGCGTGGATTGTCGCCGCCGGATCGTCGAAGTTGTTCGACACGTGGTGGTAGAACTCGGTGTACTGCTCGGACGTGATGTCCTTCTTGGGCTGCAGCCAGATCGCCGAGGCGTCGTTGATCGTCTCTTCCTTGCCCTCCGCGTTGAGCGCGACGGGCACCCCGATGTGATTGGAGTGCTTTCTGACGACGCGCCGCAGCACGGTGGGGTCGAGATAATCCTTGGCGTCCTTCTTCAGGTGCAGCGTGATCGTCGTGCCGCGCGTCGCGCGCGCGCCGGGCGCGATAGTGAATTCGCCCAGTCCGTCGGAGGTCCAACTCCATGCCTCGTCCGCGCCGGCCCGGCGCGAGTCCACCGTGACCTCGTCGGCGACCATGAAGGCCGAGTAGAAGCCGACGCCAAACTGGCCGATCAGCGAGGCCGCCGCGGGCGACTCGCTGCCCTTGTTCTCCTCCATCTGTGCCAGATAGGCCGCCGTGCCGGAACGCGCGATGGTGCCCAGATTGTCGGCGAGCTCCTCGCGGCTCATGCCGATCCCGTTGTCGCTGATGGTCAGAATCTTGTTGCCGGCGTCGACTTCGAGGACGACCCGGAAATCGGCGTCATCGCCCAGGTCCGCGTCCTTTTGGGCTTCGTAACGCATCTTGTCGCAGGCGTCCGACGCATTTGAAACGAGTTCGCGCAAAAAGACGTCGCGGTCGCTGTAGAGCGAGTTGGCGACGATATGGAGCAAACGCCCGACTTCGGCCTGAAAGCTCTGTTTTTCGGCGGCTTGTGCCTGTTCCGCGGTCATGCTCTAAGTCTCCGCACGGGTGCTGACGCGATGGGTTTCCGGCGCACCATATGTGTGTTCCGACCGTGCCTTCAAGACGGCCCCCGCAGCTTGCCCGGCTAGGTGAATCGGAGTAGGAACCGGGTCCGGATCGGGCCAAATCCGCGGGCCTGCGAGTCGAGGAGGAAAAATTGGCGCGTAAGAAGATTGCTCTCATCGGGGGCGGCAACATCGGTGGAACCCTGGCCCATCTGGCCGGCCTCAAGGAACTGGGCGACATCGTTGTTTTCGACATCGTCGACGGCCTGCCCCAGGGTAAGACACTGGATCTGGCGCAGTCTTCGCCGGTCGACGGTTTCGACGCCAAAATGTCCGGCACGAAGCGCTATTCCGATATCCGAGGCGCAGATGTCGTCATTGTCACCGCCGGCGTCGCGCGCAAGCCCGGCATGAGCCGCGACGACCTCATCGAGATCAACACCAAGGTGATGAAGTCGGTCGGCGAGGGCATCAAGAAGTACGCCCCCAAGGCATTCGTCATCTGCATCACCAACCCGCTCGACGCCATGGTCTGGGCGCTGCGTCAGGCCTCGGGTCTGCCGCCCCACATGGTCGTCGGCATGGCCGGCGTGCTCGACTCGGCGCGCTTCCGCTACTTCCTCGCCG
>JAYOEZ010000064.1:0-17483 GCA_038116985.1 Alphaproteobacteria bacterium | reverse complement strand
ACCTGATCTACTGGTGCGGCGGCAATCCGTTCCATCATCACCAGGACCTCAACCGGCTGGTGAAGGCGTGGCAGGTGCCGGACACGGTGATCGTCAACGAGCCGTGGTGGAACCCGGTGGCGCGCCACGCCGACATCGTGTTCCCGGCGACGACCACGCTGGAACGCAACGACATCGGCTCGGCGTATTCCGACAAGTACCTGTTCGCGATGCAGCGCGCGGTGGCGCCGGTCGGCGAGGCGCGCAGTGACTTCGAGATCTTCGGCGGTCTGGCCGAGCGCTTCGGCGTGCGCGAGACCTTCAGCGAGGGCCGCGGCGAGGCCGAATGGCTGCGCTATCTCTACAACCGCTTCCGCCAGGCAAGCGCCGAGCGCGACATCGAACTGCCGGACTTCGACGCGTTCTGGAAACAGGGCGAGCTTGAACTACCGGTGGAAGACGTTCCCGTCACGCTGATGCACGAGTTCCGCAACGACCCCGACGGCGCGGCATTGAAGACCCCGAGCGGAAAGATTGAAATCTGGTCGGACATGATCGAATCGTTCGGCTACGACGACTGCCCGGCGCACCCGGCCTGGCTGGAACCGGCCGAGTGGCTCGGCAGTCCGCGCGCGAAGGACTTTCCTCTCCACATGATCTCGAACCAGCCGAAGACGCGGCTGCACAGTCAGTACGACAACGGCGGCTATGCGCAAGGCGCGAAGGTACAGGGACGCGAGCCGATCCTGATCCACCCCGACGACGCGAACGCACGCGGTATTGCAAGCGGCGACGTGGTGCGCGTGTTCAACGACCGCGGGGCGTGTCTGGCGGGCGCGGTGGTCACCGACGGGGTGCAGCCGCGCGTGGTGCAACTGCCGACGGGCGCTTGGTACGACCCGGTCGAACCCGGCTCGCTGGACGCGCACGGCAATCCGAATGTGCTGACCATGGACAAGGGCACCTCGAAACTGGCGCAGGGCCCGAGCGCGCATTCGGCGCTGGTTCAAGTTGAGAAGTTCGACGGCGAGCCGCCGCCAGTCCGCGCCTTTACCCCGCCGCCGATGGTGAGCAGAACCCGCAAGCCGCGTTAGGTCTTCTCCACGTTTTCCCTAGCGTCGGTCTTATGACCCGGGGCGCCGGCCGTGGAAGGCGTCGTCGAGCAGGGCGCGGATCGCGTCGCGCGTGATCGGCGCGGGGTTGGGATAGGGATTGGCGACGGCGAGGTCGGCGGCCTTGTCGATGCCGTCCTCGGGCATGCCGAGTTGTTTGAGCGATGTTGGCGCGCCGAGGCTCTTCGCCAGATCGTAGAGGCCGCCGGCGGCATCGCCGGCACCGAGAGCAGCGGCGATGCGGTCCATCGCGTCCGGCGCGGCGGCGGCGTTATAGGCGGCGGCGTGCGGCAGGATGACGGTATGCACCTCGGCATGGGGCAGATCGAACGTGCCGCCCACCGTGTGGCACAGCTTGTGATGCAGGGCGAGGCTGACTGCGGCGAGCGGCACCGCGCAGAGCCAGGCGCCGTAGAGCGCGTCGGCGCGTGCGGCCACGTTCGCCGGATCGGCGAGCACGCGCGGCAGGCCGCGAGCGAGCGCGGCAATGCCCTCGACCGCCATCACGTCGGTGATGGGCGTGGCGTCGGCCGCGTAGAGCGACTCGACCGCATGGGCGATCGCGTTCATGCCGCTGGTCGCGGAGACGGCCACGGGCAGCGCGACGGTGAGTTCGGGGTCGTAGATCACGGTGCGCGGCATGACCCTGGTGTCGGCGCCTGTCGACTTCACGCCGTTTTCGGTGACGCCCCACACTGCGGTCATCTCCGAGCCCGAGTAGGTCGTCGGCACGGCAAGCAGTGGCAGCCCTGTTTCGCGCGCAATCATCTTGCCCAGGCCGATGGCCGAGCCGCCGCCGATGGCGACGACGCCGTCGGCGTTGCGGGCACGCGCATCGGTCACGGCAGCCGCGGCGACGTCGGCCGGCACATGCATGCGCGCCCGCGCGTGCAGACCGACTGCAGCTTGACCAAGCTGCGTGGTCACGCGTTCGCCCAAGGCCGCCTGCCCCGGCGTCGAGACCACGAGGGCACGCGCGAGGCCCAGGCGCCGGGCTTCCTCCGGCAATTGCGCCAGTGTGCCGGCGCCGAAGACGACACGCGGTGTAGCGAGATCATGGACGAAGGCGCGCACGGCGCGCGGACCTACCAACTGTTGCGCAGCTCGCGCAGCTTGACGAAGACCTCTTCGGCGGAAGGATCGGACGGCAGGTCGGGATAAGCCTCGCGCAGTTTTTCGATCACCGTCGGCGAATGGAGGCGGAAGAAGGTGTTGATCTCCTTCTCCAACGCCAGCGTGGTGATCATGGCGTGGTCGGGGTCCTGGTCCTTGATCTCGGCGAGCAGCGACTTGGCGCGCGCGTTGTCGGGTTCGCGGTCGAGAGTGAACTCGAGGTTGTTGGCAATGTAGTCGTGGCCCGGATAGATCTGCGTGGCGGCGGGCAGCTTGTCGAGCTGGCCGGTGAAGGTGGCGTAGAGCTCGACCGGATGGCCGCCGCCCTTGCAGTTGCCGGCGCCCGCGTTGAACAGCGTGTCGCCGCAGAACAGCGCCGGCTGATCGGTGTGCGACAGCAGGCAGACGTGGCTCATTGTGTGGCCCGGCGTGTCGAGCGATTCGAGCTCGACCGTCTTGCCGATCTTGACCACGACGCCCGCGCCGAGGCCGACGTCGATGCCAGGAATCTTGTCCTTGGCGTTCTTGTGGGCGAGCAGCTTGGCACCGGTCGCCGCAACCATCTGCTTGTTGCCGCCGATGTGGTCGCCGTGTTCGTGGGTGTTGAGCACCTGGGTGATCGTCCAGCCCTTGTCCTTGGCGCACGCCAGACACTTCTCGTAGTCGAGCGGATCGATGGCGAGCGCCTCGCCGGTTTCGGGGCAGGCGATCAGGTAGTTGAAGTTGCGGTAGTCGTTCGCGGTCCAGATCTGTTCGACGAGCACGGGCGGTCCTTGGGTTGGCGGCGGTGTGCCGCCACCTTAGCCCGCCAGGCGGAAGACGCGAACCCCGCTCCCTATTCCTTGAGGTCGGCCTGCTTGCCCGGCCAGTTCACGTCGGCCTTGCGGATGTTGTCGGACTGGTCGGCCTGCCACCACAGGTGCACGGCGCGCGAGTTGTTGAGGTAGAGCTTGCCGCCGACGATCTTCCACGCGGTCGGCGTGATGTCGGCGATGTAGTCGCGCGACATCGCATAGGAGCAATAGCCGCCGTATTGCGGCGCGTACTTCTCGGGATCGGCAGCGAAGGCGTCGCGGTTGGCGGCGGTCTTGAACAGCCAGGTGGCCTCGTTCCAGACGTGGCTGAAGGCGGGATCGCCCTTCACGGCGTCGGAATCGGTGAAGTAGGCGACCGGATCGTAGCCCTTGATGGCGGCGCCGCCGGACTGGTTGACGACTCGGCTCTGGGCCATGGCGCCGCCGGCCGCGGCGAGGGCGACGCTCAGCGCCAGGACGAAAGCGGCGAGACGCGGGATCATGCGCATGGGGGCCTCCTGCTGTCTGTACGGGCCCCAGTGTGACGCGCGAATGTCACGAGAGCATCACGGCGGCAGCGTATGGGCTACAGCCCTCCCGCAATGTTGATCACGCCGCCCGAGGTGTAGCCCGCGTCGGGGGAGACGAGATAGGCGATCAGCGCCGCGACTTCCTCGGGCTTGCCGAGACGCGCCATCGGCACCGCGGCGATGACGTCCTTCATCCGTTCCGGCGGGTGGGCATCGAGCATCGGCGTGTCGATCGGGCCCGGCGCGATGCAGTTGGCGGCGATGCCGCGTTCGGCCCAGTAGCGTGCGAGATTCTTGGTCAGCGCTTCGATTGCGCCCTTGGAGGCGCTGTAGGCCGGACCGGTGACGCGGCTGGCGGCGTGCCCCGCCTTCGAGCCGAGCAGCACGACGCGGCCGTTGTCGACCAGCCATTTGTCGACCGCCTGGGTGCACACGAACATGCCGGTGAGGTTGATGGTCATGATCTCCTGCCAGAGATCGAGGGTCATCGTGTCGAGATGCTTGTTCTCGACGATGCCGGAGAGATGGATGTAGGCGTCGAGCCGGTCGGCGTGGCTGCGCGCCTTCTCAAACACGGCCGCGACCGAGGCAGGCTCGCGCAGGTCGATATGCAGGGCGACGCCGCCGTGTTCCCTGGCGAGCTCGTCCACGCCCGAACCGGGCGTGTCGATCAGGATCAGGGGCGCATAGCCTTCGTTCGCGAGCCGGGCAGTAGTGGCGCGGCCGATGCCGCCGGCGGCGCCGACGATGCAGGCGCTGCGCTTGCTTTTTGCTGTCATGTCGATTCCGGGTAGTGCCAAACGACGTAGGGATGAGGCGTAATATAGCTACTATCCGCAGGGAGCACAGACATGGCAAAGCAAGCGTCGAAAAAGGGAACGAAACAAACGTCGAAGAAGGCGACGACGGGAACCTTCGAGGGCTTTCCGAAACAGGCGACGGCGTTTCTCCAGGGCCTGAAGAAGAACAACGACAAGGCGTGGTTCGACGCGCACCGCAGCGACTACGACGATCATCTGATGGAGCCGGCGAAGCGCTTCGTCGAGGCGATCGGGCCGAAGCTCGCCAAGTTCGCGCCGGGCATCCACGCCGAGCCGAAGGTCACCGGCTCGATCATGCGCATCAACCGCGACACGCGCTTCTCCAAGGACAAGACGCCCTACAAGACCTATCTCGGGCTGTGGTTCTGGCAGGGCGCGGGCAAGTCGCGCGAATGCCCCGGCTTCTACTTCGGCCTGTCGGGCGACGAACTGACGCTGGGTGCGGGCATGCACATGTTCGGGCCCAAGCAACTTGCGGCCTATCGCGACGCGCTGGTCGACCCCAAGGCCGGGGCCGAGGTGCGCAAGGCGATTGCCGCAGTGCAGAAGGTGAAGGGGCTGACCCTGCACGGCGAACATTACAAGAAGGTGCCCCGCGGCTTCGATCCTGCACACCCCAACGCCGACCTCCTGAAACACAACGCGCTCTATTTCGGGGTGACGGCCAAGGTGCCGGCAGCGCTTCATACGGCCAAGGCGCCCGACCACTGCGCTGCGCTCTACAAACAGGTGTGGCCGCTGCAGAAGTGGCTGGTGGCGGCGATCGGCTAGGCCGCCAACCGCGCGGGCCGCCACGCTGCGGCCTGCTCGACCGGCCCGCCTTGAGGGAGCCGGGGGAATCCGCTTATCGTGCCCGGCCTCACTCCGGAGCGATACGAACATGGCCGAATCCCTCAGCAAACGGCTGAAAACCCTGTTGAACCGCCGCGAGGCGATGCTGGTGCCGGGCGCCTACAACGCGCTCACCGCCAAGATGATCGCCGATACCGGCTTCGAGGCGGGCTACGTCTCGGGCGCGGGCGTCACCAACGCCTACCTGGGCCTGCCTGATCTCGGCCTGATCTCGCTGAAGGACCTGGCCGACAACGTCTCCGCGATGCGCGACGTGGCCGACATTCCGCTGATCTGCGACGGCGACACCGGTTTCGGCAACGCCGTCAACGTAACCCGCACCGTACAGGTGCTGGAACGCGCAGGCGCCAACGGCATCCAGCTTGAGGACCAGGTATTCCCGAAGAAGTGCGGCCATTTCGCAGGCAAGGCCGTGATCCCTCTCGATGAGGCGGCGCAAAAGATCCGCGCCGCGGCCGACGCGCGCCACGATCCGGACTTCGTCATCATCGCACGCACCGACGCGCGCGCCATCGACGGGCTCGAGGCCGCGCTCGACCGCGCGCACGCATTTATCGAGGCAGGTGCCGACGTGACCTTCGTCGAGGCGCCGACCTCCAAGGAAGAGATCGAGACCATCGCCAAGCTGCCGGTACCGCAGCTCATCAACCTTGTGCACGGCGGCAAGACGCCGGTGATCGAGCAGGACGAACTCAAGCGCATGGGTTACGGCATGGTGCTCTACGCCAACGCGACGCTGCAGGCGGCGATGCTGGCGATGCAGCAGACTCTCGACCATCTCAAGAAGGTCGGCTCGACAACAGGCTGGCAGGATCACCTGATCCCGTTCGACCAGCGCCAGGTGCTGGTCGACAAGGCCAAGTACGACGCGCTGGAAAAGAAATACGCGACCGCCGACTAGAGCGGGCATCAAGGAGGAAGACGCCATGGCACGACCGTGGGACGGTATCATCAGCGAGGAAGAGAAGAAGGCCTACGGCGCCGCCGGTTTCGGCAAGCCGGGCGGGCTGGGCACGCGTCCCGGCCTTCTGATCATCGACGTGCAGTACCGCACGACCGGCACGGTGGAAAAGCCGTTCTGGGAATCCATCAAGGAATTCCCGACGAGCTGCGGCGACGTCGCGTGGAACGCGGTGCGCCACATCCAGCCGATCCTGAAGCTGTTCCGCGAGAAGAACTGGCCGGTGCTGTATCCGCACGTCGCGCCCAAGCTCGCCTTCGACAAGGGCCGTCTGGCGGCCAAGGTGCCGACGATCATGACGATCCCCGAGAAGGGCTATGAGTTCGTCGAGGAGATCGCGCCCGTCGAGGGCGACGTGCTGGTGCCAAAGAAGCATCCGAGCGCGTTTTTCGGCACGGCGCTGACCTCGTACCTGATCGACGCCGACGTCGACACGCTGGTAGTCACGGGATGCACGACCTCGGGCTGCGTGCGCGGCTCGGTGGTCGACGCCTTCGCCTACAACTTCCGCGTCGCGGTGCCGGAGGACGGCGTCTACGACCGCAGCAAGGTGTCGCACGCGGTGAACCTGTTCGACATGTCGGAGAAGTATGCCGACGTGATGCCGAGCGACGAGCTGATCAACCGACTGTCGAACATTCCTGCGCGCGAGGCGGCCTGACCATGATCGACTTCTACGGATTCAACACCGCCAACGGCCAGAAGGTTGCGGTGATGCTGGAGGAGACGGGGCTTCCCTACACCTTCAAGTACCTCGACATGATGAAGGGCGCACACATGTCGGACGCGTACAAGGCGATCAACCCGATCGGCAAGATGCCGGCGATCGTCGACCACGACGGCCCCGGTGGGCAGGAACTGGCGCTGTTCGAAACTCTTGCGATCTCGGCCTATCTTGCCGAGAAATCGGGCAAGCTGTGGCCCGCCGATCCGCGCGAGCGTGCGCTGGCGCTGGAATGGGCGACAGTGTCGCCAGCCAATCTCAATCCGGCGTTCAACGTGCACTTCGTGCTGGGCCGCTGGATGAAGGATGACCACCATGAGGTGCGCGACTACTACACCGGCCAGGTCCACCGGCTGATGGACGTCTTCGAGCAGCGCCTCGGCGAAGCGCCGTATCTGGCGGGTGAAACCTATTCCTACGCCGACGTGCAGCTTTACCCGGTTGTTGTCGGCTCGGTCGCCGGACTGGAAGGCGGGCTCGACCCCTATGCCAACGTGCGCGCCTGGGCCGACCGCGTCGGCGCGCGGCCCGCAGTGCAGAAGGGCATGAAGGTCATCGAGGAAGGAACGCCCAAGTCATGATCGACCTCTATACCGTCAAGACGGCCAACGGACAGCGTGCCTCGATCATGCTGGAGGAAGTCGAACTGCCCTACGAGGTGCATCTGATCGACCTGAAGAAGGGCGAGCACGTCGCGCCCGACTTCCTGAAGATCAACCCGCTGGGCATGGGCCCGGCGATCACCGACCGCGAGGGCCCGGACGGCGCACCGATCCACGTCTTCGAGACGATGGCGATCTGCACCTATCTGGCCGAGAAGACCGGCAAGCTGCTACCGGCGAGCGGACGCACCCGCGTCGAGGCGCAGAAGTGGGCGACGATGGCGGTGGCCGACCTCGCGCCGTCGTCGGCGGGCATCTTCTTCATGGGGATGGGCCCGCCGGAGCCGATCACCGCCGGCGTGGAGATCTTCCAGACTCGACTGAAGCGCTTCTTCAAGGCGATGGACGATTATCTCGCCGGCGGCACCTACACGATCGCCGACGTGCTGGCCTATCCCGGCGCCACTACCTCGGCGACGCGGGTCGAAGGCGGCATTTCCGAGTACAAGCACCTGCAACGCTGGGTCGACCTGGTCGGCGCGCGCGAAGCAGTCAAGAAGGGCATGGCGGTTTCCGCCTAGACACACATGAGCGAACCGCAGAACACCGGCCCGCTGGCGGGCTGGAAGATCGTCGACTTGTCGCGCGTGCTGGGCGGCCCCTATTGCACCCAGTTGCTCGGCGACCTGGGCGCCGAGGTCATCAAGGTCGAGCCGCCGCAGGGGGACGAGACGCGTGACTGGGGCCCCCCATTCGACGACCGCGGCGAAGCCGCCTACTTCATGGGCGTCAACCGCAACAAGAAATCGCTCGCCCTCGACATCCGCGCCGAGGACGGCAAGGCGATCCTGCTCAAGCTGCTGGAGGACGCCGACGCGCTGGTCGAGAACTTCAAGACCGGGTCACTGGAGAAATGGGGCCTCGGGTACGACGACGTCCTGAGCCAGAAGTTCCCGCGGCTGATCCATTGCCGTGTCACCGGCTTCGGCGCCGATGGGCCGCTCGGCGGTTTCCCCGGTTATGATGCGGTGCTGCAGGCCATGTGCGGCTGGTTCACGGTAAACGGGCCGCCGGACGTCACCGGCGTGCGCGTCGGCATTCCCCTGGTCGATATCGGCACCGGGCTGTTCGCCGCCAATGCGATCCTCGCCGCCGGCATCGAACGCGACAAGTCAGGCAAGGGCCAATCGGTCGAGGCAAGCCTGTTCGACACCGGCATTGCGTTCCAGCATCCACACGCGCCGAACTGGTTCCTGTCGGGCAAGCCGCCAGTACGCGTCGGGAATGCGCATACCAACATCGCGCCCTACGACGCGTTTCCGAGCCGGACCGTCGACATCTATCTGTCGGTCGGCAACAACGGTCAGTTCCGTAAGCTGTGCGAGGCGCTCGGCGCGCCGGAGGTGGCAGAAGATCCGCGCTTCGCCAACAACGCCGACCGGGTGCAGAACAAGCCCGTGCTGCGCGAGACCCTGGTCAAGCTGTTGGCCGACAAGGACGGCGAGGCGCTGTGCCTCGAACTCCTGAAGTACGGCGTACCGGCGGGGCCGATTCTCGACATGGAGGGAATCCTGACCCACCCCCACACGCAGCACCGCAAGATGGTGGTGGAGAAGGACGGCTATCGCGGCTTCGGTATCCCGATCAAGTTCAGCCGAACTCCGGGCGCGGTGCGCAAACGGCCGCCGACCTTCGGCGAGAACGACCGCGACGTCCTAGCAAATGCCGGCTTCTCCGAGGACGAGATCGCACGCTTCATCGAAGCGGGCGTCGTGCTGGAACAGCGGCGAAAGGCGAAATAGGCTTCGCCGATGGCGCGTTTCGAGAACTGCCGCTACGCCGATCCGGTACTCGAGAAGAAGCTCGGTTTTCCGCGTTTCGTCGAGTCCAGGGGCATGCTGTACATGTCGGGCATGCTGTCGGCCGACGAGAACTTCGACCTGGTGGGTGCTGGCGACATGGCAGCGCAGATCGACCGGATTTACGTGCGCATGGCGGCGGCGCTGGCGACGCAGGGCGCGACGCTGCAGCACGTCGTCAGCGAGATCCTGTTCACTACCGATCTTGCCGCCCTGACCGAGGCCGCCGGCGTACGGCGCATGCACTACGAAAAGCACGACGCGTCGATCCCGGCGTCGACGGCGGTGCAGGTCGCGGCGCTCGCGCTGCCAGGTGCGATGCTGGAGATCCATCCGACGGTGGAAGCGCCATGATGCTGCGCGCTCTTCTTCTTGCGCTGACGGCGGCACTGGCGGTCGGCCTCGCGACGCCGGTGTCGGCGGCCGAGAAGAGCGACGACGGGCCGCCCGTTCTGCGGTTTATCGACCTGCGTCCGATGAGCGCGGCGATCTTGCGCAGCAACCGCGTGCGCGGCCTTGTCGTCGTCCAGATGACCGTCGAAGTTCTCGAACCCGAGAACGCGCTGGACGTGCAGGCCAAACTGCCGCGCGTGCAGGCCACCTTCCTCAACGTCCTGCAGCGGCATGCGAGCCGTTTGCGCAGTTCCCGTGAACTGCTCGATCTCGAGAGCATGCTGGAAGACATGCAGCGCAACGCCGACATCGTGCTTGGCAACGGCGTCGTCAGGCCGCTGATCCAGGACATCAGATACGGCAACTAGCGCGGGTCGCTCGCCAACCAGTGGTCAAGGAAGCCGTCGACCCAGCGGCGGACGACATGGTCGTGGCGGTCACGGATATTCTTCATCTCATCCAGGCTCTGCACGCCGGGCACGCCGCGCTTGTTGGCGAAAAACGACCAGCGCTCCATCGTGTTGGGTGTGAGTTCGGGATGAAACTGGACGCCGAAGGCCGAGCGACCGTAGCGGAACGCCTGGTTCGCGAATCGCTCGCCGGTCGCCAGCGCCACCGCGCCGTGCGGCGTCTCGTAACCGTCCTTGTGCCACTGATAGGCGTGCATCACTTCGGCGTCGCCGAAGATTTCCGCGCCCTCGTCGGTTGGATAGACCGGAAAATAGCCGACCTCGAACAGCCCTTCCGGATGGGTGACCACTTTGCCGCCCAGCACCTGGGCCAGCATCTGGCAACCCAGGCAGATGCCGAGGAAGGGTGTCCCTGACTCCAGGACGCGTGGCATCCAGTCGAGTTCGGTCCGCAGGAAATCGTACTTGTCGTGCTCGTAGGCGCTTTGCGGGCCGCCGAACACGACGACGCCGGCGTAGTCGTCCAGCACCTCTGGCAGCGGATGCCCGAGGCAGGGGCGGCATACCTCGACCTCATAGCCCTTGCGCCTAAGGAAGCGCCCGACCCGGCGGGTGCGAGAATGCTTCTGGTGAACAATGCACAGGATGCGGCGCGTCATGGGCGCGAAAGCTAGCCGTCGTGACCCGGGTCTGCAATCCTGTGGCCATGGCCCGACGGTTCACATGGCTGAGCGTGCTGACAGGCCTGGCGCTGGCGGCTTGTTCGAGCGGTGGCGCGAGCCCCGCCGAAGTGGCGACGCCGAACGTGACGCCCGCCGCGGTCTCCTGCCCGGCGCAGGGCCGGCCGCCGATGGGCTTCGCCTATTATCCGGGACGGCTGATGGCGTTGGCGTCGGGCCGCAGCCGGGTCGCGCCCTACGAACGAATCGTCGCCGAGCGCGCCGATATGCTGTCGTTTCATTGGGACAACAACGTACCTTGGGCGCTGATCGAAACGTGCGGCAGCGAACTCGACGCCTGCGCGCCGCCGCGCGCGCTGCGTACCAGCGCCAGCAGGCGTTCTTCGACGAGGCCCTGCAGACCATGGCGCGGCTGAACGCGCGGCGCTATGTCGGGATCAATCCACTGGATATTCGGCGGCAGGGCGTTTCAATCGCCTTCGAACGGCAACAGGGCGTGCGCAGCGCGCAGGCGCCCGGCACGACATTCGGCGACGCCGCAGTGCGCGCGGCCTATCTCGACTTCGTGCGCTACAGCGTCGGCAAGTTCCGTCCCGCCTACTTCTCGCCCGGAATCGAGATCAACATGTACGCAGCCGAACGGCCCGAGGATTTCGCCAACCTGCTCAGCCTGATGGCCGAGGCGCGCGCGATGGTGCGCAGCATCGATCCGGGCATCGTCGTCGCGCCGTCGCTGCAATGGGAGTTCTTCAAACGTGACTGGCGCAACGCGCAGGTCCGTCCGCAACTCGAGCAACTGGTCGCAAGCCTGCCCGAGATCGCCGACGCACTGTTCATCTCGACCTACCCGACCGTGCTGGGCGCGGTGCGCGGCGTCGGCGCAGCGGACTATGCGTTTGCCGAGTACGGCCTGCCGACGACCTGGCCGGTGCTGGTCGCCGAGGCCGGTACCCAGCCGAACCTGCAGCCGGCGCTGATCCGCACCCTCGTCGAACTGGGCCAAAGCCACGACCTGCACGGCGTGATCTGGTTCCTGGCCCAGGACATGGACAAGCTGAACATCCCGATTCCGGGACTGCGCGACATCGGCCTGTTCGACGATTCGCGACGCGAACTGCGGCCCCACACCGGCGCAGCGGTGTGGGACGGCTATCTCGCCTGCCCCGCCGCCCCCTAGGCCGGCGTGGCGCTCCGTGCGCGCGAAATCTGCACCGCCAGCGCGCCGAGACCGAGCATCAGGACGGCGATCGTGATCAAAGGCCCGAGGAACGGGATCAGTCCGGCGATGCTGAGCACCAGCAGGCCGACGGCGAGCGCTGCAACGCGCGGCCAGAAGTTGAACTCGGCGTCGCGCCGGATCAGCCGCGCCAGCAACTGGCCGACCATGAGCGCCGCCGACAGGTAAGCCGCAAACAGCCCGGCCAGGAAGACGCCCGCGATGAAGATCGTCACCGGGAAGCCGATGAAGCTGATCGCCAGCAGGAAGGCCAGCACGGGCATGCCGATGAAAACGGCGGCCCCGACTAGCAGGGCGCGACCCGGCCGGTCGCGCATGTCGCGGGTGACGGCACGCGCCACGTTGGGGAACAGCAGGAGGTGGATCGCACCGAGAACGACCAGCCCGATGAGGAAGAATAGTGTGCCGATCCCGACGCTGGCGAAAGCGCCGCCGAAGATCGTGTCGGTGGCGTCCGAGCGGATGAAGGTGATGTCGCCGTCGATCTGCGCGTCCGGGTCGATGTCGGCTTCGCTCAGGCTGCGGTAGGTGAAATCGCCCGCGATGCGCGCGCCCGGCAGGATGGCGATGTCGTCGCCCGCAACCTCGACGTCGCCCATGAAGGTCCCGCCGAGCCGTATGTCGCTGCCCGCGACGCTGGTGTCGCCCGCGACCTCGGCGTCGATGTTGACCTCTCCGCCGGCCGCCATCAGATGTTTGCCGATCGTCAGGCCGCGGGCGAGGTAGAGCCTGCCGCCCGCCACCGTCACGTCGCTCGCCACCGCACCGCGTACCGTGATGTTGCCGCCGGCGGCGCGCAGGTCGTCGCCGATCATGGCGTCGATCAGTATCTCGCCGCCGGCCGCAATCACGTCCTCGGCAACGCGGCCCCTGACGGTGACGTCGGCGCCGGCCACGATGATGTCGTCGGTCGCGTCGGTGTTGACTGAGACGTGGTCGCCCGCGAGGTAGACGTTCTCGTCGACGGGGCCTTCCTGCGAGACGAACTCCCCGAAGTTCTGCGCAAGGACCGGGCCCGTGGCCACAACGGCCAGGCCCAGGGTTGCGACGGCTGCAGTGAGGAACGTTTTCATGACGACACCTTTACTTTTGTGACGGCAGAGACTTTCGCCGGAGGCTCGGCGGGCGCGCTGCCGACAACGCGCCGATAGAGTGTGAAGGGCATCGCTGCCGCGTCGCGGGCGAAACGCCCGACCACGGCGAGACCTTCGACGATGGACGACAGGACGCCGGGCGGCGTGGCCCGCTCCGCTTCGGCGTCTGCAAGCTTGGCGGCGAGCGAGCCGGCGATCTTGCCGGCGATCTCGTCGTGGAACGCCGTTTCCGCCGAGGCAGCGCGGTCGAAGCGGCCGCCCCACAACTGATAGCCGCCTTCCTGGGCGACCAGCAGCGCGGTGATGCGCACGGTATCGCCGGAGATGCGGACGCTGCCGTCTAGCACGTAGTCAGGCGGCGGGTCGGCCGCGTCCCCACGCTTGGCGACGGCGATGATGCGCAGCGTCCGGTCGGCGTCGTTGAGCGAGACCATCAGGTCCTGGCGCAATCCGTCGCCGATATCGGCGAGGCGGCTATCTCCGCCGATCGCCTCGAAGGGATAGACGACGAGAACGGGCGCGACACCGGCGACACGCGAGTCGCCGCCGCTGCCAAGGAAGAACGCGGCGACCACGACGGCGAGCGCCGCCGCCACCGTCCCCAGCACGACGAACCGGCCTGGTCCATGACGACGTTGCCCGTGCCGGCGTGCCCGGGTCTGTCCGACGCTGTAGACGCGCACCGGTTTGTCGATGTTCTTGAAGCTCTGACGGCCGAGGTCGCGAATCGGCGTCTCGATGCGTCCGCGAATCTGTTCCTGCACGTTGGCGGTGACGCAGATGCCGCCGGGTGGCGCGATGCTTTCAAGGCGCGCCGCGACATTGACGCCATCGCCCAGCAGGTTCTCGCCGTCGACGATGACGTCGCCGAGATTGACGCCGATGCGGAACTGCATGCGGCGGTCCTTGGGAACGTCCTTGTTGCGTTCGGCAATCGCGTCCTGGATGGCGATCGCGCTGCGCACCGCCTGTACAGGACTTGCGAACTCGGCGACGAAGCTGTCGCCGGCACCGCCGAAGACGCGCCCTTCATGAGCGCCGACCTCGGTCGCAACGATCTCGCGATAAGCCGCGAGCGTGCGGACGGTGGCCTCTTCGTCCTGACCCATCAGCCGGCTGTAGCCGGCGACGTCCGCCGCGAGAATTGCGGCGAGCTTGCGTGGCGCGGAATCTTCCACAGCCCCCCTCGCCTTCAACCACCTTTATGTAGGTCGCCCGGAAACGATTGTTAAGTCGTTTTCCTGCCTCCCTATATCGGACCGGCACTATCGGTCCGGTACTATCGAACCGTCACATTGACTTCCGGCGCGGCCCACCGATGTGTTGAGGGCGTATTCAACCGCTCAACGGGTGCCATATGAAGTTTGCAGATTTGTTCAGAGGCCGTCGCAAGTGGGTCGCGGGCGCGGCCGCCCTCGTTATTGTCGCGGGTACGGCGATGGCCGTCGGCGGTCACCGCTACCACGACCGCAGCCCGGAGGCGCGCGCCGACTGGGCGACGCAGATGGCGACGCGCAAGCTCGACCTTGACGACACGCAACGCGCGGCGTTCCGCAAGGTCGCCGATGCCTATGTCGCGACGTCGGTATCGGACCGCACGATCGCGCAGGAGGTGGTGCGTGAGACACGCGATCTCGTTGCCGGCGCGAGCGTCAGCGCGGCGCAGCTCAGCGGCATCGCCGAACGCATCAAGACGGAACTCGACCGCAAGGTCGACGCGGTGACGCCGTCGCTGGTCGACTTCCACGCGACGCTCAACAGCGACCAGCGTGCGAAGCTCGCGCGCACCCTGGATCGGGTGCTGCGGCGGATGGCGGACTAGGGGGATTTCGCGCGGCGGGCGCATCGTCCTGCGCGATGCAGGATGGTGGAGCAGAGGGGAATCGAACCCCTGACCTCGGCATTGCGAACGCCGCGCTCTCCCAACTGAGCTACTGCCCCACAGTGCCCTGGGCGAAAGTGGGCGGATAATGGTAACGGGCCGTTGCCTGAGTCAAGTCCGGCGCGCGGCCCGGCCCGGCGCCCGCGCCTTGCCGCCCGCCAGCCCTTCAGGTTTAATGCCCCCGCCTTCGCGCATGATCGGCGCACCCAGCAACACCTTGGTCACATGCAATCCATTCTCGGGCTCATAGACACCATTGCCGCGCTCTACATCTGGGCGCTGATCCTGTCGGCGATCCTGAGCTGGCTGGTCGCTTTCAACGTGATCAACACGCGCAACCGCTTCGTACACATGGTCGGAGACTTTCTTTACCGGATCACCGAACCGGCCCTGGCACCGGTCCGACGCGTGCTGCCCAACCTGGGTGGCATCGACGTCTCGCCGATCCTGCTCATTCTGCTCATCCAGTTCATCGTGAGAGGACTGATCCTTCGCGAAACACTCGGCTATCGGGCTTTCTGAGACCTCGCCCTTCCACGCGGCCAGGGGCGGCGTCGCCGTCTCCGTCACCGCGGCGCCCAAGGCATCGCGCAACCGCATCGACGGCATCGTCGACGGCCCGAACGGGCCGGCGCTGAAGGTGCGCGTCACCGCCGCGCCGGACAGGGGCAAGGCGAACCAGGCGATCATCAAAATGCTGGCCAAGGAGTGGCGCATCCCCGCCGGCGCGATTACGGTCGCGGCCGGCGAAACGGACCGGCGCAAGACGCTGCATATCGCGGGCGAAACGGATTTGCTGATCGAACGGCTGGAGGAGTGGGCACGGACGCATGGCTGAAGCACAACTGATCGACGGTAAGGCAATCGCAGCGGACGTCCGCGCGACGGTGGCGCGGCAGGTCGACGCGCTCAAGCAGGAACACGGCCTGACTCCGGGGCTGGCCGTGGTGCTGGTGGGCGAGGATCCGGCGAGCCAGATCTACGTGCGCAACAAGGGCAAGATGACGGTGGCCGCGGGCATGAACTCCTACGAGTTCAAGATGCCGGCGGAAACGAGCCAGGACGCGCTGCTCGCCAAGGTCGCCGAACTCAACGCCGATCCCGCCGTGCATGGCATCCTGGTGCAGATGCCCCTGCCCAAGCAGCTTTCCGAGAACGACGTCGTCAACGCAATCGACCCCGACAAGGACGTCGACGGTCTGCATCCGGTCAATGCCGGCCGGCTGTCGTTGGGCCAGGACGGGTTGGTGCCCTGCACGCCGCGCGGCTGCATGATCCTTCTGGACCGCGCGGGCGCGAAGCTGGAGGGCGCCGACGCGGTGGTGATCGGCCGCTCCAAGCTGGTCGGCAAGCCGATGGCGCAGCTCCTGCTCGCCGCCAACGCGACGGTGACGGTGGCGCATTCGCGCACCACGAACCTCGACGAGGTGTGCCGACGCGCCGACGTGCTGGTGGCTGCGGTCGGGCGCCAGGAGATGGTGCGGGGCGACTGGATCAAGCCCGGCGCCACGGTCATCGACGTCGGCATGAACCGTGTCGACGATCCGGCCGGCGGCAAGGCCAAACTCTACGGCGACGTCGCCTTCGACGAGGCGAAGCAGGTCGCGCGCGCGATCACGCCGGTACCGGGCGGCGTCGGACCGATGACCATCGCCTGTCTGTTGCTGAACACCGTGACCGCCGCCTGCCAGCAGAACGGCCTCGCGGTGCCGTCAGTCTGAGTCGCCCGAGGCTACAGGCCGGGCGTATTTGACCAGGCCCTTGAACGGCTTGTGCGGGTCGACCGGCTTGCCCTTGCGCAGGATGACGATGTCGCCCGCACGCGCGAGGTGCAGCGCCTCCTGGCGCACCGCCGTCATGTACTTGCGCCACAGGTCCGGGCCGTCCTTGGGCTTGCGGTAGCGCTCTGCCAGATGACGCGCGACCGCTTCGGGACGCACCCCGTGCTTCTCGCCGGCGGTGAGCTCGAGGATCGCCTCTGCGGCGGGATCGGGACCCGCGGTTACCTCGGTCATACGATCAGGGCAGCGAGTCGCGCTGCTTTAGCAGACGCAGGCGCAAAGCGTTGAGCTTGATGAAGCCCTCTGCGTCGCGCTGGTCGTAGACCGAGTCTTCCTCGAAGGTGACATGCTGCAGGCTGTAGAGGCTGTGCGGCGACTTGCGGCCGACCACGGTCGCGCTGCCCTTGTAGAGCTTGAGGCGCACTTCGCCCGTGACCTTTTCCTGCGAGGCGTCGATCAGGGCCTGCAGCATCTCGCGCTCGGGCGACCACCAGAAGCCGTTGTAGATGAGTTCGGCGTAGCGGGGCATGAGCTCGTCCTTGAGGTGCATGGCTCCGCGGTCGAGCGTCAGGCTTTCCATGCCGCGGTGCGCGGCGAGCAGGATGGTGCCGCCGGGCGTCTCGTAGACGCCGCGCGACTTCATGCCGACGAAGCGGTTC
>JAYOEZ010000063.1:0-17507 GCA_038116985.1 Alphaproteobacteria bacterium | reverse complement strand
CGGTATGGCCGAGAACAGATTGGTGATCACGGTGGCGCCCCAGAAGCTCATCTGACCCCAGGGCAGCACGTAGCCCATGAAGGCGGTCGCCATCATGATGACGAGGATGACCACGCCGATGATCCAGAGCATCTCGCGCGGCGCCTTGTAAGAGCCGTAGTACATGCCGCGAAGGATGTGGATGTAGGCCGCGGCAAAGAACAGCGACGCGCCGTTTGCATGGACGTAGCGCAGGAGCCAGCCATGGTTGACGTTGCGCATGATGTGCTCGACCGAGTCGAACGCCATCGCGCCGCTTGGAATGTAATGCATCGCCAGGAAGATGCCCGTGGCGATCTGAATGATGAGCGCCAGGAACAATACCGAGCCCAAAGACCACCAGTAGTTCAGGTTCTTCGGCGTCGGCATGTCGCGGCCAATAGTGGCCTCGACGGCGCTGAAAATGGGCAACCGGTACTCGATCCAACGAACGAGACGGTTGTTGTATTGGCGTGCAGGTCCTCCGGCCATCTACCCGTCCCCTATCCGAGCTGAATCGTTGAGTCGTTGACGAACGTGTACGGCGGCACCTCAAGATTGGTAGGCGCCGGGCCCCTGCGAATGCGTCCCGAGGTGTCGTAGTGCGACCCGTGACACGGGCAGAACCAGCCGTCGAAATCGCCGAGCCGCTCGCCCACGCGCTGACCCTGCGGGATACAACCCAAATGCGTGCAGATGCCAACCAACACTAGCCACTCCGGCCGCTGGACGCGGTCCTGGTCGGCTTGGGGATCCTTGAGGTCGCCCATCGAGACTGCCTCAGCCTCGGCGATCCGCTGGCTTGTCCGATGGTCGATAAAAACCGGTTTCTTGCGCCACAGAACGGTCAGCCGCTGACCTTCTTCGATCGGGGCCAGATCGACCTCAAGCGTGGCCTCGGCCAAGACATCGCGGGAGGGGTTCATCGAGTTGATGAAGGGCCAGACAGCCAAGCCGGCTCCGACAGCTGCCGCGCCGGTCGCAGCGACAAAAATAAAGTCGCGGCGGGTCCCTTCTTCGCCCTTATCCGGGGCTGTGGTCGCCATTGAATAACCTCGTAAAAACCAAGGATTTGCGGGCGTCTTTATTCCACCAATTGCAAATAATGTCCAGAATCAGGGACAACAGCGACATGTTGCCGCAGCGCAACATTCTTGCCGCCTCGGACAGATACTTGCGGCCACAAATCAAGGGGTCTTATGCGCCTAGCGCTTTACCAGCCCGATATTCCCCAGAACCTGGGTACGCTGATTCGTGTGGGTGCCTGTCTACAGGTGCCGATCGATGTCATCGAGCCCTGTGGATTTCCCCTGGGAGACCGGAATCTGCGCCGAGCAGCCATGGACTATGCCGCATCCGCGGACGTCGTTCGGCACATATCCTGGGACGCCTATCAGTCCGGCGGGCCGCGCGGCCGTCGCGTGCTGCTCACCACCAAGGCGACCGGCAGTTTCGCAGATTTCCAATTCCGAGCCGACGATTGCCTTGTCGCCGGGAGCGAAAGTCGGGGCGTGCCCGAGGAGGTCGCGCGTGCGATACCATGCCGGGTGCGCATTCCCATGGCCCCTGGGCTACGATCGCTCAACGTGGCGATCGCTGCCGCAATGGTTTTGGGTGAGGCCCTGCGACAGACCGGACACCTCGAGGCACTGACCCTGGCCCGGGAAGGAACTGGATGAGCGACGACCTTGAAGAGAAACGCCAAGCCGCCGCGGCCTGGTTCGAAACCCTGCGCGACCGCATCTGCAAGTCGTTCGAAGATCTTGAGGACGCCCACGACGGAGTTAACAGCGACAAGCCTGCTGGCCGGTTCGAGCGCAAGACCTGGGAGCGCCCTGGTGGCGGCGGCGGCACGATGTCGATCATGCATGGCCGGGTCTTCGAGAAGGTGGGCGTCAATATCTCGACCGTCCATGGAACGTTCTCCGAGGAGTTCCGCGGCAACATTCCGGGCGCCGAGGCCGACGGGCAGTTCTGGGCGGGCGGTATATCGCTCGTCGCCCACATGTGCTCGCCGCTGGTTCCCGCGACGCACATGAACACGCGCTTCATCACGACGACAAAGTCCTGGTTCGGCGGCGGCGCCGATCTGACGCCGATGTATCCCAACGACGACGACACCGAGGCTTTCCACGCTGCGCTCAAGAAGGCTTGCGACAAGCACGGCCCGGACTACTACGAGAAGTACAAGAAGTGGTGCGACGAGTATTTCTTCATCAAGCACCGCAACGAACCGCGTGGCGTCGGCGGCATCTTCTACGACTACCTCGACTCCGGCGACTGGGATGATGACTTCGCAATGACCCGAGACGTCGGCACAGCCTTCGCCGAGGTCTATCCGGAGATCGTGCGACGCCACTTCAACAAGCCCTGGACGCCCGAGCAGCGAGAGCACCAACTTGTCCGGCGCGGACGCTACGTCGAGTTCAACCTCGTCTATGACCGGGGCACGCAGTTCGGTCTGAAGACAGGGGGCAATATCGAGGCGATCCTGATGTCGCTGCCGCCAGAGGTGAAGTGGCCCTAGATGAGAGTCGCCAGCAGAAATCTGCCCGCAGACCCAGGGCTCCCCTCGACAGACCCGAGCGGGGATCAACGAAGGTGAGGGTTATCGCCGTTGCGCTCGGTCTTCTCCTGCTCGCGACGAGCGGTGCTCGCGCGGCCGACGCGGAGATCAGAGACTTCTACGGCGGCTGGGTTGGCGAGGGCATCGCGGAGACCGAGACGGGTGAGGACACCGAACGGCAATCCCGCGGCCTGGAGGTCATCGTCCGCGCCCATCCGGTGGGCTTCCAGCTCTGCTGGTCGACGATCCGCCGCGAGCCCGGCGAACCGGACCGCCGCTCCTTCGCCATGATGCTGTTCTCGCCTGAAGATGCCGACGGGAACTGGGTCGCGATCTTCGCGGCCGATGGATCGGAAACCCGGGCCACCGCGAGTGCGCGCCTACAGGGCGACACGTTGCGCGTCGCCAATCGCGCGACTAACGAAGCTGGGGAAACGGAGGTCCAGGTCTATGAGCGCAGCCTGCGGCGCGGTGGGATGGACCTCTACTTCACGCGCCACGACGCTGGCCGTCTCGCGCGCATCGTTCAGGGCCGGCTGGAGCGAGCCGACCGCCAACCCGGAGAACCGTCGCCGTGGTGCTAGCGTTGGTCGTCGCGCGGCGCATTCGCTAAACTCGCCCAAAACCGAGGACACCCCCATGACCCGTTTGCCGCAGATATTCGTCGCGTTGGCCATTTTCCTGTGGACGCCCTTGGCGCTCGCCCAGTCGCAGGTGAGCATTGCCGCGTTCTATGGGAAGTGGTCGGGTAGCGCGATTTCCGAGAGCAACATCAGCGTCAACTTTCGGCTGACGGCGCGCGACATGGATGTCGAGATTCGCCCCGAGGGCAACGGCTTCCGGGTAGTGTGGACGACGGTCCTGCGCCAGCGCGGCAATCCGGACAACCCAACGCCCGAGCGGCGCAGCACCGAACTGCGTTTCGAGGCGACCGACCGGCCCAACGTCTGGCGTGCCGTCGGTGCGCGCGACCCCTTAGTCGACGACCCCTTCGCCTGGGCGCGCATAAAAGGGCAGACGCTGACCGTCCACACGATGATCGTCCGCGATGACGGCGGCTACGACATGCAGGTATACGAACGCACGTTGAAACCGACGGGCATGGACTTGCAGTTCACCGCGTTCCGTGACGGCGAGGAGCGCCGAACGGCCAAGGGACGGCTGATCAAGGTCGGCAACTAGGCTCGAGATCCCGCAGCTTGCGCAGGCAGGCGCTGCGATCGGCGGCGAAGTCTCCTGCCATCCACCACGCCTCGACTTCGTGGAGCAGGTTGCCGACGTCAGGCCCTTCGGCGACGCCCAGTTCCTTGACGTCGTCTCCACGCAAGGGAAATTCCGGTATCTCCCAGGACGCTGCGACCTGAACGTGCGTCATGAAACTAGCTGACGTGCCTGCGCGGGCCCACGCAAGCCAGACGAGATCGGCAAACGCCGCCCGTCCGACCTGATAGAGCGCCACGTGCATGTCATGGTCGCTCATTTCCGGCACGACCTCCATCGGCGGCGCCAGAAGGCCCGCCAGCCGGCGCCGGTCGGCGCCCGAGAGCCGCAAACGATCCGCGATGACACTTGCCGCGACAACACCTTCCTGCGGGCTCGTGCCGAGGATGGTGGCCATTCGCAACAACGGATCGGGCTCGAGGCCCGCCGAAGACTCGATCTGCTGCAGGACGGCAAGCGCCTCAAGCCGCGTCGCTTCGGGAAGCACCTGTTGCAAGACACCCGCCGCCGCCATGAGCGAGAGGGAACTCAGCGCGTCAGGTGCGGAGAGAAGTGTGAGGAGTTCCTTCGCCACCCGCTCCCCCGACAGTTCCCGGACACGTCCCGCCATTTCTGCGCATGCGGACAGCGACGCCTCGTCGGGTTGGGTACGACCATAGAATGCGAGGAAGCGAAAGAACCTCAGGATGCGAAGCGAATCTTCCTCGATGCGCTCGCTTGGCTCGCCGACGAAGCGCAGGCGTCCGGCCCTGAGGTCTGGAAGACCATTCTCCGGATCGTAGATCGTGCCGTCCGGGTCAGCGTACAGCGCGTTGATGGTAAAGTCTCGGCGCGCGGCGTCGGCCTCCCAGTCGTCGGTGTAGGACACCACTGCATGGCGACCATCCGTCTCAACGTCGTGCCGCAGGGTCGTGATCTCGAAATGACGGCCCTCGGTTACCGCCGTGATCGTGCCGTGCTCTATCCCGGTTGGCACCGCCTTGATGCCCGCCTTCTCAAGCAACGAAATCACTTTCTCGGGCACGTCATCGGTGGCGAGGTCGATGTCGGTGACCGCGCCGTCAAGCAGCGCATTGCGCACGCAGCCGCCCACAAAGCGCACCATGGCGCCTTCCGCGACGAGCGCCTGGATGACGGTTTGTGTGATATCCGCCTTCATCCAGTCCGGCGGATCGATCGCAAGCGCTGGCTTCACTCGTCGCCCGACTCGATATGGCCGGGAACGATTCTTCCGTCCTCCAGGCGCGGCGGCACGTATTGACCTTCGGTCCCGGAGCGATCGTCGATCGCCCAAGTGATCAGCAAACCGATGACCACCAGCGCCAGGCCGGCCGAGGTCAGCCAGAGCCAGGGCGCCGAGCGCCATGACGCGTCACGTCCGAGCGCACGCGCGGTGATCACATATGCACCGTAGCCGATGAACGGCAGAAAGAACGGCAGGTACTGAATGAGCTTGCGGACCATTCAGCCCTCTTGCTCCAGCAATCGGTGGTAGAGATTCACCAGCATTCCAGCGGTCGCTCCCCAGATGAAGTAGTCCTCATAAGTAAGCACGTAGAAGTGCCGTTCAACGCCCTTCCACAAGCGGCTCTGGCGTTCGTGGTTGCGTGGATCGAGGACGAATGACAGTGGCACCTCGAACGCCTCTGCGACCTCGAAAGCATCTAGGCTGAGCGTGAACCCCGGCGATACCAGGCCGACCACGGGGACGACCTCGAAGCCGGTTCGCGTCTCGTAGTGCGCGAGATGCCCGACGATCTCGACGTGCTCGCGGTCCAGCCCGATCTCCTCTTCGGTTTCCCGTAGCGCTGTGTGCACGGGTCCGTCGTCCAGTTCTTCCACGCGGCCGCCCGGAAAGCTCACCTGACCTGCATGGTCGCGCAGATGGTCGGTCCGTTTGGTCAACAGGACCGTCGGCTCATCGTCGTGCAACACGATCGGAACCAGGACCGCAGCGGGTGTCAGCGTCGCTGTCGCCGGCGCCTCGTCGCGCATCCCGGGATTGAGGTCGTAGTCGCTGCGATAGCCGCGCTCGCCGGACAGTCGGTCCCTGATGGCCGCGACCGCGCCCTTTCGTTCCGGTCCGGCAAGGCGCCGCGGAAGGTCCCTAGGCATCGTGACCGGTCAGAGTTCCAATCCTGTAGAAACGCCCGCAACTCCAGACACCGAGGGTGTCCTCGTCGTCCGCGGCCGGCACCGCGATCTCGACGAGTTCGTAATAGACCGACCGGACGATGAGCGCGTCCAGGTTGCCACGCACGCGGACATAGGGCGACGGCTCCATGGTCACCGGATCGTGAACCACTTGGATGGGATGTTCGTCATCTACTGTTAGCTCATCGTCGACGTTGGTTCTAAAGCGGAGGACCTGCTCTTTGCCAGTTCCCGAGCGCACCAACTCGACGGCGAGAAACGGGGCGTCGTCAACCTGAATTCTTCCCTTTTCGACGGGCGTAACAAGGTAGAATTGGCCGTCTTCTTCGCGGCTCAACACGGTGGAGAACAGCTTGACCAACCTTTTACGGCCGATCGGTGAGCCGTGGTAGAACCAGGTCCCGTCGCGCGCTATGCGTATGTCTATGTCACCGCAAACGAGGGAACGGGGCTCACGAGCCGTATCGCTCTGGGCGCCCCGGATGGCGGCCTCGATTTCCCCGAAGTTGGACGCCTTGTTCGGCATCGGTGACCCATTCGTTCAAGCAGGAGATTCGGCGTGAGTATAACTGAGCACACACCGGGCGCCACCGACGGGGGCGAGGACATCGTCAAGGACGTCGAAGTCCTCGTCGAGAAAATGGCGCAAGTGCGCAGCAAGATCGGCGAGTTCATTTTCGGCCAGCAGGACGTCGTCGATCACACGCTGATCACCTTGCTGGCGGGTGGGCATGCGCTGCTCATCGGCGTTCCCGGCCTGGCCAAGACCCGACTGGTTGAAACGCTCGGTACGGTCATGGGCCTTGAAGACAAACGCGTTCAGTTCACGCCCGACCTGATGCCGGCCGATATCATCGGCTCCGAAGTGCTGGAGGAATCGGAAACCGGACAACGCGCGTTCCGCTTCATACCCGGCCCAGTGTTTTGTCAGCTGCTGATGGCGGACGAAATCAACCGAGCGAGTCCGCGTACCCAGTCGGCGCTGCTTCAGGCGATGCAGGAGCAGCAGGTATCGGTAGCGGGCACACGCCATCCTTTGCCGCGCCCCTTCCATGTCCTAGCAACACAGAACCCTATCGAGCAGGAAGGCACCTACCCGCTGCCCGAAGCGCAGCTCGACCGGTTCCTCATGCAGATCGACGTGACCTATCCCGACCTCGAGGCGGAGCGTCGCATGCTGCTGGCGACCACGGGCGCAGCCGAGGGTACGCCGAGCGTGGCGATGACCGCCGACGAGTTGCTGGCCGCGCAGCGGCTGGTCCGGCGCATTCCCGTCGGCGAGAGCGTCGTCGAGGCGATCCTGGGCCTGGTTCGTTCGGGCCGCCCAGAGGATTCGGACATTGCCGAGGTGCGCGACACGGTGGCCTGGGGACCGGGGCCCCGCGCCAGTCAGGCGCTCATGCTCACCGTCCGGGTCAAGGCGCTCCTTGAGGGGCGGCTTTCCCCGAGCGTCGACGACGTCGTCGCGCTGGCCGGACCGACGTTGCGCCACCGCATGGCGCTGAACTTCGCAGCGCGCGCCGAGGGTACGACGCTGGAGGGTGTGATCGACCGCCTCTGCGCCCCCTATCGCTGAGCCGAGTGTGAGCGAACCATTGTCCGCCGGAACGGAAATCGGCCAGCGTGCCGCCGACGTCCGCCAACGTGCGGAGATCCTCTCGTCAACGCTTCCCCCACTCCTGATCGAGGCGGAACGTGTCGCCTCGACGGTGGCGCAAGGCGTCCACGGACGCCGCCGAGTGGGGCAGGGCGAAACTTTCTGGCAGTTCCGACGCTACCGACCTGGAGACTCGGCCAGCCGAATCGACTGGCGGCGATCGGCGAAGTCGCACCGCACCTACGTGCGCGAAACGGAATGGGAGGCAGCGCAGAGCGTCTGGCTTTGGCGCGACGCGTCGCCGTCGATGCGCTACCGGTCGGACCGGCGCCTGGAGACCAAGGCGGACCGCGCGGCGCTGCTCCTGCTGGCCAGCGCGTCGCTGTTGATGCTCGGCGGCGAACATGTCGGATTGCTCGGCTACGACCGTATAGCGCGGGCCGGCCGGTCGACACTTGCCGAAATGACGATCAATCTCGCCCGAGAGGAATCGGGCGCCGCGCCGCAGGCCAGCCTGCCCCAGGCGGAACGCCTGCCACGTCACGCCCAAGTCATTCTGATCAGCGATTTCCTGTCGCCGTTCGAAGAGACCGAAGCGCTGGTCAAGCGGTTCGCGGCCGGCGGGGTCTCGGGACATCTTCTGCAGGTCCTCGACCCAGCCGAGGAAGAACTACCGTTCAGCGGGCGCACGCGATTCGAGGGACTGGAACGCGAGGGTGACCTGACCGTAGGGCGCGCCGAGGCGCTGCGCACCGACTACAAGGCGCGCCTACAGGCCCTGCGCGACAGCCTCGCCAACCTGACGCGGCGCACGGGTTGGGGCATGACGCTTCATCGCACCGACCACACCGCTCAGCAGGGCCTGCTCCCGCTCTACGCGGCTTTCGGCGCGAACCTGAGCTAGATATGGACGCAACGCACAGCCAAAGTCCGGTGAGCGCGTGCTGACCGTCGGTAGTCTCGGCATCGCCGCGCCCTGGATGCTGCTTGGCCTGCTCATACTGCCGGTCATCTGGTGGCTCCTGCGGGTCACGCCGCCGGCACCGCACCGCGTCGTCTTTCCGGCAATACGATTGTTGTTCGGGCTTCGCCAAACCGAAGAGAGCTCGTCGCGCACACCGTGGTGGCTGATGGCACTACGGTTGCTGACGGCGGCCATCGTGATCGCCGCACTGGCCGACCCGATCCTGAACCCGGGATCGCGACTGCGCGGCGACGGTACGTTGCTCGTCGTGATCGACGACGACTGGTCGTCTGCGGGCAACTGGCAGGACAGGATCGTTACCGCACAGGACGTCCTCGACCAGGCCGCGCGCGAGCGCCGTCCGGTCGCTCTCCTGACCACCGCACCGCGCGCCGACGGCACCGCCCCGCGGATCAGCGGCCTGATGTCAGCAGGCGAGGCAAGGAGCCAACTTGAAGGCCTGAGTCCGAAACCATGGAAGGCGAACCACCGGGCCGCGCTCGACGCGCTGATCGAACTGCCGTTCGACCTGCCGGCAGAGGTTGTCTGGCTGAGCAACGGGCTTGCGGCCGTCGAGGACAACGTCACACGTGACATGGCGGAACGGATGTCAATCATCGGTCCGCTGACGGTCATCACCGATCCGCCCGAACAACGCGCCCTGATCCTCGATGCGCCGGACGGAATCGGCGCAACCCTGGACATGAAAGTGCGCCGCGCGACCGGCTCGAGCGCGGACCCGGCGATCGAGATTCAGATCCGTGCGTCCGGCGAACAAGGGCAGTTACTGGATCGCATCCCGGTCGCTTTTGATGCCGGTTCGAGCGAGGCGACCGCGGAGTTCGAGCTTCCGCCAGAAACGCGCAACAAGATCGTGCGACTGGAAATCGAGGGCGAACGCTCGGCGGCAGGCCTCGTGCTTCTCGACGAGCGTTGGCGCCGGCGCCCGGTCGGACTGGTTTCCGGCGGCGCCATCGAGAGCCAGCAACCTCTGCTGTCGGACGTCTTCTACCTGGACCGCGCGCTCGAACCCTACAGCGAGGTGAAGCGTGCGCCCTTGCGCGAACTCCTCGACGGCCGCTATGCCGTCATTGCCCTGGCGGACATCGGCCAGATCGTTGCCGGCGATCGGCCGGCCCTCGACGCCTGGCTGGACGCCGGCGGCGTCCTCATCCGCTTCGCCGGCCCGAAACTTGCCGAAGCGTCGGACGACCTGCTGCCAGTGCAGCTGCGCAGCGGCACGCGGCTGCTGGGCGGCGCGCTGACCTGGTCGACACCTGCCCGTCTCGGCCCGTTCCCCGAGGGCAGCCCGTTCGCCGGGCTCGCGCTGCCCAACGATGTTCAGGTGTTGCGTCAGGTTCTGGCGGAGCCCGATCTCGACCTTTCGAACAGGACATGGGCGAGGCTTGAAGACGGAACCCCGCTGGTCACGGCGCAGCGGCGCGGCAATGGCTGGCTGGTTCTGTTTCATGTCACCGCCAATACAGAATGGTCAGACCTGCCGCTGTCGGGCCTGTTCGTTCAAATGCTGCGACGCATGGTCAGCCTGAGTCAGGGAGTAGCCGGTTCCCAGGCAACGAGCGCGCTACCGCCCCTGACAACCCTCGACGGCTTCGGGCGGCTCGGAACGCCGCCGCCGGGGGCGCTCCCGGCCGGGCCTGAGGTCTTCGAGGACGGCGAAATCGGTCCGAGCCACCCGCCCGGCTACTACGGCACACAAGATGCGCGTCGCGCACTGAACCTTTCCGGCGTCCTCGGCTCCTATGCCAGCCTCGACAGGTTGCCCGGCAACCCGGTCCGTGCGACCTATGCGGCAAGCGATGAACTAAGTCTATTGCCCTGGCTGCTGTTGGCAGCGACGCTGTTGATCCTGATCGACATGGTGGCGAGCTTCATTCTTCGAGGACAATTGCGGTTCCGGCGTATCGGGCACGCCGCCATCCTCGTTGCCGTCGCGACCGCAGCACCTTTCCTAGGCTGGGAGGCCGAAGCTCAGGAGGCTGCGGACGACGTCGCGCTCAGCGCCACACTCGACACGCGGCTCGCCTATGTCGTCACCGGGAACGGCCAGGTCGACGCCATGAGCGAAGCCGGGATGCGCGGGCTGTCGGATATCCTGCGGCGGCGGACAGCGATCGAACCCGGCGAGCCAATCGGCGTCGACCTCGAGAGCGACGAGCTGGTCTTCTTCCCGTTGATCTACTGGGCCATAGACCCCGCGCAGCAGGACCTTTCCGACGAGGCTCTCGGCAAGATCGACACGTTCATGAAAACCGGCGGCACAATCCTGTTCGACACACGGGATCACCAAACCATTGAGCTGAACACCAACACGTTCAGTCGCGGGCCCTCGGCAGACGGCCCAGGAGTCCGGCGGTTGCGTGAACTGCTCGGCAAGCTCGATATGCCGCCGCTCACGCCCGTGCCCGAGGGTCACGTGCTGACCAAGGCGTTTTATCTGATGCAGGAGTTTCCGGGGCGGCACGCAGGTGGCGTCGTCTGGGTGGAGAATGAGACAGGCGCTGCCAATGACGGTGTCTCCTCTGTCATCGTCGGTAGCAACGACTGGGCATCTGCCTGGGCCATCGATACCGACGGCCGCCATCTCGCAACACCGGTCCCGGGCGGAACACAGCAACGCGAGATGGCATATCGCTTCGGCGTGAACCTCGTCATGTACGCCTATACCGGCAACTACAAGGCCGACCAGGTACATGTGCCGGCGATCCTTGAGCGGCTTGGGCAATGAGCAACCTCTCAGACATCGTCTTCGCACCCTACTTTCCCTGGTGGAGCCTCGGAGCGATCGCGGCGATGTCGCTCGTCCTGGTCGGGTTCGGCCTATGGCGCCGCGCAACCGGCGTCGCCTGGCGGCTGATTGCACTGGCCGTAGCACTACTCGCGCTCTCGAACCCCTCGCTTGTCAGCGAAGATCGCAACCCGCTCCCGGATGTCGCTTTCGTCGTCGTCGACGAAAGCCAGAGCCAGGGCATCGGAGAACGAACGGCTCAAACGGAAGCCGCGCTGGCCGAGTTGCGGCGCGAACTGGACGGCGAGGACGACCTAGAGGTTCGGGTCGTCACCGCGGGCGCCGCCGACGCCAGTACGGACACCGGCACCCGTCTGTTCGAGAGCCTGAGCAATGCGCTCTCCGACGTTCCACCGGATCAGGTTGCCGGCGCGATCCTGATCACAGACGGACAGGTTCACGACACGCCGTCGGACATCGCGCAGACCGGGCTGTCGGCGCCGCTCCACGTTCTTCTCACCGGCACGCGCGCCGATGGCGACCGCCGTCTGGTCGTCGAGGAAGCGCCGAGCTACGGAATCGTTGGCAGCGACCTCGCCATCACGGTGCGCGTCGAGGACACCGGGCAGCCGGCAGGCGTCGACGGGACGACAACCGTCACGATGCGCCAAGAGGGTGGCGAGCCGACCCAGCACCGGGTACGGATCGGGCAGCCGAGCCAGCTGCCGCTCAAGCTCACACACGGCGGGCTAAGCATTGTCGAGATCGGCGTCGAAGCGGCCCCAGAGGAATTGACGCTTCAGAACAACAGGGCCGCGGTCAGCATCTCTGGCGTGCGCGACCGCCTGCGGGTTCTGTTGGTCTCGGGGCAACCCCACGCCGGCGAGCGCATCTGGCGCAACCTGCTCAAGGCCGACCCCTCGGTGGATCTTGTCCACTTCACGATTCTTCGGCCGCCCGAGAAGCAGGACGGTACGTCGGTGCGTGAACTGTCGCTGATCGCGTTCCCGACGCGCGAGCTTTTCGAAGTGAAGCTGGACGAGTTCGACCTGATCATCTTCGACAGATATCGCCGGCGCGGCGTGCTGTTGCCGATCTACGTCGAGAACATCGCCGAGTACGTGCAGAACGGCGGCGCACTGCTGGAAGCAGCAGGTCCCGCGTTCGCGACGCCGCTGAGCCTATTCCGCACACCGCTCGGGCGCGTCCTTCCGGCCGAGCCGACCGGACGCGTCTACGAACAGGGATTCCGGCCGCTCCTGACAGAGGTCGGCCGTCGGCATCCCGTGACCGCCGATCTTCGCCAGGCGGGCGCACCGGGAAGCGACCCTGAATGGGGCCGCTGGTTCAGAATGATCGAGGCGCGTCAGATCAACGGCGCCGACCTGATGTCCGGGCCGAACGACCGGCCGCTCCTTGTCGTCGACCGTGTCGGCGAAGGACGTATCGCCCAGCTGCTTTCCGATCATGCCTGGCTGTGGGCGCGCGGCTATGAGGGGGGCGGGCCGCAGGCCGAATTGCTGCGACGATTGGCACATTGGCTGATGAAGGAACCCGACCTCGAGGAGGAAGAACTCCGCGCCTTCGCCAAGGGCGATTCCATCTCGATCGAGCGTCGCAGCCTGTCGCCCCAGATTCCGCCCGTCACCGTCACCTGGCCGTCGGGACGTAGTGAAATAATCACGCTCCAGGAAGGTGCAGGCGGGCGATTCACGGCGGCATTCGAAGCCGATGAAACGGGCCTCTATCGACTTTCCGACGGCGAGCACACCGCCGTCGCTGCAGTCGGCGCCATCAATCCGCGCGAGTTCGCGGATGTGCGCGCAACTGACGAGGTGCTGCAACCCGTGGTCAACGCTAGCGGCGGGCGCGTAACCTGGCTCGCCGATGACGGGACGCCCGATGTTCGGAGAGTTCGCCCGGGTCACACGGCGGCAGGACGAGGCTGGATCGGTCTGTTACGCAACGAGAGCTATTTCGTCACCGGCGTCCGGCAAACCTCGCTGATGCCGGCGCTGCTCGTTCTCGTGCTGCTGATCGGCGGCTTGATGTTCGCCTGGTACCGCGAAGGCCGTTAGGCCTCCAAGCCCAAACGCATCTCGTTACCCGGCTGGAAACCTAGCGACTGGTACAGCGGCACCCCCATCGGGCTCGCATGCAGATAGACGCGTGAATACCCCTCGTCGCGGAGGCGCTCAATCGCCTGGACGACCAGCCGGCGAGCGATGCCCTTGCGGCGCCACGCAGGCTCGACGTAGACACCCCAGATATAGGCATAGTGCCGGTACGTGCGCTCAAGAACGTCGGGATAGAGTTCGCCGTAGCGCTGCGCGACCAACGTGCCTACATGCTCTTCCGAGGAATGGGCGACAAGCGACAAGGCGCCCTGGGTGTCGCGCCCGGCCTTCAGAAACGCCGTCGTCCGCGCTCGCCATGTCGGCACCAAGGCCAACGCCGGAATAGCGTTGTCGAGCCACATCCGCCGGAAGTGATCGGCGACCGCCCCGTCATCGGAGAGACCGCCATCCCGTACGGCGATGTCGCCGGTCACGTCGCTACCTCTTCGTGGGCCGGCATGACCGGTCCGGTCACGCCAATGATCCGTCCCCGCGGAATCTTCCTGATGAGAAGCCGGTCGGCATCAACGGGCCCCGGCATCACCAACCCCAGTTTGTGCGCGTGCACGAAACCGAAGCGTTTGTAGTAGGGATAGTCGCCGACCAATATCACCAGGTCATGACCAAGCCGCCGGGCCCGGCGCAGGCCGTTGCGCACCAGCGCAACGCCGATGGCCTGCCCACGGCCCGCCGGATCGACAGCAAGTGGCCCCAGCAGCAGCGGCGCCCGCGCACCCTGTACGATGATGGGCCAAAACCGCAGACTGCCCTGAAAGCCCCCATCGATCAGAGCCACATAGGACAGCGCCTTGACCGGCTCGACGCCCTCACGCAGTCGATAGGACGTCAGCAAATGGCGATCCACGCCAAAGGCGAGATCGAGGAGGGCCTCCCTCGATGCTGCGTCCTGGGGACGCTCGGGAACAATCTGAAACATGGCACGAACTCCGACGACGTGCGTCGACCAGCTTTGTCTTCTGAATTGTGATCAACGAGATGGAATAGCGCTTTGGGCGCAGGCGGAAGGGCGGCGCCAAAACTGGCACCGTCAGGAACTATCGTCGTCGGTTCCGCCGAATCATCATGGGGTCCACGTACAGCATAGGTGTGCGGCACGCAAGACCCCTCCGTCGCGGAAAACGCGATTCGTCCAGCGCTCGATCGCCTTGCTAGAGTGCGGGCTCGATCTGGAAGGGTAGGTCCATGGGGCAATTGGTTGACGGCAAGTGGGCGGACGACGCCCGGGTACCACGGAGCAAGGACGGCGCGTTTCGGCGCGGCGCCAGCGGAATCAGGCACTGGGTCGAGACGGATCCTTCCGCCGAGTTTCCCGCCGAGGCCGGACGCTATCTGATCTACGTCTCGCTGGCGTGCCCCTGGGCACACAGAACGCTCGTCACGCGCGCTTTGAAAGGCCTGCATGACGCCATCGAGATCGCCATCGTGGATTGGCACATGACCGATGAGGGATGGCACTTCTCCGATCGCGACGGCGCCACCCCCGATCCGGTGGCCGGACATAGCTTCCTGCGCGATGTCTACACGGCTTCAGACGGCCGCTACTCCGGGCGCGTGACCGTGCCAGTCCTGTGGGACAAGCAGTCCGCGCGAATCGTCAGCAACGAATCGGCGGAGATTATTCGCATGCTGAACGACGCCTTCGATGCGTTGGCGGCACAGGACCTGGATCTCTATCCGGCGCCACTGCGCGAAGAAATCGACACGGTCAATGCGCGGGTCTACGACGCGATCAACAACGGGGTCTACAAGTGCGGCTTCGCAGGAAGCCAGGCGGCATACGAGGCGGCCTTTGACGACCTGTTCGAAGCCCTCGACGATCTCGAGGTTCGTTTGGATGGGCGCAACTTCCTCGTGGGCGAATCGGTCACGGAGGCGGACGTTCGGCTTTTCACGACCCTGGTCCGCTTCGACCCCGTCTACCACACCCATTTCAAGTGCAACCTGCGGCGCATCGCCGACTACCCCAACCTCTCGGCATACCTGGATCGGATGCTGACCCTGCCGGGCGTCGCGGAAACCGTGGACCTGCACCACATCAAGTGGCACTACTTCCACAGCCATCGGTCCATCAATCCGTTGGGGATCGTCCCGAAGGGACCCGACAGTCCGTCCCAGCAGAGGCCCGCCTAGCGGCGCGACAGCGGCCGCCTTGCCTCGCCTCCGGCTTTGCATACGACCTTGGCGACGGTCAGCGCCTCTCGAAGCTGATCGCCGAACTGGGTCAGCCGATGCGGCGCGGGGCCGCCGCGGCGATCAATATCAGCGGGCGCCTCGGTGGCTTGTGCGCGCGCGAGCGCCTGATGCATCGAAACCGGCGCGGCCGTCAGAACGGTACCACGTCGCTCCGAACCGCCGATGTTCACCCCCACCGCACGACCGTCTCCGTCGACAACCGGCCCACCGCTGATGCCACCCAACGTGGCCAGGTCCTGCGGAAACCGGCGATACTCGGCCCACACAACGCCGGGCTCTATTCTGTTCTTGGTCCCGACGATCTTGACGCGTGCGCGACCGATCAACGAACTCACGACATCGCCTGGCTCACCCTGGGGAAAGCCGATGTGGTAGCCGTTCTGATTTCGAGTGAGACGATCCGAGACCTCGAGCGGAGGGCCCGATCTTGGCGTCATGATGACCGCAACGTCGGCAGCACCGTGCGCCACAACCCTGGTTGAGGGCAGGTAGCCCGCCCCGACCTCGATATAGACTGCCTCGCACGCTTCGGTCACATGGTCGGCCGTCAGCCAGATACCCGGTGCCACCGAAAAAGCGGTTCCCGTCACGCTGGAGCGCTTCGGTTTCGCCTCCAGAACGAATTCCGGGTCCGTTGCCGACGGGCTCGGGATCGCATCGATCGGCAAGTCTCTGGCCTCCTGTGATGGCGCGGGAGGAATTGGCCGGCGAGCGCGCGGCTCGTCACGCTCCCTGAGTGCGGTGAAACCGATACCGACGAGTAGGACGAGCACAACGATGACGTCGATGCGGCGCATCGAGGTCTGCTAGGTGAGTGCGGATGCGGTGATGACCGCCACGGAAACCTTTGACGCGGCGAGAAAGATCGCCGGAGCCAGTTCGCCGTCTTCGATCCGCTTGGGCAGTCCGCGAAGCAGGACGTCAATCACGAAGAACGTCACCAGTTGCAGGACCAACGCGACCAGACCCCAAATCAGCACGTCGTAGACCGTCACGCTGTTTGCCATGCTCACGCCGAGCGGAAGGCCCAGCCCCATCACGACGCCAGCCAGGGAGATCGCAGCGGCGCTATTTCCTTCGCGTACGAGACGAAGCTCCTTGTGCGGGGTGACCAGCACATAGGCGGCGACGCCGGCAATCAACAAAGCAACCGTCAAGGCAAAGTGGGAGAGGAATACCGGAAAACCCGCCAGGAAGCTTTGCAGCACAGCCTCCATCATCGCACCCTCCAGATACGCAGAGAGGTGGCTGGGGCGCCAGGATTCGAACCTGGGATCACGGGATCAAAACCCGTTGCCTTAACCGCTTGGCCACGCCCCACCGGCTCGGCGGCGCACGATATTGGGAATGCGGACACGTCGCAACACTCGCTATGTCGCCGAAGGCCTGAGCACTTCCGAGACCACTCGGCCCACCTCATCGCCTTCGAGCGGCTTCATGACAAAGGCGTTGACCCCCATCTCGCGGGCTTTTTCCGCATCCATGGTCTGGCTGTAGCCGGTGCAGAGAATGACCGGCAAGTCTGGTCGTATGCCCCGCACCTCGCGAATCAGCATGTCGCCAGTGAGGCCGGGCATCGTCTGGTCGGTCATCAGGAGGTCGAAGTCCCGGGGGTTGGCCTTGAACGCCTCGAGGGCTTCTTCGGAATCGGTTGCGCCGACGACCGTGTAGCCGAGCCGGCTGAGAATCTTCTGACCCATGCGCACGATGAGCGATTCGTCATCGACGAAAAGAATACGCCCAGCCCCCTTGGGAACGTCCTCGGTCG
Organism: Alphaproteobacteria bacterium; assembly: GCA_038116985.1. Taxonomy (GTDB): domain Bacteria; phylum Pseudomonadota; class Alphaproteobacteria; order SHVP01; family SHVP01; genus CALJDF01. Next base: position 139 of record JAYOEZ010000063.1, on the reverse strand, counting down.
CCGCCTTGGCATCGGGCACCTTCCCGCTCGGCGCGCTGGGAAGGACGATGTGAAACGTGGCGCCACTTCCCGGCGGGCTTTCGGCCCGCACCACGCCGCCATGGTCGGTGACAATGCCATGCACCATGGCAAGCCCCAG
>JAYOEZ010000062.1:0-17946 GCA_038116985.1 Alphaproteobacteria bacterium | reverse complement strand
CGCCGACGGTGGAATAGACGCCCGAATAGGGCGCGGCGAAGGCGACGGCGAGGCCCGCCTTCTGCACCGCCTCGAACACCGCCTGCCAGGTGCAGCCGGTTTCGGCGATGACGTAGCGGTCCTCGGCGTTGACCTCGACCACCCGATTGAGCCCGAGCATGTCGAGCATGACGGTACCGGCGCGCGCCGGGATGTAGCCCTTGGTGTAGGACATGCCGCCGCCGCGCGTGGCGATGACGAGACCGGCCTCGCGCGCGGTCTTGACGACAGCGGAGACGTCTTCGGTGTTGCGCGGGCGGACGACGACGTCGGCGGTCTGCGCGTCGTTCCAGAAGAAGATGTCGCGCGAGTAGTAGCGGCGCTCGGCCTCCTCGGTGACGACGTTGGCGGCGCCGACGATGGGCGCGAACAGGCCGTGCAGATCGTCAATGGGTTGGGCGGCGGCAGTCATGGGTTTCTCCCGTTATCTTTGGGGCTACCTGACACCGCCGCAGTGGCCTTGGCAAGACGCGGCGGACTGGCCGTCGCGTAGCGTTCACGGTGCGGCGCTTGCGAGGCCGAGCGCCCACAGGACGAAGGCGTACATGCGCCCGACTTCGTCGAGGCGGTCGAAGCGGCCCGCTTTGCCGGCGTGGCCGGCGTCCATGTTGATGTGCAGGAGCAAGGGATGGGTGTCGGTTTTCGTGGCGCGTAGTTTGGCGACCCACTTGGCGGGTTCCCAATAGGTGACGCGGGGGTCGGACACGCCGCCGGTCACCAGCATCGCGGGGTAACCCTGCGCCGCGACGTTGTCGTAGGGCGAATAGGACGCGATGTAGGCGCGCGCGGCCTCGTCGGTGATGGGGTTGCCCCATTCGACCCATTCGGGCGGGGTGAGCGGCAGGGTGTCGTCGCAAATGGTGGTCAGCACGTCGACGAACGGGACGTCGGCCACGACGGCGCCGAACAGGTCGGGACGCATGTTGACGACGGCGCCCATCAGCATGCCGCCGGCGCTGCCGCCATGCGCCGCGATGTGGCCCGCCGCGGTGTACTTCCCGGCGATGAGATGTTCGGCGCAAGCGATGAAATCGGTGAAGGTGTTTTTCTTGGTGCCCAGTTTGCCGGCGCGATACCAGCCGTAGCCCTTTTCCATCCCGCCGCGAATGTGGGCGATGGCGTAGACGATGCCGCGATCGACGAGGCTGAGGCGGTTGGTATTGAAACCGGCGGGGATGCTGATGCCGTAGGAGCCATAGCCATACAGCAAAAGCGGCGCGGTGCCGTCGCGCGGGGTGTCTTTGTGGGCAAGCAGCGAAATAGGCACCTGTTCGCCGTCCGGCGCGGTGGCCGTCAGGCGTTCGGTGACGTAGTCGGCAGGATCGTGGCCCGACGGCACCTCTTGCCGTTTGCGCCGGGTGCGCGTGCCGGTGGCGAGATCGTAGTCGTAAACCGTGGCCGGCGTGGTCATCGACGAATAGGTGAAGCGCATGACCCCTTGGTCGTGCGGCATGTCGTGCGACAGGCTGAGGTCATAGGCGGGTTCGTCGAAAGCGATGGTTTCCTCTCGGCCATCGGCGACGGTCCGCACGATCAGGCGCGGCAGCGCATCGATCCGTTCGAGCCGGACGATGGTTTCGCTGAAAACGCTGACGCCGAGGATCAAGCGGCCCGCCTGGTGCGGGACAAGGTCGCGCCAATGCGCGCGACCGGGTGTCGCCACGGGACAGGTGACGATCTTGAAGTCTTCGGCGTCGTCGGCGTTGGTGACGATGACGAGTTGATCGGCGCGATGGGACACGCTGTAGCTGACGCCGGTATCGCGCGGGGCGACCAAGACCGGGTCGGTGTCGGGCGCGTCGGCATCGATCAGACGAACCTCGGTCGTGTTGTCGTGGGCACTGCTGTCGATGGTGATGTAGCGCCGGCTTTCGGTGCGCCCCAGCGAGAGGTAAAAACCGGAGTCGCTTTCCTCATAGACCAGGACGTCGTCGGCTGCATCCTCGCCGATGACGTGGCGGTAGACCCACCTGGGGCGGTGGTTGTCGTCGCGGCGGACATAGAAGAGCGTCTTCGAATCGTTGGCGAAGCGGAAGTCGCCGGCGGTGCGCTTGAGCGCGCCGTCGATCAACGCGCCGGTGGCGCAGTCGCGCACCCGCAGCGCGTATTCCTCGCTCCCGGTGAGATCGACGGCGTAGGCGTAACGGGTGTGGTCCGCCGAAATCAGCCACATCGAGATGCGATAGAAGGCCGCGCCCTCGGCTTCCTTGTCGGCGTCGAGCAGGATTTCTTCCGCGCCGTCGTCGCCGCGGGTGCGGCAATAGAGCGGATGCTGGCCGCCTTCCCGGTAGCGGAGGTAGTAGCGCCAGTCGCCGATGGGAATCGGCACGCTGGCATCGTCCTCCTTGATGCGGCCGCGCATCTCGGCGGTGAGCGCGGCGCGCAGATCCGTGACCGGCGCGAGCCGTTCTTCGGTGTAGGCGTTCTCGGCTTCGAGGTAGGCGCGGATCTCGGGGTCGAGCAACGACGGATCGCGCAGCACCTCCTGCCAGTTGTCGGCGCGCAGCCAGGCGTAGGGATCGCCCGAGGGCGAGTCGTGACGAGCCGCGACGGGCGGCTTGGAAAACGCGGCAGTCATGCGGGATCGGGGCCGACGCGGACGAGCCACTTGCCGATGTTCTCGCCGCGCATGAGGCCGGCAAAGGCATCGGGCGCGGCGTCGAGGCCGTCGAAGATGCGCTCGACGCATTTGATCCGGCCGTCGCGCATCAGTTGGGCGAGCGCGCGGCGCGCCGCGTCATACTGTGCGACGTGGTCGTGGACGTTGAAGTAGCCCGAGAATGCGTTCGACTGGTGCCAGTCTTCCTCGCTGCGGTTGTACTGCGAGACCACGCCGCAGATGGTGTGGCGCGCGCCGTCGTTGAACAGCGCGGCGATGGCGTCGGCCATGGGGCCGCCGACGTTGTCAAAATGATAGTCGACGCCGCCGGGACAGGCGTCGCGCAGCGCAGCCGCGAGATCCGGCGCGGCGCGGTAGTTGATCGCGGCGTCGAGACCGAGCTCGCCGGTCAGGTGGGCGCACTTCTCGTCGGTCGAGGTCAGGCCGACGACGCGCGCGCCGGCGATCTTGCCGAGCTGGCTCGCCACCGCGCCGACGGTGCCGGCCGCACTCGTCACCACCATGGTGTCGCCGGGCTTGAGCGCGCCCTGCTCGTTGACCGCGAGCCAGGCGGTGATGCCGGGAATGCCGAGCAGGCTGAGATGCGCCGACAGCGGGCCGAGGGCGGCGTCGACATGGACGATGCCCGCCGGGTTGTGGCGCGCGCTTAGACCTTCGGGCGGGGCGACGGCGTGGGTCTGCCAGCCGAACCAGCCTTCGACCAGATCGCCGGGCGCGAAGCCGGGCGCGTTGGACTGCAGCACCTCGCCGATCGCCGAGGACGGCACGAGACGGCCCAGGCCGGTGGCGCCGCCGTCCGGGCGCATCGCCTTGTTGCTTTCGGTGGTCGGGTTGAGCATCAGGCGCAGTCGCGGCTCGAGCCCGATCAACACGATGCGCACCAGGAACTCGCCCGCGCCCGTGGTCGGGATCGCGCCGGTTTCGAGGCGAAAGTCGTCGCGCCGGGGCACGCCGTCCGGGTGCGCCGCCAGCACCCATTGGCGGTAGAGGTCGTTGCTCATGCCTGTATCTCCCGCCGGCCATCCTAGGGGGTGGCCGCGGCGCGTGCTACGGTCGGCGCCATGAAACGGATCGGTCCGCTACTTGAAGAAAACCACGACGAAGGCGCGCGCATGCGCTTCGTCGCCGGTATCCGCGGCTACATCGCGGCGACGGTGATGCCGGGCGCGCGCACCCTGGCCGAAGGCACGCTGGCACCGGCGTTCGAAACGCAGAGCGGCGCGGCGCCGGACCGGCGCGAACTGCGCCTGATGTTCGAGAATACCGCGCTCTATCCCTGGTCGAGCGCCTTGCGGCGTACGCAACAGGAAATGATGTGGGACGTTTCGGGCGGCATGATCGAACGGCAGTGGCCGACGGTCGCGCCAAGCAACAAGGGCAGCGCAACGTTGCGTCTCAACCCCGACGTGAAACCGCCGCGCTATCTGACCGCGGTCGACATCCATTGCATGCCGGGCAACTACCACACGGAACTGACCGGCAACGACGCCTTCGCCGGCGCGCTGTACGACCATGTCATCACCTCGAACGGCTACAAGGGCGACGATGAATCGGGCGTCGGCGGCGCGTTGGCCGCGTTCGTCAAACGCAACTTCCCCGATCTCGCCGTGAACCGCGTCCTTGATATGGGCTGCACCGTCGGTCATTCGACGCTGGCCTACGGCAAGGCGTTCCCGGGCGCGGAGGTGCACGCGATCGACGTCGCGGCGCCGTGCCTGCGCTACGCCAAGGCGCGGGCCGATGCAGTGGGCGCGGACGTGCACTTCTCGCAGCAGAACGCCGAAGCCACCGACTTCGCCGACGGCAGTTTCGACCTGATCGTCTCGACCATCATCCTGCACGAGACGTCCCGCAAGGCGATCCGCAACCTTTACCGCGAGTGCCGCCGGCTGTTGCGGCAGGGCGGGGTGATGCTGCATTGCGAATCGCGGCAGTACTTCGCCAAGACACCGTTCGACGCCCAATGGCACCGCTGGGGCGCGCACTTCAACGCCGAGCCGTTCATGGAGACCATGCACGAGACCGACCTGAAGGATCTTGCGGTTGAATGCGGCTTCGATACGGCCAAGACCTTCCCGCAGGTGCCCATGCTATCGACCCTGGCGGGCGACCTGAGCGTGGCCGACGACGGGCCCGCACCCCGGACCTATCCCGAGATTCTCTACGTCGCAGGCGCGATTCGCTGAAATTCCGGGCTGCCGAGGCGGTGGCCGCTGCACGAGATTCGTGCACAATCCGCGCTCTGGGGGCAGAGTACGCGTATGGAAGTCGATCTCATTGTCAGGCGGAAGAACCGCAAGGTCATCACCGTGTCGCCTAGCACGACCATGGTCGATGCGGCACGCACGCTGGCGGAAAACCGCATCGGGCTGCTGATGGTGGTCGGCGAGGGCGGCAAATTCATCGGCGTGCTGTCGGAGCGTGATATCGTCAAGGCGATCGGCGGCGGCACCGACCTGATCCACGGCATGACGGTGGACGAAATCGCGGTAAAGAAGGTCGTTGCCTGCCGGCCCCAGACTACGGTCGCCGATGTGTTCCGCACCATGTCCACGCGCGGCTTCCGGCACGTGCCGGTGATCCACAAAGGCAAGGTTGTCGGCGTCGTCAGCCTGACCGACGTGCTCCTGTCGATGGCGCAGGAGCCCGGCGCCTACGAGGCGGCCATGGAGGACGCGGAAGCCTAGGGCCCCCGCCCCATCCGTTCCTGCCATGGCGCGAAACTCCGCCGGCACCGGCAAGCCATCTTCCAAGAAGAGGAAAGCGACGCGCAAACCGCGCGCCAAGAAGGACTCGCCCACGGGCAACGTCGCCAACCTCGACGAATACCGCGCCAAGCGCGACTTCCGCGTCACGCCCGAGCCCGAACGCTCGGCGCCGACGACCAGCGGCAACATGTTCGTCGTGCAGATGCACGATGCGAGCCGGCTGCACTACGACTTCCGCATCGAGATGGGCGGCGTGCTGAAGAGCTGGGCGGTGACGCGCGGCCCGTCGCTCGACCCCAAGGTCAAACGCCTGGCGGTGCGCACCGAGGATCATCCGGTCTCCTACGGCCGCTTCGAGGGCACCATTCCGAAGGGCGAGTACGGCGGCGGCTCGGTCATCGTGTGGGATACCGGCCAATGGGTGCCGATGAGCGACGACCCCGAGGCCGACTACGAACGCGGCGATATGAAGTTCCGCCTCGACGGCAGCAAGATGAAGGGCGGCTGGGCGCTGGTGCGCATCAAGGGAAGCGACGCCACCGGCAAGGAATGGCTGCTGATCAAGGAGCGCGACATCTGCGCGCAGCCCGAAGCCGACGGCATCGTCACCGAAGACCGGCCCGAGAGCGTGCTGTCGGGCCTGACGGTCCGGGAAATGGAGGACCGGGCCAAGGCCACGCCTGCGCCGCGGGCCGCCAAGCCGAAGCCGCGACCGTCGCGCATCAAGGGCGCCAAGAAAGCCGACCTGCCTGAGGCGCCAAAGCCCCAGTTGGCGACGCTGGCCGAGCACGCGCCAAGCGGCGAAGAGTGGCTGCACGAGATCAAGTTCGATGGCTATCGCACCATCGCGCGCATCGCCGACGGCGAGACGCGACTGTTCACCCGCAACGGCCACGACTGGACCGAGAAGTACCAGCCCGTCGCCGAGTTCCTATCGCAGCTGCCGTGCAAATCGGCGCTGATCGACGGCGAGATCTGTGTCCAGACGCCGACGGGCGCGACGAGCTTCGGGCTCTTGCAAGATGCGCTGGCGGAAGGCGCGGCGGAGAAGCTGACCTATTTCGTCTTCGACCTGATGTACCTCGACGGCTACGACCTGCGCGGCGTGCCGCTGCGCGCGCGCAAGGATGCCCTGGAGGGACTCATTCAGGACACGGTGACGCCGACCTGTCCGGTGCACTTCTCCGACCATCACGACGGCGACGGGCCGACGTTCTTCGGACAGGCAGCCAATCTTGGGCTAGAGGGCATCATCTCGAAACGCGCCGATGCGCCCTATGCGTCGGGCAAGACCAAGACCTGGCTCAAGGTGAAGACCTCGAACGCGGGCGACTTCGAGGTGGTGGGCTTCACCGCCGGCAAAGCGGGCGGCGGGCTCGGTGCGCTGCTGCTGGCCGAGCGGCGGAACCACAAGCTGCACTACGTCGGCAAGGTCGGCACCGGGTTCAACGCGCGCCAGGGCGCGCGGCTGGTCAAGGCGCTGGGCGAGATCGAGCGCGAGGGGCCGATCGCCAGCCTGACCATCGACGAGGAGAGCGCGACCGAAGTGAAGGACGCGACCTGGGTGCAGCCCAAGCTCGTGGTCGAGGTCGAGTATGCCGAGCGCACCGGCAAGGACCACCTGCGCGCGCCGCGCTACAAGGGGCTGCGGCCCGACAAGGGCGGGACGAACGACGGTGCGCCGGTCAAACCAAAGCTCGTGACCGACGCGGTGCTGGCGAGCCTGTGGATCACCAATCCGGAACGCGAGATGTTCGCCAAGGGCGGGCCGAGCAAGCTGGACCTCGCGCTGTACTACGCCAAGGTCGGCGACTGGATGCTGCCCGAGATCATCGAGCGCCCGATCACACTGGTGCGCTGCCCGACCGGCAAGCTGGAGGACACGTTCTACCAGCGCCACGCCAGCGAAGGCATGCCGCCCGAGATCAAGAAGATCGCGATGTACGGCGACGACGAAGAGAAGGAACGCGACGACTACCTCTACATCGAGGACGCCAAGGGTCTTCTGTCGCTGTCGCAGTTCGGCGTGATCGAGTTTCATCCCTGGGGCTGCAAGATCGACAACATCGAGCGGCCCGACCGCGTCGTCTTCGACCTCGACCCAGATGACTCGGTGGCCTGGCACACCGTGGTCGACGCCGCCGAACAGATTCGCCACGAACTGGAGGACCTCGGCATCCGGAGCTTCGTGCGCACCACCGGCGGCAAGGGCCTGCACGTCGTCATGGCGATCGAGCGGCGCCACGACTGGAAGGAGATGAAGGACTTCTCTCACGACGTCGTACGCATGCTCGCCCGCAAGGACCCCAAGCGCTACACCGACAATCCCCAGAAGCCGGCGCGCAAGGGCAAGATCTTCGCCGACTACCTGCGCAACGGCCGCGGCGCCACGGCGGTGGCTTCCTATTCCCTGCGCGCGCGGCCCGGCGCCCCGGTGGCGACCCCTCTCGCCTGGGAGGAATTGCGGGACGTCGAGGACCCGCGGGACTTCGACTGGCAGAGCGTGCCGGCGCGCCTGGCGCAACTGACGCGCGATCCGTGGGAAGACCTCGACAGGTCAGCCGTGCGCCTGACGGCCGCGCTCAAGAAAAAAGTGACTGTTAACAAGCAGGTAGATAGTCGTATAACAGTATTGCTTTAAGAATTACCTTGGGGCGACTGCCCCGGAGGATGTCATGGCGCCGCGCGCGACATGGAAAGGCTATCTCAAGCTCTCGCTCGTCTCGTGTCCGGTGCGGCTTTACAACGCCACCACCGACACGCACCGCATCCGCTTCAACATGCTGCACAAGGACACGCATAACCGCGTGCAGATGAAGCCGCACGACCCCGAACTTGGCGCGGTTGAGCGCAGCGATCTGGTGAAGGGCTACGAGTTCGAGAAGGACAAGTACGTCGTCATCGACGACGACGACCTGGATCAGATTCAGATCGAATCGACCAAGACGATCAGCATCGAGAAGTTCGTTGACCTTGCCGACGTCGACCCGATGTATCTCGATTCGCCCTATTTCATGTCGCCCGACGGACCGGTCGCCGACGAGACATATCGCGTGCTGCAGGAAGCGATGAAGGAACGCGACAAGGCGGCCGTAGCGCGCGTCGTGCTGTCGGGGCGCGAGCGTCTGGTACTGCTCATCCCGCGCGACAACGGCATGGTGCTGAACACGCTGCGCACCGCAGCGGAAGTTCGCAGCCACGAGGAATACTTCGCCGATATCGGCGAGGGCAAGATGGACGCGCAAGCGGTCAAGCTCGCCAACCAGTTGATCGAACAGTTCGAGGGCGAGTTCGACACCTCGGAGTTCGTCGACGCCTACCAGGACGCGCTGGCCGAAGTGGTCAAGGCCAAGGTGAAGGGCACGACGCCGGTCATCGCCAAGGCGCCGGAGCGCGGCGAGGTCATCAATCTGATGGACGCGCTGAAACGGTCCATCGACGAGGGCGATTCCAAGAAGCCGCCGGCCAAGAGCCAGCCACGCAAGAAGGCCGGCAAAACGGCGGCCAAGGCCAAGTCGGCCGCGAAAAGCGGCGGACGCAGGAAGAAGGCGGCTGGCGCTGCGGGGTGACCGACGGCAAGATGCAGGCATCCGGTCTGGGCCGGCTTGGGAATAGGCGGAACGTGAACCGGTGAGCTTCAACCGCAAGACCATCACGCTGATCGGGCGTCTGGGCGAGATGACCCAGCGCGCCGCCGCGGAGGCGGTTGCCGCCAAGGGCGGCCGGGTGAGCCGCGGCGTGACCCGGCGCACCAGGATCGCCGTGGTCGGCCACGGCGCCTACACCCTGATGGACAGCGGCGTCCTCGAAACCCGGATCGAGCATGCGCAAGGCGTCGGCGCCAGGTGCATCAGCGAGAACACCTTCCTGCGCAAGTTGGGCAAGGGCCCGGCGCTGGAGCCGATCGAGCGCGCGATAACGCCCGACCTGATGGCGCGCCAGACGGGCCTCGACGAAGGCACCATCGCCACCCTGATGCTGTTCGACGTGTTCGACACCGACAACGGCATGGCGGGCTTCCGCGATCTGGTCGCCGCGCGCGAAATCGCGCGGCTGCTCAAGGAAGGCGCCGATCTGCCCGACATCATCGCCAGCGTCTTCGCGATGCGCCGGCGCGATCCCGGCAGAAGCCTGTCGCAGGTCAAGCTGACGCATTCCGCATCGGACGGCATCGTACAGCGCATCGGCGACCGGCATGCCGATCTCGACGGCCAGATGCAATTGCCGATGCCGGGCGCGGCGACCAACCCGTCGGTCGACGAGCTTTTCGAGGCGGCGGAAATCGCCGAAGAGGACGGCGACTATTTCGACGCCGAATCGCTTTACCTGCGCTGCCTCGACCTCGACCGCAACGACGCGGTGATCGCCTTCAACCTGGGCAACGTCGAACGCGAACAGGGCAAGCTGCGCGAGGCGCGCTTCTTCTTCCAGCACGCGCTGTCGAGCGATCCGAACTACGTCGAGGCGCTCTACAATCTGGCCGACGTGCTCGACAAGGAAGGCAAGCGCGCCGAAGCGAAAGAGTATCTCGCCAAGGCGATCAAGAAGGACAAGAACTACGCCGACGCGATCTTTAACCTGGCGCAGTTCCAGTTCCGCGATTCGGAGTACGCGGACGCGATGGCCGGCTACGAACGCTATCTGCAACTCGACGAGACCAGCGAATGGAGCAAGATCGCGCGCCAGACGCTGATGCTGTGCCGCCAGATGACGGCGGCCGGCAGCTGATCCCCGCAGCGCGTCCGCGCGCCGCGTTTCCGGGCAACCCATGACGATCCTCTCCGCACCCTTGTCTCTGCTTGCCTGGCTCGGCGGCCAGGGTACGCGCGCGGTGGCTGGCGTGCTGATCGTGGCGATCGCGGTGCCATGGCTCGGCGAGATCATGCGGCCGCTGCTGACACCGTCGATCTTCGCGATCCTGACGGTGGCCTTTCTGCGCGTCGACCTGGGGCGCGTCGGCCAGCAACTGCGCAAGCCGTGGCTGGTGCTGGCGGCGACCGGCTGGTCACTCCTGCTGGTGCCGGCTGTGATGGGCGGGCTGATGCTGGCGGGCGGCGTCGATACCGATCATCCCGAGCTCTATCTCGCGATCATGCTGCAGTCGATGGCCTCGCCGCTGATCTCGGCGCCGGCCTTCGCGATGCTGGTCGGGCTCGAACCGACATTGGTTCTGGTGACGCTGGTGCTGTCGACCGCGGCGGTGCCGCTGTCGTCGGCCGCCTTCGCGGCGCTCTATTTCGGTCCCGAGATAGCGCTGGCGCCGCTGGCGCTGGGCCTGCGTCTGGCCATGCTGCTGGCCGGCGCGGCGGTGCTGGCGACCGTGCTACGCCGGCTGATGGGCTATGCCACCGTGGTGCGCCGCTATCGCGAGCTCGACGGCGTGAACATCATCCTGCTCTACGTGTTTTCGGCGGCGATCATGGAGAACGTGGCGGCGGGGTTCCTGGCAACGCCGCTGCTGATGATCGCGCTGACGGTGCTGTCGTTCGCGATCTTCTTCGGCATGTTCGGCACGACGACGCTGTTCTTCCTGTGGGCCGGGCGGGACAACGCCTTGTCGCTCGGCTTCATGACCTCGCAGCGCAACATGGGCCTGATGTTGGGCGCGACGGGCGGCGTACTTCCCGACATGACGTTTCTCTATTTCGCGCTGGCGCAGTTCCCGATCTACCTGACGCCGCAGATGCTCAAGCCGGTCATGGGCCTGCTGCGCGGCGTCAGTGGAACGCCGCCTCCACCGCGCTGAACCCTTCGTCCATCGCGTCGCAGGCGAGGTCGACTTCTTCCTCGGTGATGGTCAAGGGCGGCGACGCCTTGATCGTGTTGGGCATGAAGCCGCCGGCCGACACGCCGCGCGCGGCGCAGGCGTTGGCGAAGACCGCGTTGGGGAACTTCGACAGGTCGCCCGTGAACACGGTGTCGCGGTCGCTTTCGACGATCGGCTTGCCGTCCGGCCCGACCATGTCGACCGCATAGTAGAGCCCGCTGCCCGAGACGCGGCCGATGCAGGGGTGCTTGTCCTGCAGCGCGTCGAGCCGCGCCTTGAGCTGGGCGCCGCGCACGCGCGCCTTGTCGATCATACCGTCCTCGATCATCGCCTCGACGTTGCCGACGATGGAGGCGCAGACCAGCGGATGGCCGTCGTGAGTCGAGCCCGACCACCAGCGCGCACGGTCGATGAACTCGGCGATCTCCTTTGACGCGACCACGGCACCCACGGGAAGCGCGCAGCCGTTGATGCCCTTGCCGAGCGCCATCAGGTCGGGCGCGATGCCGGGTTCGATCTGGTAGGAGAACCACTCGCCGAGACGGCCGAAGCCGCACAGCACGTCGTCGCAGATCCACAGGATTCCGTACTTGCGGCACAGGTCGTGCAGCCCCTTGAGGTAGCTCGCGTGCGGCATGTAGGTGGCGCCGCCGAACATGGTTTCGGTGATCGCGCCGGCGATGCGCTCGGCGCCGATGCGGCGGATGATCGCCTCGGTCTCGACCAGCGAGGGCAGCGGGCCCTCGCCCTGCCAGTCGGCATGTTCGGGCGCGGGAATGGCGACGTAGTTGGCGCCGGGAAAGCCCGGCACATCGCGATTGGTTTCGGGATCGGCGCCGGTCGACAGGTTGCCGCGGTAGCCGACGACCTGCGTCGCGCCCGGTACCAGCCCGTGATAGGAGTGCTGCTGGGTCAGCACGATGGGCCGACCGGTATAGAGCCGCGCCATGCTCATCGCGTTTTCCACCGCCTCGGTGCCACTCGACAGGATGCGCAGGCGGCCGGCCCAGTCCTCGGCGCCCAGAATGTCCTCGATCACCAGTTTGGCGGCGCGCGCCCGGTAGTCCGTGGCGTAGGCGAAGCAGACATGGCCGAAGCGCTCCATCGCGCGCTTGATCTCGGCGTGCACGCGCGGGTGGCGGTGGCCCATGTTGTCGGACACGAGCTGGCTCTGGAAGTCGAGCAGCCGGTGGCCGTCGGCGGTGTAGAGATAGTTGCCGTCGGCCGCCTCGATGCCGGCGAAGACGTATTCGTCCTGGGCCGAGGTGTTGTGCAGGTAGTAGGCGCGGTCCCAGCGCTCGATCTCGGCCCAGTCGATGTTGGGCTTGGTGTAGGGCAGCGGCGCGTCGGTCATAACGTCCTCACTTCGGTTTCGTATAGGCGTTGGGGGCGTGACAGAGTTCGAGCTTCAGGCCGTCGGGATCGGCGAAGAACACGGCGTAATAGTCGGCCGTATAGGCATAGGCCGCGGGCGCATCGAGGATCGTCGCGCCGTTGTCGCGCAACAGCGCGTACAGGGCGTCGACCTCGGCGCGGCTGTCGGCCTCGAAGGAATAATGATGCAGGCCTGGCGCATAGCGGTCGTGCGGCGCATCGCGCGATTCCGGCTTGGCGGCGTAGAGCAGGACGATGCCGGCGTCCGGCTTCTTCCACTTGGCCTGGCCCTCGACCGCGGGCCAGCGCTCGTAGCCGAGGAAGCCGAGCACTAGATCGTAGAACGCGGCCGAGCGTTCGAGATCTCGGACGGTGAAGGCGACGTGGCTGAGGGCGCCGGTGACCAAGGGTTCCTCCGGTTGCGCGCGGCGGGAGCGCCCATCATCATCCTTCCGGCAACGGGAGGGAAGGCATGAGCGACGCATCACCGAAAATCGAGGGCACCTGCGACGCCAAGTTCGCGGCCGTGAAGGACATCTTCGCCGAGAATTTCGCCGAACACGACGAACTGGGTGCCGCGGTCGCGGTCTATCTCGACGGCAAGCCGGTGATCGACATGTGGGGCGGGTTTCGCGACGCGGCGCGCACGCGGCGCTGGAGCGAGGACACCATGGCCTGCGGCTTTTCGGTGTCGAAGGCCTACGTCTCGGTGATGGGGCACATGCTGGCCGACCGCGGCCGGCTCGACCTCGACAAGAAGGTCGCCGACTACTGGCCCGAGTTCGCGCAGGCCGGCAAGGAAGATGTCACCGTGCGCCAGATATTCGAACACCGCACCGGGTTGAGCTACGTCGACGGCGAACTCAAGCCGGGCGACCTCTATGACTGGACGACGATGACCGACGCGCTGGCCAAGAGCGCGCGCCACCCGCCGTTCGAGGCACAGCCGACCTATCTCAACCTGACCTACGGCTATCTGCTGGGCGAGGTGATCCGGCGAATCGACGGGCGCACTCTCGGGCCGTTTCTGCGCGAGGAGATCGCGAAGCCACTGGGCGCCGACTTTTTCTTCGCGCTCAGCGACGCCGAGATCGCGCGCTGCGCGACCATCGTGCCCGAAGCGCCGCCGGCGGACGCCGAACTGCCCCAGCCCGCCGACTTGGCGGCGCTGATGAAGAGCATGCAGGGGCTGGCCGACAGCGACGACCGCTTCAATCTCGAAGTCTGGCGCAAGGCCGAGGTCGGCGCGGGCAGCGGCCACGGCACCGCACGCGGCGTCGCCAAGTTCTACGCCTGCCTGGCGAACGGCGGCGCGCTCGAGCGCACCCGGCTGCTCAAGAAGGAAACCCGCGACCGCGTCATCGTGCAGACCGGCGAGAGCGTCGACGCGGTGTTCGGCCAGCACAATCGCTTCGCCACCGGCTTTCTGCTGAACGACCCGCCAGGCGCGCCGATGGGTCCCAACCCGCGCGCCTTCGGCCATCCCGGCGCGGGCGGGCGCACCGGCTTCGCCGATCCCGACGCCAACCTGTCCTTCGCCTATATGCCGAACCTGATGTACTGGGGCGCAGGGCTCAGCCCGCGCGGCGTGCGCCTGATCGAGGCGGTCTACGCGGCGCTCTGATTGTTCTTCTGCGGGATCGTCGCCCAGATCAGCAGGGCGACCCAGCCGATCACCGTCCAGGCGAACATCGCGTTGAACAGCGCGACGAGGAAGGCGCGCGGATGCTTGCGCGACACCGCAACCAGCGCCGGCAGGAAGAACACCGGGCCGAGGATCGCGAAGCCGACCAGCATGTAAAGAAGCTGCAGCACCGTCATGACGCGCAGGAGAGTAGGGCGCGCGCCTTCGGGTGCCAAGCGCGGGGCGCTTTGCTAAGGTCCGCCGCGTTTTCAGGGAGGACGACATGCGTGCGATGATCTGCCGCGAGTGGGGCGAACCCACGGTGTGCAAGCTCGAGGACGTGCCGGCGCCGACGCCGGGCAAGGGCGAGGTGCTGATCGACGTGAAAGCCGCGTCGGTGAACTTCGCCGACATCGTGATGGTCGAGGGGCGCTACCAGACCAAGCCCGACTTTCCGTTCGCGCCGGGCCTGGAATGCGCGGGCACCATTGCCGCGCTGGGCGAGGGCGTGACGAATTTCGCGGTCGGCGACAAGGTGCTGGCCAAGATCGCCTATGGCGGCTTCGCCGAGCAGGCGCTGGCGGAAGCGACGGACACCTACAGCGTGCCCGACAACATGCCGTGGGAGGTCGCCGGCGCATTCTACGTTGCCTACGTCTCGGCCCACACCGCGCTGCGCTGGCAGGGCGAACTGCAGGCGGCGCAGACGCTGCTGGTGCTGGGCGCGTCGGGCGGCACCGGGCTGAGCGCGGTCGAGATCGGCAAGGCGATGGGCGCAACCGTCATCGCCGGCGCGAGCAACCCCGACAAGGTGGCGCTGGCGATCAAGCACGGCGCCGATCATGGCGTCGACTACGGCAGCGAAGACCTCAAGGCGCGCGTCAACGACCTGACCGGCGGCGCCGGCGTCGATGTGGTGTTCGACCCCGTCGGCGGCGAGCTGTTCGATCCGGCACTGTCGTCGCTGGGCTGGGGCGGGCGCTATCTGGTGTTCGGCTTCACCGGCGGCGTCCCCAAGATTCCGGCGAACCGGCTGCTGGTCAAACATCGTTCCGCGATGGGGTGCTCCTTGCGCTACTTCCGCGACCGCGCGCCCGACAAGCTGGCCACCAGCATGGATGAACTTTTCGCCATGTGGGACGCGGGCAAGTTCGACCCGCAGATCACCGCGACCTATCCGCTGAACCGGGCGGTCGAGGCGATGGAGGTCCTGCGCGCCCGCAAAGCGACCGGGCGGCTGGTGGTGAGGGTCGACTGACCGCGACGCATAGCTTGCTATAGTGCGGTCATGACCGCGGCCCGCGATACGACTGCCGATTTGACGACACTCGACGACCTGATCGGGCGGGCGGCGGAACTGCTGCCGTCGCTGGAAGCGCGCGCGCAGGAAACCAACCAATTGAGGAAGCTGCCCGAGGCGACGGTACGCGCGTTCAAAGACGCCGGCGTCTTCAAGGTACAGCAGCCGGCGCGCTGCGGCGGCTACGAACTCGACTTCGGCGCGCTGGTGCACGTCTCGGCCAAGCTGGGCGAGGCCTGCGCGTCATCGGCGTGGATCGCCAGCGTGGTGGCGAGCCACCACTGGATCATCGGCATGTTTCCGGCGCAAGCGCAGGACGACGTCTGGGGCGAGGACCCCTCGGCCATCGTCTGTTCGGCCTACGCCCATACCGACGCGACGGCGACGCCGGTAGACGGCGGCTACCGCCTCAAGGGGACGTGGCACTACGCGAGCGGCATCGATCATGCCGACTGGACCATCGTGCTGGCGCCTGTCGACGAGGGCGGCGAGCGGCCGCGCATGACCACCGTTCTGGTGCCGCGCGAAGACTTCGCCGTGCTCGACACGTGGCACGCCAGCGGACTGAAGGGCACCGGCACGAACGATCTACGCATCGAGGACGCCTTCGTGCCGGCGCACCGCGAGCTCGGCTTCGACGCGGCAAACATGGGCGAGGCGCCGGGCACGGCGGTCAACCGCTCGCACATCTATCGTCTGCCGATGATGGGGGTCGGCGCGTTCACGACCGTCGGACCGGCGCTCGGCACGGCAAAGGGCGCGCTCGACGCCTATCTCGCCGCCATCGCCGGGCGCAAGGGCGTGCTGTCGACCGACAAGCTGGTCGAACACGCGCCGCTGCAGCTCAAGGTGGCCGAGAGCGCCGCCGAGATCGACGCGGCACGGGTGCTGATCGCGGCCGACCTCGACGAGATCAACGCAACGGGCCGGGCCGGCGGCACGCTCGATCGCATGCAGCGGGTGCGTTTCAAGCGCGACGTCGCCTTCGCCGCCCAGATGTGCCGCAAGGCGACCGACCGCCTGGTCATGGCAATGGGCGTGCCGGGCCAGAAGGACGACCACCCGGTGCAGATGCGCGCCCGCGACATGAACGCACTCGCCTCGCACGGCCTGATGTCGTGGGAACCCAACGCCACGCCCTACGGCCGCGCGGCGTTCGGCCTGGAACCGGGGACGCCCTACTTCTAGCGCGCTCTGTTAGGATGGCGGCATGGCGCCGCCGCAGACATTCCGCACCGCGACCCATTGGGGGGCTTACGACGCGACGGTCGTCGACGGCCGGCTGACGGCGCTGAAACCGATTGCGGCCGATCCCGATCCCTCGCCGATCGGCGAAGGGATGACGCAGGCAATCCAGGATTCCTTGCGCATTCAGACGCCGATGATCCGGGCCGGCTGGCTCGACGGCGGGCCGGGGCACGCAAAGGGCAAGCGCGGCACGGAGCCCTTCGTGCCGGTTTCTTGGGAGCGCGCGCTCGACGTCGCGGCTGCCGAGATCGAGCGGGTGCGCACAACGCACGGCAACGAGGCGATCTATGCCGGCGGCTACGGCTGGGGCAGCGCCGGGTGTTTCCATCACGCCCAGGCGCATATGCGGCGCTTCTTCAATCTGATCGGCGGCAACGTGAAGTCGGTGCAGTCCTATTCGCTGGCCGCCGCCGAGACCATCGTGCCGCACGTGCTGGGCGACTGGAACTGGGTCTACAGGAACACGACGTCGTGGCCGGTGATCGCCGAGCATACCGACCTGTTCGTCGCCTTCGGCGGCGTGCCGCTGAAGAACGCGCAGATCGACGGTGGCGGTGTCGGACGGCACAGCATCTCGGGCTGGGTCAGGAAGGCGCACGACGATGGCGTGACGTTCGTCAACGTTGGACCGGTGCGCGAGGACGTCGCCGATTTCGCCAATGCCGAATGGCTGTGCCCGCGGCCCAACAGCGACGTCGCGGTGATGCTGGGGCTGGCGCACACGCTGGTCGCCGAAGGACTGCACGACCAGGCGTTCCTCGACCGCTATTGCACGGGCTTCGACAGGTTCCAGTCCTACCTGATGGGCGAGACTGACCACGTCGCCAAGAGCGCCGAATGGGCCGCGGACATCTCTGGCCTCGACGCGGAGACGATCCGAGCGTTGGCGCGGCGCATGGCGGGCGGGCGGACCATGGTCACCGCGAGCTGGGCGCTGCAGCGCGGCGACCACGGCGAGCAGCCGTTCTGGATGCTCATCACCTTAGCGGCGATCCTGGGGCAGATCGGCCTGCCGGGGGGCGGCTTCGGGTTCGGCTACGGCGCGGTCGCCAACGTCGGCTCGCCCCAGGCGAAGATCGCGGGCCCGTGGATCCCCTCGGGGCAGAACCCGATCAACCGGTTCATCCCGGTGTCGCGCATCGCCGACATGCTGCTGAACCCCGGCGGCACCATCGACTTCAACGGCCAGAAGGTGACGTTCCCGGACACGCACCTGATCTACTGGTGCGGCGGCAATCCGTTCCATCATCACCAGGACCTCAACCG
>JAYOEZ010000061.1:0-18241 GCA_038116985.1 Alphaproteobacteria bacterium | reverse complement strand
CGGCGTTCCAGTGCATCGATCCCAAGCGCGGCTACAAGCCGCCGCCGACGGCGCACTACCACCACATGGACGAGGAACTGCTCGTCATCAAGGGCACCTTCACCTTCGACGGCAAGAACTGGCTGGGGCCGAAGTCCTATTGCTTCCATCCCGCTGAAACCGTGCACGGTTTCAAGAGCCGCATCGACGACGAAGCGTGGTTCCTGTCACGCTGCAGCAAGGAGCTCGATTTCTGCCTGCATCCCGACGCCGAGGGCGAGACGCCCTATCCGTTGCATGACGGTGCGATCGATCCGCGCGGCGTCACCGTGCTGGCCGACCCGGAAGTGGGCGAGTGGATCGACGTCGCCGACAAGTCGGGCGCGGTCAAGTTGCAGCGGCGCATCCTGAGCCGCCACCCCGAGACGGGCGAAGGCTCGATGCTGGTGCGCTTCCTGCCGGGCTGGGAAAGCCCTGCCGGCGATCACTTCCATACGGTCTACGAGGAGATGTTCATCCTCGACGGCGAACTCCTGAACGACGACGGCAAGGTGCTGACCAAGGGCTGCTACGTGTTCAAGCCGCCGCTGACCGTACAGGCGCGGCCCACCAGCCCGAAGGGCGCGCTGGCCTACGTCAACTTCGGCGGCAAGCTGGACTTCATCCCGGCGAGCCGACTGAGCGAGTACAAGAACTAGCCCGCCGCATCGACCGTCTGTAGCGGTACGGCCCGCGCGCCGTACGAGTTTCACATGCCTGCGTCCTACGACACGATTGGCGTCGACTATTCGCAACTGCGCAAGCCCGATCCGAGGATCGGCGCCTTGATCGACGATGCGCTCGGTTCGGCGACGACGGTCCTGAACGTTGGCGCGGGGGCATGGTCCTATGAGCCGGCGGCCCGTCAGGTCACCGCGCTGGAACTTTCAGGCGAGATGATTCGGCAGCGGCCCGACGATGCCGCGCCGGTCGTTCAGGGCCGTGCCGAGGCGCTACCGTTCGCCCAAGGGGCGTTCGATGCGTCGATGGCGATCCTTTCGCTGCATCACTGGACCGAGCAGGAGACGGGGTTGCGCAAAATGCGCCGCGTGACTCGCGGTCCCGTGGTGCTGCTGACGTTCGACACGGCTCATCCGGCCCTCTGGCTTGCGGACTATATCCCGGCGCTTGTGACGCTCGACGAAGCGATCTTTCCGTCGATGAAGGACTACGCGCGCTGGCTCGGGCCCGTGGACATCATTCCCGTATCGATTCCGCACGATTGCAGCGACGGGTTCCTAAGCGCTTATTGGCGGCGACCCGAGGCCTGTCTCGACCCCCGCGTGCGCCGGGGCATTTCGTCGTTCTGGAAGATCGGGGACATTTCGGAAGGGCTGAAGGCGTTGGCCGACGATCTTGAATCCGGAGCCTGGGCGGCGCGCCATGCCGGGCTGCTGGAACGCGACGAGGCTGACTTCGGCTACCGCCTGGTGGTGACGAGGCCGTACTAGAACCCGAAGAACCGCGCGGGGTTCTCTTCCAGGATCTTGCGCTTGAGGGCGTCGGAGATGTCGGCACGTTCCTCGATTTCGGCGATCGAGTCCTCCAGCGCCTCTTCGTGCGGCAGGTCGGCGGAGGTCATCAGGTGGTCCTCACCCAGCATTTCGGCGACGTCGGGCAGGTAGCGCTCGTCGCCCTCGCAGGCGAAATAGATGTTGCCGTTGCCGAGCCAGTCGGCCGGGTTGCGTTTCGGCGTGCCGGGCCACTCCTTGGACGAATAGACGCCCCAGTAGCGTTCCATGCGCGGCACCAGATACGGCAGCCAGTCGGCGCCGGCTTCGAAGAAGCCGACGCGCAGCTTCGGGAAGCGTTCGAGGATGCCGCCGCCGATCATCGAGAACAGGCCGAACATCATCGGGATGGCGACGAAGGTTGCCGAGGTGAAGATGGTGTCCATCTTCTTGTGGACGCTTGGCATGTTCCAGCCGACGTGCATGGCGACGGGCATGTCCAGGGATTCTGCTTCGGCCCACACCGGATCGAACTGGGGTTCGTGCAGCAGGGTTTCGCCCGCGGTGCCGTAGAGCAGCATGGCGACGGCGCCGAGTTTCTTCACGCGGTGCAGTTCCGCGACCGCGGCGGCCGGGCTGCGGATGGGCACGGGTGCTGCGAACTTGAGGCGGTCGGGGTATTGCGCGCAGGTTTCGGCGGCCCAGGTGTTGTAGCCCGCCATCAGGGCGGCCTCGAACTGCACGTCGAGCGACAGCATGTCGAGGAAGATGGTCGGGAACAGCACCTGGATGTCGATGCCGAGTTTGTCCATGTCGGCGATGCGCGCCGACGGCGGCACCAGGGTCTGACTCTCGATCGAGAATTCCTTGGAGTGCGCGAACTTCGACGAGACCGGGGTGCCGTAGATCAGCGGGCCGTAGCCGTAGGGCCGCGGGAACATCTGGCCGTCGATCAGCCAGTAGGCGTCCTGGGCGTAGGGTCCGGGCAGGCCGGGATGCTGGACGATGACCGGGCGGCGATGGGCGTAGGCCGGGTCGAGATGGTTCCAGACGTCGTCCGCCTCTTCGACGTGCGAGTCCGCATCGATGATGATCTGTCCGTTGGGCCGCGCCATGAGAGTTCCTCCCCGGGACGACTCTAGTGGGCAGGTGTGCGCCGGGCCAGCATCGTGCGTTTCTAGGCCGGACGCTCTGCGGAGACAAAGAAACTCAGTACATCTCGAAGCACGTAGGGAGTGCCCGGAGTTGGTCAGTAGCTGCCCAGCGCACCGATGGCCTGATACCGCCTGCGGTAGACCGCTGGTGTGATTCCGGCGCGGCGCTTGAAGAGTCGCCGAAAGAAGGCCGGGTCGCCGTAGCCGACTGCCTCGGCGACGTCGTCAGTGGCCGTGTTAGTAGTTTCAAGAAGGTGCTTCGCCTCTTCAATTCGCAAGGTCTGGACATAGTCGACAGGGGTATAGCCGGTGGCGCTCTTGAAGCGACGCTTGAAGGTGCGTTCCGGGAGTTTCGAAACCTCTACCATCCGGGCAACCGGATTGGTTCCGGCGTAGTGATCGGCGATCCAAGCCTGGCAGCGGGCGATCACTGCATCTTCGTGCTGTCGCGGACGGCTCATGACGGAGAAGGGAAGTTGACCGCTGCTACGGTCACCGAGGACGAAGATCTTGGCGATGCGGATCGCCTCGGCCTGGTCGATGAAGCGGGCTATGACATAGAGCCCCAATTCCTCCCACGACGCGGCGCCGCCCCCGGTAATGACGCGATGTTCCGGCCCTGTTGGTAGCAGAGTGCGCTCCGGTCTCATGCGGATGTTGGGGTAGTGACGGGCCAGTATGTCGCACGCGCTCCAGTGCGTTGTTGCCTCCAATCCTTCCAGGAGACCGGCCTCGGCGAGAAAAATCGATCCCGTGCAAACCGAGCAGATGACCGCGCCACGCTCGAACTGTTGTCTGACCCACGCGGCTTCCGTTGACCAGCGCCCGGTAGGGTTGTCGTCGACGAATACGCTGAGGTCGGTGGTGATGATGACATCGGCGGCGGCAACATCATCGAGTTTCGCGGTCGGCGAGATGAACGCGCCTACGGTGGACCGAAAAGGCGCACCGGTTCTGGAAACGATGTCCACCGACACCTTGGGCGTCGCATTCCGCTCACCGGTCAAGACCTCCCAGGTGATCCCAACCGACGCAAACATTTCGTGCAGGCCATAGAGGGCCGCGGGCGTCGATTCCGGCAGCGCTAGCAGACTAATGGCCAGGGGCCGCGCGGCTTTGTTCAGGGCCATGTCCGATGGTGGCACAAATGCCCTGTTTTTGTCCATTTCGCCACTCGTCGGGAAGCCTCGCTTCATAGAGAAGGGGCCAGGAAATAACCCGAGGAGCAGATCCATGAGCAATTTGTCTGAGACACCCAATCACGCCTTTGACCCTGCCTTTGCCGAGACCTTCGCCGAGGGCGTCGCCAGCGCGATCAACACGGGCGCTGTTGCAGTGATGCTTTCTGTCGGACACAGAACAGGCTTGTTCGATGTGCTCGCAAGAATGCCAGCCGCCACAAGCCAGGAGATCGCGGCCCGTGCGGCGCTCAACGAGCGCTATGTCCGTGAATGGCTTGCGGTGATGGTGATGGGGCGAATCGTTGTCTATGAGCCGGAGAGCAGCCGCTACACGTTGCCCGCCGAACACGCAGCTTGCCTGACGCGCGGAGGGGACCTGGGCAACTTCGCCGTCTACGGCCAGTTCATCTCCAACATGGGCCTGTTTGAAGACCGTCTGCTCGACTGTTTCGAAACCGGTGAGGGGACGGTGTACGACGAGTATCACCGTTTCCACGAGGTGATGGCGGAGGACAGCGATCAAAGCGTCACGGCAGGACTGTTCGACTCGATTCTCCCGCTTGCCGAGGGGATCGAACGCCGCCTAGAGGCGGGCATTGACTTGTTGGATGCCGGTTGCGGGCGCGCATCAGCCCTGCGGACTCTGGCCGCCCGGTATCCGGCGAGCCGGTTCGTCGGCTATGACCTTTGCGCTGACGCCATTGCTTATGCACGAGCAGCTGCCCGTCGCGAAGGGTTAGCCAACACGCATTTCGAGCAACGAGACCTAACGGGATTCGACGAGCCGAACAGCTTCGACTTTGTCACCTCGTTTGATGCGATTCACGACCAGAAGGACCCACAAGGCCTATTGCGCGGCCTACGCGGGGCCTTGAGAGATGGCGGCATATATCTTCTGCAGGACATTGGCGGTTCGGCGCAGCTTGAGCAAAACTTCGACTTCCCGCTGAGCGCCTTCCTTTACGCAATCTCGCTGTTTCATTGCACGCCCGTTTCCATCGGACAGGGCGGCGAGGGTCTCGGAACGATGTGGGGGTGGGAGACGGCGGAAGCGATGTTGCAGGAGGCAGGCTTCAAGGATGTCCGACGTCATTGCCTCGCGCATGATCCCATGAACGTTTGGTTCGTCGCCCGTGTTTGACAAGAAAAGGCCCGCCCCCTTAAAGGGGGCGGGCATCGGGACTCCTGGTCGCAGGAGAGGGAGCGCCGGGAGCCTTGGGATTAGTTCAGGTCGAACCGGTCGGCGTTCATGACCTTGGTCCAGGCCGCGACGAAGTCGTTGACGAACTTCTCGCGGCTGTCGTCCTGGGCGTAGACCTCGGCGTAGGCGCGGAGGATTGCGTTCGAGCCGAACACGAGGTCGACGCGTGAGGCGGTCCACTTCACCGCATCGGTCTTGCGGTCGCGGATTTCGTAGACGCCGTTGCCGGCCGGTTTCCACGCGTAGGACATGTCGGTCAGGTTGACGAAGAAGTCGTTCGTCAGGACGCCCTCGCGGTCGGTGAAGACGCCGTGCCTCGCGCCGCCGTGGTTGGCGCCGAGCACCCGCATACCGCCGACCAGGACGGTCATCTCCGGCGCGGTGAGGCCCATCAACTGGGTGCGATCCAGCATCATCTCCTCGGCGCTGACCGCGTAATCCTTCTTGAGCCAGTTGCGATAGCCGTCGTGGACCGGTTCCAGCACGTCGAAGGAGTCGGCGTCGGTCATGTCGTCGGTGGCATCGCCGCGTCCCGGCGCGAAGGGCACCTCGACCTCGACGCCGGCAGCCTTGGCCGCTTGTTCGATGCCGACGTTGCCGGCGAGAACGATCACGTCGGCGATGCTGGCACCGGCTACCGCGGCGATCGGTTCGAGCACCGACAGGACGTGGGCGAGGCGTTCGGGCTCGTTGCCTTCCCAGTCCTTCTGTGGGGCGAGGCGGATGCGTGCGCCGTTGGCGCCGCCGCGCATGTCGGACTGGCGGAAGGTGCGGGCGCTGTCCCACGCTGTTGCGACCATCTCGCTGTTAGACAGGCCGCTGGCCGCGATCTTCGCCTTGACGCCGTCGACGTCGTAATCGGTCTTGCCGACGGGCACCGGGTCCTGCCAGGGCAGGTCTTCGGCGGGTACGTCGGGGCCGACGTAGCGCGCCTTGGGGCCCATGTCGCGGTGGGTCAACTTGAACCAGGCGCGGGCGAAGGTTTCCGAGAAATAGGCCGGATCCTCGTGGAACCGCTCGGAAATCTCGCGGTAGACCGGGTCGGTCTTCATCGCCATGTCGGCGTCGGTCATGATCGGCTTGCAGCGGATCGCGGGATCCTCGACGTCGATAGGCATGTCTTCCTCGGCGATGTCGACCGGCTCCCACTGCCAGGCGCCGGCGGGGCTCTTCTTCAGTTCCCACTCGTGGCCCAGCAGCATGTCGAAGTAGCCGTTGTCCCATTGCGTGGGGTGCGCGGTCCAGGCGCCTTCGATGCCCGATGTCACGGTGTCGCGGCCGACGCCACGGCCGGTCTTGTTGAGCCAGCCGAAGCCCTGATCCTCGACGTCGCCGCCTTCGGGGTCGGGGCCCAGCTTGCCGGCATCGCCGTTGCCGTGGGCCTTGCCGACGGTGTGGCCGCCGGCGGTCAGCGCGACGGTCTCCTCGTCGTCCATGGCCATGCGGGCGAAGGTTTCGCGCACCGCTTGTGCAGTCTTCATCGGATCGGGCTTGCCGTCGACGCCTTCCGGATTGACGTAGATGAGGCCCATCTGCACCGCGGCCAGCGGGTTCTCGAGCGAGCTCTCGTCGCCGGCGGTGGCATAGCGATCCTTGCCGAGCCATTCCTTTTCGGAGCCCCAGTAGACGTCCTTCTCGGGGTGCCAGATGTCTTCGCGGCCGAAGCCGAAACCGAAGGTCTTCAGGCCCATCGATTCGTAGGCGATGTTGCCGGCGAGGATGATGAGGTCGGCCCAGCTGATCTTGTTGCCGTACTTCTTCTTGATCGGCCACAGCAGACGCCGCGCCTTGTCGAGGTTGGCGTTGTCGGGCCACGAGTTCAGCGGCGCGAAGCGCTGGTTGCCGGTGCCGCCGCCGCCACGGCCGTCGGCCGTGCGGTAGGAGCCCGCGGCATGCCAGGCCATGCGGATCATCAGTCCGCCATAGTGACCCCAGTCTGCAGGCCACCAGTCCTGGCTTTCGGTCATCAGGGCGCGGAGATCGCTCTTGAGCGCTTCGACGTCGAGGGATTCGAGTTCCTTGCGGTAGTCGAAGTCCGCCCCCATGGGATCGGTCTTCGCGTCGTGCTGGTGGAGGATGTCCAGGTTCAGGGCCTTTGGCCACCAGTCCATGTTCGTCGGGGTGACGGCGGTGTTTCCACCGTGCATCACCGGGCATTTGCCTTGAGTCATTTCGGTTCTCTCCATCGGTCGGCTCGTTGATCTCCGGTCTTCGGGAGCCGTTTGGGCGGCCCCCGCTGCGCCGCTTGGGCAACGCTATCTCACTAAGTTAGAATTATTCTAAACTATGTCCAGAGGCAGAGAGAAAAATACTTATCCACAGGGGCTTAGCTGTGCGCAGGGCATGAAAAAAGGGCGGCCGATGGCCGCCCTTCGCGTCAGCATATGTGCTGGGGTCTAACGCCGGGCGGCGAAGATCCACCAGGCCCCGGGGCCGTCCTTGCGGGCGCGGTAGGTCGTCGTGATGTTCTTTTTCGCGAAACCGGCGGCCGCGAGTTCGCCGGCGTGGTCCATGTTGGCGTAGACGCGCCAGCAGGGCTCGGCGTTGTACCAGGTCTGGAAGTCGCCGGCGTATTGCTCGAACAGGTCCTTCTCCTCATTGCGGAAGGGCAGGTCGAGGTGGGCGACCACGCCGCCGGGCCTGGTGATGCGGAAGCACTCCGCCAGCGTGCCCCTGAGATCCCTCGCGGTGACCTCGTGGAACAGATTGTGCGACACCACGCGGTCGAAGAAGCCATCCGGATAGCGGGTCTTCGTTGTGTTCATTTGTTCGAAGTGCACCGCGTGGCCGAGCGATTCGGCGCGCGCATGGGCATAGCGCAGCATGCCGCCGCCGATGTCGATGCCGTAGACCTCGGCCTTGGGCCAGGCTTCCGCGTAGGGCACGGTGGCGCTGCCTGCCGAACAGCCCATGTCGAGAATGCGCTTCGGCTTCAGGTCAGAGTAGGTCTCTTCGAGGAAACCGATGAGGCAAGCGGCCTTGCTGTCGTGCTTGCCGATGGCGACGCCGCGTGAATAGAGATTGCCGCCCGATTCGTAGAGCGCGCCGGCGACCACGTCGTCGTCGTTCTCGTTGTGCTCGTAACCCATCGGCTGACGGTGAATGTCGATGTGACCGATATAGGCCGGCATCTCGACGGATGGGTCGAGCATCAGTGAGCCGAGCTTGCTGTTGCTCTGGCGTGAGTGTCGCGCGACGTCTTCCATGCGCGGCAACTCGCGCTCGATGCTCATGTTGACCGCGTCCCACATCATGTCCTGGGCCGAGACCTGGAGCGACGCATACATCTGACGGTAGGGCTCGCCGTTCATCGCTTCGTGGACGTCGTCGAGGGTCTTGGGCGCATGACCGTGCTTCTTGGCGAACGCCGGCTTGGCGCGCTTGTCGTAGAGGAGCCTGTTGCCGGCGCCGAAGCTCTTGCCGAGCTGGAGCTTGAGGCTCAGCGTGAAGTACTCGTGCGCGAGTTCGTCGTGGTTGGCCTGCGCCAGCATCTCGTGCGGACACTTGCGGTCGGCGGTTTTCAGGCGTTCGACAATACTCATCGCGGCCTCCGGCTGTGCGGGTCTGGCGCGACCTTACGCCAATCGGTCGCGCTTCGTCATGATCTCGCGCAACAAGGCGAGAATGGCGAGCGCGATTCCGCCGACCTCGATCCAGAGCGCGCCGTCGAAGGCGTTGGCGGGGATCAGGAGTGCGACGCCGGCAATCGTGAGCGCGACCCGGCCCGTCGTGTCGAGGACGCCGCGGAAGTAGCCGCCCAGGCCTGCGGAGGCAAACCACACGCCGGCGATGGCGGTGACCACGGCCTGGATCACCTCGAGAGTGCTGCCCTGGAGCAGGAGGCTCGGCGACATCACGAACAGGAAGGGCAAAACGAATGCCGGCCAGCCGTATCGGCAGGCCAGAAGAGCCGTCGGCATCGGTTTCGCTTCGGCAAGGTTCGCCGCCGTGAACGCCGCGATCGCGACCGGCGGCGTGATCATCGACAGCAGGCCGTAGTAGAGCACGAACATGTCGGCGGCGATGGCGTCGACGCCGAGTTCGCGCAGCGGCGGCGCCGCGAGCGTAGCGACGATCAGGTAGATCGCCGTCGTCGGCATGCCCATGCCGAGCACGATGGAGACGATGGCCGTGAGAAGCAGCAGAAGAAACAGACTGCCCTGGCCCAGTTGCACCAGCAGGAACGTCAGGCCGAACGACAGGCCGGTGATCTCGATGATACCGATCAGGAGGCCTGCCATCGCACCGATGACGATGATGTCGACGGCGATCAGGCCCGTGGTCGAGATCGCCTGGACAATGTCGCGCCAACCGATCCGCCTGCCCTTGTAGCCGAACACCAGCGACACGACGATCACCGAGCCCGCGGCCCAGAGCGCCGCCGTCTCGGGCCGCTTGTTGAGCCAGAACAGGGCTACGACCAGCAACGCGAAGGGCAGGATGAAGAACCACCCCTCGCGCATGACCTGGCCCATGGGGCGCATCTGGTCCCTCGGAATCGGCGGAATGTTGCGGCGGGCGGCCTCGACGTCGGCCTGGATGAACACCGCGATGTAGTACAGCAAGGCGGGCAACAGGGCGGCGACGATGACTTCCGAGTAGCCGATCGCGAGGCGTTCGGACATCAGGAAGGCGGCGGCGCCCATGATCGGCGGCATGATCTGGCCACCGGTTGAGGCGACGGCTTCGAAGGCGCCCGCTGCGGCCGGCTTGTAGCCGCCGCGGCGCATGAGCGGGATGGTCAGCACGCCGGTCGAGGCGACGTTGGAGACGGCGCTGCCCGAGATCGAGCCGAACAGGCCGGAGGCGACGATGGCGATCTTCGCCGAGCCGCCGCGCGAGCGCCCTGTGAGGCCGATGGCGAGATCGGTGAACCATTCCGAGCCCCCGGTGCGCAGCAGCAACTGACCGAGGAAGATGAAGATGACGACGATGCTCGTGATGATGATGAGCGGCAGGCCGAATAATGCGTTCAGGTCGACGCCGAGATAGGACACGAGCTTGGGGAAGGCCTGGGCGCGGCCTTGCAACTGACCCGGGACAAGATCGGCGAACAGACCGTAGAGCAGGAACACCGCCAGGATCGTGACGAGGCCGAGGCCCGCGGTGCGGCGCAGGGCCTCGATGACCAGCGGTACGAAGATGATGCCGACGATGAAGGTTTCGGTCTGGCGGAAGTAGAACTCGTTCGACAGGACCGGATAGCGCACGGCGAAATAGATGCCGGCGGCGAGCGAGATCGCGGCGAGGACCGCGTCGTAGAGAGGTACCTTGGTTTCGGTCGAGCTCTTACCGCTGGCGCGGATCGAGATGAAGGCGATCGCGAGGCCGGTGCCGAGTACGATCCCGAGCGACTGCTGCGCGAAGATCGAGACGTTGAGGTAGAACGGCACGTCGCCGGCCAGCCCGAGGGCGACCAGAGCCAGGATGGTGCCGAGCACCGGCTTGGCGTAGCGCGTCAGGAAGTCGGACATCTGTCAGACGAACCGCAAAGGTTGGGCAAGGGACGCAGATAGAGAAACGCCCGGCACGGTGTGCCGGGCGTTCTTGTGCGTTCTAGGAGATCAGGAGCCCGGCCAGGCGCCGACTTCCTTGTAGAACTTCATGGCGCCGGGGTGATAGGGCATGCCCTGGTCCTTCGCCATGCCGGCCGAGGTGTGCGTCGACCACAGTGGGCCGAGCGAGTGGAGCTGCTCCTCGTTCTCGTACATGGCCTTGGTGACCTTGTAGACGTCGTCGTCCGAGACGCCTTTGCCGGCCCACAGCATGTAGTCGAAGAACATGATGTTGGTCGGCTCTTTGATACCGGTCGGGCCGGGCGCGACTTCCTGCAGGAAGGTGCGCGGCGCCTTTTCGGCGAAGGCCTTGGCCATGGCGGGCGACGTGTCGAAGGACACAAAGCGAATTCCGCCCACGGCAGCATCGGCGTCGTTGACGAAGCCGGCGCCCACCGAACCGATCACGGCGTCGATCTTGCCTTCCTTGAACGCATTGATGCCCGGAACGAGGCCGGTCACCGGCACGCCCTGGACGTCGTCGAAGGTCAGGCCGCCGTTGGCGAGCATGCCATCGAGGATGGCCAGGAACAGCGGCGAGGCGCTGTAGCCGGACGGCAGACGCTTGCCCTTGAGGTCCTTCATCGAGTGGATGTCCGAGTCGGCGCGCACGATCAGACCGATGCGGAACTTCATCATGGTGGCGACGAGACGCAGGTCGTCGTAGGGCCCTTCGCCTTCGGACAGGCCGGTGCCGGTATAGGCCATGATGGTCTGCATCATGTTGGCGATGCCGAATTCGAGTTCGCCGTTGTTGACCATCGGGATGTACTGCTGGGTGCCGCCCATCGGCTGGGGCAGCATGCGCAGGCCGGAATGCTCCGTGACGATCTGGGCGATACCTGCCGAAGTCTGGGCGGTCGCGCCACCCTTGGTGGTGCCGATGCCGACGGTCTGCGCGGCGGCCGTTCCGGCGATCGTCATCGCTGCCGCGACGCCGATCAGAAACTTGCTGAATTTCATGGTGGCTGATCCTCCCTGACCACACTGTCTTGTTGTCTTGTTGAAGCGCTCCTGGGCGCCGGGCCGGAGTTTAGCCGTTCGACGCCGCAAATGAGAAGCGTGGCGAACAGCCCTCTGCAAGGCGGCGGTTGACCTAGGTCATGGCCGCGGGCGGGCCGGAAGGGCATCTCTCTGGGCAACGAGAACGTCCATACAGAAAGGGAGGCCACGCATGGTCGATTCGTTAGGTCACAGAATGAAGTTCGGGGTGATCGCACCGTCCACGAACACTTCGGTACAGCCCGAGTTCGATGCGATGGCGCCGCCGGGCATCACCAACCACATGTCGCGCATCCATGTGCCGGACAACCCGATTGCCAACGACGACGATTTCAACAAGCTGATCGAGGAAATCGCCGCAGCCCAGGATGCCGCCATCGAGCGCCTGATGACCTGCCATCCCGGCCATATCGTTATGGGCATCTCGGCCGAGACGTTCTGGGACGGCCTCGAGGCCTCCAAGAAGCTGAAGAAGCATATCGAGGGCCTGTCGGGCATCGGGGTGACCATGGGATCGGAAGCGAGCCAGGCGGCGCTCAACGCCTGCGGCGCCAAGAAGATCGCCGTCATCACGCCATACCAGCCGGTGGGCGACAAGAACGTGAAGCGCTTCTTCGAGGAATGCGGCTTTGACGTTGTTCGCATCAAGGGGCTCAAGGCGAAGAGCCCGGTACTGATCGCGCACTTCAGCGAGGACGAACTGCGCGACGCGGTGATGGAGGTCGATGGCGACGACGTCGATGCGATCATCCAGGCGGGCACGAACCTCGCGTTCGCGCGCCTCGCCGGCGTCGCCGAGAAATGGCTGAAGAAGCCGGTCCTCGCCATCAACACGGCGACCTACTGGCATGCGCTACGCACCTGCGGTTTCGACGACAAGGTCCAGGGCTTCGGTTCGCTGCTGGCGGACCACTAGACGTTCTCCCTGTGAGCAGCGCCGGGCGGTCCCCCTTGCGGGGACCCCCGGCGCTTCGCATGATGGCCCTCAGCCAAACAAGAAAGACACGAGGGAGGGTTTGTCGTGGTTGATTCGCTGGGCTATCGCATGAAATTCGGGGTCATCGCCCCGTCCACCAACACGTCCGTCCAGCCGGAATTCGACAAGATGCGCCCCGAGGGCGTGACCAACCACATGGCGCGGATCCACATCCCCGACATGCCGGTCAACAACGACGACGATTTCAACAAGCTGATCGAAGTGATCGCCGAGGCTCAGGACGAGGCGGTTGAGCGGCTCAAGACGATGCACATGGACCACCTGGTCATGGGCATGTCGGCCGAAACGTTCTGGGACGGGCTGGATGGCTCGGCCAAGCTGCAGAAGCACATGGAGAAGGTCGCCGGCTGCGGCGTGACCATGGGGTCTGACGCCTGTCAGGCCTCGCTCAAGGTGCTGGGCGAGCAGTACGGCGAGATCAAGCGCATTGCCTGCATCACTCCCTACCAGCCGGTTGGCGACAAGAACGTGAAACGCTTCTTCGAGGATCTCGGCTTCGATGTGAAGGTGGTGCACGGGCTGAAGTGCAAGAGCCCGGTGCTCATCGCACATGAATCGGAGGACAACCTGCGTGACGCGATCATGGAGGTGAACGACGACGACGTGGACGCGATCGTCCAGGCGGGGACCAACCTCGCCATGGCGCGTCTGGCGGGCGTCGCCGAGAAGTGGCTCAAGAAGCCGGTTGTGGCGATCAACACCGCGACCTACTGGCACGCGCTGCGCAGCAACGGCATCAATGACAAGGTGCAGGGCTTCGGCTCGTTGCTCGCCCTGCACTAGGGGGCGTTAGGGAGGAGGCGGTTAGGCGGCGATGTGCCGCCGGACCCGCCAGCGCACCGCGCCGTCCTCGGCCACAGTTTCGCCGAACCTTTCACGAATCGTTTCGTCGGCACCTGGACCGGGCGCCAGGCCGATGTCGCGAAGGGAGAGGGGGCGACCGTCGTGGGTGCGCACCTGGAGCCGTTCAATCTCCTCGCCTGTGGTGCGGTCGATCAGGCGCACCGGTGATTCCTCGGGACCGTAGACCCAGCGGTCGCCCCACTGAAACAGCGCGATGACGACGGTGATGAGGTCGCGGCCCCTCTCGGTGAGCCGGTAGTGCTCGCGCCGGGCGCCAGGGGCGACGGGTTCCTTGCGCAGCAGCCCGTTGGCGACCAGTCGATCCAGCCGGTCGGCGAGGACGTTGCGTGCGATGCCGAGCTCGGCCTGGAAATCGCTGAAGCGGCGGGTGCCAAAATAGGCCTCGCGGATGATGAGCAGCGTCCACCACTCGCCGATCAGTTCCAAAGCCTGGGCGAGCGAGCAGCGCATGTGTTCGAAGCTGATTCGTTTCATGATGCAACTGTAAATATTTGGTTTCTAAAAGCAACTATTAAATGATTGCTTGACGCAACTACCGCTTTGCTAGGTTGCGCCATGCAATCGTTTGGAGGCTCGAACATGGACCAGGGAGATCCGGCCATTGGCGAGGGGCCGGTTGGCATCCTCAAACCGGAGGATGTCGCGCACCTTAGCGGTCTGGAAATCATGGAAGGCATCATCGCGGGCCGGCTGCCGCGCCCGCCAATCAGCCAGGCAATGGATTTCGTCCTGGCCGAAGCCGCCGTAGGCCATGCCGTGTTCGCCGGAACACCGGGTGACGGCTATCTCAACCCCTACGGCTCTGTCTACGGCGGCTACATCGCGACATTGATGGATTCGGCCATGACCTGCGCAGTGCAGACGACGGTCGGCGCCGGCCACGGGGTGACCACGGTCGAGTTCAAGGTCAACTTCGTGAAACCGGTGTTCGCCTCGGCGGGCCGTCTACGTGCGGTCGCGACATCGATTGCGAGTGGCCGCCGGCTGGGCACGGCGGAGGGCAGGTTGTTCGACGCCGCCGGTACGCTTTACGCGCACGGCACAGCGACTTGCATGATCTATCCGCTAAGGGCGGACCAGGCCTAGTTGTAGCCGAGCGCGCGGCGGACGATGGCGGCGAGTTCGTCCTGGGGGTAGGGCTTGCGCAGCAGCGGGATGTCGTCGGGCAGTTCACTTAGGCCGCCGGGATCGCCAGGGAAGCCCGAGGTCAGTACGACGGGGATCGTCGGGCGCAGTTCGCGGGCGACCTTGGCCAGCCGGATGCCGTCGAGATGGCCTTCCATGATGATGTCGGTGAACAACAGGTCGATCTGCGTCGTTTCGTCCTGCAGGAGCGGCAACGCCAGGTCGCCGGTTTCGGCCTCGATCACGTCGTAGCCCATCGCCCAGAGCAGCGTGGCAACGACCTCGCGAAGATGCTCGTCGTCCTCGACCACCAGGACCGAGCCACCGGTCTGCAACGCCGGTCCTGCGTTCGCCTCAGCAGCGGGTGGCACGGTGGCCGACGCGGGTTGCTCCGTCGTCGTGCTGCGCGGCAGGTGCATGGTTACGGTAGTCCCGGCCGGACCGCTGGACAGTGAGGCGCCGCCGCCGGATTGCGCCGCGAACCCGTGCACCATGCTGAGGCCGAGGCCAGTGCCCTTGCCGGCTTCCTTGGTGGTGAAGAACGGTCCGAAGACCTTGGCGGCAACGTCCGGGCCCATGCCGGTGCCGGTGTCGCTGACGGCGATGCGCACGTAGTCGCCCGCCGGAAGGTCGACTTGCTCGCCGGCCTCGACGGTTTCATTGCGCACCACGATCTTGATCGTCCCGCCCTCGGGCATCGCGTCGCGCGCATTGGTGGCGAGGTTGAGAATGGCCGAATCGAACTGGCCGGTATCGATTTTCACGGGCCATAGGCGGTCCGGCGCGTCGAGCTGGAGCTTGACGCCGGCACCGAGCGACGGGCGCACGATGTCCGCCGTGTATCTCAGGTGTGCCGCGATCTGGACATTGCGCGGCTTCTGCGGCTGGCGTTGCGCAAAGGCGAGCAGACTGTTGGTCAGGTTCGCGGCGGCAAAGGCGCAACGCTTGGCGCGCTCTACGTGCTTGCGCAGAGTCTGTGGATCGCCCTGCGTGCCGTCGATCAGATCAAGGCTGCCGACGATGCTGGCGAGGAAGTTGTTGAAGTCGTGCGCCATGCCGCCGGTCAACTGGCCCATCGCCTCCAGCTTCTCGGCTTCAGACACACGCGCCTGCAGCGCCTGGATGGCGCTCATGTTCTGGACCATTGCGACGACGGTATCGCCGCTGGGGTCACTGAGCCGGCCCAGCGTCACCGCGGCCGGGAACGTCGTACCGTCCTTGCACTGCGCGGCTATCGAATGTGATTCCGAGCCGTCGGCCGTTTGGTCTGGCCAGAATTCGCTGATGCCCGGAAGAAGTTGTTCCATCCGAGCGCCGATGATCTCGGCGGCTGAGTAACCGAATTTCGCCGCGGCCGTTTCGTTGGCCTGCAGGACTTGTCCAATTGGGTTGGCAATCAGGATGCCGTCTGGCGCGTGGTCAATGAGATCGTCGAGGCGTGCACGCTTCCCTGCTTCTGCCTGAAGCGAGCTGATCAGTTGCCGCTGGTAGAGAGTGATAGCCGCGCCCACTCCGGCCGTCATCAGTAGCAAGCCAGCTGCGGCCGTGATCCAGGTGCTGCGGCTTGCGATGTAGGCCACCGGGTCGGTTCCTGGCGTTAGAAGCCCCATGGTCGTCAGTTCGAAGAACCCGAGAAGTGCGGCAATGCTGAGCACGATCATCAACGTGCCTGTGCGGGCGCCGAACAGGACAAAGGCAAAAATCACTGCAGCGGCAAAGTGCACGTAAGGACCGCCGATCATGCCAATATTGGCGAGCCCGACCGCGGCGATGGCAAAGAACAGGAATACAACGTAGCCGGCGCGCACTGCGTAGGCGATGCGGTTGCGGGCGAACGTCAGCGTGAAAAGTACGAGAGCAAGCGCGATATGCGCACCCATTGCGGGGAGCCAGCCGATCTCGGGAATGCGTGACAGGCTGGCGGCCAGCGCCGGGACGGCAACGATAGAAATGACGACAAGAGTGCCGTTGACGAACCGTTCGCGGATACGGCGCAACTGGTCATTGAGCGCTACATTGGCGCCGCCGTTGCGATGGTGTGTCCTGCTCATCAGCAAGACACTCGCCGCGCGTACGGCCAAGGGCGCATTGCCGCGATCGGGGATGTAAGAACCCGCATCTCCACGTCTCGAAAACCTGTCTACCGCACACATGACTTCAGCGCTTCGGGCCGTCATCCCCCTCCGACCGAAGCGCCGAGGCAAAAACCAAACAACGGGCGAGTGCTTCGCGCAACTATCAATGGTGGGTTGCACGCAACTATCGTCGGCAATTTGTTTCGAATGCGACCGAATTGACCTTGCGCGTGATGTTGCGTCGCGCATCGCACCGCCGCATTGCGGTGCATCAAAGGCGGTCAGTCACTCAGTTGATCGAGCAGACGGGCGGCCTGGGTGTCATAGGGTTTGAAGGCGACGAGTGCGCCGTTGAGGCGTTTCAGGAACGCGGGAATGTCGAGGTCGCCGCGACCGGCGTGGTCGAGCGAGGCCTGCAGGATTTCCTTGTACATGTCGCGCGCGGCTTCGAGGCACTGCAGCGCCTGCGCCATGTCTTGCGGCAAGTCCTTGTCGCCGTCATCGGTCATGATCGTCTCCCTGTTCCCCTCCCGTATGGGGGGCGGAGCGCCGTTTTCCGCAGCCGCGGCGTGGCCGCCGTCACATCGGCGTCGTTTCGGCGCGTGCTAGGCCGCCGCGGTGCCGGCCTTGCCCTCCTGCCAATGGAGGTCGGCGAGGACGTCGGTGACGTTCTTCTGGTACTCGAGCGCCCAGACGCGGTCGATCACCGCCTTGATCCTGTCTTCGCCGAGCAGGCCTTCGGCGCAGTCGCGCAGCTTGCCCTCGACCTCTTCGTCGGTCAGCGGGTTGTGCGGCGAGCCGCGATAGTTCTCGTCGGCCCACTTCTCCAGCGTCCGGCCGTCCTTGGTGACGACCTCGACGCGCGAACGGATGCGGTCGTAGCCCATCGCCTCGATCTCCTTGTCGTCGATCGTCTCGACGCGGCGCTGCATGTCGGCGACGTCGCTACGCGACACGAACTCGTCGGTGAATTCGCGCTTGCCCGCCTTGCCGGCGATGGCGATGGCGGCGAGCAGGAAGTGCATGCAGAACTTCCCTTCGAGTTCGGTGCGCGCGAATGTGTAGCGGATCGGCCCGAGGATGTTCTGGGCGGCGTAGAGCCGGATCTTCTCGATGTCGCCGGGCTTGAGGCCTTCGTCGCGCATCAGGAACTTGAGCGCGTCCATCGACGGGTGGGTGAGCACGCCGCAGGGGTAGGGTTTGATCGAGACGCCGGGCGCGGTGATGGTCAGCGGGTTGCCGAAGCGGCCCAGCACCAGATCGGGGTCGCCGCCGGGGCCCGCGATGGTGAGATAGCCCCACTTGCCGTCGAGCGCCTCCATGTTGGCGGTGAAGCCGTCGCGCACCAGCAGGGCTGCGGTGACGCCGTTTTCGGAAGAACGGCCGACGTGCAGCGGCTTGGTCATCGTGCCGAAATTGGCGCGAATGCCGGCAGCTAAAGATGCGGCAATACCAATGGTTTGTGCCATTTGGCTGTGATCGAAGTTGAGCATCTTGGCGGCCGCCACGGCGGAACCGAACGTGCCGATCGTGCCCGAAGTATGGAAGCCGCGGGCGTAGTGATCCGGGTTGATCGCCTCGGCGATCTTGCACTCGACCTCGAAGCCCGCGTTGAAGG
>JAYOEZ010000060.1:12150-18317 GCA_038116985.1 Alphaproteobacteria bacterium | reverse complement strand
GCGCCATCGTGAAGGTCGCCGGCATGAAGAAGCTGAAGTTCACCGGCCCGGCCCGTGTGTTCGATTCCGAGGACGACTGCTTCGCCGCGGTGCAGATGCGCGACTACAAGGACGGCGAGGTGCTCGTGATCCGCTACGAGGGCCCCAAGGGCGGTCCCGGCATGCGCGAAATGCTCGCGACCACGGCGGCGCTCTACGGCCAGGGCGTCGGCGACGAGGTCGCGCTGATCACCGACGGCCGCTTTTCAGGCGGCACCCGCGGCTTCTGCATCGGTCACGTCGGTCCTGAGGCGGCGGTGGGCGGTCCCATCGGCTTGCTGAGGAACGGCGACATGATCACCATCGACGCGGTCGAGGGCACGCTGTCGGTCGATCTCTCCGACGACGAGCTCGCCGAGCGCAAGAAGGCGTGGAAGCCGCGCAAGACCAACTACCAGTCGGGCGCGCTGTGGAAATACGCCCAGCTCGTCGGCACCGCCGAAAAGGGCGCAGTGACCCACCCCGGCGCGGCCGCCGAAACCCACGTCTACGCGGACCTCTAGTTCGCGGCGCGAGGAATCTCGGTCATGGTCGGCATCGCCCGCAGCATTCTCGAAGCCATCCCGCGCGTCACGCACGGCGCCAGGCTTCAGGTTGTGCCCAAGCTGGCGACGCCGGTGGGCCGCGAAGCGATTGCCATTGGTGATGATCCCGGCGAAGTGCGCCATATTCCCGGCCATTCGCTTGACCGCGCCGGCCTGTGCCTGCTGGTCGTCAACGCCGGCGTCGAGCCGGTCGTCATCGCCGAGATCGGCCTGCTCGGACGACTGGGTCGGCCGCGCGTCACCATGCGCGAACCGCTGCTGCATGATTCGGGCGCCTGGCCGCGGTGGCTCGACCCCGGCGAGTCGGTCGTCGCCTACTTCGCCTCGACCATCAAGCGCCATCACCTGTTGCCGCAGATGCGCCGCGCCTTCGTCGCCGACGAGGACGGCCGCATGTTCACGGGTGCCAGCCCGGCGCTGACCTACTTCGTGCGCGAGTTCGCGGAATACGCGGCGCCGCGCCAGTTGGGACCGCCGCAACAGGCGGACTGATCCTGTCGTGAACGATCACGAACGCTGGCAACCGCCCCGTCTCAAGGCCGAAGAGCATCGCCGCCGCGCCTTCGGCGTGCCGCTGCGCAACTGGGTCGTCGTCGTCGTCATCGTCGCAGTGCTCGGAATCTGGCAACTCCGCGGCGGCGGCACTTCGTTCGACGTCGCGCCCGACCTGCGTAACTACAGCCGCACCGAATACGACGCGGCGAAGTTCCTGATGACGGCCGGCTTTGCCATCGTCACCACACCCGCCGCCTGCCAGCAGAAGTTCGACGCCTTCGACGGCAACGAGGACTGGAAGGCCGCCGTCAACGCCTGGAACGACCGCCACGAACCGTTGATGACCAAGGTCATCGCCATCTCGCAGGAAACCGGACTGAGCGGCGGCCGCCAGCGCAACGCCCTGCAGGACGACGCGTTACGCCTCGTCGACACGCTGCTCGCCCGCTGGCAGGGCCGCATCAAGGAAGAGTGCGCGCGCTACGTCGATCAGCTGAACGACGGCCTGTGGGACCTCGCAAACCTCCCCGAGTTCGCCGACCACATCATCACCATCGAAGCCGCACCTGCGGAAACCGACGACTAGGGCGGGCCGCGGCAACACCCGGTCTTCCCGGTGTTGCGCCACAAATCGGAATAGGCCGCCTTGCGTCCGCGCACGCGCCGTGCCGACAATGGCTCATGCTGCAACGACTAAGACATATCCTCGCGCTCGTGGTCCTCGGCCTGGCGGTCCTGGTCGCCGTGCAGAACGTGGAGACGGTCGACGTGAACTTCCTCGTCTGGACGTTCTCCTCGCCGCGCGTGCTGCTGCTGTTCGCTGTGTTCGCCGCCGGCGTGATCGTCGGTTGGCTGACCCAGGTCAGGGCCGAACGCCGTCATCGCTGAGGCGGTCTAGGCGGTCGCGCTCTCCGCGCCGTCACCCGGGCCGCACAGCGCCAGCGCCGTGGCGCGCGTTTCGCTGACGCGCCGCGTCCAGCCGCGTCCGAAGGCGTCGAACGTCGACAGCGATTCGTAATAGGCCTGCCGTTCCTGCGACAGCGCCTCGACCAGTGCCGGGATGCCATGCGTCTCGACGAACGCCGCGACCTTGCCCAGCGTGTTGGGCCCGATCTGGCCGTCGGCCCATGCGCCCGTGCAGCGCTGCAGCATTTTGGCCGACCGGCCCGGCCCGCCGTTCACCGCGAAGTCGAACACCGCCATGTCGACGCCCGCCGGCAGATCGTCGCAGCGGCACGCATCCCAGTAGCCCTTCCGGTAGATCGCGTGCAGGTGCTCGTCGCGAATGTTGCGCAATTCGTCGCGCGTCGGCGTGCGCCCGAGGAACGCCGCGTAGGTGCGCAGCGTCACGCCCTTCATGGTTGCCCCGCCCGGATCGCGCGGATGGTCGGACCAGCCGCCTTCGTGGGCCAGCACCGCGGCCAGCGCCGTCTCGAAGTTCTCGCGCATGATGCGCGCTAGTGCACCATCTCGCCGCGCGCGATGCCGAGATGGTGCGCTTCGTGATGCGCCCCGGTCGCCATCAGACCGAAAAAGCCGAGGGCGCGAATCGTCGCGGCGTCGCCGTCCGGCGAGCGCACCGTCCACACGAGCGTGTTGCCCTCGGTCGCCAGGGTCGAAGCCCAGCCCGTCTCGCCGGCCAGCACCGGCGCATGCGCCGGCACCATCCGCGCCGCCGCGTCATTGCCGGGCAGGGAGCGGGGAATGCGGATGCGCAGCCCGTCCTCGACGGCTTCCTGCACGACGCTGGAGGCTTTGATCAGGTTGTCCATGTCGATCAGGTGGTTGCGCAGCGCATCAAGGTTGACGCGCGACCAGTCCGTCGCCGGGTCGTCGCGCAGCAATCTCACGATCTCGGCGATCGCGGCGAACGCACCGTTGCCGGGTTCGACCGGGACGACCGCAGTGCTCTTGTCGCCATGCTTCATGTCCTCGCCGTGCTGGTGCGACTGCGCGGTGGCAAGACCGGTGGTCGCGGCCAGCAGGGTGGCGGCGACAAGGACAACTCTCATGTGATGCTCCCGAATGCTGTGGCAAAGGCCCGCGGCGCGACGGCCGCGGGCCTTCTCCTTTTCGCGCGGTGCTCTAGCCGTCGAGTTCGATTTCGTGCCAGTTGATGGCGCGATTGAATAGACGGTAGTTCTTCACCTTGGGCGACAGCCCGTCGATCACGGAACGCTCGTACAGGTACGAAATGAGCGCCTCGTCGTGGTAGTGCTTGACCACCTTTCGCACCAGTTCGGCACGCTTGGCCGGATCGAACTCGCTGTTCGCGGCCGTGATCGTCGGCTGAATGGTTTCATCGCAGATGAAGGCGCCGAAGAACGAGCACGAGTCCGTCGCGAAGGGACGCATCACGTCGCCCGTGGGGAAGCTCTCGACGAGGCCCATCCACATGTGGCCGTCCCAGGGCTTCTGCCCCCGCAGCTTGCCGAGAAGGTCGGCTAGCGCGATCTGCCGCAGCTCCAGATTGATCCCGACCTGCGCCAGGTTGTCCGCGATGAACTGCGAGGTATTCGTGTAGTCCGTCGACGTCGGGATCAGTTCCATCACCAGGTCGAGGCCGTCGCCATAGCCGGCTTCCGCGAGCAGGCGCTTGGCCTGTTCCGGATCGTAGGGATAGGGCTCGATGTCGTCCTGGTAACCGGCCACCGTGCTGGCGGCTGACTGGCCTGCCGGAACCGTTAGTCCACGAAGCACTTCTTCGACGTATTGTTTCCGGTTGATCGCGTAGTTGATGGCGCGGCGCACCCGCCGATCCAGGATCGGCGCATTATCGGCCGTGGTGCGCTCGGGGATGATGTTGAACTTGAAGGATATCACGTCGAAGATCTGCGTGATGTTGACCTTCATTCCCTCGGAATCGAGGCGCGCGATGTCGTCCGGGCTCAGCACCCAGGCGATGTCCACCTGACCCGATTGCAGCGCCGCGACGCGTGCGGCGGTTTCCGTCAAGGCCGTGATCTCAAGGCGATCGACCTTTGCCGGGCGCCAGGCGTCGGCGAACTTCTCGGCGACCATCGTCTCGCCGGTCCAGCTTGTCACCCGGAACGGTCCGGTGCCGATCGGCTTCAGCGTAAAGCCCTCGGTGCCGACGTCCTTCTGATAGTCCGCATCCATGATCCGCAGCAGCGCGAACCAGCGGTCGAGGATCGGATTGGGCGCCGTCGTCGAGACCTCGACGGTGTTGTCGTCGATCTTCTTGGCGCCGGCCAGTCCGAGGAAGCGCGACGAGATGCTGGTCTTGCCGGCTTCGTCGTTGATCAGGAAGTCGACGTTCTTGACGACCTGTTCCGCGGTCATCGCTTCGCCGTTGTGGAACTTCACGCCCGGGCGAATCTTGAACACCCAGGTGTTGTCGTCCTTGGCCTCCCACGACGTGGCCAGCCCCGGATCGACGGAGCCGTTGGGATTGAGGTAGGTCATGCTGTCGGCGAATGCCATCAGCGGCAATGTCGACTGGGCGCCGAAGGCCATTTCGAAACGGCCCTTCTGCGGATTGAACCCGAAATGGGCCACGCGCAGGGTCTTCTCCTGCGCCAGGGCGGTGCCGGCCGAACCCATGGCCAAAGCGCCCAACGCCAGCGCCGTGCCGGCGGCGATCAGTCTCTTCATGCTGTCCTCCCGATAAGCCGCCGAGGCGGCGGAGCGTTACTTCCAGGCACCAAAAACCAGAAACGCGCCGATATTGCCGAAGTCGCCGGCTTGCAGCTCCTTGCGGCCCTTGTTGCGGGTGTCGCGCCCGACCGACCTCGCGGTCGTATCGATGATCCTGTCGCGCGCGAACCCGGCCTTCATCGCCATGCCCGGCAGGTCGCTGTCGTGCATCGCGCCGATGAAGGGCTCGTTGTTGTAGTAGGTGTCCCAGTCCGACACGAAGGCGTCGTAGGGTTTGTCGTCGGCCCATGGGTGGCCGTCCATGTGCAGCATGAGCCCGCCCGGCTTCAGCAGCCGGTGGCATTCCTCGAAGATGCGCGGCAGCGCCTTCGACGACGTCTCGTGGATGATGATCTGCGAAATGACCAGGTCGAACGATTCGTCGGGGTAGTCGGTCGCTTCGGCGTTCTGCTGGGAGAAGTGCACGTTTTTGCCCAACGCGGCCGCGCGCGCCTGGCCGTAGCGCACCATCGGCGCGCCGGCGTCGAAAGCATGAACTTCGGCATCCGGAAACAACTCGGTCCACGGCAGCGTGCCGTGGCCGACCGAACAGCCCATGTCGAGAATGCGCTTGGGCGCGAAGTCGGGATAGGTCGTCCTGACCCACGTCGCCAGACTGCGTCCGAAGTCGTCGTTGAGGTCGCCGCGCAGCCCCATCGAGAACAGGTAGATGCTGCGGTCGTACAGCGCGCCGGCATAGACGTCGTCCTCGCGCAGCTCGCTGTGATAGCCGCCCGGCATGCAGTGGATGTCGACCGCGGTGTGATAGCGCGGAATTTCCAGGTTCGGATCGGTGCGCACCGTGCCGCCGCGGTTGTGCAAGCGCCGCGCCCGGTCGACCAGGTCGTCAAGCTGCCGCTCGACGCATTCGCCCACCGAATCGAACATCACTTCCTGCGCCGTGCGCTTCAGCGAACTCGCCACCTGGTACACAGGGTCCTTGGAGATCGCCCGGCGGACCTCGTGACGCGTCGCGATCGGCCGCCCCTCGGCGCGTTCGAACGCCGGCATGACGCGGTCATGAAAGGCCTGCTTGGTCCCCGGACTGACGTGGGTTGAAAGGTGCGACTTCAGCGCACTGGCGAAGGTCTGGCGCGCCATCTCGTCATGGCGCACATCGACCAGCATGTCATGGCGTGTCTGCGGCATCCCGAAAGGCTAGGGACGGGGCCCGGCTGCGGCAAGGGGAATCGGCTGACCCGCGCGGCGCCGCGGCCTCGCAGGGAAGGCGGCGCTTCCGCCGCGGCCCTTGGCCAATCTGGTGCGGCTGTGCAGGGGTTGCTAGGCTTTCCCAATGCGGGGGTTTGCGACAGGGTGGCTCGTCGCCGTGTCGGCTTTGATGCTGAGCGCCACATCGGCACACGCCGCGGACAGGTACGACGCGCTGGTCGACGTCTTCACGATTCCGGGCTTCACGGTCCTGCGCGTCGT
>JAYOEZ010000060.1:0-12050 GCA_038116985.1 Alphaproteobacteria bacterium | reverse complement strand
GCAGGACCTACAGCGTTGGGAAGTTGGAAAGTTCGTTGTCGCAATGCACCTGGGGCCGCATGGCGGCAGGGTTCAGTTCGGCGCGCAAACTTCGCGAATTCTTTGAGGTCGAGGACGGCCGTCGGCGCCGCTTCATCGGGAACGGGGACGACGTTCGCGGCTTCCAGATTGACCATGACGGCGGCAAATGCCGCTCCGTCATCGCGTTTCTGGACCCGTGGCACGATCGCAGCCGGTGGGGGACGACGGTGCAGGGGCGCTCCTGCGGAAGCGGCAAGGACGCCCTGACCGACTACCTGTCGCGCGTCGCACTCACCACGCGGGAAAAGAACATGAAG
Source organism: Alphaproteobacteria bacterium (assembly GCA_038116985.1). Lineage (GTDB taxonomy): Bacteria > Pseudomonadota > Alphaproteobacteria > SHVP01 > SHVP01 > CALJDF01. The sequence goes on along the minus strand of JAYOEZ010000060.1, from coordinate 11,712 downwards.
GACGAAGACGCGAACGGGAGGACACCGTGATCGCCGATCGGCAGGGCTGGTCGCGTGCGACGTTGCCGCTGCTCGGCGTCGTCTTCGTGTTGCTGATGCCTCCGCAGCCCGCGCAAGCTTTCGACGAATACGATCCGTGGATCGACGTCTACAAGATGCCGCTCTTCTTCCTTGACCGGGTGAGCGAGTCTGCCGATCGGCGCTGGTCGGCGGAGCGGCAGATCATCAACGGCGCGTTTCTCGTGCACGACATCTCGATCACGGTGCGTCGGCACGCGTGTGGGGACACGCCGTGCGATCTGGACAACTTGCGCGCCGTCGCCGCCGCGCCGTTGGAGCCCGATGGCGCGACGCTGCAAGTGCGCCAGCTTGCGGATCGCGTGATCGTCGAGGAGGACCTGATGAGTGCCTGCCGAAACGTGACCGTTGGGCTTCGCGACGGCGAGACCTACCCGGTGACGATCAGGGCTACGGTCTGCGGTGCGGCGGTGGACGCCGCAACGGCCTATCTCCACAACGCGGCGCCGGCGACGCGGGCGAGCAACAAGGCGGACATCGCTAGGAACTGGCGCAATGGCAACGATTTGTCTGCCTATCCGACCGAGCGGCGCGATACCTCGGCAGCCTGGCTCGACTTCGGGTCCATCGCCGGGTTCGAGGTGCAGCGCGTCGGCAGTCTGATCGGCGTCGGCGATCACGTCTTCACCGACCGGCAGGTGATCGTGGGCAGGTCGCCGGACAATGAGTTCGCCCTGTTGGTGTTTCTGAACCCCTGCGAGCTTCGGAACGGGGAGAGCGACCGCGGTTCGGCGTGCAATCGCCGCCACGACGCGCTGGTCGACGTCTTCACGATTCCGGGCTTCACGGTCCTGCGCGTCGTGGACGTTGCGGTCGCCCGGGGGGAGGGAGCAGCAGATCGTTGGCCGGTTTGCCGATTCCACCCCCGTGTCGCTTGTCGTTCTGCGCCCCGGCTGCAGGACCTACAGCGTTGGGAAGTTGGAAAGTTCGTTGTCGCAATGCACCTGGGGGCGCATGGCGGCGCAGTTCAAGTCGGCGCGCGGGCTCGGCGAGTTCTTCGGGGTCGACGATGCCCGACGCCGTCGCTTCATCGGGAACGATCGCGATGTCCGCGGTTTCCAGGTCGACCACGACCGTGGCAATTGCCGGTCCATCATCGCCTTCATGCAGCCGGACGGAACGGTGATCGGGCGCGCCTGCGGCAGTGGCAAGGACGCGCTGACCGAGTACCTGTCGCGGGTTTCCACCTCCAGGCGCGACCTGAACCTGATCGACGAGGCGGCGCAAGGAGAGGCCCAGTGAAAAGAACGTTGCCAAGGAGCCGGAGCCGCATGAGCCGGTTCGCGACATCTCTGATCGTCGCCGTGACGGCCACGATATTGGCCGCCACGCCCGCGCGCGCGGACGACCAGGACGACGCGCTGATCGACGTCTTCAGCATTCCGGGCTTCGTCGTCGACCGTGTCGAGACATCGATCGCAGCGGGTGCCGTCGATCAGCAGATTGATGGCCACCTCCCTGATTCGGTCCTGAGATTTCGCATGGCGCGACCGGCCTGCAGGAGCCTCAGGCTCGACACCCGAGGTCGACGCACGGCCTGCGATTCTCTCTTTACCAGTATCGGGGCGCGTTTCAGGACCGTGGAGCACATTCAGCGGTTTCTCAAAGTCGAACGCGGGTCGGCGCGGCGTGTGATTGGCAACGAAAAGGACACCATCCGCGGCGTTCAGATTGACTATAACGACGGAGAATGCCGCGGCGTTGTTGCATGGACGGAACCGCAACCGCGGCGCAAGTGGAACACGCTCTTGATCGCAAAGCTCTGTGGGCCGAGCAAGGACGTTCTGACGGACTACATGTCGCGCTTTACCGGCTCCAATCCTGAAAAGAACCGGTTCGACAGGGCGCGTGGGCCCGGGGTTGCAGCGGCGCCATCGCCGGGTTTTGTCGACCCCTCGCCGATTGCCTTGAACGCGGATGACGTCCCGTGGATCGACATCGCATCAATGACGCGTGTCACGGACATCGCGATCGGACCGGCGCCCGCGGCCGCGACGGGGGGTGTCATCGACCCGCTCTCCCAGGAAATTACCGGGGTGATGGACGGCGTGCCGGTGTCGATCGTGGTGCGCGACGACCCGTGCACGCGCCGGCACAGCGACCTGCGCACCTACTGTTATCTGAACAACATCAAGCACGCCATCGATCGCTGGGGAAGCCTTGGAAAGATTGTGCAAGGGAGCGACATAAAAGGGCGGCAGATCATTCGCACCGACTCCACGTATGGCGCGCATTTCCCCTTCAAGCGCGACGGCGCGACGTGCCATGGCGTCTACATCGGCATCGGCCGCGGACTGAACCGGATTGCCTCATACCCGATGACGGTGATCGCGACCCTGTGCGGCGCATCCGACGCAACGCGCGACGACTTCGTCGCCTATCTGACAAACGCGCAGATCGTTAAGCGGGCGAATCGGTGACAACCGCGCAGGCACTGTTTCTTGAGTAAGAAACTCCGTGACCTTGGGCACATGGCGCGCTGCACCCGAAGTTTGGCCATTGCGCTCGCGTTGCTCTTGCTGCCCCTGACGTCGGTCGGGGCGGCGGACCCGTCCGACCCATGGATCGACCTCCACACCATTCCCGGCTTCGAACTGGAAAGCGTGGCGCTGTCGGCGCATCCCGAGACCGGCGATCCAATTCAGGTCGTCGCGGGTCGCATCGGCGAGATTGAGGTCTGGTTTCAAATCCAGTTCGACGTTTGCGAAACCCGGAGGGCTTGCTCCCGCCGTCGGATATATCCGTTGCTCACGGATATCAACCTGTTCGCGAAGCACTTCGCCGTGTGGCGAATCCTAGCCCCGCGCCTCATTGTCATGGACGGCGTTTCCAGGGGGCGAGAGTACAAAGTGAGCGGCGAAAATTGCGCTGTGGCCCTATCAAGCTTCGAAGGCGCGCGCGCAGATCGCTCTCCTCTGATCCTGTTTTCGAAGGCGTGTGGCATCTATCTCGACGCTTGGCGCGACTATCTTGGCAGGGCCAAACAAGTTGTCGCGGATGAAGCGATCGCCGGACTTTCGATTCCACCGGGTTCGGCGCCATCCCTTCTCTTCGAACCGCTCCCGTCGGCGGCCGTGTCGCTGGACGACCTTGCGCGAGCGCAACCAGGTCAGAGGCCGTCGGTCTTTGACGCTTGGATCGACGTCTTCACGGTTCCGAACCTAGTTCTGGAGAGGTTTGGCTTTGTCGAATCGGGATTGCGACAAGTCATCGAAGGTCGGATCGGCACAGGCCGGGTCTTCTTCGACATAAGACGGGTCCTCTATCAGATTCAGAATCAGGTTTGCGGCGCGTGCGATGAGCGCGCCTACGACGACATCCTACCAAGACCCGAGACCTACGAGCGCGTGTTCGACGTGGGTCCGGCCAGCGCAGTCGAGATGTTTCGCAGCCAGCAAACCCGTGTTGGCGTCGCCTCGTTTAGCGTCCAGGATTGCATCGGATCGCTGGCAGGGATTCCCCTACAGAAGGACGGGACATACCCGTTGAGGATCGTGGTTTGGGCGTGCGGCGAGGCCAAGGAGTCGATCCTTGACTACCTGAAACGGTTCGAACTCTCGACCCTCGAAAACAACAGGCGCGATGTACTATCTGCGGATGTTCGATTGCTAACCACGCGTTAGCTTAGGCAGCGTCCCGAAGCACGCACCACACCGGCACATGGTCCGACGGCTGTTTCTTGCCGCGTTCGTCGCGGTCGATCCCGGCTTCCTCCAGCCGGTCCGCCAGTCGCGGCGAGAGCAGGATGTGGTCGATGCGGATGCCGTGCTTCTTCTCCCACGCGCCGCGCTGGTAGTCGAAATAGCTCCACGCCTCGGGCAGGTCGGGGTGCAGCGCGCGAAACGATTCGGTCAGCCCCAGATAATTGATCTCGCGCCACAGCGCGATGCCCTCGGGCTGCGCGATGGCGTCGCCGAGAAACGCCGCCGGGTCGTAGAGGTCCTGCGCTTCCGGCGCGATGTTCCAGTCGCCGCCCAGCAGAAAGTCCACGTCCTGTTTCAGCAGGTCGCGCGCGTGATCGCGCAGGTGCGCCATCCAGCGCAGCTTGTAGTCGAACTTCTCGGTGCCCACGGGATTGCCGTTGGGCAGATACAGCGAGGCCATGCGGATGCCCGCAATCGTCGCCTCGATGTAGCGCGACTGGTCGTCGTCGGTGTTGCCCGGCAGGCCGGTGATCACGTCCTCCATCGCGTGGCGGGAGGCGATGGCGACGCCGTTGTAGGTCTTCTGGCCGTGGATCGCGACCTGATAGCCCAGCGCCTCGAACTCCATCACCGGAAACTTGTCGTCCGCCATCTTGGTTTCCTGCATCAGCAGCACGTCGGGCGCGGTGTTGCGCAGGTAGTCCGTGACGTGCGGCGCGCGCACGTTGATCGAATTGACGTTCCAGGTGGCGATTTTCATGGGGCGTGCGAAGACCGGGACGGGGAGGGCGAGCCCCTCGGATAGCACGTCGCGGGCAGGGGGCAAAGCGGCGCCGCGCGTGCTACATCAGGCGCCAGGGAGGCCCGCCATGCCCAAGATGAAACTCCGCTTCACGCCCAACCCGAACTACATCCACAAGGTCCTCGTCGTCGCCGCCGAGGCCGGGGTGACCGACCGGATCGAGTGCGTGCGCACCGGCCCGTTCGACGCCGACACCGATCTCTTCCTGGACAACCCGCTCAACAAGGTGCCGACACTGGTCACCGAAGACGGCGAGGCGCTCTATGGCGGCCCGGTGATCTGCGAATACTTCGATTCGCTGCACGACGGCCCGAAGATGTTTCCGCCCGTCGAAAGCCGCGAACGCTTCAGCGCGCTGACTTTGATGATGCTGGGCGAGGGGATTTTCGAGGCCGCCGTCGCGCTCGACCGCGAGAGCTGGCGCGACGCCGACGACCGGCGCGCCGACGAGATCGAGCGCCAGTGGATCAAGATCGTGCGCGGGCTCGACCGCATGGAAAGCCAGGCCGGCGACTGGTCGGGCTTTCACGTCGGCCACATTTGCGCCGCCGGCGGCCTGTCGCGGCTCGACTACCGTGTGCCCGCCTTCGGCAAGATCCTCGACGCGATCGACGCCGCTTACGAATGGCGCGAGGGCCGCCCGCGCCTCGCCGCGTGGTACGAGAAGCTGCTGGATCGTCCGTCGATGCGTTTCACCATCGACCGCGATCTCAATCCGGCGCGCTACGTGCGCCCGGACCCGGCAGACCTCTAGTTAGGCCGCCGCGCGTTCTTCCTGCGCCGCGCCAGAAGCCGGATCAGCGACGCAACCAGGAAGTCCGACCGGTTGATCGCTTCCTCGACCACCTCGCGCGAGAACAGCGCGACGCTCGTGTCCGTCGTCGCGACGGCCTGGGCCGACCGCGGCGCGGTGTCGACCAGCGCCATTTCGCCGAAGAAGTCGCCAGGGCCCAGCGTGTCGATCACCGAGCCGTCCTTGGCCCGGATTTCGACCTGGCCGGCCTGTACGAGATAGGCGTGGTCGGCCGGATCGCCCGCGTTGAAGATGGTCGTGCCGTCTCTGAAAAGCTGGAATTTGTCGTCCATGACCCTCGATCCCCATCTGGTCAGTAGCGATGGGGAAAGCCTAGGGCGAAATGCGACCGCCGCGCGAGGAAAAACCCCGTCGAAACGCACCGATTGTGCGCGCAATCACATGAATGGAGGGGGCAGCCTGTGGAAAACCCGTCTCTAGACGACGGAAAACGGGCTAAGCGACGGAAAACGGGCTAAGCGACGGAAAAACTGGTCCCGCAGGAGCAGGTCGAGGCCGCGTTGGGGTTCTTGATCGAGAACGCCGCGCCAATCATGTCCTCGACGAAGTCGATCTGCGCGCCGGCGAGATACATGAGTGAGAGGTTGTCGGTCACCACCGTCACCCCGTCCTGCTCGATCAGCACGTCGTCGTCGGTCTTCTCGGCGTCGAATGAGAACGCATACTGAAATCCCGCACAGCCGCCGCCATTGACCATCACCCGCAGCATCACGTCCGGGTTCTCCTCCTGGCTCTTCAGGAAGGACACCCGCTTCACCGCGCTCGGCGACAGGGACAGCATGCCGCCGTCGTTGTTCAATGACATATCCATCACACCTCACCCTGCCATGTAGGTACTCGCCGCTGCAAGTCAATCGCAAATGAAGGTCGCCCGCGATCAGTCTGTCGCCCACTGGTGCCATCCCGAGGTACCCGGCAGCGCCGTCTACGACGGTGCTGCCTGCCCCTTCGTTGCCGTCTCGCGACCTCCTCCCCCTGCGCGCAGCGGAGGGGGAGGATAAAGGAGTGGGTCAGCCTCGCCGCAATCGGCGCCGAGCGCGCGAGATCGCACGGCGCAACGAACCCCCTCCCGCGCCGCAACGCGCCGCTGCCTCCCCCTGCCGGGCAGGGGGAGGAAACGAGAGAGGCCAACGCCGGCCGAAGCGGAACCAAATGAGCGCGAGACCGTGCGCCAGGAAGATCCGCTAGGCGATCACGCCGGCTTGTCGAGGTGCCAGACCTGTTCCACGGGATAGTTCTTCGCCCAGTCGGCCGGCACGAAGGCGCGCGTTTCGGTTTCGGACTCGGGCGCGAAGACTTCCTGATAGTTGCGCACGACGAACCCGATCTCGGCGAACAGGGCCATCCACGCCGAAATCGTCAGATTGAAGCACACGCCCGTCGGGTCGAACTCGACCGTGGTCCAGTCCGCGCCCCACATGTCGCGATAGGGGCGATGCAGCGTCGTCTCGGCGGGCGCGCCGTTGGTCGGCGAGCAGATCAGCACCATGGGATGGTTGCCGAGAAACACCAGCTGCCCGCCGGGGCGCAGCAATCGCCAGGCCTCGCGCAGCCACTTGTCGGGCGCGCACCAGATCGCCGCGCCGTACTCCGAGATCGCGAAGTCGAAGGAGGCATCCGGCAGATCGGTGGTCTCGGCGTTGCCCTCGATGAAGGCAATGTCCAGGCCGTGTTTTTGCGCCAGCCGCCGCGCCGTCGCCAGCTGGTTGGACGAAACGTCGATCCCCGTGACGCGCGCCCCGCGCCGCGCCATCCAGCACGAGACGTATGCCGTGCCGCAGCCCAGCTCGATCGCGTCCTTCCCCGTCAGGTCCGCCGGCAGCATGTTCAGCGACGCCTCAGGGATGGCCCAGCTCCCCCACACCGGCGAGTCGCGTTCCCAGGCATACTCGGCCCGTTCGACCTCGTTCGGCGCATCGGCGTCCCAGATGTCGCGGTTGATGGTGACATAGTCGCGGTTCATCGGATGGCTCCCCATTCAGGAAGCGAGGCGTATACCACAGGCTGCGGCACAGCCGCGCGGTTGCGTGTCGGATCAACCTCAAGGCTCGGGCATAGGTGGCGCTGCGAGCGGCTGCAGCGACGCCGGACGCGGTTCTCGTCGGGCTGCCGGCGATATACACTGGCACACCTCGATGTGCGAGACGGGTGGCGAGCCCGTTATCCCAGGCGCCTGCAAATTCCGGCTTGAGGTCAGCAGTCCAATGTTCAGAGCGAGCCTTGCGGTCAGCGTTCTGCTGCTTATCGCGGTCTTGTTCGTTCTTGTCGTGCTGCCTGGTGGTCCGCGCACCGTGTACAAGCACTTTCTCTACAGCCTGCCGGAGAGGAGCGTTTCGTTCTCCTTGCCCGCAATCGAGAAGGGCAAGCCTTCGATCTCGACGAAAGCGGAGGCGCGTCGGCTCCGTCGTTTGCTGGGCGATCTGGTAGACAAGGATATTCAACCAGGTCCGGCGCAAGCGCCGTTCTCGGATGAGCGGGCTATCTCCCTCTTACAGCCCAGTTCACACCGTTGGCTTCGCATTGGCAGTGCTTACGCGCTCGAACTGGAGCCGGATCAGCCGACCGGAAGACACTTGATCTACCAAGAGGGCCATGCGGGACACAGCGATTGCAGCAGCCGCCTCTGTGTCGACGAAAGCGCTCTCCGACTGATCAGTTCGGCGCTGGAAGCAGGCTATTCGGTTTCGGTGCTATGGCTGCCGTGGCAAGGGCCCAACGCGAGGGACGACAACTCAACACTTGAGGCAACGCGTGCGGCCAGCGAGTCGGACGAGAAGTTCATTGCCGACCTCGTAAGTCCCATTTGGCATGTCGTTCGTGAGGACAGCCGCGTCACGCTCGCCGGCCTCCATTACGGTGCCTCGGTCGTGCCTCTCTACGCTGCGCTCGACGCGAGAATCGAGCATGCTGTCGCCGTCGATCCAAACCCACCCTTCGCGTGTTGGAACTGGATCGCCTGTGCTTTGCAGGTCAACAAGGTTGGAGATCAGCAACCCTTCGTTCCGTGGAACTTCGATCAATACGAACCGCTGCGTGGCGCACTCAACCAGTTCGACCTCTACCTCATGGCAGCTATGGACCGGGTCTTCATTCAGGTTCTGAACCGCGGGTTCATGGGAAACTTTGTTGAGTCGTACGAAAGCAACCTCGATTTGGCGGCGCGCGCCCTGAACGGCCGATTCCAAGGCGTTATTGTCGAGGGCAAGGAGCACGTTGTCCCGCCGGAGGCCATCGGCCTGATCCTGAGATAACCGGCGAACCGGGCGTGCCGGCCTCTCGGCCGGCCGGGGAGTAGACCCCGGTGCCGACCGGAGAGGGCAACCGTCATCAACCCGCCATACGCCGCCCCGTTGCCGCCCGCCGCCACAGTCACTAGTTTCGCGCCATGCTTGCCCGCAAACCGCCGGCGCCCTACGCCAGCGACCCGGCCGCCACCCGCGGCCGGCTGCACCCCGAGACCGAGAGCGCGATGCGCACCGCCTTCCAGCGCGACCGCGACCGCGTCATCCACGCCGGCGCCTTCCGGCGGCTCAAGCACAAGACCCAGGTCTTCATCTATCACGAGGGCGACTACTACCGGACGCGGCTGACGCATTCGATCGAGGTCGCGCAGATCGCGCGCACCATCGCCCGCGCGCTGGCCATCGACGAGGACCTGGCCGAGGCACTGGCGCTCGCCCACGATCTCGGCCACACGCCCTTCGGTCATGCGGGCGAGGACGCGCTCGACGCTTCGATGCGGCCCTACGGCGGCTTCGACCACAACGCGCAGACCCTGCGCGTGCTCACCATGCTCGAACACCGCTACGCCGAATTCGACGGTCTCAACCTGACCTGGGAAACCCTCGAAGGCGTGGTCAAGCACAACGGCCCGCTGATAGGCCCCCACGCCGCCAAGCACGAGCCTGTCGATGGCACCATTCTCGCCTACAACGAACAGCACGATCTCGGCCTCGACACCTTTCCCGGCATCGAGGCGCAGGTCGCGGCGCTGTCCGACGACATCGCCTACAACGCCCACGACATCGACGACGGCGTGCGCGCCGGCCTGTTCCGCCTCGAAGACCTGTTCGACGTGCCGCTCGGCACGACCGCCGTCAGGGATGTGCTCGAACGCTATCCCGATCACGAACAGTCGCGTCTCGTGCACGAGGTCACGCGCCGCGTCATCAACGCGATGGTCGTCGACCTGCTCGACGAGACGCGGCGGCGCATCAAGGCCGCCGCGCCGCAAACCGCCGACGACGTGCGCGCGCTCGACCGTCCCGTCGTCGCCTTCTCGGACGGTCTCGCCGAAGCCGACGTCGCGCTCAAGGCGTTCCTGTTCGAAAACATGTACCGCCACCACAAGGTCAACGAGATGACCGCCCAGGCGCGCGGCGTCGTCGCCGACCTGTTCGCCCATTTCCTCGTCCATCAGGACGAGCTGCCCGCCGAATGGCAGCCGCGCCTTGCCGCAGCCGCCGACGAAGCCGGCCGCGCCCGCGCCGTCGCCGACTACATCGCCGGCATGACCGACCGCTACGCCCTGCAACAACACGCCACGCTCGCCGCCAACCCCTCATCCTGAGGCGCGCCCGCAGGGCGCGTCCCGAAGGACGTTTCGTCTGCGCCGACGGGCGTGCTACCAAGCGCCGATGTTCGAGAGCGTCAATCTGCCCCTGATCCTCGCCGCTGCTTTTGTCGCAACGGCCAGTCCCGGTCCCGCGACGCTCGCCATCGCCGCCACGTCGCTGGGTGCAGGCCGACGGCACGGCTTGGCTCTGGCCGCCGGTGTTACGACGGGCCCACTGACCTGGTCGGTGGGCGCGGCCCTCGGTCTGAGCGCGATCATGTTCGCCAATGCATGGTTGTTCGAGGTGATGCGCTACGTCGGCGCGCTCTACTTGATGTGGCTCGCGTTCAAGTCCGCGCGCGCGGCGCTCACGCCGGCCCATGTCGCGGCGCGGCGCGCGCTTCCGGCCAGCGTGGCCGAGGCCTACTCGCGCGGCCTGGCGCTGCATCTCACCAACCCGAAAGCCGTACTGTTCTTCGGCGCGCTCTACTCGATCGGCGTGCCGCCCGGCGTCGGGCCTGAGGCCTTGCTCTTCGTCATCGCCGCGGTCGGCGTGCAGAGTTTCATTCTCTTCCATGGCTACGCCGTGCTGTTTTCGTTCGAGCCGGTCGTGCGCAGCTATGCGCGCCTGCGTCGCGGCTTCGAGGCAGCGTTCGCGCTCGCATTCGGCGCCGCCGGGCTGAAGATTCTCACGGCCAGACTGGGCGACTGACCGGCTGGGCTGTGCATCCGGGTGGCCACGGCTGGCCAAGCGGAGTCGTTTCGCGCTAGAACCCGCGCCAGTCATGGCCCTTCTGTCACGCCTCAAGCAGCACATCGACGCCATCGTCGCCGACCTCGGCGCGGCCGGCGCGCTGCCGTCCGGTCTCGACACCACCCACGTCGCGGTCGAACTGCCGCGCGATGCCAAACACGGCGACTTCGCGACCAACGTCGCCATGGTGCTGGCCAAGCCCGCGAAGATGAAGCCGCGCGATCTCGCCGAGGCGATCGCCCCGAAGCTTGAGGCGCTCGACGACATCGCCGCCGTCGAGATCGCCGGGCCGGGCTTCATCAACCTGCATCTCGCGCCGGCGGCCTTCCAGACCGAGTTGCGCGCCATCCTCGCGGCGGGCGCCGCCTACGGCACCTCGACTGGGGGCGGTGGCGAACGCATCAACGTCGAATACGTCTCTGCCAACCCGACGGGACCAATGCACGTCGGCCACTGTCGCGGCGCCGTCGTTGGCGACGCGCTCGCTGCACTGCTCGAAAAGGCGGGCTATGACGTCACCCGCGAGTACTACATCAACGACGCCGGCGCGCAGGTGCAGACGCTGGCGCGCTCGCTCCACCTCAGATACCGCGAGGCGCTGGGAGAGACCGTCGAGATTCCCGACGGCTGGTACCCAGGCGACTATCTCATTCCGGTCGCGCAGGAGATCGCGCGCGCCGACGGCGACAAATGGAAGGACGTCGGCGAGCAGGGCTGGTTCGAAGTCTTCCGCGCGCACGCCGTCGACGCGATGATGGCGATGATTCGCGACGACCTCGCCGCGCTCGGCATCGTCCACGACGTGTTCTTCTCCGAAAAGACGCTGCACGACGCCGGCAAGATCGCCGACGCGCTCGCCGACCTCGAGGGCAGGGGCCTCATCTACAAGGGCGTGCTCGAACCGCCCAAGGGCAAGGAGCCCGAGGACTGGGAGCCCCGCGAACAGACGCTGTTCAAGGCGTCGGACTTCGGCGACGACACCGACCGTCCGTTGCAGAAGTCCGACGGCGGCTGGACCTATTTCGCTGCCGACATCGCCTACCACCGCGACAAGATGCAGCGCGG
>JAYOEZ010000059.1:0-18877 GCA_038116985.1 Alphaproteobacteria bacterium | reverse complement strand
GGCGCAGGGTGATCCAGAAGCGGGTCATGCGTTCGTCCGTGATTGGCAACCGGTCGACACCGCTATCGATCAGGCGGGTGAAAAGCGGAACGACGCTGCCGCGCGAGCCCAGGACGTTGCCGTAACGCACGACGGAGAATTTCGGACCGTGCCCTGCCGACAGGTTGTTGGCGGCGACAAAAATCTTGTCGGCGGCGAGTTTGCTGGCGCCATAAAGGTTAAGCGGGCTAGCCGCCTTGTCTGTGGACAGGCCGACGACGTGGGTCACGTCCGAACGGAGCGCGGCCTTGACCACGTTTTCGGCCCCGTGGACGTTCGTGTTGATGCATTCGATTGGGTTGTACTCGGCGGCTGGAACCTGCTTGAGGGCAGCCGCATGCACCACGATATCGACTTCACGCATCGCCAGTTCGAGGCGATCGACATCGCGCACGTCACCGATGAAAAAGCGGAGCGCGGTGGAGGATGCGAATCGTTCCGACATTTGGAGCTGTTTCATCTCGTCGCGCGAGAAGATGATGATGCGGCGCGGTGACCAGCGGTCGAGGATCGTCTGCACGAAGGCGTTGCCGAAAGAGCCGGTACCGCCGGTGACCATGATTGTCTTGCCGTCGAGCGACGGAAGCGGGGTGTCGAAAGATCGGATCATTGCTTCTCTTTTATTGGAGGCGTGGACGACTTGATGGTTCCGGTGTCGGGTGACACGATGGCGTCCCCGGCGTCCGGGTAGGCCAGTTGCTTTTGAATGCGCACATTGATCTTGGCGAGAATATCGGCAATCCGCGCGCCAGCCCGTCCGTCGCCGAACAGCGCGAGGGGTTCGTACTTCCCGTGCGCGACCTGCGCCTCCACCGCGCAGGCGATGGCCGCGGATTCGTATGGGGCGTCGACCACGTTGTGTCCGCGTTCACGGCCCTGCTGCCGGGTTCCTATGTTGACTGCGGGCACGCCGAGATATGCGCCCTCGCGCAGAGCCGAGGAGGAGTTGCCAATCAGGCAGGCCGCGCCGGCGATAACCTTGGCATAGAGCTCGGCGGGGAAATTGCGGAAGAACCGGATGGGCGCGTCGGGGTTGTTGTCTCGGAATACGCGCAAACCTTTGGAGATGTCGTCCGATCCGGCGTCGACGTTGGGCCAGAGCCACACTGCCGGGATGCCGCAGGAGTGGACCGCCCGGAGGGTCTGTTCGATTTGCTGGATGCCGGCGCCGAATTCGGTCGTGACAGGATGCTGCAGGACCACGAGATAGGGCGCATTCGGGTCGAGGTCGGGGCCGCTTCCCTTCTCGTTGAAAATGTCGGCGGGGAGGGCCAGGTCAAGGCCCGCGATCAGGTCGATGGACGGGCACCCAGTCATGAAGATGCGGTCGGCGTCCTCACCCATCTGCAGGATGTTCCGTGCTGCCCGCTCGGTCGCAGGGAAATGGATGTGGGCGAGTTTGGTGATCGCATGACGCACGCTCTCATCGATCGAGCCGGTGACCTCGCCGCCCTGAGTGTGGGCCAGCGGGATGTTCATGTAGCTGGCAGCGACGGCGGTTGCCATGGTTTCGAACCGGTCGGCAACGGTCAGGACGATGTCGGGTTTGAGGTTCTCGAAAAGGGTGGCCAATTCGAGGATCGCCATGCCGGTCGACTTCGCCATGGTGGTCGGGTTCTCGCCTTCGACGATTGAATAGACGGTCGCATCGACGGCGAACCCGTCCGCCTCGATGATCTCGCGCACATTACCGAAGCGGTAGAGCAGCGCCGAGGCACCGGCGACGAGCTGCAGTTCCAGGGCCGGGTGTGCGGCAACCGCAGCAATCACCGACTTGATCCGCCCATAGTTGGCGCGGCTGTTCACCAGGATGCACACTTTGCGAGTGTTCGACATGTTTGCTGCCTGTCCGTGCGGCGGCTGTCAGCCGCCATCCTCGAGGTCCGTCCATTGCAGGACACGATCGGGAGCGGCGTCGCGCGCGAGACGACGACCGACGAGCGCGTCGAGTCGATCGGCCGGTATGCCGGTGCCGGGTTTCTTCACGGTGAGGTCGGCAACCGTTAGCGTGTGACCCGCGCCGAGCGCATGCCGCACGGCGACGCTCTTGGTGAACAGTTCGCGCATCTGCGAGAGTTCTTCGGCCATCGCGTTCTTGTCGACGGGATGCCCACGAAATGTCTCGAACGCGCGGTTGGCAGCGCAAACAGTCGCCAGTTCCTGAAAGGTAAGCGACGCCTTGGTGTCGGGACCGTACATGGCCCGGTCGAATGTCACGTGCACCTCAATCAGGTCGGCACCGTGCGCCAGTGCCCACATCGCGGGAAAGACGGTCGCAGAGTGATCGGACAGACCGGTCGGGGTGCCGTAGCGGGAGCGGATTTCGTCGAGCACGTTCACGCCGACATGTTCCAGCGCGGTCGGGTAACGGCTGGTGCACTGGAAGATGGCGACCGGTGCTCCTGTCGCCTGGATGCGCGCGACCGCGTCGTCGATTTCGGACCAAGGACTCATTCCTGTCGACAGGAGCAGCGGACGGCCTGTTGTGGCCATGGCGTCGAGAATCTGTGACGTGCGAACCTCGCCGGACCCGATTTTCCAGGCCGCCATGCCGAGTCGATCCAGCAACTCGACAGCTTCCACGGAGAAGGCCGAACTGAGGAACACGAGACCGCGCTCTGCAGCATGCCGGGCGAGCGCGGCCCAGTGCTCGTCGGAGAACCCGATCCGTTCCCAATAGGCGCGTCGGGTTTCGTCCTGGCCACTCATTGCGACCCGGAACGGCTCGTCCAGGGTCGATTCGGCCTCGGCGATGTGGGTCTGAAACTTCACCGCGTCCGCCCCGGCATCCGCGATGGCGTCGATGAAGGCGTGGGCTTGGCCGAGCGATCCGTCATGCGCCTGCGCAATTTCGGCGATGATGAAGGCTCGTCGAGAGCCGTCTATGTCGTGGTCGGCGATACGGAGAGACATGTTGTCGCGCCTCAGAAGTTGTGCTCGCCCGAGCAGGCGCGGCTGACGCGATGTCGGGCGACCGAGAAAGCCGCAAGGTCGGGACGCGACGTGCGCGCTTCGTACCAGACAGGTTCGAACGTCGCGGCCTTCCCCGCGATGCGATCGAGGTCGGCGGGCGACAGGACGACGCCGCTGCGGCCGTTCAACTTTCGCGTCTCTTCGGCGATCAGTCCCGTCGTGTCGTAGAGGCGAATGTGAACCTCGTCGCCGGCCTCGTGCGGGTGGTTCCACACGAACCCCAGCCAGCTCTCGATATCCGGGGCCATCGGCACCTGGCCCCAGGCGAGGCTAGTCTTGTCGTCGGGAATGTAGACGTTCGCGTTCGCCAGACCGAGGTTGATCGAGGCTTCGAGCGCCTGGTCGTTGCCCGCGTCGCGGTAGACGACCTGGTGGGCAACGCGCATTGGCGTGTTTCCTTCAAGCGGACGGACCCGGACCGCAAAGGCGCAGGCGCGCGCTGCGACGCCTTCTTCCTCAGCAAGCTTGCTTACGTCGAACTCGAGCCAGTCGCCGTTGGGACTTTCGATTCGGCCTGCCTCGGTTGCTGCAACCTGTCGACCCTCGGCATCGAACAGCTCGACCGCTACGTCGAGCGCGCCGGGAGCCATAATCGGATAGAAACGCACCAGCGCATGCAGGCCATCGAACATCGGGTAGTGCCGAACGGCCTCGGCAGTATTGTCCCAGTATTCCGCCACCGTGGAGTTGTCGTAGAAGCTGTGATTGGCGGCGAGTGTGCCGTCGGCGTCGACCTGGCCGGTGAAGAGACGACCGTAAAACATTGCCTGCTGGGGCTGACGGATTCTGAGGACACCGTTCGCCACATTTCCGACGGCAGGAAATACGGACTTCAGCGAAACGTGCTCGTGGCACATGCGCGCGACGTCGAGCGCGTGGTGTGCCTTTAGAGTCTTGCCGTTGGCCTGCAACTCGATTTCCAGGTCACCGGCGCAGCGTGCAGGGCCGGCAGTAAACATGAGGATCGTGTCGTGGCGGTCGTCCATGCGGACGTCGATCGAGGCCTCGGCGACGTGGCGGGCGTTAATCGCGTCGTCCTCGAACACGTCGTTGAGGATTCGGTTATAGGCATGGACCGTGTTGAGCCAGCGCGGCGCGATATGGTTGATCATCACCGCGGGGAACGGAAAGAACAGGTTCTCCGCCGCGAAGAACTCGACCAGCCAGCTCGCCACAGGCGCCTCGACGGTTCCGGTTAAGGGAATCCGGTATACGCGCGGTTCCTTGACCAGGTGCATTTGGGCGGAAATGCGTTGACCCGTTGGCCCGATGGCGGTGATACGGCAACCCACCCGCTCGTATCCGCGCTTGATCAAGAAATGATTGAGAAAACTGATCTCGGCGCGGGCGCCCTCTATCTCGGGCACGAGGAGCGAGGCGCGGTGGACGCTGTTGAGCGTCGGGTCACGATGATATGCCCGCCGGTTTTCCTCGACCTGTCTGAAGCTCTTCATGGGGCCATCACCCCTTCGCTATCGCCGGTTACTCAGCCGCGGCCGCCGACCGTGCCTGCGGCGCACGCGAGAGTTCTGCAGCGAGGAGGCGGGTTAGCCTCGGCGATGTCAATTCGTCCGCCTTGTGCAGGGTGAAGAATTCCAGGCAGCGTTCGCGCGCGTCCCGATAGGCGTCGTCGGGTGTCCAGGCTTCGCACCAGGCACGTTCGATGTCTTCCAGGCTGTCGAAGGATTCCGACAATTCGGGGAAGTCGTGGAGGAAGGACCACGGCGCTCCCGATTCGAAGAGACCACCGAAGTCGGGTGTCAGCACACGCACTCCCATCAGCAGGGATTCGATCACCGTGGTCGAGTTCACGGCAATCGCAAGGCGGCTCTCGCGCAAAAGTGCGGTCGGCGTGTCCGTTGTCTGCAGGTTCACATTCGTGGGCAGCGAATCCAGCCCGTGTCGCGTCGCTGCGCGCTGCAACATGTCCCCGACATAGATTGCCGTCTTCGATGTTGGCTTGGTCTTGACGGTGACGGTGACTTCCGGGTGCGCAACAGCGAAGTCGACGATCGCCTCGTAATGGCGAACAGCGAGCGCGTTTGCCCGCTCGAGAAACGCCGGGCCCGTTTCGGGGTCGGTCACCTCGCGGAAGTATTCAAACGATACCCGCGGCTCGTAGCCGAACAAGGTGAGCCCCCGCCGTTTGGTCCCGACTGTTCGGTCAGCGCGCACCAGGTCCAGCCGCGGGATGCCGACGGGCACGATATCGCGCGTCGGTGCTCCCGCGACGCCGAATTCGTGCTCGTAGTCGCGCTGCATCTGGTCGATCCAGCGAGCCGCGTAGGCGTTTGCCATGAAGATCTTGCGCGCGTGGATCGGACCGAAGAATACCTTCTTCTTGTGATAGGGAAGTTTCTCGTCCACGGCGCGGTGAGGCTGCACGACACCTTCGCGATAGATAACGAAGTAGGGGATGTCGATCTCGCGGCACGCGAGCGAGATTTCCTGTGCGGCCACATAGGAGAAGTTGCAACAAATCACAGCGGCGTAGCCGTGTTGACCGGCCAGATGCCCGATGACCTCGCGCATGAACGCGCGATATGCGAGCTTTTCGTCCCGATACCTGCCGTCAAGGTGGTAGGTGTTGGACGGCATGTCGAAGCCGTCGGGCATGAAGGCGTTGAAGATCTCCTTCAGCACGCCGATCTGTATGATGTCGAACGCAATCTCTTCGCCGTACCGGTTGAGCGCGGCGACGTCGTCCTCGAACACGTCTTTGGTGATCGTAAGGATTCGGAAACTGGCGTCGCGTTGAGCGACCCCCGCCATAGTCAGCAGGCCGCGGGCCACGAGTTCGGGGCGGCCCAGCCGCGTTCCCGAACGTACCAGGAAGTGCCCGATCCGGTGTCTGACTGCCCTCATCGATCGCGATCCGTCGTCGTGTTTGTCTCGTTGCGCTCGAAGAATGCGTTGACCGGGCCCTTATAGTCGCGTCCCGCACGCAGGTAGGCATGGTCGTGGCCGACGAACCGGAGTCCGTGAGATTCGATGCGTGTGCGGATCCGCGCATACTCTTCGGGACGCATGGTGTCGAGTTCGATGTTGACCGAGCGAAGTTCGGGGTTCGCCAGAAGCGCCTCAGCGCCGATGACGATTGCTTCCTCGATCCCGTCGACATCGATCTTGAGGTGGGTCGGTATCGGAGGGGCGTGGTCACGGACGAAGGCATCGATTGTGTAGCCGACCATGCCCTGGATGAAGGATGTGTCGTGCGGCACTTCGTGGTCGCCGAATGTCGCCTGTGAGGCACCGAAATCCGAACTGCGCAGTGCCAGGTCGCCGATCTCCGTCGTGTCGGAGAACGCCAGACAATAGGCGCGAGCGAGAGTGGACAGCCCGTTGAGTTCGAGGTTGCGATTGAGAAGGGCATAGTTAGCGGCCTGCGGCTCGAAGGCGAGGACGCGTGTTCCGCGGACGGCGGCCGCATACACCGTATAGAGTCCGACGTTCGCACCAATATCCCAGAGCGTGTCCTCCGGGCCGAGCGTTTCCAGCCACTCGATGGTCTGCGGTTCCTTTGTGAACAGCGTGAGCGCGCGGCGCTGAGGAATCTGTCCGAGGCTATGGAAAACCAGCGTTTTGCCGCTGACCTCGACCTTGTCGTCGGCGATCCGCACAAGTTCGGGGTCCTGCCACAACGCTTGGCGCAACACCCGCGAGATGCGCCGGTAGTTGCGCTCGCCAGCCATGCGCAGGATGGCCCGAACGATACCGATAGATCCGTAGATGATTTCCTGGCGGCCGATCATGCGGCGGCTCCGTTCCCGCTTTGCAGCCACGCGACCAGATCGTCTTGCGCCAGGCCGTGGTGCCGCAACACTTCGTTGGGCTGCCCGCAGGCTGGAATATCACGCAGACCCTTGACCAGGCAGCGCGGCCGGTCCTTCCCTGGAAGCCCCGCCAGTGTGCTCGCCATTCGCATACCGAGACCGCCCGATTCGTAGTGGTTGTCGAGGACGAACACCGTCGACTTGTCGGCCACGGTCTTCGCCAGCCAATCCGCGTCGATCCTGTTGAGCCACGGCATGTCGACCACGGCGACATCCGGCCCGCCGCTCGACGCGACCTCGTTTGCGGCACGGATGGCCATATCCACAAAGGTCGGGCCGTACGAGAACAGCACCGCATCGGCGCCGTGCCAAACCTCGACGCCTTGGCCGGGGACAGGCGTCCAATCCACAGGCCAGTCGAATCGTGGCGCGACCCGCATCATCGACAGGCGCAAATAGGCACTGGTCGGCCATTTCTCGATCAGCCACGGCACCAATGCTTCCAGCGCAGGCGCGCAGCTCGGTTCGACGACTAGCAGCCCGGGCATGTCAGCCATGGCGCCGATGTCACGCACGGCCTGATGCGAATGCCCGGGTGCGGCTGGTACCACGCCCGCGAGCGTTCCGACATAGATGACCTTCGTACCTTCGGTGACCTGGTTGTAGATCTGCTCGTTGGCTCGTGCCGGCATGAAGCATGAGAAGGAGTGACAGATCGGCAGGGCGCCGGCACTCGCAGCTCCGGCGGCCATCGAGACCATGTCCTGTTCGGCGATGCCGCATTCCACGAATCGGTCGGGGTGTTTGGCCTTGAAGCTCCACAGGCCCGTATCCAAGGCGAGATCGGCGTCGAGCGCGATCAGCCGCGGCGTTCGTCCGGTTGCCTCGATCAGTACGTCGCCATAGACGGCAGGCAGGAAGGGGCCATCTGCCGCACTGCTGCCGGACGGTCGCGGTACGCTGTCGAGTGCGGCGCCACCGGCATGGCAATCGTCGAGTTTGGCGGCGATCCCAGCCAGCAGTTCGTTCGCTCCGCGCGCATAATCGGCGGGCGATGGCGCCCCGCTGTGGAACAGATAGGCCGGCTGCCCGTCGCGCTCGCCCATCTCGGTCATGAAGGACACGCCGGCGCCCTTGCGCGTATCGGCAATCACGATGCTGGGTCGCGCATCTTCCCGCGCGGCAGCGAATGTCGTCTCGAGCGCGTGTGTATCGTGCCCGTCGCAGCGCTGAACGTGCCATCCGAAGGCCGTGAACTTGGCCTCGAGATCGCCAAGGTCCGATGTGTCGGCCACGGCAATGTCCGACTGGATCTTGTTGTGATCGACCACCGCCGTAATGTTCGACAGGCCGAGCCGTGCGGCCGAAAGCGCCGATTCCCAAACTTGCCCTTCCTGCAGTTCACCATCGCCGAGCATCACGTAGATCCGGCGTTCGCGGCCTTTGAGTCGATCGGCGAGGGCGATCCCCTTCGCCTTCGAGATGCCCATACCGAGCGAGCCGGTGTTGGCCACCATGCCTGGCGTGTTTACGTCGGGGTGGCCAGGAAGCCCGTCCAGCCGGCGCAGGCGTTCGCGCATGGTTTCGGGAATCCGTCCCAGCCCGATCAGAAGCGCGTAGTAGCCGGGCGCATCGTGTCCCTTGGACGAGAAGTAGAGGTCACCCGTTCCATCGGCATCCATCGGGCCGTCGGAGAGATTCATCTCGAAGAGGTGAAGCCATGTGGCGATGTCCATCGCGCTGAAGCTGCTGCCGATATGGCCCGATCCGGCGCATGCGATCATCGACAGGCAGTTTAATCGTGCCGCGTCGGCCACCAGCCGCGCTATGACATGCCGGTCGTTGGAGACCTGGAGGAAGCGCGCGAACTCATTGGTCGGCAGGAATGCGAAGCTGTTCTCGTCGATCGTCATGGCGCTACCCGATCCCTGGCAGTCGCGCGGCCGGGAACGGAGCCTCGGCGATCCCGGGAAGCGCGGCGCCGGCCGCGACGTGCCGAATCGCGGCATCCCATTCGTTCTCGTTGTTCACATCGAAACCCTCAAGCCCCTGGGTCATGAACGGCATTAGCACATGGCCCGAGATCGTCCTGGTCTCCGTCACCACCCGCGTCCACGCGATCTCGAGACTCGCGTTCTGGACATACACCTTTGGCAGCGCGGCATATTGCTGGCTGTGCCAGGGAGTCTCGCCCTTGTTCAGCGGCAACAGCGGAGTCATCCGCGACCCGCGTACGACCCACATCTTGCCGGGATGTTGCAGGACGAGTTCGACGGCGCGAAGCGAATCGACTCCCGGCTCGTCGAGGAACGCTGCCCAGGCGCGCCGAATCGTTTCAGGCGCGCGGAAGGGGCTCGTTGGTCGCAGGATGCTGAAAGCATCGTAGTGTCGTCCCGCATCCGCCAGCCGCTCGAGCGTATGGGCGATCCACTCGATGTCCGGGGAGGTGGCGCCCGCCAGTTCGGGCGGCCGGAGGAACGGCGCCTCTGCTCGGTAGTGGGTCGCCACCTCGGCATAGACGGGGTCATCCGTGGAGACCAGAACCGCGTCAAACACGCCCGACGCGCGGGCCGCGGCGATCGTGTAGGCCATCAGCGGATGGCCCGCCAGCACCCGCACATTCTTGTGGGGTGCGCGTTGCGATCCCGAACGCGCCGGCACCAGAGCGATCGCGCGCGGGTGCTTCGCAGGCTGCCTGTCGGGCTCGCTCACCAGGCCGTCCAGCCGCCGTCGACGACCATGTTGGCGCCCGTCATGTAACGCGAAGCGTCGGACAGCAGGAAATGCAGTGCACCGAAATAGTCCTCGGGTTCGGCCATACGCCCAAGCGGCACGCGTGAGTTATAGGCCTCGAGAAATCGTTCGTCCTGGCCGGCGAAAACGCCGCCCAGGGTGAGCGTGTTCACACGAACAGTGTCGGGCCCCCAGTAGGTAGCCAGATACCGCGTCAGATTGAGGATCGCCGACTTCGAGACGGAATAGGCGACCGGCTTGTAGAACGTCTCGCCGTGCGCGCGGCGATACTCGTAGAGCCGTTGGTCCGGCGACACCAGGCCGTAGGTCGAGCCGATATTGACGATCGAGCCCCGGCCTGCAGCTGCCATGGCGCCGCCGAAGACCTGGCAGCAGAGGAGGGGGCCGGTTGCGTTCACCGACATGACGCGCTCAAAGGATTCGACGGGAAATGTCTCGAACGGCCCGTTCTCGCGGGCATCGGCGTCGGGCGGCGAGTCGAGACCGGCGTTGTTGATCAGGCCGTGCGGCGCCTGCCCCCACGCTTCCTCGATGCCGGCAAGCGCGGCGGCGAGGCTCTTGCGGTTGGTCACGTCGGCATCGAAGAAGAGCACATTGTCGGGCAGCGACTGTTCGAGCGGCGCACGATCGAGCGCAGCGACGTTTGCCCCCGCGCCGGCCAGGTACGCGGTGTAGGCACGGCCGAGCTGGCCCGACGCGCCCGTGACGACTATCGTCCGGCCCGAAAGGTCGAAGCGCGTGTCGGGCATTGCTGTCCCGTCGGTCAACCGAGGTCGCTTTCGTCGAAGGCCTCGTCAGTCGCGAAGGCGCGGCGGCTGGTCGTGCCGATGAGTTCCTCGATCCGGTAGGGCGGCAGGCCATCTCCCGGCGACTTGATGCCGATGTCTTCGCGCGCGATGACTTGGCCTTCGGGGATCGCGCGTGCCGCAACGAGCTTCTTCGCCATCTTGTAGAGCGGCTGATCCTCGCTGGGGAACTTTCTCTTCACACCGTCACCCATGGCGGTCCTGGCGCGTCGCAGGTCGCGGACCAGCTTCGAGATTCCAGAATGCTCCAGCGAGAAGGCGTGGTCGGTCCCCTTCAGCGCTCGGTTCAGAGTGAAATGCTTCTCGACGACGTTTGCGCCCATGACGTAGGCGACGAGTGCCATGGCGATGCCGCTGTCATGGCCGGAATAGCCGATCGGAATGTCGGGAAAGGCATCGCGGAACGCGCTTATGACCGACAGATTGAGCTCTTCGTAGGCGGGCGGATAGCCGGACGTGCACTGCATGATGCAAACATTCGGATTGACCGGCATGACGGCGTCGTAGGCGCGCTGCACGTCCGCCATCTCGGCGCCGCCGGTGCTGATGAACATCGGCCGTCCGAAGGAGGCGACATAGGTGATCAGCGGGATGTTGGTGATGTCGCCGGAGGCGATCTTGTAGGCCGGTGGCGCGAACGCCTCGAGGAAGTCTGCGCTCGGGAAATCGAACGCGGTCGAGAAGAACGTAATTCCGATCTCGGCCGCATAGTCGAAAAGGTCGCGGTACTGGGCGGCGTCGAACTCGAGGAATTCGCGATGCTCGCCATAGGTGCGGCCGTAGCTGTTCGGGTGGTCGTAGGGCGCGTCATAAATCTCCGGCGTGAACAACGCCCGATTGTCGCGCTTCTGAAGCTTGACCGCGTTCGCACCGCACGACTTGGCCTGGTCGAACAACCTGCGGCACTGGTCGAGATCGCCCTGGTGATTGTGACCGATCTCGGCGATGACATAGCAGTCTTCGCCGTCCGCAATCCGGGTTCCATCTACGAAAAGTTCGCGCGTCATATAAGAGTTCCTGCCCTTTGATACCCTCGCGAACCGGCGTTCGCATGCGGGCGCTTGCGATGAAATAGAGGATGCAAGTCTTGAGACGTCGGTCGCGCGCCTTTCCACGCTACCGCACTTCGGGTGAATCGAGTCGGTCTCCCGGCCCGGTTCGCCCGTGCGAATCGGCAGTAGTGTTCAACGAATGAACGCTCAAGTCAAGCGCGTGTTCATTACGTGGACAGCGGGGAATCAGGGCGATTCCCGGCGGTCGAGGGACTTGGAAGCGGACAGGATGTGTTCACCTTGCCGCGTGCGGGTTAGGACCAGAACAAGCAGGCCGATCAGGGTCACCAGACCGATATTCACCACTTGCTGGATGGTCGCGGCCGCCACGGCCACCTCGGCACCGATACCGAAAAAGGAAAGTACGATCACGAACGCAAGTTGATAGGTCCCGATGTAGCCCGGAGCGCTTGGTATGAGTGTGCTTAGGCTCGAGATGAACAGCAGCAAAGCGATCCCCGCGCCGGTGAGTGCGATCTCGAGCGAAAGGGCGACGAGAAACAGTGTCAGCGCTTCGAGGCTCCAAATTGCGGCTGTGACGAGGCCCAGAACCGCGAATTCGCGCGGCCCAATGCCGCGCAACGCGGTTGCAGCCGCCAGGGCTTCACGGTGGACGACCGCGAGGAACTCGTGACCGGGCCTTTGTCGGTGGGTCTGCACCAAAGAGTGGTGCGCCGGTCTCCCGGTCGGTCGCGCCGCCCAGATCAAAATCCCCGCCGAAATCGCTGCGACGATGAAAACGACAATTGCAAAACTGCCGATGATCGTCTCGACATGATCGAGATGCCGCTCGCTAGGGGCGAGCGTTGCAAACGCAAGGGCGATGGCGAGCGCTGCACCGAGGCTCGCAAGGTCGAACAGGCGTTCGCGCAGTAGGCTCCCGGCGCAGTATCCGCGAGATGCCCCGAGGAGCCTGTACGTGTATTCGATCCGGAACAGCTCGCCGAGGCGCGCGGGCAGCACGTTGTTGACAGCGAGCCCAACGAGCAGTGCCTGGGCTGCACGCAGTGGGAAGTCGGAGGCGGGCCGCAGCAGCATGTGCCAACGGAGCGCGCGGACGGCAATGTTTGCGAGATAAACTACGAACGCACCGGCCAGGAGTGCGGTATCGCCCGATTGAATCGTCTTCCAGACCGTGGCGAGAACCACATCTCGGAGCGCAAACCACAGAGCGATGCCGCTGAGCACGATCCCGAGCAGGGTGACGGCCGCGTTGCGCCAACGCGGCGACGTGCCCGCGGGTTTCTCGGGTTGATCTTTCACGTACAAGTAAATATCAGTTCGCGGGTTACGGCGTCAGTCGGAATCGCCCACGCGCCGTGTTTCCGGCAAGAGTCGTATCTCATGTGCGTGGCCCGTCCACCCGAACATCGACCGAGCGAATGACCGGAAACCTGTCCGAACGCATCGCCTATAAGCTGCAATACTTCGACAGTCCGGAAGGGCTGTTGCAGTCGGTTCTCGCAAAGACGGTGGTGCCCCACCAGGTCGAGGTCCAGCCGGGGCGGCTTCAAGGCCGCGCCATCTGCTGGATGCCTTGCCCTTATTGCTATGGCGGATCTTCGGAAAACGTCAGTGACCGGCTCACGCCGGAGCGCTATCTGGAAATCATGGACCAGATGGCCTCCGGCCCGCACGGGGGTGTTGGCAAGATCATCTTTGCGGGCTACGCGACCGATCCGCTCAATTACGAGCACATCGACGATCTTGTCGCATCTGCTCGACGGCACGGTCAGGTGACGGGCTTTCACAGCAAGCTGCTGCGGATCAGCGATCGTCTCGTCGACCTGATGACCAGCGAGGATGCAGCGCTGAGCAGCTATCTCACCGTTTCGGTCGATGCCGGCTCGCCGGAAAGCTACAACCGAACTCACGGGGTCACGAGCAAGGCGGACATGTATCACAACGTCATTGCGAACCTCGCCCGCCTGACCGCGGCACGGCGTGCGCGCAAAACGCACCTCGACCTTGCCACCAACTACCTGATCACGCGGGTCAACTGCGAGACCGAGGAAGTCCTCCAGGCGATACGCGACCTGTCGGATGCCGGCGTCGATGCGATCCGGTTCTCGTTTCCGCAGGTGCCGCGCGGTTTCGAGAGCGAATCGGGAACGATCATTCCGAGCCGGGCCGAGATCGAAGACATCTATGCGCGCCTGAAGCCGGTGATCGACGACCATAAGGGCGGTGCGACGGACGTCATGCTTCTCGATGTGGACGGGGACAGTTCCTTCACAACACGCCGTACCCTGCCCTGTTTTGCGCGGTTCGTTTATCCTGCCATCTCCTATGACGGATATCTGTCCAACTGTTCGCAGTCGGGTGCCCCGCATTTTCGTGACATGGCGTTGGGCAACCTGCAAGTGTCGGATTTCTGGGATGCCTACTACGACTATGACGTCGATGATTTCTGGGGTTTCCTCGAAGGCCAACACGCGAAGATGAATGCGAACGACTGCCGATGTGATCGCAAGGAGCACACGGTCAACCGGGTCTTCCAGGAAGCTTTCGGCACGCCCGCAAATGCCGCGGAGTCTTGAATCACTTCGTGCCGGCGTTATCGGGCCCCGGGGGATTGGTGCGGTCCATCTGCGCGAACTTGCGGCTCTCGGGGTCGGAAGTCTGGTTGTCGCATCCAAACTCCCAGATCGACTCGATCCCGCGGCACTGAGCGAAAGGCTCTCCTGTCCGGTCGAGGTCGCGCCATCGGTCGAGGCATTGGCGGAGGCGGTTGATTTTGTCTCGATATGTTCGCCCAACGCGCTGCATCTCGATCATGCGCGGGCCGCGTTGGCGCGAGACTGCCACGTGTTTGTCGAGAAGCCGCTCTACTGGTCGGGCAAGCTGACGCCTCGGGCGAACGCCAAGGCATGTCGCGAGATTCTCGGCGAAGCGGGTGGGCGTCTTTCGGTGAACTACCCGACAGCGTGTTTTGCCGAACCCTTTATTGCCGCCTGCGGTAGACCTGCGCGGCTGCGGGAATTCTTCTTCCGTTACCAGACCCGTGGTGCCTACCGCGGCGACGCCATCGCGGTGGACTTGCTGCCCCATGCCCTATCGCTGCTCCGCGAGTTCACACCCATGGACACGCTGTCGGTCATCTCGCGGGAATCGTCCGACAAATGCTGGTACGCGCAGCTTGATGTGACGGGCGTTCGCTGTCGATTCGAGTTCGTGCAGGACCCCGAGGCTTCGGAGTCACAATTGTCTTTTTCCCTCGATGGACAGACAGCTGAACGCGTTCAGGTTCCTGCGGGGGACGGGTTTGCGGTCGGGCTTCGGATTCCGGGTGTAACGGAAACACCCGTTGCGATGGAGAATCCGATGCGCACGACAATTGCGCGCGCATTGGCCATATGTGCGTCGGGTGAGTCTGTACCCGACGAACCGGCACGCAGCGTGGCGATCATGTGCTTGATAGCTTCGAGTCTCGTGGAGTAGACCTGAACATGGGTTCGGCGCGATTTCCGCGCGCGGAGATATGGTGACGCGTTGACCAGGGCTGCGGTGATACTTTGCGGCGGGCGCGGACGTCGGCTCGGGACGACCGGCCAGAAAATCCCAAAGGCGATGGCGCGCGTCGTCGGATACCCGATCCTCTGGTACACGATCATGCAACTGCATGCGTCGGGTTTCCGACACTTTATCCTGCCTCTCGGCTATCGTGGCGAGCAGATACAGGCTTATATCGATCGCGATCTGAACTGGCTAAGCGCGCGAATCGATGCGGTTCAGACCGGCGAAGACACATCGATTGGCGAACGGTTGCACATGGTTCGCCATCTCCTGCCCGAGGGGCCGTTCCTGCTCGCGAACGGCGACTGCCTGTTCGATTTGGACTTCGACAAGCTTTATGCGTTGCACGAGGAAAGCGACGCGTTGGTGACTCTGACGGCGTGCAAGGTCGTTTCGCAATACGGGCTGATCGTGGTCCAGGACGGCAATGTTGTTTCCTTCTCGCGCGATTCCGTCGTGCGCGCCTTCAGTATCGAGAACGGTCCCGACCATGACCTAATCGGTTATGTGAACGCAGGTATTACCCTGATCGATCGCGATGCACTCGACCAGATCGACCTGCTCGATTCCTCGAACTTCGAAATAGACCTGTTTTCCCAACTAATTGGGCAACATCGGGCCGTACACATGCTGATCGACCGCTACTGGTACGCGATAGAGACCCAGAAAGATCTCGAGATCGCCAACTCCACGGATCAGACCGATTCGCGTTCAGTGGGCGCGCGTGCGCTGCGCGACACGCTGTTGCGTCACCAGGCGGCGCTTGAACTGGGCGTGAGTGCTGATTAGTTGAACTTCTTGCCGAACAGCGTCGGACGCTCGTAGCGCAACCTTACTTCGTCATGTCCGGGCGGGACGGCGATTGCGAGTTGGCCGTAATTCGCAGGCCGCACCTCGAACCGCACTCCGTCAGCGCCGGTCGCGCGCCACCAGGGCAGCGGCGCCACGTTGACAAGGATCGTTCCGGCTGAGCCGGGAGCCAGGTCGATGTCGAACCCGTCGCGAACCTGGCGAAAGCTGGGTTCCTCTTGCGCATCCCACGGCGCGGCGTCGAAACCGCTCGCGTCTTCGGCTCGGATCACCGCCACACGGTGTGGAGCGCGGGCACGAACCATTTTCGCAAAACCGTCGTCATGTCCGGATGTCTGCGCGATATCCACCGCCCGCGCGCCGTAGATGCGCGGGTGCGGCGCGTCGAGCGCGTAGACAAAAACGGGACGGGCGCTGCCGAGGATGTGCAAGAGTGCCGGTTGTGTTTCCTGCGCATCCGGCCCCGAGACAAGAGTGAGCCCGGGCGCGGCGAGCGCACGATAGCTCAGAAGGTAGCCCACACTCGCGACGCGCAGCATGTCGAGCGAGACGTCCCGGTCAATCGGATAGGGCTCGCAGCAGTCCATGTATGCGCCGAGCAGCGGCAATCCCGGGAGTTCCCAGCTTATGGAAAGTCCACGTCGGAGCACGGCGTGGCGCCAATAGTCCAAGGTCGCCTGCGGCACGAATGTCGCGCCGCCGTCGAGGCTCGGCAGGCCATAGGACGGCGAGACGTTCGGCGGGTACCGGGTGGGCACGCCCACGACGCGGCTGGTGCCGTCATACCAGGCTGGAGAACGCAGGTTCGGAATATCCTGCAGGACCGTCAGGTTGCCACGGGTTGCCATGTGCAGGACGGTGTTGAGCTTGAATGTCGTGAGCATCGCCAGACCGACGGCGATGCTGACGGCCACCGCGGCCGATGTTGCGCGTCTGTACGATTCCTCAGGGAGGTTTGCCGCAAGAACGGCGCCGGCTTGCACGGCCGCCATGGCCGAGACCGCGAATGCACCGTACTCGAAGTACCAGCGATAGGATTCGAGGAAGCCGAGTCCCAGCGCTGCCCAAGGGATCGCTAACAGGAACGGCGTCGCGAAGCCGACGGCCAGCGCGCTCAGCGCGGCCAGCAACGCCGATCGCGAGCGCGCCTGCCAGGCCACAAGCAGCGCAAAGGCGACTGGCACGATAAAAGGCCAACCGCCGCGGTTGTACTGGAAGTCCGGCGCCAACATCCAGCCAATCTGGTGTCGCAGGTGGTCGATGAACGGCCGATCCAGGAAGTCGCTTGGCCGACTGCTGTCGGACAGTGTCAGCAGGACGGCGAAGATCGCCTCGCTGTAGTTCGCCAGCCACATGACGGAGAGTACGGCCATACCCGTCCCATACCAGACCAGGCTGTTCGACCGATGCCACGTGATCAGGAGAATGGCGATCAGCCAGGTCATCGGGAGCCAAAAGAATGGGTCGGACAGCGAAACGTATACGGTGGCGAAGATGATGAAGGCGAGCCAGGCCCCCGGTCGACGGTCGAGCCTTACAAGCAGGTGGAAGAGAACCGGCAGCCCGGCGATCGAAATCGTGTAGAGGAACGTCATCGAGGCGTTGACGTCGAAACCCGCTGCGAACAGCGCTCCGAACGCGAGGGCGAGAGGCGGCGGGCAGCCGAACCGTCGTGTCGCGATTAGGTAGACGCCGGCGATGGCGGTTGCGCTCGTAACCACCCGAAGGACCACCAGGACAGCCCACATCGGCAGCAGATCGACGAGCAGGAGCCGGAGCGAGAGGATCTCTCCGCCGATCCGCCCGAAAGCGAACCGGTCGACTCCGCCCATCAGGTCCGGCAGGAACAATGCGTCGCGGGCGGTGGCCAGGTAAGGGTAATAGCCGATGAAGAGAATCTCGCCGTCGCCCCACTCCAGGCGTGCGCGGGGGCCCAGCACGATGCTGTCACCCTGGATGAAAAGGAGCCAGACGATACCCGCTACGGCCAGAGCCCAGCCGGTTTCAGGAAGCCACCGCCGGGTTAAGGGCAGCAGCACGGCAAGTGAAATTGCGAACACCGCCCAGGGTGCAAGGCTGAGGACGTGTCCGATCATGCAGCATGGCTCTTGCTGCGGTCGCGTGGCCGTCGCCCCGGAGCGGCCGCGGCCATCGGTTAGTCCTCGATCACGCGGACTTCGGGAAGCGGCAGGACGAGTTTCGACTGCAGGCCACGGCCGCGAAGGTCGGTGCTGATCGGTTCCCAGTAGTGCCAGGCCAAAAGCACTACATAGTCAGGTTGCTCGGTGAAAAGGATCGAGTTCTCGACGACAGGTATGTGCTTGCCGGGCAGGTGCAGGCCAAGCTTGAGAGAGGTGGGCTGCTCGGCGATGTAGGGCATCAGCTCGCGATCGAGACCGACATAGTTCAGTAGCGTCGCAGAGCGGCCGGGGCATGAGTTGCCGACGAATAGCATGCCCTCTTTCTTTGCCGTCATGGCAAGGTCGAGCAGCGCTTTCTTGGATTCTATCGCGCGCCGACGGAACTCGACATAGGTCTCGGAATCATAGAGCCCGAACGCGCGTTCCTCCGCAATCAGGTTGATAAGCCCCTTCGAGGGCTGCGTGTTCTTTCCCTTGGCGACGTAGATTCGGATGGAGCCACCATAGCTTGCGACACGGTGAGCATCGACGACGCTCAGGTCGTAGTAGTCGAAGAGTTGGACGATCGACTTGATCGAGTAAGAGCGGAGATGCTCATGATAGACCGAGTCGTACTGGACGCCCTTCACGATATCCAACAGGTAATGGTTCTCGAGAACGAACACGCCGTCGTCGTCGAGCAACTCTTCCACTCCGCGGATCACCGCTCCCAGGCCGGCCATGTGTGCGAAGACGTTGGTTGCGGTGACCACCTTTGCCTTGCCGTGCTGCGCCACGATCTCCTTTGCGACGGACTGTCCGAAGAAGTCCTGGATTGTTTCGACCCCGTCCTCGCGCGCGATTGCGGCGATATTGGTCGGCTCGACACCGACAACACGCATACCTTGGCGTTGGAATCCCTTGAGAAGGGTGCCGTCGTTCGAGCCGATATCGACGACCAGCGAATCCTTCGGTGTCCCGAAGCGCTCGACCACCTCGACCGACAGGCGCTGGTGGTGGTTGAAAAGCTCGCG
>JAYOEZ010000058.1:0-18946 GCA_038116985.1 Alphaproteobacteria bacterium | reverse complement strand
CCTACGACCTGGTGCGCAAGATGCGCGCCTCGGTGCTGGTGCTGGGGCCGCTGCTGGCGCGCATGCACGAGGCGCGGGTGTCGCTGCCGGGCGGTTGCGCCATCGGCACGCGCCCGGTGGACCTGCACCTCAAGGCGCTGGAACAGCTCGGCGCGGAGATCGAGCTCGAGGACGGCTACGTTCACGCCCGCGCGCCGGGCGGTCTTTCGGGTGGCACGGTGCGCTTTCCCAGGGTATCGGTCGGCGCCACCGAGAATCTGATGATGGCCGCGGCCCTGGCCGACGGCACCAGCGTGCTGGAGAACGCGGCCCGCGAGCCCGAGATCGCCGACCTTGCTGCGTGCCTCAACGCGATGGGGGCGAAGGTCTCGGGCGCGGGCAGCGAACGCATCACCATCGAGGGCGTCGCCGAACTGGGCGGCGCGGCGTACGCCGTGATGCCGGACCGCATCGAGACCGGCACCTACATGGTGGCGGCCGCGATCACCGGCGGCGAACTCACCCTGACCCACAGCAACCTCGACCATCTGGGCGCGGTGGCCGACGCGCTGGAGGCGACGGGCGTCTCGATCGACCGGCGCAACGGGACCATGACGGTGGCGCGGCGGTCGAACCATCTTGAACCGACGGATCTGACGACACAGCCCTATCCCGGTTTTCCCACCGACATGCAGGCGCAGTTCATGGCGCTGCTGAGCACCGCCGACGGCGCCTCGACGATCAACGAGACGATCTTCGAGAACCGCTTCATGCACGTGCCCGAGCTGATGCGCATGGGCGCCGACATCACGCTGCAGGGCCACGCCGCGGTGGTGCGCGGCGTCGAACAGCTGCGCGGCGCGCCGGTGATGGCGACCGACCTGCGCGCCTCGGTGTCGCTGGTGCTGGCCGGGCTCGCCGCCGATGGCGAGACGACGGTGAACCGCATCTATCACCTGGACCGCGGCTACGAGCACCTGGTCGAGAAACTCGCGGCCTGCGGGGCCGACATCACACGCATCCACTGAACGCCGAACGACGACCATGAACGCCGATTCTGACCCGCCGCGCGATACGCCCCTGCGGCTGATCGTCCAGGACGGCGAGGACCTTGCCGTGCTGTCGATGCTGTTCCAGGACGCGCTGGTGCGCCATGGCGACATGACTTTCGACGCCCGCGCCAAGCGCTTCGCCCTGGTGGCGAGCCGCTTCCGCTGGGAGAGCGGCGGGACGCGCGAGCGCGTGCGCACTGGCCTGCACTTCAATCACGTGCTCAAGGTTCAGCATCAGGGGCTCGATCTGCGCAAGCCCGACACCGTCGCCGAGCTGCTGTCGTTGCGCGGCGAGGAGATCGAGGGCGGCGATGCGACGATCCAGTTCGATTTCGCCGGCGGCGGCTCGATCCGGCTGACCGCCGACTGCATCGACGCTGCGGCCCGCGACCTGGGCAAAAGCTGGCCCGCCCGGCGCACGCCGGACCATTCCGAGGCCTGAGGCGGGCTGTCCCTGGCCCAATGTCGGGGCCGGGCGGCGGCCGGGAAGGTTTCCTTGTGACCGGCAGCCGCTTCGCTTAGGAATGGCCGCCAAATCGCCCGTAAACGTGAGATTTCGCCCGTGACCGCCCGCGACAAGATGATCATCGCTCTGCCCAAGGGCCGCGTGCTCGACGCTGCCGTCGGCATGCTTGCGCAAATCGGCATCGAGCCGGAGGCGGCGTTCCACGACAGCGATTCGCGCCAGCTTCGGTTTGCGACCAACCGCGCCGATCTCGACATCATTCGCGTGCGCTCGTTCGACGTGGCCACGTTCGTCGCCTTCGGTGCAGCGCATCTGGGCATTGCCGGATCCGACGTGTTGCTGGAGTTCGAATACGCGGAGCTCTATGCGCCGCTTGACCTCGGCATCGGACGCTGCCGGCTGGCGGTCGCCGAGCCCGAAGACCTGCGCGCCAACGACGATCCGCGGCGCTGGAGTCACGTCCGGGTGGCGACGAAATACCCCAACCTGACGCGCAAGCACTTCGCCGCGCGCGGCGTGCAAGCCGAATGCATCAAGCTGCACGGCGCGATGGAACTGGCGCCCGCGCTGGGGCTATGCCGGCGCATCGTCGATCTGGTCGAGACCGGCTCGACGCTGAAGGCCAACGGCCTGGTCGAGGTTGAGACGATCGCCGAGATTTCCTCGCGCCTGATCGTCAACCGGGCGGCGCTCAAGACGCGTCCTGTCGACGTCGGCGCGCTGGTCGACGCCTTCACCGAGGTGGTTCGTGGCAAAGCGGCTTGATGCGCGCGCGGCCGGGTTCGATGCGGCCTTCGCCGCGTTGCTCGACGACAAGCGCGAGACCGCGGCGGACGTCTCCGACGCGGTCGCGGCAATCATCGCCGATGTGCGCGACCGCGGCGACGCGGCGCTGGCCGACTACACGGCGCGATTCGACCGGCTGACGCTGGCGCCCGGCGCGTTCCGTCTGGGCGCGGACGAAATCGCCGAACATGCGGCCAGGGCGCCAGCCGACCAGATCGCGGCGCTGGAAGAAGCGGCGGCGCGCATTCGCGCGTTTCACGAAAAGCAGAGACCGGAGGACCTGCGCTACACGGATGCGGCCGGCGTAGAGCTTGGTTCGCGCTGGACGCCGGTGGCGGCGGCCGGGCTTTACGTGCCGGGCGGGCTCGCCGCCTATCCCTCGTCGCTGTTGATGAACGCGATTCCGGCGCAGGTCGCCGGAGTCGAACGGATCGCGATGACGGCGCCGACGCCCGACGGCGCCATCAATCCGCTGGTGATGGCGGCAGTGCGAATCCTCGGCATCGACGAAGTCTATCGGCTGGGCGGCGCACAAGCGGTGGCGGCGCTCGCCTTCGGTACCGAGAGCGTGGCGCGGGTCGACGTCATCGTCGGCCCCGGCAATGCCTATGTCGCCGCAGCCAAGCGCCAGGTGTTCGGCACCGTGGGCATCGACATGATCGCCGGGCCGTCGGAGATTCTCGTCGTCGCCGATGGCAAGAACGACCCGTCGTGGATCGCCGCCGACCTGCTGTCGCAGGCCGAGCACGATTCGGCGGCGCAAGCGATCCTGATCACCGACGACGCGGCCTTCGGCGATGCAGTCGAGGAAGCGGTGCGGGCGCAGCTGGCCGCGCTGCCGCGCGGCGAGATCGCCGGCGCGAGTTGGAACGACCACGGCGCCATCGTCGTGGTGGGCGCGCTGGACGACGCGCCTGCGCTGATCGACCGCATCGCGCCCGAACATCTCGAACTGGCGGTGGACGATCCCGAGGCACTGTTCGCCAGGGTGCATCACGCCGGCGCCGCGTTCCTCGGGCGGCATACGCCCGAAGCCATCGGCGACTATGTCGCCGGGCCCAACCACGTGTTGCCGACGGCGCGCAGCGCGCGTTTCGCCTCGGGGCTGTCGGTGCTGGACTTCATGAAGCGCACGTCCATCATCAAGTGCGACCCGGCCAGCGTGGCGCGCATCGGCCCGGCGGCGGCGACGCGGGCCGACGCCGAGGGCCTGCCCGCACATGCGCGCTCGGTGCGGCTGCGTTTGGGTGATGGCTAGCGTCCTTTTGCGTGTGGCGCTCTCTTCTTCCTCTCCCTCCACCAGGGCGAGGATCGAGGAGGGGATTGGTGGCGGGTCCTTGCCAAAGGGCGGAAACCCCGTCCCGTCCCTCCCCCTGCAGGCAGGAGGAGGAGGTTTGCGTCGTTGCTGCGCCGGTGTGAAGCGCGGCGGGGCCCTGCCGCGAGAACGGTTGTGAGCGATACGGATTGCATCGTCTCGGTCGACCTCGACGCGCGCACGGTGGCGCGGCGCGGACCGGAGATCGAACGCGAGCGCAAGGTGGCGATCTTCGATCTCGTTGAAGAGAATCACTTTGCGCTGGTCGGCAAGGACGCGGCCGGCCCCTACGCGCTGCACCTGTCGATCGAGGACAACCGGTTGCTGTTCGACGTGCGCAGCGAGGCGGGCGAGGCGGTCGTCGTCATCGGCCTGTCACTGTCGCCGTTCCGCAAGGTGGTCAAAGACTACTGGCAGATTTGCGAGAGCTATTACGACGCGATCAAGCACGCGATGCCCTCGCGCATCGAAGCGATCGACATGGCGCGCCGCGGCATCCACAACGAGGGGTCCGACCTGTTGCGCGAGCGTCTCGACGGCAAGGTCGATCTCGACGACAACACCTCGCGGCGGCTGTTCACGCTGCTCTGCGTCCTGCACCTGCGCTAGGGCCGGCGATGACCGTGTTGCCGGGAGCCGTCCTGTTTGCTTGCACGATGAACGCCGTGCGTTCGCCGATGGCCGAAGGTCTGATGAAGCACTACTTCGGCAACCGTGTGTACGTCGATTCGGTGGGCGTGCGGCCCATCGAGGTCGACGCCTTCGCGGTGCAGGTAATGGCAGAGATCGGCATCGACATTTCCAAGCACAAACCGAAGAGCTTCGACCAGCTGGAGGACTCGTCCTTCGACGTCGTCATCTCGCTGTCGCCGGAAGCCCAGCATTCGGCGGTCGAGATGACGCGCACGATGGCTTGCGAGATCGAGTTTTGGCATACGTTCGACGCGACCGTCATGCAGGGCAAGCGCGACCAGATGATGGACGCCTACCGCCAGGTGCGTGACTTTCTGCAGGCGAAGATTCTGGAACGCTTCGGCGAACCGACCCTCAAGGGGCGGGAGTAGGGGCATGGCTCGTGTCCGGGGATCGTCCGGCGTCCATTATTTCCATTCTTGCTTAATTAAGTGAGTATGGAAATAATGGGCGCATGGAAGCACAACTCCGCGCTCTCGCCGATCCGGCGCGGTTTCGCATCGTTCGGCATCTGGTCGGCGGCGAAGCCGCGGCAGGGGACATTGCGCGAGCGATCGGCAAGTCGGCACCGGACACGTCGCACCACCTGGCGGTTCTGCGCGACTGCGGGCTGGTGCAGTTCCGACGCGCGGCGCAGGCGCGGCTCTACTCGCTGAACGACGACGCGGTCGCGCGCTTTCGCAGGGAGTTCGAGTCGTTCTGGGACATGGGGCTGCCGCGGCTCAAGGCGGCGGTCGAGGCGGACCGCAAGCGAGGGCGCCGTTGACCCACGCGCTGACCAAGACGATCTGGATCGACGCGCCGCCCGAGGTCGTTTTTTCCTATCTTGTCGAGGCGGACAAGCTGGCGCGCTGGACCGGCCAAGGCGCCGAGGTCGATCCGGTACCGGGCGGCGTCTACCGGCTCGAAATGGGGACCGGCGGGGTCATCGCCGCAACCATCGTCGAGATCGAACCGCCGCGTCTTCTTTTCTACGAGGTTCATTCGCACGGGACCCGCAACCGCGTCGAAGTCACGATCGCGCCCGAAGCGGGCGGCAGCCGCATCGAGGTTTCGCATACGGGGCTGGTCGATCCCTTCGGCGCGATCGCCGCGCGCGGTTGGGATCATCACCTTGCGCGTCTGTCGGTCATCGCCACGGGCGGCGCGCCCGGACCGGATCCGTTGTGCCGCCGCGCCATGAACACGCTGAGTTAGTCGAACAGCCACGGAGGAAGGCATGGCCGATCTCGCCCTATTCATCACCGTCAGAACCAAGCCCGGACAACGCGATGCACTCAAGGACCTGTGGGAGCAGCACCTCAAGCCGCGCGCCGCGGCCAACGACGCCCAGTCGCGCTACGTCTTCTCCTACGATCTGCACGACGAGAACATGGTGCGCATGGCCGAGGTCTACGAAACCGAGGCAGCGTTCAAGGAGAACGCCGGCGGTTCCTGGTTCGCCGACTATATGGCCGCCGCGGGACCCCTGATCGACGGCGCGCCGGAGGTGCACATGGCGGCGCCGCAATGGGTGAAATAGGGTTCGGCGGCGGCCGATCCTGCCTCGGCTAGACCAGCGCCGGCCTGCCTTGCCGCGACGGTGCGCCTTGTGCCGACGGCGGTAGCGCCGCGTGGATCGCGCCGTCGAGCGGGGTCGGCGCGAAGTCCGGCAGGGCGGTGCGTAGCCTGGCGCCGTCGAGCGCGTGGGGGACGCGCCACAGGTAGCGCATTTCCATCACTTCGCGCAGCAGCGGCATGAAGGGCGCGACAAAGGACAAGGCGAACCAAGGGAAGCCCTTGCGTCCAAGCGGACGACCGGCGGCGCGTTCGAGCGCCGCGATCAGTTCGTCGCCGGTGAGGTTGTAACCTTCGAAGTTGAAGGTCTCGAAACCGGCTTCGGGTTGCGTCTCGCGTCCGGCGAGGCCGACCATGGCGCGCGCCATGTCGGGCAGCCAGGCCCATGCGTGGACGACGTCGCGTGGGCCGGGATAGACGGCGACGCCGCGGTCGACCTTGGCGGCGATGTAGGTGTCGAACCAGTTGCCGGTCTTTTCCGTTTCGATGAAGTCGCCGGCACGCAGGATCACCGTGTGCACGCCGTCGGCGGCCGCACTGCGGAACGCGTCCTCCATCTCCTCGCGCAACCGGCCCTTGCGGGTGGTGGGCGCGTGCGGCGTGTCCTCGGTCAGGCGCGCCGGCATGTTGCGACCGTAGTTGTAGACATTGCCCGGGATCATCACCGTTGCGCCGGAGGCGCGGGCGGCGGCGAGGACGCTCTCGGTCTGTTTCGGCAGGTCGGTGGTCCAGCGCGGGTAGGGCGGGTTGAGCGCGTGCACGATGACGCCCGCGCCATTTGCGGCCGCGGTCACGGAATCCGGGTCGAAGGCGTCGCCCTCGATCCGCGCCACGCCCGACGGGGCGTCCAAGGGGCGGCCGGGACGGACAAAGGCGCGGACCTTCCAGCCGGCGGCGTGGAAGGCGTGCAGGGCAGCGCAACCGAAGCGGCCGCCGGCGCCGAGAATCAGGACCGTGCGTCCGCCGGCCGTCGAGATGGGGGATGTGTTGCTGTTCATGGCGAGGCTCCCGTTTGTGCCAGCCTCCAACATGGGGCATTCAGTATCGCATGAAAATTGCCCGATTTCGCATATATGATGTTCAGGAATGAATACCGTAGCGCAGCAACCGGACTGGGAGCAGGTCCGCGCCTTTGTCGGCGTGGCCGAGTCAGGCTCGCTGTCGGCGGCGGGGCGCGCCCTCGGCCTGAGCCAGCCCACCGTGGGCCGCTATATCCGGGCGCTGGAGGCCGATCTGGGGGTGCGTCTGTTCCGCCGCGGCCCGCGCGGTCTCGATCTGACCGAGGCAGGGCGGGCGTTGCTGGAACACGGCAGGACGATGGCCCAGGCCGCAGGGCGTCTCGCACTGGCCGCCGAGGGGCGGGCGGAAAGCCTGGCCGGCACGGTGCGCATCACGGCGAGCGTGTTCGTCACCACCTTCGTGCTGCCCGCGATGGTCGCGCGCCTGCGCGCGGCGCATCCCGAGATCGAGATCGAACTGGTCGCGACCGACGCCACCGACAATCTGCTGCAGCGCGAAGCGGACATCGCGATCCGCATGTACCGGCCCGACCAGCCCGATGTCCTCACCCGCAAGGTCGGCGCGTTGAGTCTCGGCATCTATGCTGCGCACGACTATCTCAAGCGTCGCGGACGGCCGACGCGCATGGAAGACCTGATGCACCACGACGTCATCGGTTACGACCGCTCGGATCAGATCCTGCGCGGCTTCGCCGAAGCCGGCTTTCCGGTGGACCGGCATTTCTTTGCCGTGCGCTGCGACGACCAGGTCGCCTATTGGCACCTCGTCGTGGCGGGCGCCGGGATCGGCTTCAGCCAGACCGGAATCGGCGACGCTGAGCCACGGGTCGAGCGCGTGCTGCGCGAGTTTCCGATCCCCGACCTGCCGGTGTGGCTGGCGGCGCACGAGCAATTGCGCACCAATCCGCGGGTGCGACGCGTGTTCGACTTTCTCGCTGAGGGATTGGCCGGGGCGGCGCGCCAGCGTGGTGGCTCTGGCGCCTAGATCCCGAAAAACGCTTGATTTCTTGCGGCCGGCGCGACTTTATGGGGCACCTTTCAAGCAGTTGTGGAGACTTGATGGCTAAGGAAGAAATGCTCGAGATGAACGGCACGGTCGAGGAAATCCTCCCCAACGCCATGTTCCGTGTGAAGCTGGAGAACGAGCACGAAGTTCTCGCACACACGTCGGGCAAGATGCGCAAGAACCGGATCCGCGTTCTTGCCGGCGACAAGGTTCTGGTCGAGATGACGCCGTACGATCTCACCAAGGGCCGTATCACGTTTCGTTACAAGTAGGATTCCACGCCGTGACCGCGGCCGTGGCGAAACGGCAGGACACCGCACCCGCGCTGATCCTCGCCTCCGCGTCGCCGCGACGGCACGATCTTCTGCGCCAGATCGACCTGGCGCCGGATGCCGTGCGCGCGCCGCATGTCGACGAAACGCCGCACGCCGGCGAGCTGCCGCGCGACTATGCGAAACGTCTTGCGCGCGCCAAGGCCGACGCCGTGGCGGGCCAGGCGCCGGGCGACTTCGTCGTCGCCGCCGACACCGTGGTTGCGCGCGGCCGGCGCAGTCTGCCCAAGGCCGAAACGGCCGAGCAGGCGCGCACCTGTCTCGACCTGCTGTCCGGCGCGGCGCACCGCGTGCTGACTGCCGTGGTCGTGATCGCCCCCGACGGGCGCCGCCGCGAGCGGTTGGTGGAGACGCGCGTGCAGTTCAAACGGCTGAGCGCCGAGGACGTGCGCGACTATCTCGCCTCGGGCGAATGGGAGGGCAAGGCCGGGGGCTACGCCGTGCAGGGCCTGGCCGGGCGCTTCGTCACGGCGATCCACGGCAGCTATTCGGCGGTGGTCGGTCTGCCGCTCTATGAAACCGCGAGCCTCCTCGACGGGCTCGGCTACAAGGCGGCGGCGCATGGCTGAAACGATTCTGGTCAATGTTGGGATCGGCGAGGTGCGCATTGCCGTCGCCGACGACGCGGGGCTTTCGCACCTGGTGATCGACCGCCGCCAGGCGTCGGACGAGACCGGCGTCGGCGCGATCTATCTGGCGCGCGTCACCTCGGTGGTGCCGGCGATGGAAGCGGCCTTCGTCGACATCGGCACCGAGCGCTCGGGCTTTCTCTCGGCTTGGGATGCGCGGCCGCACGACTGGCAGGACGAAACCGGCCAGCGCAAGGCGCCGCCGATCGGCGAACTCGTGCACGAGGGCCAGGCGGTGATGGTGCAGGCGACCAAGGAGCCGCTGGGCGACAAGGGTGCGCGCCTGTCGACGCGGGTCTCGCTACCGGGACGCTATCTCGTGCTGGTGCCGAACGCGGACGGGGTGTTCATTTCGCGGCGCATCGAGGACGAGGACGAACGGGCGCGTCTGACCGAGGCCGTGTCGTCCATTGCCGACAAGCGTGGCACCGATGCGAGCTTCATCGTGCGCACCGCGGCGCGCGGTGCGGCGGCCGACGACCTCGAGGCCGACATCGCCGGTCTTGAGGAGTTGTGGACGGAGATCGCCGAGGACGCGGCGGATGCCGAGCCGCCGGTCTGTCTGTACAGCGATCTGGGGCCGGTCGAACGCTTCCTGCGCGATCACGTCAACGCGGCGACGCACCAGGTGCTGATCGACGATGCCGAGACCTGCCGCGCGGCGCAGGCCTTCGTCGCCGACCACCTGCCCGACTTTGCGGGCGCTGTGGCGCGCTACGACGGCGACGAGGACATCTTCGAGGCGCACGGCGTGGCCGAAGCGCTGGATCTGTTGCTCGACCCCCGCGTCGACCTGCCTTCGGGCGGCTATGTGGTGATCGAGGGCACAGAGGCGCTGACCGCGGTCGATGTCAATTCCGGGCGCTACACCCAGGCCGGCAGTCACGCTGAGACGGCGCTCGAAACCAACCTGGAAGCGGCGCGCGAGATCGCCCGGCAGCTGCGAATCCGCGACATCGGCGGCCTGATCGTCATCGACTTCATTCACATGGACGAAGCCGACCACGAGGCGCAGGTGTCAGCGGCGCTGGAAGAGGCGCTGGCGCGCGACAAGGCGCCGACGCGAATCGGCGGCATTTCCGAGTTCGGGTTGCTCGAGATGACGCGCAAGCGCACGCGCGATGCCGTGCACAAGCGCTTCACCGAAACCTGTCTCGTCTGCGACGGGGTCGGGCGCGCGCCGACCATCGAGTCCGTGGCGCATGCGATCCTGTGGTGCGCCGAGCGCGAGGGCCGCGCGCCGCGCGACGACGTCGGCAAGCGTCTCGAACTGCACGCCGCCGAAGAGGTCATCGATTTTCTCGAGGACGCCGAACCGTTGCTGGTGGCGCTCGAGAAGCGCACGGGCTGCACGGTGGAACTGGTGGCGGCCGACGACTACGCGCGCCGCGACTACGAAGTGGTGCGGACCTAGCCACCCGCGCGCCGTTTTCCGCGCGTGCGGCATGTTGGCGCATGCGTGCCGCGCCGCCTTGATGCAGCGCGTTGCGCGGCGCAGGGTTCGCGTTCTCGCTTGATGCACCAGGAGGTGTCCATGCCGGTCATCGAATCGACGGGGCAGAGGCCGCGGCCGCGACTTGGTCTGGCGCTACGCCGTGCCTTCCTCGGGCGCTGCCCGAACTGCGGCGAGGGGCGGTTGATGCGCTCCTACCTCAAACCTGTCGAGCAATGCCCGGCCTGCGCCGAGAGCTTCGGGCACATTCGTTCCGACGATGCCGCGCCGTGGCTCACCATCCTGCTGGTCGGCCACATCATCGTGCCGGTGCTGCTGATGGTCGAGCAGAACACCGACTGGCCGGCATGGCTCGCCATGACGGTGTGGCCGGCAGCGGCCTTCGTGCTGGCGCTGCTGTTCCTGCCGCGTGCCAAGCGTCTCTTTCTCGGGCTGATCTGGGTCACGGGCGCGCCGGGCTCCGAAGCCGACTAGCGGGTTTTTCGCACGCGGCGGGCGCGCTAGGCTGCGTGCGATCCATGTCCGAGGAGGCGCGATGGCGCGGCGAGCGACCAAGGGCGGCTGCCCGATCTGCAGCAAACCGGCGAGCGAAGACTACGCACCGTTCTGCTCGAAGCGCTGCGCCGACGTCGATCTGGGGCGCTGGCTCGGCGGCACCTATGCGATCCCGGCGGACGAGCCGCCGAGCGAGGCCGACCTCGAGGCCATCATTTCCAACGACAACGCGCCGGACTGAGCCGTAACGTCCGGCGTCGGCGGCGGTCACAGCGCGCCGTGCCGGTTTGTCCCGGGGCCAGGGGCCGGGCGTGGCGTGTTCCCTAGGCCGCACGATCTGGACACTTCGGGGGCCTTCTTTTATAAGGCGGGCCTTCTGCCGCGCGCCTCCGGGCGCGCTCGCGCGGGTTTGCTAGAATGAACCGCGCTTGGGCCCAGGTAGCTCAGTTGGTAGAGCAGCGGACTGAAAATCCGCGTGTCGGTGGTTCGATTCCGCCCCTGGGCACCACTTCTCGCAATCGCTACTTGATGTCGCCGGCCTCTGCGATGAGTTCGATGGAGCGCAGGCGGGCGTTGTGGTCGTAGACGTCGGAGACGATCATCAGTTCGTCGGCGCCGGTCTCTTCGACAAGCGCGCCGATACCGTCGCGCACCGTGTCGACCGCGCCGACGATTGAGCGGGCGAGCCAGCGCTTGGCCCGCTCCTTTTCCATTGGCGACCAGTAGGTTTCGATGTCGTCGATCGGCGGTTGGCTGAGGCCGCGGGTGCCCCGAAAGATGTTGGTGACCGACATTTGTTGCGTGGTGAAGAGGCGGCGGGCTTCTTCGTCGGTGTCGGCGGCGATGATGTTGACGCCGACCATGGCGTAGGGCTTGTCGAGTTGTTCCGAAGGCTTGAAGCGCTCGCGGTAGATCTTGAGCGCGGGCAGCAGGAAGTCGGGCGCGAAGTGCGACGCGAAGGCGTAGGGCAGGCCGAACTCACCGGCCAACGTGGCGCCGAAATTGCTCGAGCCGAGAATCCAGATCGGAATGTTGGTGCCGGCGGCAGGCACTGCCTGGACGCGCTGATCTTCGTGGACGGGGGCGAAGAAGTACTGCAGCTCGCGGACGTCCTGCGGAAAGTGCTCCGCCGAGTCGGGCGGTCGTCGCAGGACCTGAATGGTGATCTGGTCGGTGCCCGGCGCGCGGCCCAGGCCGAGGTCGATGCGGCCGGGGTAGAGTTGCGCCAACGTGCCGAACTGTTCGGCGATCACCATCGGCGCGTGGTTGGGCAGCATGATACCACCCGCCCCAACACGTATGCGTCTGGTGGCCTCGGCGACGAAGCCGATGACGACCGATGTCGCGGCGCTGGCGATGCCGGGCATGTTGTGGTGCTCGGCGACCCAGAAGCGGGTGTAGCCCCAGTCGTCGGCATGCACCGCGACGTCGCGGGCGTTTTCCAGCGCGGCGCGGGCGTCGCTGCCCTCGCGGACGCGGGCCAGATCGAGAATCGACAATGCGACCAAGGCGCGAATTCCTCCATGTGACGGTTCTCCGTAAGAAGCACATCGAGCGCCGCAGCGTCCAGCGCCGCGGCACGCGCTATTCAGTGGCCGTGCAGCTGACGCCTCCCTTGTTGACGCCTCCTTGGGGGCGGGCTGAAATGCCGATCCATTCTCGACAGCGTCAGCCGGCGAACTCCGCGCCTGTTCGCGGAGAAACCCGAAACGCACGGAGCACGCCCTTGGCCGACAACGATTACGGTCCGATCCGCACGCTGCATTCCGTCGTCGACGGTGCGCAGCTCGGCGCCGAGATCAAGCGGCGCTGGGGGCTCGATGCGCCGTTCCAGTGCGACCTGCTCGCGCGCGGCATGAACGACGTCTACATCGTGCGTAGCGGTAGCGACCGCTACGCGGCGCGGGTGTGGCGCGCCGACACCCAGACTGCCGACCGCGTGCGCTGGGAGCTTGAGTTCCTGCGGCATCTCAAGGCCGCGGGCATTCCCGTCATCGAGGCGTTGCCGGATCGCCGCGGCGCACTGAGTTTTTCGGTGACCGCGCCGGAAGGCGTGCGCCACGTCTGCCTGTTCGAATGGGCCGAGGGGCGCGACTTCGCCGCCGTCCCCACCCCCGAACTGAGCTATCGGGTCGGCCGGGCAGTCGGCGAGATGAACCTGGCGGGGCGCGACTTCGCGCAACCTTGCGCGCGTCCCATCGACTTTCCCACCGAGCAGATCCGCGACAAGCTGCCGGCGCTGATGGCGCGGCTGTTCGGCCGCTACGAAGACCAGCGCTTCTACACCGGCCTGTGCGAGAAGATTGCGTCCGGCCTCGACGCCGCTTACGCGACCGGCGTGCCGCGCGGGCCGATCCACGGCGACGTGCATGCACTCAACATCTTCGTGCGCGACGACGGCAGTTTTTCGCTGGTCGATTTCGACACCTGCGGCGAAGCGCATCTGGCGCACGACATCGTCAGTTTCACCTGGGCCAACGCCATCTTCCACGACAACCGCGCCATGAAGGGCCTGACCCCCGAGGTGAACGACGCCTATATGGAGGGCTACGAAGCCGTCCGCCCGCTGGCGCCCTTCGAACGCGACTGCATGCCACTGTTCATGGCGGCCAAGGAATTCAGCAACATGACCGGTATGGCGTTCGCCGGCCAGTTCGTGGGGCACCTGAGTTTCAACGAGCGTGTCTTCGACTGGTATGCGGGCTCGGTGCGCCGCCATGCCGAAGAGGCAGGGCTGATCTGAGGCAGGAGAGGGCCGGGCCCATGACGGACGAAACGGACCGCATCATCGTCGCCGGCGCCGGGCCGGTCGGGACCGTCTGTGCGCTGGCGCTGGCGCAAGCCGGTATTCCGGTGACGCTGCTGGAAGCCGAACCGAGCGTGGTCATGGACCTGCGCGCGG
The DNA here is from genome assembly GCA_038116985.1 of Alphaproteobacteria bacterium. Taxonomy (GTDB): domain Bacteria; phylum Pseudomonadota; class Alphaproteobacteria; order SHVP01; family SHVP01; genus CALJDF01. The sequence goes on along the minus strand of JAYOEZ010000058.1, from coordinate 5,262 downwards.
CGACGTTTCATGCCTCGACGCTTGACCTGCTCGACGCGTTCGATGTCAGTCGACACCTCGTCGACATGGGGCTGATCACGCCGGTATGGCAGTTTCGCGACCGGCAGTCGGGTAAGGCGGTGGCCGAGTTCGACTTCGCCATGATCAAGGACGAGACCAATCACCCCTACCGGCTGCAGTGCGAGCAGTTCAAGTTGACCGGGCTGCTGGCGCAGTGGTTCGAGACGATGGATCTCGTTACGTTGCGCTTCTCCTCGCCGGTGACCGGTGTTCGCCAGGAAGCAGACAGCGTGACCGCGCTGGTTCGGCATCCCGACGGCAGCGAGGAAGAAGTGCGCGGCCGCTACCTGATCGCCGGCGACGGCGCGAGCAGCGCCGTGCGCCGCTCGCTCGACCTCGGGTTCACCGGCGAGACCTATCCGGAGATGTTCGTTCAGATCGGCACGACCGTCGATTTCGCCGAGCAGATGCCGGACCTGGCTTCGGTCAGCTATTGCGCCGATCCGGTGGAGTGGGTGTCGATGATCCGGGTGCGCGGCCTGTGGCGCCTGGTGTTTCCCTCACGCCCCGGCGAGACCGACGCCGAGGCGGTGGAGCCGGCGGCCGTCGAGGCGCGGCTGCAGGGGTTCATGCCGCGCGCGGACAGATACGACGTGGCCTACGCCGGGACCTACCGCGTCCACCAGCGCGTGGCCGAGAAGTTCCGCGTCGGGCGCGTCTTCCTGGCCGGCGATGCGGCGCACCTCAACAATCCGCTCGGGGGCATGGGCATGAACAGTGGGATCCAGGACGGGGTCAACTTGTGCCGCAAACTGATCGCCGTGTGGGGCGGCGAGGACGACGTCCTGCTCGACCGCTACGAGCGTCAGCGCCAGCCCGCGGCCGTCAACTCGGTGCAGGCAAGCGCGGCGCGCAACCGTCGCATCCTGAATGAGAAGGACGAAGCCGCGCGCACGGCGCAGCTCGACGAGCTGGCGCGCACGGCGGCCGACCCCGAACTCGCGAAGGCGTTCCTGCGCCGCGCGGCGATGATCGAAAGCTGGCGGATGTCCGAAGCGACGGCCTGACGGGCAGGCGTGCCTCAGGCGGCGAGAACGTCGTCGGGCGCGGGGACGATCGCGGTGAAGTCGCGGCCTGCATGGTAGGGCTCGCGCGCGAACGTGGTCTGCGGATTCTCGACCGAACTGACGTTGACGTAAAACAGCGTGCGGCTGTTGGGCGAGATGTTCTGAGAGGAGCCGTGCACGATATTGCAATGCATGATCAGCACGCTGCCCGCCTTGCCGGTGCTGACTTCGATTCCGTGCGCATCGGTGAGCTGCTTGAGCTTGGTCCCCGACAGGCGCATCAGGACGTTGCCGGTGGCGTCCTTGTCGGGTTCGAAGTCGTCGAGCACGCCTTCGGTGTGCGATCCCGGGATGAAGAGCAGGGGACCGTTGGTGTCGTCCATGTCGTCGATGAAGACGGTGATCATCAGCGCGCGCGGCTCCTTGAGGCCGTCGACGTCGCGCCAGGTCGCGTAGTCCTGGTGCCAGTAGAAGCCGCCCGTGCCGAGGCCCTTGTTCACGTTGAGCCGTGACTGGTGGACATAGACGCCGCTACCGAGGAGTTGTTCGGCCGGTTCGATAATACGCGGATGGCGGCATAGCGCACCAAGTGCGTCGTTGTATTCGTGGGCCCCGTGCACCATGCGCGCCGCCGACGCGTTGGGTTCGGGCGTGACGTTGGGTTTGTCCTCGGCGGCGACCGCATCGGCGGCAGCGCGCAGCTTCGCGACCTCGGCAGCGCTGAAGAGGTCGGGCAGGAACAAAGCGCCGGTCTCGGCGAAGGTCTTGAGTTGGGCGTCGCTCAGTTTCATCGCAAAAGCATGCCTCGTCGGGACGGGGTGTCGGTGCTAATGTCCGTACAAACTAGCACGCTTCGGCGGAGAGATCATCCCGGTGTTCAACCCAGTCAACCTGCTGCTCTACGCGGTCACCGTGGTGGCCTGGGGCACGGCCTTCTTCGGGGCCAAGCTGCAGGCAGGTGTGGTGCCGCTGGAGTGGTCGGTGGCCTACCGTTTTGCGCTGACGGCGCCGGTCTTCTTCATCGCGGCGGCGGCGACCGGGCGCAGCCTGCGTTTCGGCCTGCGCGACCATGCGGTGTTCGCAGCCCTCGGCCTGTTGCTGTTCTCGGTGCATTTCCTTGCGGTCTACGAATCGACGACCCGAATCCCGAGCGGCCTCACCGCGGTCGGCTTTTCCATCATCGTCATCTTCAACACGCTGCTCGCGGTGCCGGCGATGGGCACGCGGCTGGAATGGCGCACGTTGTTCGGCGCGGTGCTGGGGCTGGCCGGCGTCGCGCTGGTGTTCTCCGGCGACCTCGGCGAGTTCGACCGGTCGGTGGCGGCGTGGACCGGGATCGGGCTTGCGGTGTTTGCGGCGCTGGTCGCCTCGGGCGGCAACCTGCTGTCCGCGCGCAGCCAGCGGCGCGGCGTACCGATCATCCAGGCCAACGCCTGGGGCATGACGTATGGCGCGATCGCGATGGCGGTCTATGCGCTGGCGACCGGCAAGCTGCCGGACGTCGAGTGGACCGCGACCTATATCGGGGCGATGGCCTATCTCGTCATCCTGGGCACGGCGATCGCCTTCTACGCGTACTTGTCTCTTATTCATCGCATCGGCGCAGGGCGGGCCGCCTATGCGTGGGTCGCGGCGCCGGTCCTGGCGCTGGCCCTGTCGACAGCGTTCGAGGGCTACACCTGGCACCTGAGCGCCATCGTCGGCGTCGTGCTGCTGGCGGCGGGCAACGTCCTGGTGCTGGGCAACCCGCCGCGACGGGTAGCGGTCGAAGCCGGTTGAGGTGGCGCAACGCGCCGCGTGCGGCGTCGTGCCATCGTGAACGATATCACCAGAGAGGAAGCCGCCGCATGAACCACAAGCACCGCAAGACGCTGCACGCATTGTTCGCCCACCCGGTCAGCGCCAACATCAACTACCAGGCGGTCATTCACGTTCTCGAGGAACTCGGGGCGGAGATCGACAACAAGACGGGCAACCGGATCGGCGTGAGCCTGAACGGGCACACCGTGGCGTTCAGCCACATGAACCACGACCTGCCCAAGGGCGAGGTTCAGCAGATCAAGCAGTTCCTCAACGACTGCGGCGTCGACCCCGCGGACTATCCGGTCTGACGCGTCTGCCCCGCGGCTGCCGGCCGTCGCGCCGCGCCCCGAAGATTCCGTTCGACGTCGTGCGGTAGATCACCGCGGCGAGGATCAGGCCGATCGCGGCGTAGATCAGGCTCGCGAGGTCGAGCGGAATCTGCGGCGCGAAGTCGGCCAGGGTCCCTTCGGCGACGATCGGGTCGAGGTGAAGCAGGAACACCACCGGCTTGAGCAGGACCGGCGCCGCGAAGATCGCGTCGTAGGCCTGCTGCAGGTCGTCGACACGCGCGCCGAGCGTGTCCATCAGCACCTTCTGCGCATCGGTGCCCGCCGTGCGTTCGTCATTGGCGACCGTCTCGAAGCTGCGCCGCGCTTCGTCGAGGTGGCCGCCGAGGCGCTGGCGGTATTGCTGAATGAAGGCGAAGAACTGCGAAAAGGCGACCGCGACGATCGCCGCCACGGCGCGCTCGGCGAGGTAGTCGACAAAGCGGAACAGGCGGCGCATGGCGGGCATCCCTCCGGGGCGCGACTCTAGCGGGGATCGTACGGGCGGCCTAATGACCGCTTGCTATAGTGTCCCGAACGAGGGGAGGCGCGCATGGCGAAGAAGAAGGTGTCGGAAATCATGACCGAGCAGGCGTCGCTGCCGGCGACCGGGATGCGGCAACGCTGGCTGCTCAGGCATCGGCCGGTCGGTCCGGCCAAGCTCGACGACTTCATGCTGGTCGAGGATCTGGTGCCCGAGCCGCCACCGGGGTCGTACCTGGCGCGCACGATCTGGTTGTCGATGGACCCGAAGCAGCGGCTGCTCATGAACGCGAGCCCGCGCAACGCCGAGCAGCTACCGCTCTATGGCGTGATGTACGGCAACGCTGTCGGCGAGGTCATCCGCTCGCACCATCCGAAGTTCGCCGAAGGCGACATCGTGATGGACCAGCTGGGCTGGCAGACCCACGCGGTGATGGACGGTACCGGGCATTACATCAACAACCCCTATGGCTCGCGCATCGTGAAGCCGGAACACGGGCCGATCTCGACATCGGTCGGTGTGCTCGGCAACGGCGGGTTGACGGCCTACTTCTCGGTGCTGCGCGAACTCACGCCGACGTCCGGCGAGACGATCCTGGTGTCGACGGCGGCGGGCAACGTCGGCTCGATCGCCGGCCAGATCGCCAAGATGGAGGGCTGCCGGGTGATCGGACTGTCGAGCACCCAGGAGAAGTGCGCAATAGCGGTGGAGGAATTCGGCTGCGACGTGTGCCTGAACTACCGCGAGGAGGAAGACCTCGAGGGCGCGATCCGCGCAGCCGCGCCCGATGGCCTCGACATGTTCTACGACAATGTCGGCGGACGCATCGCGCAGACGGCGTCACGGCTGCTCAACAAGGGCGCGCGGATCACCCGTGTCGGCTTCACGGAGGACTACAACACCGTGATCGACGGCAAGCCGTGGACGTGGCCGAGCGAGTTCGCCTGGGAGCAGTTCATCATCCACGACTATTGCGACGAGTTCGACGCCGGGATCGAAACGCTCGCGGCCTGGATCAAGGACGGCAAGCTCAACTACCGCGAGGACGTCATGGAAGGCTTCGAGAACGCGCCGCAGGCGATGTTCGACATGCTGTCCGGCGGCAATATCGGCAAGCGGATCGTGCGGGTCGGCGCGAATCCGGACGGCGTGGCCTAGCGCCGCTTAACACGGCCGCGCAGCGGGGCGGCTCTAGTCGATCCCTGGCGGGTTGGGGCCGATGCGGACGACGCGCTTGCCGACGTTGCCGCCTTGCAGGAGGTCGATCCAGGCGGCGGGGGCGTTTTGCAGGCCGTCGACCACGTCTTCGCGGTAGGGCAGCTTCCCGTCCCTGATCCACTGCGAGAGCCGGACCAGACCCTCCGGTTCCTCCTTGGCGTAGTCGTGGATGATGAAGGGCGGTTGCTTGTAGCCCCAGTCGAGGTAGGGCCACTTCCAGGGCGCGCCGTTCTCGTCGACCTCGTTGTAGTGGTGCATCAGGCCGACGATGGTGATGCGGCCGCCGGGATTGAGTTCCTTCATGACCGCTTCGCCGATCGGGCCGCCGACGTTCTCGTAGTACATGTCGACGCCCTTGGGCGCG
>JAYOEZ010000057.1:0-19221 GCA_038116985.1 Alphaproteobacteria bacterium | reverse complement strand
GCGCCGGCATGAACGTCAACATCGGTCTCGACACCCATTCGAACGACTACGTCGAGAACATGAAGCTCGCCGTCCTCGAAGGGCGGGTGCGCAGCCGGCTCGTGTCGGCGCAGCACGACGGCCCGCTCGCGCTGCCGACGATCGAGGATGCGGTCGCCGGGGCGACGACGGTGGCCGCCCAAGGTCTGGGACGCGAGGACATCGGCCGCATAGCACCGGGCGCCTGGGCTGATTTTTGCACCATCGACTTGCAGGGTTTCCTCGTCGGCGCGGGCGCGTTGCCGCCGGAGCCGCTGCACCACCTGCTCTATGCCAACGGTCTGTCGGTCCGCCACGTCGCGACCGCCGGGCGCTTCCAGGTCTTCGACCGCCGTCTGGTCGTTGCCGACGAAGACGACGTCGTCAGCCGTGGCGCCGCCGTCGTCGAGAAGATCTGGGGCGCGCTGGGCGGAGAAGGGCGGTTCGACGCGCCCCACCGCGCGCTCACCGGCGCCGATTGATGGTCGCGTCATGACACGCCATCCTCGTTCGGTGAAGACAACCACGGGCCGTTTGGCATGCCGTTGACCAAGGAAGACGCGCTCAAGCGCGTTGCCGACGATTCGCTGGCCGACTACAGGGACCGCTTCGTCATGCCGGCGGGGAAGGTCTATCTCGGCGGCAACACGCTCGGCGCGCCAAGCCGTGCGGCGATCGCGCGGCTCAATGCGGCCGCCGAGGCGGAGTGGGCGGGCAATCTCGTGTCGGCGTGGAATCTCGACGACTGGATCGGGTTGCCGCGGCGCCTCGGCGACAAGATCGCGCGCATCGTCGGCGCGCGCGACGGCGAAGTCGTCGTGGCGGATTCGACCAGTGTCAACCTCTACAAGCTGCTGACCAGCGCACGGCGCATGCGCCCCGACCGCGGCGTCATTCTCACCGATACGGAGAACTTCCCCACCGACCTCTACATTATCGATGAAGTCGCGCGGCTGACCGGCTGCCGCGTCGAGCGCGCGCCGGCGGCCGAAATGGTTGCCGCCGTGCAACGGCACAAGGACGATCTCGCGGTCGTGCTTGCCACCGAGGTCGACTACGTCAGCGGCACGCGCACCGATATCGCTGCGGTCAATGCCGCGGCGCACGCGGCGGGCGCGCTCACCTTATGGGACCTGTCGCATAGCGTCGGCGTCGTGCCGGTGGATCTCGCAGAGAGCGAAACGGACTTCGCAGTCGGCTGTACGTACAAGTATCTCAATGGCGGTCCCGGCGCGCCGGCCTTTCTCTACGTGGCGCAACGGCACCAGACCGAAGCGACGCCGACCCTGCCGGGCTGGATGGGCCATGCGCGCCCGTTCGATTTCGCGCCGGACTACGCCGCCGCCGATGGGATCGTGCGCCACACGGTCGGCACCCCGCCGATCCTCAGCATGAGCGCCCTGGACGGCGCAGTGGACGTGACGCTTGAGGCGGGCATTTCGGCGATCCGTAGAAAGTCGGAGTCGCTCGGCGCCTTCATGATCGAATGCGTCGAGCAGGAATGTGCGCCGCACGGCATCTCGGTCCTGACGCCACGCGAGGCGTCTCAGCGCGGCGGCCACGTCGCGCTGTCCCATGACGAAGGCTATGCCGTCATGCAGGCGTTGATCGCGCAGGGCATCGTCGGCGACTTCCGGCCGCCGTCGATCATGCGGTTCGGGCTGCACCCGCTCTACGTCAGCCACGAAGATGTCTGGGATACGGTCGTTGCCTTGCGCGACATCCTTGAGACGCGACTTTACGAGCGTCCCGAATACCGCGCACGCAAGGCCGTCACCTAGTCCTACTGCAGGGTGCCGCGCTATATCGCGGCCGGCGTCGCTAGTCCTGCTTGGCCGCTTTTCGCTTCATGAATTCGTCGGTCATGCTGCGCACCCGGGTCACCATGATCGTCAGGATTCGTTTCATCACCGGGTTCATGCGTTCCAGTCGCGCCTGGAATGCGTCGCGCGCGATCTCGATCATCTCGCAGTCGTCCAGCGTGACGGCATCGGCATTGCGCGGCCGGTCGTCGAACAGGGCCATTTCGCCGACGACGTCGCCTGGGCCGACGATGGCGATCGTGCGGGCCTCTCCGCCGGTGCTGCCTTTGCGGATCTCGATCCGGCCGGTGACAACCAGATAGGCGGCTTCGGCAAGGTCGCCCTCTTCGAACAACGCGGTCTGGGCCGGGAATCTCCGCCGGCGGAAACCGTCGTCTGAATCGGCGGGCGGGGCGGGTGCCTCGGCAGCAGGCGCTTCGTCGGAAGTGTTCACGGCTTGATCCATACTTGGAAAAACGAGCTGGCGCTCCTTTTATTCACGCCGGCCTGGACAAGCTCAACTCTGCCATAAGCCTGCGGACCTGCTACAACCGAAAACCACCGCTTCTGGGCGGCCCTAGGCACGGGGTGCCCCGATCTGACACAATCGTGCCCGTCCTCGCACCGGTACGGCGGATGGAAGATCAGCACAGCATGACCCAGGCCAGGCGTTCCCGCCGCCGCGTTTCCTTGCGTGGCGTGCTGTTCGCGCGTGATGCCGCGTTTGTGCTTCTGGTGCTGGTCGTGATTGGTGGCGTGACCTGGGCCTGGTTCCACCAGGCCGCGGCGCAGCGAGACCTGGGCCAGCGCCAGGCGTTTCTCAGCCAGTTGCAGGAATCGCGCGCCGATTTGTACCGTGTCGTCCGCGAGGTCTTCGATCATCGGGTGGCGGCCGACCCGCAGGCCCGCGCCCATCGCAACTACTATGCGCGCCGCGTTCAGGACGGGCTAGACCGGCTGGTGGCGATCGCGCCGCTCGAACGCCGCCAGGCCGTCGAGGAACTGCGGACACTCGCGGTACTCATGGAGCGGCGCACCAACATCCTGATGCGGGATCCGCCGGCTGCCGGCGCCGCTGGCGACGACATCTACCGGCTGTTGCCGCTCAGAACCTTCGACGAGTACGAGGCGCTGTTCACCGGGCTGGAGTCGACGACGGCCGGCGAGATCGTCGCTGCCGAACGCCGCCGCATCGTGGCGCTGCAGGTCGGCGCCGCGGTTCTCGCTGCCGGTTTGTTTCTGGCCGTCGCACTCCTGTTGTTGTCGCGCTACGTCGTCAACCGGGCGCTGGTGGCGCCGGTCGCGCGGATCGTCGCGGGCGCGGCGCGTTTCGGCGAGGGCGAACTCGAACATGCCTTGCCCGAAGAGGGCGTCAGCGAGATCGTCGCGGTCGAACAGGCGCTCAACCACATGGCGGCGAACCTGAAGGAAAGCCGCCGCGCGCTCGCCACCAGCGAGAAGGAAGCGGCGCTCGGACAACTGGTCCCGGTCGTCGCCCATAACATCCGCAACCCCTTGGCCAGCATCCGTGCCGCCGCCCAGGTGATCGACGATCCCGGACTGGCGCCCGATCTGCGCGAAGGCCTGAGCGACGTGCGCAAGACGGTCGACCGGCTCGAAGCGTGGATCGATTCGCTGCTGTCCTATCTCAACCCCATGCGCCTCAAGCGCCGCACGATCCCGGTCGACGACATCGTGTCCGGCGCCCTCGACCTGATCTCGGCCCGTATCGGCGGCAAGGGGATCACGGTCATCCGGCCTGAGCCTTCTAACATCGTCGTTACGGCCGACCCCATCCTGGTCGAGCAAGCGTTGCACGGCCTCCTGGTCAACGCCGTCGAAGTCTCGCGCGAGGGCGATCAGATCGAGGTACGACTTGAGCGTGGCGACGGTGAGGCGCGCGTCGTCGTGTTGGACGAAGGCCCTGGCATGACTGTCAAGCCGTCGTCGGGCACGCTGCGTCCCGGTCCGACCACAAAGGCGACGGGTTCCGGCCTCGGGCTGCCTTTCGCCTTCAAGGTGTGCGAGATGCACGGCGGCACGATGACGTTCGAACCCCGCCCGCGCGGGACCGCGGCGGTTTTCACATTGCCGCTGGCGGCTGATCTGAAGGCGGCCGGATGAGCATGGCGCTCAAGATGTTGATGGTTGAAGACGAGGAAGTCTTCGCCCGCGCCGCTGCGCGTGGGCTCGGCAAGGCCGGCCACAGTTGTTACGTCGCAGGCACGCTTGCAGAGGCGCGCCGCTGCATTGCGCGTGGCATCTACGATGTGGTCTTGCTCGATATCCGCCTGCCCGACGGCAGCGGCCTAGACCTGATCGAGGAGGTGCGGTCCATTGAGCCCGATCCGCCGCCCGTCGTGGTCCTCTCGGCCTATGGGGAGATCGAGGACGCGGTGACGGCGATGAAGCAGGGGGCTGCAGACTATTTGCGCAAGCCGCTCGATCTCGACGAACTCCTGGTTGTCGTCGAGCGCGCGGCGGAAAACGCCGGCCTGCGTCGCCGGCTCAAGCACGCGCAGGAGCGTGAAAGCAGCGCACGTGAAGACGTCGTGTTGCTGGGCGAGTCCGACACGATGCAGACAGTGCGCGACCGCATTCGCCAGATCGTCGACATCCCGGCGGGCGAGGACGGCGCGCTACCCAACGTGCTCATCACCGGCGAAACCGGTACCGGCAAGGACATCGCGGCGCGGGCGATCCATGCCGCCAGCGCGGAGGACGACCGCCCCTTCGTGCGTGTCGACTGCACCGGATTGCCGGCGGACCTGATGGACGCCGAGCTGTTCGGCCACGCCCGTGGCGCCTTCGCAGATGCGCGCGATGCGCGGACCGGCTTGATCGAGGCTGCCGAGGACGGCACCGTGTTCCTCGACGAGATCGGCGAACTGCCGATCGACCTGCAGGCCAAGCTGCTCAGCGTCATCGAACGCCGGACCGCTCGCCGTCTCGGCGCAACCCGCGAGACGCCGGTGCGGGCGCGTTTCATCGCGGCGACCAATCGCAATCTGGAGGAGATGGTCGCCCAGGGAAACTTCCGCCGCGACCTGTTCTACCGCCTCAACGTATTGAGCCTCGAACTTCCGCCGCTCCGTACCCATCGTGAAGATGTGCCGCTCTACGTCGACAGCTTTCTGCATGCGATCGCGCGGCGCTACGGGCGTCCGCTCTCGTCCTTCGACGATGCAGCGATGCGGCGGCTCAGCGAACACGACTGGCCGGGCAACGTACGAGAACTCAAGCATCTCGTGCAGCGCGCGGCACTGTTGTTCACGGCGCGCACGCTCTCACTGCGCGACTTGCCGCTGTCGCCGGTCGCGCCAGTGCCCGACCTTCCCCAGGATCTCGACCTCGAGGAGGTCGAAAAGCGGCACATCGTGGAGGCGCTCAAGCGCGCGCAAGGCAATATCAGTCGTGCAGCCGACCTGCTCGGGCTGACGCGCATGGCCTTGCGCTACCGCATGCAGAAACACGACATAGGCCGCCCGGGAGAAGAGTCCGGCGAACAAGCGTCGCCACGCACCCACGGGTAGCGCAGGGCTTGTACTTTACCTTCGCGCGAGAGTCTCGATGGTTTGTTCCAGCGTACGGTCGCGATCGAGGGTCTCACGCGTTTCCTCGGCGAAGGGAGTCGTGGACAGATGCCGGAACAGGGCGGCGGCGCCCTCGTGGAAGCCGTCCGGCATGCCGGCCGATGTGTAGGTCGCGGCAATCTCCTCCATCTCGCGCACCCAGCGTTCGGCGTCGGCTGCCAGCCACGGTACGGAGCGGCCCATTGCCTGCCAGACGTGTGGCGCGTTGTTGGTCAATTCGTTCTTCAGGGCGTCGAACTGTCCGAGCCGCGCGGCGGTGACCAGCGCTGCGGCGTAGAGCGCATTGGTCCCCTTGGTGATCGAGGCGAAGCACATCTTCAGCGCCGAGGCGTCGCCGATGCGATCCGACAGCACCGTCACCTTCATGCCCTTGCCGTCCAGAACGCGCAGCGCCTCGGCTTGCGGTCCGCTGGCGTAGAACCGCGTTACCTGTTTGCCTGGCGCCAACCCGATGATCGATGCGTCGATGAACGGCGCACCGGCCTCGACGATTTGGCTGGCGACGCTCTTCACCGTAGCCGGCGATACGGCATTGCAATCGGCGAATGGAATTCGTTTTCCGGTGCGAAGCATCGCCGCCGCTACCTGCGCCGCGATATCGGACGCCGCGGCAGGCGGTGCGATGGACAGGAAAAGATCGGCCGCATCGATGGCGGCGTCGAGGCTACCGGCATCGCGAACGCCGCCGGCGTCGGCCAGCGCGCGGCTGCGCGCGCTGCGCCCGCTCAGGTCGGTGACGACATCGTGTCCGTGCACGCGCAACGCGCCGCCAACGGCATGGCCCATGTCGCCCATGGCGACGATCGCGATCGTTTCGCTCATCGATGGAGTATAGCCGCCGCCTGCGACCGTTCGGTGTCGGCACGGGTGGGCGCGCCTGCGCGCCGGCAAAGTGCAGGCCCGATTCGCCTTCTTCGCGTCAAAGTTTTCTGCTCCTCTGGAATCCGGCAGAAAACCGTCTGGCAAATTCTTGCGGGGCTTTGTGCGACAACCAAAGGTTGATAGATTTGTATGAAGACTCATACACTGAAGTGTCGACCCAAGAACAAGAACCATCTGCCGGCAGTTCGTTGGTGCAGGTTTGGTTTGGATGTTGGGGAGGTTTGGTCCGGGAGATAGGGGATCCCGCCGATGCCTGCCGCGATGCAGTTGAAGTCGCTCCGCCGCCGTGCCGGACTCTCGGTTCGCGGAATCGCGACGCTGCTCGACATCCCCGCAAGTAGTTACCAGTACTACGAGCGCGGCTACGCCCGCGCACGGCTTCCGCTCGAGCTCAGTGCGCGTCTCCGGCCGGTCTTGCTCGATCGCGGTGTTGCCGCGCGTGACGTCGACCGCCTGTGCGCCTCGACCGAGCGTATGGCGGGGCTGGCCCCGGTTTCCTGGGCGCGGCTGGTGGAATGGGCCGACGTCATGTGGCGGCCGGACGACGAGGGAGGGAAGATGCAAGACGCGCAGTTGCTTCCGGTGCCCGGTTCCCAGCGGGAACATCTCATCGCCCTGCGCGTCAAAGACTCGGATCTGACCAGCGTCGCTCACCCCGGCGCTTACGTCGTTATCGACTGGAAGGACACCACGCTGGTCGACGGCTGCAGCTATCTCGTCCGGGCGCGCGGCCGCGCCTGGCTACGCCGCTACCAGGCGAGCGACGGTCGCCTGGTCCCCGACGGACCGGAGCATCCCGATTTCGGCACGCCGGCCGATGTCGTCGGCCGGGTCGTTTACGTCGTCCGAGCCCTCTAGGCGGCGGCAATCTTCAGATCGCCGTTTCTCAAGACCCCTGAGTTGCGATAGCGTCACGCCCGCGCCTTTCTCGTTTGTGCGGTAGTCGGTGACATGAAGGACGTCGAACTGCGCCTCGCGCTGGTCTGCTACGGCGGCGTCTCGCTCGCCGTCTACATGCACGGGGTGACCAAGGAATTTCTCAAGCTGGTGCGCGCCTCGCGCGCCTACCACGCGCTGCCCAAGGGCAATGCCCGCGACACGGCGACGTACGAAATGTCGCCGCACAGCGTGGACTCCGAGGTCGACACCGAGAACGTCTACTTTGAGCTATTTCGCGAGATCGGCGCGCATGTCGACCTGCGCGTCGTGATCGACGTCATCACCGGTGCATCGGCGGGCGGCATCAACGGCATCATCCTCGCGCGAGCCCTGGCCCACGACCTGTCGCTCGCCCCCTTGCGCGACGTCTGGCTGCGCGAGGCCGACATCAACGAGTTGCTCGCCAGCAACCGCGCCGCCCGCGTGTGGTCGAAGTGGTTTCTGCGGCCGCTCGTGTACGGCTATGTCCGCACCATTGGCGAGACGGATCCCGAGATGCGCGAAAAGCTGTCGCGCTTCCTGCGTTCGCGCTGGTTCCGCCCGCCCTTCGACGGCGAGCACCTGTCGGAAGTGCTGCTCAAGGCGATGCGCGACATGGGCGAGCCGGCGCAGGCAGGCGCCTCGCTGATACCGGCTGGCCAGCGCCTCGATCTGGTAGTGACGGTGACCGATTTCTACGGCTACCCGCAGCGCGTGCCGATGTACGACCCGCCCTTCGTCGCGGAACGCGAGCACCGCCACACGCTGCAGTTCTCATATCAGCGCTACCGAAACGGTGAGGAGATCAGCGCCTTCGCCACCGCCAACGTGCCGTCGCTGGCGTTCTCGGCACGCGCCACCTCGTCGTTTCCGGGCGCGTTCCCGCCGGCGCAGCTTGCCGAGATGGACCGCGTCTGCGCTCGCTCGCGCATCCCTTGGGTCACACGCGCACGCTTCCTTGAGGACAACTTCCAGCGCTACGCCCAGGCCGGCGTCGATCCCGCGCTGACCTCATTTGTCGACGGGTCGGTGCTCAACAACAAGCCGATCGCCCAGGCGATGGACGCGATTCGCGGTCGCTCGGCGCACCGCCAGGTCGACCGTCGCGTCGTCTACATCGACCCCGACCCCTCGCAGAGCCCGCCGCCGCCCGACGGCAGAAGGCCCAACTGGTTCGCCACGCTTAAGGGCGCGCTCTCTGATTTGCCGCGCAATCAACCCGTCTTCGACGACCTGTCCTGGGTACGTACCTACAACCGTCGCGTCGCCAATCTGCGCGACAGCATCGAAGCCTCGCGGGAGCAGATTTCAGATCGCGTGCGGCAATTGACCAAGTGGGCGCTGGAGCGCGTGTCGCGTGCCGAACACCTCGGCAAGCTGCGCGAGGCCGCCAATGCCGAGGCGTCGCGCGAAGGGGGCTTCGTCTATGAGGCCTACGTCCGTCAAAAGATGCGCTCGGTGCTCGACTATGTGGGCGACCTGCTCACCGAACTCGGCGGCTTCCAGCCCGAGTCGCCCGAGGCCGCCGCGATCGCCGACCTGCTGCAGCGCTGGTGCGATGCCAACGATGTGTGCATTGCCGACGGACCCGTTCCGCTCGTTGCCAACGTGACGCGCCGCACGCCGCCGCCGTGGGTGCGATTCATGCTGCAGTTCGATCTGCCGTTCCGCACCCGGCGGCTGCGCTTCGTTATCCGCCAGCTCAATCTCAGCTATGCCGAGGCAGAGGACCACTCGGAGATCGCGCCGGCCGACGTCAACCGGCTAAAGGAAGAACTCTATGAAGTTGCCGACGCGATGCGCCTGCGCAGCACCGTGGGGTTCGCCACGCCGCAGCTGGTGACCCGCGTACGCAACGCCTTCGGCGTCGATCCTGGCGCCACATCGACCGACGAACTCGAACCCCTTATGGCCGCGCTCGCCGAGGAGATCGACCTGCGCCGGGTCAATCGCCGCGTCGACGAACTGCTCGCCGCCATGCCGCGGGACTGGGACGAGATCCGGATGGACCTCCTGACCGCCTATATCGGTTTCGCCTTCTGGGATCCGCTGACGTTCTCTTTGTCGAGCTGGCGCGAAGCTGAAGGCTACGAGGAGATTCTTATTCATCGAATCAGCCCCGAGGACGCCGATACGATCCGCAAGGGCGGCGCGCGCGCCACTCTCAAGGGCATCGACTTCAGCCACTTCGGAGCCTTCTTCAGCCGCAAGCGGCGCGAGAACGACTATCTCTGGGGGCGCCTGCATGCGGCAGATCGGCTCGTCGATGTCATGGTCGACGCCGCGCGGCGTCACGGGGCACCGCCGATTGCCGACGTGCGCGGCATCAAGAAGCGTCTCTTCGAGGCGATCCTCGCCAGCGAAGACGGCCGCCTCGAAGCGGCGTCCGACCTCGTGGATCAAATCAAGACGGAAGTCGCCGCGGTTTAGGCCGCAGCAGGTTCGTCCAGGCGCATGTTTCGCGTATTGGCGCCCTTCATGTCCGCGCCGGTCAGATCGGCGTAGCGCGTCTGGCCGGTTTCCTGTCCGTCGAGGCTGCGGATGCGCATGGCGCGCAGGTCGGTGCTAGACAGGTTGCACTTGCGCAGGACGGCATTGCGCAGTCGCGCGCCGCGCAGGTCCGCCGCTGCGAGATTCGCGCCCTCGAGATTGCAGTCGCTGAGGTCGGCAAGTTCGAGCTTCGCGCCGCGCAGGTTGATGCCGTGCATCTCGCAGCCGTTGATCCGCGCGCCGCTCAGGTAGGCGCCGGGTAGGTCTAGCCCCGAAAGATCGAATCCCTCCAAGGTCAGGCGCTGACCGCGTTCGCCGCTCGACGATGCCCACAGCGCGTGTTCGCGCAACTGGCGCTGCAGGTCCTGCGGCAGTGCCAGAAGTGCGCGCAACGCGTCGTCCCCGGCGGCCTCGTCGATGGTCGCACCGGCCAGCAGCGCGCCGCGGAACTGCGAGCCCATCACGCTCGCGCGCTCCAGGTTCGCGCCTGACAGGTTGGCCGCAGTGAGGTCGGCCGAATCCAGCTTCGCGCCCGACAGGTTGGCCATCGACAAGTCCGCTTCCTCGAAGTCGACGCCTTCGAAGTCCGCCTGTTCGGCCTGCACGTTGTTGAGGTTGGCGCGTTTGAGATTGGCGAACAGCATGCGCACCTTGCGAAGAACCGAGCCCTCGAGATTGGCGCCGGTCATGTCGGTGCGGGTTTCGCTCGATTCCATGTTGGCCCGGCCGGGCCGCAGGTCGGCGCCGGCGAGGTTCGCGCCCTTCAGCGTCGCGCCGCGGAAGCGCGCGCCACGCAAATCTGCGCCTTCGAAATTCACTCGCGTCAGGTTTGCGCCGGAAAGATTGGCGCCAAACAAATCGGCTTCGCTCAGATCGGCGCTTGCAAGGTCGACGCGCGACAGGTCGGCGCCCGTCAGCGACGCCTGGCGTAGGTTGATGCCGGGCAACCGCAGTCCGGCGAGGCTGGCGTCCCGCAGGTCAGCGCGCTTGCCGCCGGGGCGGCCCGATGCAAATCGTGCATGTTCCTTCAGGATCGAGACGAGTTCTTGTGCGTCCAACTTTTTTGTCCTCTACGGCGATCTCCCCGCCGCAATGCTACCCACAAACATGCGGGACGGCTCGCGTTATCGATTCGGATTTGCGCCGCATTTGAACGAGTTTCATTGCGCTCTACTCACAGCTTTTCCACACCCGGTTCGACGCGCGCGAGCGTCGTCAATCCGTGCAGCGTCTCTTGGTCGAGCGCCCGACCAACGTCTTGTATGATCCAGCGATGACAGCGCCTGAACGCATTGCACTGGCCGAAGGTTTCACAGTCTCCCGGCTGACCAAGGGCAACTGGCAGCTCGCCGAACGCCACGGTCCCAAGGTGGCGGAAGACGCCGCCATCGACGCCATGCGTCGTTTCGTCGAGGCGGGCATCACCAGCTTCGACTGCGCCGACCACTACATCGGCGTCGAGGAACTGATCGGCGCCTTCCGCCGCCGCCATCCCGACCTCGCCGAAAACCTCACCGTCCAGACCAAGATCGTGCCGGATCGCGACGTGCTTCCCGGTATCAAACGTGCCGACGTCGAGGCCATCGTCGACCGCGCCCGAGCGCGGCTCGACATGGAGGTGCTCGATCTCGCGCAGTTTCACTGGTGGGACTATGACGTGCCGGGCTACGTCGACTCGATGCAATGGCTGGCCGAGATGCAGAACGAGGGCAAGGTGCGTCATCTTGGCGTCACCAACTTCGACTGCCCGCGACTCGCGGAAATCCTCGCCGCCGGGGTGAATGTCGTCAGTCACCAGATCCAGTACTCGGCGATGGATCGCCGGCCCGAACGCGGCATGGTCGACCTGTGCCGCAGGCACGGTATCGGCCTGCAATGTTACGGCTCGATCGCCGGCGGCTTTCTCTCGGATCGCTGGCGCGGGCAGGCGGCGCCGGATCGCGCAGCCGACCGCTCGCAGGAGAAGTATCGTCTCATCATCGACGAGTTCGGCGGCTGGGACGCCTATCAATCCCTGCTCGACGCCTTGGCTGCGGTTGCAGCGCGGCACGGTGCGTCGCTCGCCGCGGTCGCCATCCGCTACGTGCTCGACAAGCCTGGCGTGGCGACGGCTATCGTCGGTGCGCGCACGGACGCGCACTTGGCCGATCTGCTCACAGTCACCGAGATCTCACTGACGTCGGAAGACATCGCCGCGATCGACGCCGTCGGCGACGCGGCGCCGGGTCCGGCCGGCGATGTCTACGCGCTGGAGCGCGATCCTGCGGGGCCGCACACCGCGATGAACTGGAAGAACCAGAACCTGAAGGGCGCCGGCGCGCGCTAGAGGGAGAGGGCAGGGTGGCCGACGCGTTCGAACTCTACGATCTCAAGGTCGAGGTCGTGCACCACGACCCGGCCAGGCGGCTGATTTGCAAGCATGAAGTCGGCGAGGTCTTCTACCTGCGCGGCAGCCGGGTCGAGTTCCCGCCCGGCCAGGGCTTCGGCCTCTACGCGCTGCTCGCCGTCTTGCCCTTCCTGCCGGCCAAGCAGCGCCCAAGCCAGGAGGCGGACTGGATGAACACGGATGCCGTTATCGGTTGCACCGATCCCAACTGCGGCGCCGGCTTCAGGATCACGCGGCTCGAACCCAAGACCTACCGCCATGCCGACCACAGCGCCGAATCGCTGCCCTAGTCTTGCCTACGCCGGTCCGTAGTTGACGTAGACCAGGGCGCGGCTCGCCTCGACGAAGTTCGGGCGGCGCTTGCCGGGAGGTACGAACGAATAGGTGCCCTTGGCGTAGACCTTGCCGGTCTTGGTCGTCAGCGAACCGCCGAGCACGAAGAGCTCCTGGTAGAATTCTCGCGGCACGCCGAGGTCGATATCCTCGCCGTTGGCGCGGACGAACTTCGATCCTTCGCCGGTGCGCGGGTGTTCGCTCAAGAGACGCTCGCCGTCGATCCACTCGCCCTTCGAGGCGTCGACGATCGCTTCCCAGCCGCGCAGCGGCATGTGGCCGGTGCGCGGGTAATACTGTCGCTTCTTCGGCTTGGCCACGTCGTGCGTGCACATCTTCTTCGAGTGCCGCGACAGGAACCATGTCTCCACCGGCACGTCGCTCTTGAAGCCGTGCACCGTCTGCGGCGGGTGGTAGCAATAGCCCTTGGAGCCGAGATAGGTCTTGCTGTCGAACGACAGTTTGCCCTTCAGCACCAGAATCTCTTCGGCCGAGTGGTGATAGTGGGGCACTGCGGGCGCCTTGTAGCCGTTCTTCGGCACCAGGCGCTGCAATGCAGTGCGCGCGCCGTTGTCCGGATCGATGCTCAGGACCTTCGAATAGACTGACGGGACCGGGTGGGCCCATTCCATCGCGTTCGTGTCGAGGTAGGGAATGTACGGGCGCATGGTCGTCCTCGTGGCTGGCGTTGAGTTGCCATCATAACCCGCGGGGTGCGCACGGGCATCTGGGCGCCGTAGGTGACCGCGCGTCGGTCAGTCCCGGTGCCGGTCGTGGACGAACCAGGCGAACAGCGCCGTCGCCAGCGCCGCGCCGACAAGCTGCGCCACGATGAATCCGGGCGCGTCGGCCGGGCGAATGCCTGAAAACGTATCGGTGAACAGCCGTCCGATTGTCACTGCCGGGTTGGCGAACGAGGTCGAGGCGGTGAACCAGTAGCCCGCGGTGATGTAGAGCGCCACGGCCGCAGCCACGGCGCGCGGCTTGAACCGAACGCAGCCGTAGATCGTCAGCAGCAGTCCGAACGTCGCGACGGCCTCGGCGAGCCACTGGCTCCAGCCGGTGCGCACGTGCATCGATTCCTGAAAGATCGGCAGGCCGAACATCGCGTGCGCCAGAACGGTGCCGGCGATCGCGCCGAGAACCTGCACGACGACGTAGGCCGCTGCATGGGGCAGGCGCAGTTCGCGGCGCAGGACGAAGCCCATCGTCACCGCCGGATTGAAATGTGCGCCGGACAAATCGGCGAAAATGGTGATCAGGACGAACAGGATCGCGCCGGTCGCCACCGTGTTGCCGAGCAGGGCAATCGCATCGTTCCCCTGCGCCATCCCTTCGGCCATCACGCCCGAACCGACGACGGTTGCAACCAGCAGACAGGTGCCGAGCGCTTCGGCGGCAAGACGGCGCGACAGGGAAAACGGGCGAATGGTCATGAAATGCACATGGCGGTGAAGCGCCCCTTTACGTCAAACACATG
The DNA here is from genome assembly GCA_038116985.1 of Alphaproteobacteria bacterium. Classification (GTDB taxonomy): domain Bacteria; phylum Pseudomonadota; class Alphaproteobacteria; order SHVP01; family SHVP01; genus CALJDF01. The sequence continues at coordinate 5,319 of JAYOEZ010000057.1, read as the reverse complement.
ACAGCGCGATGACGGATGCATCGCCCTAAGGGTCCCGCGCACAGCCGATGCACAGGGTCGCCGCCGGGTCGGCTTCGAGGCGTTTGTCCTCGACCGGCTCGCCGCAGCGCAGGCAATCGCCGTAGCTCTCGTCGTCGATCCGCTTCAAGGCGGCGCGCACCTGCTGCAGGCGGCGGTCGCGGCGCGCCTGCTCGGCCTTGGCCATGGCCTGGACCTGCATCGCGTCCATCCGCGACAAGCGGCCCACGCTCTGCTGGTCCAGTTGAACCGGCGCGCGTTCCCCGGCCGAGCGTTCGCCGGCGCTCACGAGGTCGGATTCCTCCTCGCGCAATCTCGCGCCGAATGAGTCAAGATCGAGACTCATGGCGCCGGCCTCGGGCACGGCGCTAACGCGGCACGGGGAGGGAACATGGCCGACGCACTGGGATATCGCGCGAAGTGGGGACTGATCATTCCCTCGAAGAATACCGTCTGTGAAACCGAGATGCACAGCATCGTGCCACCCGGCATCACCATCAACACGGCGCGCGCCGTGCGCAAGGGGCCGGCGGTATGGGGCACCGACGACGCCATGAAGCAGATGGCCCGCGCCATCCGCGACGCCGAGCCCGACGCCATTCGCGCCGTCATGACCTGCGAGCCCGACTATCTCCTGATGGGCGAGGGCGGCTTCTCGTTTCCCAGGGAGGAACTCGAGGCCTACGACCGCAAATACGAGGAGATTTCAGGCCTGCGCGTCGCGTCCTCGGCGCGGTCCTTCCTGCGCGCCCTGGAACTGATGAAGGTGAAGAAGGTCGCGGTGCTGACGCCGCGCCTGCCCGACAGCGGCATCGTCTCCGGCGGACTGTGGGAAGCCTGCGGCTACGAGGTCGCGGGCGCCAAGGGCATGGGCTGCACCTCGATCCACGACATCGCCAACCTGACCGAGGACTCGCTCCGCGACGCGCTGAGGGAACTCGCCCGAACCGAGGCCGAGGTCATCATGGCAACCGGCAGCGAACTCGCCCTCATGCACATGGTCGAAGAGGCCGAGGAGTGGATCGGAAAACCGGTCCTGCACCTCAACACGGTGCTGGCGTGGTACGCGCTACGCGATTCCGGCTTCGACGACCGCCTCGACGGCTTCGGCATGCTGCTCCGCGACTACTAGGCGCGCGGCTGGTCTCGCGGCCTTGTTGCGGGCTGCGGGAAGGGAGGCTTCCTTCTCCTTGCAGAGGGGGAGGTCAGAGGTGGGGGTCTGGACGTCGGGCTACTAGGCCACCAGCATCCGCGCGAAGGCGCCGACGTCGTCCAGCGTCTCCAGCGAATCGATCGCTTGCAGCACCTCCTCGGCGCGCTTGTCGTCGAGCAGCGTACCCGCCAGTTCGCGGAACTTCTTTTCGATCTCGGGCCGGCCCATCGGCGGCTGGTCGCGCGGCCATTCGACGTCGCGCTTGGCGGTCTTGCCGCCCTTGAGCGCGATCTCGACGCCGAAGCGCATCTTCTGCTCGGTGAAGAAGTCGCCGTCGGCATCCTTGTCGTGGTGCATCTCGACCTTCGACAGCAGGTCGCGCAGCACCGGGTCGGCCAGCTTTTCGTCGGAATACATCGCCGGCAGCAGCGGTTCGCGCATGATCGTCGTCACCACCGTGTAGGGCAACGAGAACTGCGCATCGACCGCGCCCTGCGGGTTGACGTCGCCGATCAGTGGCATGTTCATGCCGGAGATGCGGACCTTCTCCACCTGGTCCGGCGTGATGTCGTGCTCGGCGACCAGGCCCTTGGTCGCATCGTGCAGCGGATGGTTCCAGGCGATCGACGGGTGGATTTTGTACTCCGTGTTGTCGATCGCCCAGGTCTTGCCGAGGTCGCGCGTCATGCGGTCCCAGTCGCACTGGTCCGACCCCGCCATCACGTAGAAACCCTGCTCGCCGTCGAGCACGCCATGCCCGCCCTTGAAGCCGCGCTCCGCCGATTGGGCTGCCACGGTGCCGGCCATGCTCATCCAGCCCCAGCCCAGTTTCACTTCGCGCATCGGTCGGGTCTCGGCGACGATGCCGAAGTACTTGTAGGCCGAGGGCACCGTCGCATAGGTGCCGGCAATCCCGAAGGCGACGTCGAGCGCCTCGGCGTCGAGCCCGTAGAGCTTGCCCGCCGTCGTGGCCGACGCGAACGGGTGATACTGCTCGCCCCACACCAGCGCGCCGCGTTCCGGTGTCGGCTGCATTGACGCGCCGAGGCGCGAGACGACCTCGAAGCCGAGCGCGATGCCCGCGATCAGGTCCTTGCCCGACGCGCCGATCATCTCGCCGATCGCCAGTCCCGACGACGTCGTGATGTAGCCGGGGTGGGCGATGTAGAGAACCGTGTCCTCATAGTCGAGCGCGAAGCCGAAGTTGCCGTTGGCGTAGGCCGCCAGCGGCGCGGAGACCTTGGCGCCGTCGCCGATGATCGTCGCCTGTTCGCGCCCGCCGCCCATGTCCTTCGCCATCTCGGTGTGCAACTGGCCGATGCGGGTCTGATAGCCCGCCAGCATGCAGCCGATGATGTTGAGAACGGCAAGCTTGGTCGCATCGACGGTCTGCGCGGGCAGGTCGTCGTAGGTCGTGCGGGCGACGAATTCGGTCAGTTGGCGGGTGGCTCCCATAGTCTCCTCGTTGGTCTTGTGTGGTGGTCGGCGGAACGCGGCGCGTTACGCCTCATGATGCAGGCGGGCGAGTTCTTCGGTCGCATCGCGCAGCCGTGCGACCAGCATCGTCACCATGCGGCGCAGCACCGGGTCGGTGCCGGCCACGCGCTTCTCGAAGTCCGCGCGGCTCAGCCGGAACGCCTTGGTCGGCTCGACCGCAACGGCATGAGCGGTGCGGGTGGTCGCGCCGAACAGCGCCATTTCGCCCACGGCGTCGCCGTTGACCAGCGTCGCCATGACCTTGTCGCCCTTGCGCACCTCGACCTTGCCCTCGAGCACCAGAAAGGCCGCGTCGGCGTCCTCGCCCTCGCGAAACAACTCGGTCCCGGCCTCGAATTCGACCCTGTTCTGTGGCGAGAATCCGCCGTTCGACATCGCCTGCGCTCCCCGAAAACCGCAGGGTAAGCGGGGCAGGCGGCGGGAACAAGCGTAGGCTGGCGGCGCCGGGCTGCAGGAGGCCGCCTTATTGACTAGAGTGTCGCCCATGAGCACACCCGCGCCACAGTCCCGCATCTTCACCGTCGGCACCGTCTTCGCCACGACGCTCGCCGTACTGTTCCGCAACCTCGGCGGCTTTGTCATCTTCGCGGTGCTGATCAATCTCGGCATCTTCCTGATCGACGATGCCCTGGGCGCCAACGATCCGGAACCGGCGGGCGGCGCCGGGTTGGTCAGCTTTCTGCTCAATCTCTTGGGCTACGCGTTTCTAACGGCCATGGTGTCCTACGGTACCTATCGCGACCTGCGCGGCGACCGTGCAGGCCTGGGCGACATCATGATCCGCGGCTTCAGCGTGTTGCTGCCGGTCCTCGCAGTCAGCGTCGTGACGGTCGTCGCCTATATCCTCGGCCTGATCGCGCTCATCGTGCCGGGGATTTTCGCCATCGTGCTGCTCTGGGTCGCGGTGCCCGCGGCCGCCGTGGAGCGTCCCGGCGTGATCGGCGCGCTGCGCCGCTCGGTCGACCTCACCAAGGGCGAGAGTTGGCGTGTCCTCGGCATCTTGATGGTCTTCGTTGGCGTCTATCTCGTCTTTTTCATGGCGCTGGGCCTGTGGGGCTTCTCCCTCGGCGCGAGCGGCGAACTGAGCGAGGCGGAAATCGACGCCGCCGTCAGCGGCCCGGCGACGGTCGCCGGTCTCCTGTTCGGCATGGTGCTGTCGCTGGTGATAAGCGTCTCGGCCGCCGTCAGCTACTTCCTGCTGCGCAGCCAGAAGGAAGGCGTCGCCGTCGGCGACCTCGTCGGCGTTTTCGACTAGCCCGTCTTCTCCGCCAGCAGCGCCAGTGCGTTGCCGATCAGCACATGCCCGGCGTTGCCCCGCATCGACAGGATCGATTCCGGATGAAACTGCACCGCCGCGATCGGCAGCGAGGCGTGCTCCACCGCCATCGTGACGCCGTCCTCGGTCCACGCCGTCTTGCGCAACACCTCCGGAAACCCGTCGTCGACCGCCGCCAGCGAGTGATAGGCGCCCACGGTGCACGGATTGGCGAGCCCCGCGAACAGCGCGCTGTCGTCGTGGCGCACGGTCCAGCGCTTGCCGTGGCGCGGCAAGTCCATCACCCGCAAGGCTCCGCCGAACGCCTCGACGATGCCCTGCAGGCCGAGGCACACGCCGAACTGCGGCACCCCGCGCTCGGCCAGCGCGCGCACGAGATCGGGCACGCCGTACTCGGCCGGCGTGCCGGGGCCGGGCGAATGCACCACCAGCTGGGGTGCGTCGCGCAGCAGCACGTCCACCGGCGTCCCGGCGCGCAACGTGCGCACCTCGGCGCCTTGCTGCCGGATGTAGTCGGCCAGCGTGTGGACGAAGGAGTCCTCGTTGTCGACCATCACCACCGGTAGCCCGGAAAACCTCCTGACCGCCGTCGCCGGCGTGGCCGCCTTGGTGCGATCGCCCTCGAGAATGCGGAAGAACGACGTCGCCTTGGTCTTGGTTTCCGCGGCCTCCTCGTGGCCCACGGAATCGAACACGAGCGTCGCGCCGGCGCGATAGTCGGCCCGCCCCTCGCGCAAATGAACGGTGCGAATGGTGATGCCGGTGTTGACCGATCCGTTTATCAACAGCCCGCCGATCGCGCCGCCGTACCAGCGTCGCGCGCTCGTCTCCATGTCCTCGACGAGCTGCACCGCGCGCTTCTTCGGCGCGCCGGTCAGCGTCACCGCCCACATGTGCGACAGGAACGCGTCGATCCCGGTAAAGCCCTGGCGCAGCGTACCCTCGACGTGATCGACGGTATGGAACAGCCCGGCATAGCGTTCGATCATCCGCCGCCCGAGCAGCTTCACCGAGCCCGGCTCGCAGATCCGTGCCTTGTCGTTGCGGTCGACGTCGGTGCACATCGTCAGCTCGACCTCGTCCTTCTCCGAGTTATAGAGCGTGCGGATGTTGTCGGCGTCCTCCATCGGGTTGTCGCCGCGCCGCACGGTGCCCGAGATCGGCGAGGACTCGACGCGCCGTCCCTCGACACGCACGAACATCTCCGGTGACGCGCCCACCAGCTGCTCGTCGCCCATCTGGATATAGAACTCGTACGGGCTCGGGTTGATGCGCTGCATCTCGCCGAACAGCTCCGAGGGCCTGCCGCCGTAGTCCGCCGAGAACTTGCGCGACAGCACCACCTCGAAGACGTTGCCGACGCGTATCTCCTCGC
>JAYOEZ010000056.1:0-19232 GCA_038116985.1 Alphaproteobacteria bacterium | reverse complement strand
CGCGGCTCAGAACGGCTTCGCCGTTCCGGTTCTCCATCCGCTCAAGATAGACCTCGACCGTATCGCCGACCTTGATCTCGGGTGGCTGCCCCGGCGCTGCGAATTCCTTCAAAGCGACGCGGCCTTCCGACTTGAGGCCAACGTCGATTACCGCGTCGTCGTTTTCGACGGCGACGACTACGCCCTTGATGACCGAACCTTCAAGGTTCTCGGAGGCGCCAAGTGATTCTTCCAGGAGGGCGGCAAAACTCTCGCCCGTGTCCCCCATTTCGGCAGGCATCGTGTCCGACATGTGCTTCGTCATCCTTTCTGTCCGGCCAACCGCCCACGACGGGCGGGTTAGATGCTTCGAACCGCACAATGCGGTCTTCCAGCACGCGGGATGCGACCAAACTGTCCGCTGGTGATCGCTGCCTGCCGAATTACCGACCTGGCTGCTGTTTCGCGGCGTCTCGAACCAGTTCCAGGGCCGCCGCGAAGGCCCCGTCTATATCCAAATCGGTGGTATCGAGCAAGTGCGCGTCAGGGGCGGGCCGAAGAGGCGAATCGGCGCGATTCCGGTCACGGGCGTCACGGGACGCCATTTCCTCGCGGACCGCCTCAAGATCGGTGGCCTTGCCACCGCCGCGCAACTCCTCGAAGCGCCGCTTTGCGCGGGTTTCCAGCGCTGCGTCGATGAAGATCTTCACCTCCGCGTCTGGGCATACCACGGTGCCGATATCGCGCCCCTCAACGACAGCGCCGGCTGCGCCTTTCGGAGGGTGGGCGGCGAAGTTGCGTTGGAAGTCGAGAAGCGCCTGCCGGACCTGCGGATGGGCCGAAACGATGGACGCAACCCGACCGGTCGCTTCCTCACGCAATTCGGGGTCGCCGAGGTCGTCGGGTGTGATCGTCATGGCGGCGTCGTACGCTTTGGCCGGATCGTGCGGATCGTGTCCGGCACGTAAGACGCGCAGCGCGACGGCGCGGTACAGTGCGCCGGTGTCGAGATGCGCAAAGCCGAGTTCAGCGGCCAGCTTGCGCGCCAAGGTGCCCTTTCCGGCCGCCGCGGGCCCGTCGATCGCGACAATCATGCGTTCAGGGCGACGATTTCCGCGCCTGCGTCGCGCAGCAAGTTCGTGAAATTCGGAAAACTCGTCGCGATCATACTGTCGTCGTCGATAGTGACGCCGTTTTTCGAAGCCAATCCGAGAATCGAGAAGGCCATTGCGATGCGGTGATCGTGGCTTGTCGCCACGCGCCCCCCGCCGGGAACGCCGTCCGGGCGTCCGTGCACCACCAAGGAGTCCACACTTTCGTCAACATCGACACCGCAGGCTACCAGCCCCCTGGCCATGCTGCCGATGCGGTCACTTTCCTTGACGCGCAGTTCTTCGAGGCCGCGCATTGTCGTCGTTCCTGTCGCGGCCGCTGCGGCGACGGCGAGGATGGGGTATTCGTCGATCATGCTGGGTGCTCGGTCCGGCGCGACGTCGATCCCCGAAAGCGCCGCAGCACAAACGCGGACGTCGCCCACAGGTTCGCCGCTGATCATGTCCTCACGTGTCACTGTGATGTCGGCGCCCATCTCCTGGAGCACTCCGATCAGCCCGATGCGGTGCGGGTTGAGGCTGATGTTCTCAATGGTGAGATCGGAGTCCGGGATCAACGTCGCCGCAACGATGAAGAATGCGGCCGACGACGGGTCCGCCGGTACGGTCACGTCCCTCGCCGTCAATTCGGGTTGACCGGTCAGCGTGATGGCGATGCCGCCGTCCGCCTCTTCCGTGGAGATGTCCGCGCCGAAGCCGCGCAACATCCGTTCGGTATGATCTCGTGTGGGAATTGCCTCGATAACGGTCGTCTCGCCAGGCGCGTTGAGACCTGCGAGCAGAATGGCCGACTTCACCTGGGCGCTGGCCACAGTCATTCCGTGCCTGACCGGTACCGGCGATAGCGCGCCGTCGACGGTGATCGGTAGCTGACCGTCACGTGTCGTGAATGTAGCGCCAAACTTTTCGAGTGGATCCGTCACCCGGCGCATGGGTCGACGGCTCAGCGATTCGTCCCCTGCGAATGTCGTTACAAACGGCAGTGTCGCGGCAACGCCGAGCAGCAGACGAACGCCGGTACCCGAGTTCCCTTGATCCAGAACGCAGTGCGGTTGCGCAAACCCGCCAACGCCGCATCCGTCGACCAGCCACGCACCTTCCTGGTCGGTTGCGACGCGGCAACCCAGCGCCCGCATGGCCGCTGCGGTTCGAAGTACGTCATCCCCTTCGAGGAGATTGACGATTCGCGTTCTGCCGACACTCATGCCGCCGAGGATTAGGGCCCTGTGGGAAACCGACTTGTCGCCCGGGACGCTCAGCGTGCCTTTCAGCGGCGTGCTCAGGGGCATGGACTTGAAGGCAGGCATGTGCGTCGGTTCGCTCGGTTGCTGTTACGCGGTTGTCTAGCACAGAGCGCTACCCGGCCAAAGGACGCCGAGATATGCCGCGATTCGCCGGTCCGAAAAGATTTTGACAGGGCTTGGCGATCATGGCATTGCAGGCCGCCGTTCGGGTAACAATAGTTCGGAAAGCGAGGCGGGCTGTGGCGAAACCGGAATGGGGAACCAAACGCCAGTGTCAGGAATGCGGTTGCAAGTTCTACGACCTGGGCAAGACCCCTATCGTCTGTCCTGAGTGTGAGACGGAATTCAAAGAGGTCGTGACGACTCGTGCCGCGGCACCCAAGCCAGAACCCAAGCCTGCGAAACCCCCGAAGCACGACCGACGGCGGAGGGCATCTTCCGGCGACGATGACGGCGACGATATCGACGACGATGAAGACGATCTAGACGATATCGACGACGACGACATCGACGACGACGACGTCGATCTTGATGACGACGATGATGACGACGACCTGGGCGAGGTCATCGACTCCGGGAGCAAGGACAACAAAGAGTAGGCGTTGCCTGCCTACTTCGTACCGGTTGCGACGTACCAGTGACCGGGGCGCGAATCCGGGACGGTGGTGAACCCCTTCTCGCCCTTGCGTGGGTCCAACGTCTGTAGCTGATACCCTTCGTAGACCTTCTTGAATCCGGCGGCCTTTAGTGCCGAAACCAGATCCGTCTGGCACACCTGACCCCAGAAGGGCTCATCGTTGTAGTAGGTCTGCCAATCGCGAAGAACCTGTTCCATCAGGTTCGGCATGTCTGGATAGCGCACCGGCACCTCCAGATGGGCGACCACGCCGCCCGGCTTAAGCACGCGGAAACACTCTCTCATGATCTTGGGTAGCGCTTTGGTGCTGGTCTCATGCAGGACGACCGCCGAGACGACCAGGTCGAAGCTCTCGTCAGGGAATTTGATATTCTCCGCGCTTTGTTGCGCGTAGTGGATCGGAACGCCCATGTCTTCTGCGCGACCGTGTGCATAGCGCAGCAAGGGCGCCGCCGTGTCGATTCCATAGACTTCGGCGTCGGGGTAGTAGCGTGCAAGCGGCACCGTTGTGGCGCCGACCGAGCATCCCAGGTCCAGTATCGATCCAGGATCGAGGTTTGGATATTTCTCCCAAAGGAACTGGGTCAACGTGCGTCCACGACCTTCCATCCCGGCGCCGCCGGCGCGGCCGAAGTGATAGATGGCGGCGCCGCGATCAAGGATTGCGCCGGCTCGCACGTCGTCCGCGCAGGTGTCGGTGTAGTAGCTGCCGGGCTGACCGTGCTGGTCCACCGCTGCGAGGTAGCGTGGCTGTTCCAGGGAAGGATCTAGCTCAAGCGTGCCGCCAGCCTTGCGGCGCTTTGACTGGACGATGAGATCATCCAGCTGGCGATCGACGCTATCGATGACGGTGTCCCACATCAACTCCTGGCCAAGCCGCATGAGCGAACCCCACATCTGGTGGTAGGGCTGACGCTCCATTAGGTGGCGGACCTCGCGCCGGTTCTCCGGTGTGCGACGATGCTCCCGTTCGAAGGCTGGGCGCGCGATGTGCTCGTAGACCTTGTGGTTTCCCGCCGTGATGCGGGAAGAAACGTGCACCTTGAGGGCCTGGACGTACTGTTGACCGGCGAGTTCGTCGTGGCTTGCGCGCGGCAGCATCTTGTGCGGGACGGTTTCGGCCATTTCTCGCTCCTTTTGATCGCAAGATGATGGACCTAAGCCCTAATTCAGGCAAATGGCTATGTAGGCTTGATTCGCGGCGGTCCCGGTCCTAGTTTCTGCGCCGCGGGCGCGCCCGCATCTCCCCGGGGGGCCATAGCTCAGTTGGGAGAGCGCTTGAATGGCATTCAAGAGGTCGGCGGTTCGACTCCGCCTGGCTCCACCAAAAATGGTCCGGCAAACGCCGGACCTTTTTTGTTTGGGTATCTCGATGTGTTCAGGGCGCCGTCTCTTCCGATGACGCACTCTCGTTCCACCGGCCATCGCCCTTACGCTTCATGAACTCATCGGTCATGCTTCGCACGCGGCCGACCATGATTTGAAGAACTCTGCGCATTACAGGATTCATGTCCTTCAAGCGCTGCAAGAACTCTTCTCGGGCGATGACGATGACCTCCGAGTCCTCGGCCGTCACGGCTTCCGCCATGCGCGGCCGTTCGTCGAACAGAGCCATTTCGCCAACGACATCGCCCGGTCCCAGTGTTGCGATTATCTGCGGGTGCTCGGAAAGCGTGCCTTTGCGAATCTCGACCTGTCCGGTGACGATCAGATAGGCGTTGTCGCCTGGCTGACCTTCGCCAAAGATCGTGGTGTGCGCGCGTATCGATCGACGCTCGAAACTCTTGCTGCTCTCCATGCGGATTTCAGGCTCCCCCAGCCTGTATTGCGAGCGTGATAATCTACGGGTGCGGGCTTGGCACACCTGTGATGGCCGCCACAATAAGCGGCCTTTCGGGCACCAGTAGTTCTTAGGGGATCACTCAATGACGCAGTACGGACCACTCGTGGATGTCAGCGCAGCCGCCTTCATTCACCCAACTGCCCATATCTACGGGGACGTCGCTGTCGGCGAAGGGTCATCGGTGTGGATCAACGTTGCGATGAGGGCGGAGATGTTCTCCATCCGGATCGGCGCACATACCAATATCCAGGACTTCGTCATGATTCACGTGGGCGCGGCCACCCCGACGATCATCGGCGATCACTGTTCGATCACACATCACTGCACGATTCACGGGTGCACGATTGAGGACAACTGCCTGATCGGAATCAACACGACGATCATGGATGGTGCCGTGATTGGCGAGAACTCGATCGTGGCCGGCGGCGCTTTTGTCAGAGAGAACACCGTCATCCCTCCCAACTCCATCGTGATGGGCGTTCCGGCAAAGGTGGCCAGGGAACGCAACAACTGGATCGCAAACAGGATGAACGCGTTTCTCTATGAGCAGAACGCAGAAGCCTATGCGCGTGGCGAGCACCGCGCGTGGGACGATCCTGAAGGACAGGCCGCCATGCAACGACATATGGATCAACTGCAGAAAGATTTCTCGGACGCGGCGGCTGCCGACCGCTGACGCTTGCCAATCGGCGCCTCATCGGCCAAACACATCGTTCACCAATTGCAAAAGGGTCGCCGCCGCGTATGGACGAGTGGTTTCGAGAAAAGCTTTATCCCACGGTTCTGCAGTCGTTTGCGCGCAACAAGCCGCTATACGAGGGAAAGACGGCGTTTCAACACGTTGAAATCTTCGAGAACGACGCCCTCGGTCGAGTGCTGGCCTTGGATGGGATCGTTCAGACCACCGAGAAGGACGAGTACGTCTATCACGAGATGCTGGCGCATCCGGCTGCGTTTGCGCATGGCGACGTTCGGCGCGTTCTGATCGTCGGCGGCGGCGACGGCGGTGCGTTACGCGAAATCCTGCGCCATCCAGTCGAGCACGTGACCATGGTGGACATCGACGGCGATGTCATCGAACTCAGCAAGAAATACCTGCCGGGGCTAAGCGCGGGTGCATTCGAGGATCCGCGTGCCGACGTCATCGTGGGTGACGGCGTCAAGTTCGTCGAGGAGACTCAGGACCGCTACGATCTGATCATCGTCGACTCGACAGATCCGATTGGCCCCGGTGAGGGTCTCTTCACAAAGCGCTTCTACCAACGGTGTGCAGAGGTTCTGAGCGAGCGAGGTATTGTGATCACCCAGAACGGTGTTCCATTCCACCAGGCCGACGAACTACGCCGCACTTGGCAGCGGTTCGAGGGCATTTTCGCAAACAGGGGCTTCTACCTGATCGTGGTGCCAACCTACTACGGAGGGTTCATGGCGCTTGGATGGGGGAGCAATGGGCTCGACTTGGCGCATCCGGACGAGGCCGTGGAGAAGCGGATTGCGGCCGCCGAGCTTGAAACCCGTTACTACAACGCGGCCATTCATCGGGGCGCCTTTGCCCTGCCACAGTTTGTCGAGGATCTCCTGAGCGCTCAGCCGAGGTCTTGATCTACCCAAACGCCTTCCCACATTAATGATGCCGGGTGCCGCGTTTTTAGGGGCTCGGTCTGTGAATCTCGCTCATCTGAGGAGAATGCACGTGGGACGCGTTTCGATCTTCGATAGTCCTTTCCTGCTCGGCTTCGACGAAGTCGAGCGCACCATTGACCGCCTGACGAAATCGGGCGGTGACGCATATCCGCCCTACAACATCGAGCAGACGCCTGACGGGCTGAGAATCACCTTGGCGGTCGCCGGTTTCTCGCAGGACCAACTCGGGGTCACGGTCGAAAATAACCAGTTGATCGTGCGCGGTCGTCAAGCTGGTGACGAACACGAGCGGGTCTTTCTGCATCGCGGCATCGCCGCACGCCAGTTCCAGCGCGCCTTCGTGCTCGCCGATGGGATCGAAGTGTCGGGTGCCACGCTCGACAAAGGGCTGTTGCATATCGATCTGATTCGTCCCGAACCCGAAACCCTTGTCCGTACGGTTCGCATCAATGCACCGCCCCGGGATACTGGGTCGGCGGTTCCCGTGGGTGCGGGCGATGAGTAGGGTTCCTGTGGAACGCTTGTCACACGCCGCGCAGCGCGAGTATTTGCGGAACCTCTCGCCGGCGGCCTTCGCCGCGCTTGGCGCTGAAGGTGTGGCCTATATCAAGCCGGTCCACGTGGACGGTGAAAGCCAGTTCGCCGTCCATCTTGCCGATGGCCGCCAGATCGCCCTGCTTGAGTATCGGGAATTGGCTGAGCTTCTCGTGCGAGAGAACGACCTGGAGCATGCAAGCGTCCACTAGCGCCGCGTTATGTAGGCGACACCGGCCATTCCGAAGATTACTCCGAGCAGACCAATTGCGACGATCCAGGGCGGCGGACCCTTATCGTCGTCCCTTCGGCGCATCATGGCAGGAAGCCTGTCGACCGGCAGAAGCTCGGCGGCACGTTCGACGATCGCGGCGACCTGCCCATCGCTCGTGCTTTCTAAGGGTCTTGCCGCCACCGGCGGATCGGCGACATCGCGACGCTGCACAGAGGCGGGGGACTCGTCGTCTCCTTCTGTCGCCGGCGTGGTGGGCGTCGTCGCGGCCTGCTGAACCTCTGTGGTCTCCCTTGCCGCTGTTTGGACAGGCTCCGGTTCGGCCGCTGAAGGGCCTTGCGGCGTGCTTGCCGGGGGTGTGGTTGCAGTATTGCGCGCCGGGGAACCTACCGGAATCGACTTGGCCAGTTCGAACGCGACCTTCGTTTCGCCGACCTGGTCCCGCAGCAGGCGGAATGTGCCGGTATAGGTCTCTTCAGCCCAGCCGTTCGCCGGGCGCCGCCGTCCGCTGAAAGCGAGCCGCCGCGCGCTATAGCCCGGCTGGGCGTCGTGGGTCTGCTGAACGAGGACGGAGCCGTCGGGCCCCGTGATAGTGAACTGCGCGCGATCGCCGGGCTGGGTCCCGTATAGTTCAACCCAATAGACCAGGGCGGGAGCGTCGACAGGCAGGCGCTCGAACACGTGCTCGCCGCGAAGGATTTCGACGCCCTTGGGTGGCTTGTTTGTAAAGCCGGCGTTCAGCAAACCCGTCTCGACATAAGGCGATTTCTCAAGAAATGCAGCCTCGAACAGCGGCTTTGCGGCGGTGCCGCACTTGCCGGTCGCTTCGTAACCGACGAAGGGGTCGACACTGCGTTTAGCGTGTTTCACTTCAAGATGGACATGCGGGAATTCCGTCATGCCGGAGAGGCCCATGAGCGCCAGCTTGTCGCCCTTCTTTACCTGCTGTCCCTTGACGACCTCGACGCTGCCGCTCTTGAGGTGGCAATACTGGGTAATCCAGCCGTCGGCATGGCGCAGCGAAACCCCGTTGCCGCATTCGCGCCCCCGGATGCTCTCGGGTGTTGCGTCGACAATCCCGGTATCTGGCATGCCGTCCCGGATCGCCGCGACGACGCCGTCGGCAGAGGCGATGACCGGAATTCCTTCTCCCATGACAGCGAGATTGGCGACACGGATATCGGTGCCGCGGTGGCGGTCGTAGGCAAGCTTGCCGCAGGTGTAATCTTCAGATCCGGGGCCGGGATCGTGATCGAAATAGTTCTGGACCCAGCACACTTCAGGAATCTTGCAGTCGACCGGCGGTCCCAGGACGATGGGCGGCGGCACCTGCTGCGCGCCGGCGGAGTGCAACGGAGCCGCCACTATCAGGGCGGCGAGGATCGCGATGCAGGCTGGAAGGAGTGTCCGCATTGCCGATGAGTTTAGCACTTCCGGCTGAACAGGGTGACTGCCGCTAGGCCGCGTGGGACGTTGCCGCCTGTTCGGTCAGGATTGCGAAGAGCGCGTCGCGGCTGTCACTTCCCCTGAGCTTTTCACAAAGGGATCGATCACGCAGCAGTCGGGACACCCGCGCGAGCGCCTTGAGATGATCGGCGCCTGCCGTTTCCGGCGCGAGCAGAACGAAGACGAGGTCAACAGGCTCATCGTCGATCGCATCGAAGTCCACGGGCCGTTCGAGGCGGGCAAAAACGCCATACAGGCGATCGAGGCCCTTCAGCTTGCCGTGTGGGATTGCGATGCCGTGCCCGACACCAGTCGTGCCGAGTCGCTCGCGTTCCAGAAGGATGTCGAAAATCTCGTGCTCCTCGCGACCGGTGGTGCGTGCCGCTAGTGTCGCGAGTTCCTGAAGTGCTTGCTTCTTTCCGGTCGCCTTAAGGCTTGGAACGACAGCGTCCGCACCCAGCAAGTCGATGATTTCCATTGTCAACCGTGCTTGTGATTGGAACTGGCTGCAGGTCGCACGTGCACCTCGCAGGTCGCGCCGGAGGGCGACATCGTTGCCGGTGGGTATGACACTGAAGCTGACATTTGATGCAGAACTAGACGTTCGCGCCGGTCCCAAGCGTATTCAAGGCGCCGCCCGGCATTGATGGGCGCGGAACATAGGCCCCGCCCCCAAGCGTTGTCAACCGTTGCCAGATCCGCCGAAAACCGGCCTTTCTTGCGAGTCTACGAGGCGCCCAGCGCGGATGATTGCTTCATTCTTCGGCGCATTACGGACGATGGAATGCGCATGGCTTCACGATACTTTGCGACCGTACGGCGTGCGATATCCACGTTCTCCACGCGGAGAATCTCGACGATTCGGTCGTCCGAAAGCACAGCGCTCGGCGCTTCCCTGTCGATCAACTCGCGAATCCGGTGACGTACCGACTCGGCCGAAAGACTCTCGCCTCCCTTCGTCGAGGTTATCGCGGAGGTGAAGAAGTACTTCATCTGATACGTCCCGCGTGGCGTGGCGATGTACTTGTTTGTGGTCACACGGCTCACAGTGCTTTCGTGCATCTCGATGGCCTGAGCTATGTCGCGCAGCGTCAGCGGTCGCAGATGCTGGACACCGCGGGCGAAGAACGCGTCCTGTTGCTTCACCAGTTCGATCGCCACTTTCAGGATCGTTTGGGCGCGCTGTTCCAGCGACTTGACGAGCCAGTTCGCCGAATTGAGTTGCTCGGCGATATACGCTTTGTCCTTGCGCGAGTTGGCGTGGGCATTGACCTCAGCATAGTACTGCTGATTGACAAGAACCTTGGGAAGTGTGTCGTTGTTCAACTCGACAACCCACCCGCCGTTTGCACCTGTCCGGACAAACACGTCGGGCACGAGCGTTTGGGCGATTTCGTTGCTGAACCGCAGGCCTGGCTTGGGGTTCAGGCGTCGCAACTCCTTGACCATGTCAGCCAGGTCTTCGGCGTTGACGCCACAGGTCTCCAACAGCGCTGTGTGATTGTGTGCAGCCAGCATGTCGAGATTCTCAAGCAGAGCGCCCATGGCTGGGTCGTAGCGATTCTGCTCCTTGAGCTGCAGGGCAAGACACTCCTTGAGGTCACGTGCGAAGACGCCGACCGGGTCGAACTCCTGGAGTCGAAGCAGGACGCGCTCGACATCGTCGATCGAGGCACCGACCTGCGATGCCACAGTGTCGCCATCGCCGACGAAGTAACCGGCGTCATCGACCATGTGAATCAGATGGAAGCCGATCATCCGATCGACGGGGTCGACGATGTCCATGTTGAGCTGCGCCAGGAGGTGATCCGTGAGGCTGATCTCCTCGCCGACCGTCTGTTCAAGCAGATCGCCGCTGTCGTCGTAGGACGAGCCGCTGGTAACGAACGGTCCGCGCAGACCTGCGTCTGCCGGATAGCCTTCTCCGACGGCGTTGTCGGCGTAGACATCGTCGTAGTTCATGTCGAGGGGCTGCTCGTTGTCGGTCGGCAGTCCCTCGGTCGTCGACAATGAGGCCGTATCGACTCGGTCGGTCTCGCGAGTATCCGGGTCGGGCTGCGAGGACTCGCCGCGTTCCGGGCGCTCGCCCTCCTGTATCTCGAGGAGCGGGTTGCGTTCGATCTCCTGCTCAACGAATTCGTTGAGCTCGATGTTGGTCAACTGCAGAAGCTTGATGGCCTGTTGCAGTTGCGGTGTCATCACCAGCGACTGCGACTGCCTGAGCTCCTGACGTTGGCCGAGTGCCACTTTTACAAACCCCTAGAGCGAAAACCGGTCGCCGAGATAGACGCGCCGGACAGCTTCGTGGGCGACGATTTCGTCGGGCGCGCCTTCCATCAGGATGCCGCCGTCGTGAAGAATGTAGGCGCGGTCGACGATGTCGAGGGTCTCGCGGACGTTGTGGTCGGTGATCAGCACACCGATCCCGCGATCCTTCAGATGCGCAACCAGGTCGCGAATATCGCCGACGGCTATTGGATCGATGCCAGCCAGCGGTTCGTCGAGGAGGATGAAGCCAGGACGGCCGGCGAGGGCGCGAGCGATCTCGACCCTGCGGCGCTCGCCGCCCGACAGTGTCATGGCGGACGCGCGCCGGAGATGTTCGATCGAGAATTCGGCCAACAGTTCCTCAAGGTACTCTTCGCGCTTGTAGTGGTGGCGTTCCGTCACCTCCAGTGCCGAGCGGATGTTGTTCTCTACGGAGAGTCCGCGAAAGATCGAGGCCTCCTGCGGCAGATAGCCGATGCCGAGCCGGGCGCGTCGGTACATCGGGAGTGCGGTGATCTCCTGGCCGTCGAGATAGATCGAGCCGTAGTCCGGCGCAATCAGGCCGGTCATGCAGTAGAAGCACGTCGTCTTGCCCGCCCCGTTAGGTCCGAGGAGCGCTACGGCCTCGCCTCGTGCGACCGAAAGCGAAACGTTTCTGAGAACGGGCCGCTTTCGGAACGACTTTCCGACGTTGTGGGCGACCAGCCCATCATTGCTGGCGACAAGGCGCGGGCCGCCGCTTTCCTGTGTGTCTGGATGATCCATTAACCAACCACTCGTAACCGTATTTCACTCTCTCCGGATTAGGTTAACAAGGCGTCAACGCTACTGGTTCCGGCGTGGGACGAACAATCCGCGAACGCGACCGTCGCCGCCGGCGGCAGCGCTGTCCATGGTAGAGAGGCCCGATTTCAGATCGAGAACTACTCGGTTTCCCTTGATCACGTTGTCGCCCTGAGTGAGGACGACCTGGCCGGTCAGTACGATCACCCCGTTGTCGACATCGTAAGTGCCTTGTCCGCCGGATGCCGTCTCGCTACCGGAGGAAAAGAACACCTGACCTTCCGCGTCGATCTTCGAAATGGCCTGCGCCGCCTCACCGCCGCTGCCTTCGTGGTAGTAGACGAGCAGTTTTTCGGCTCGGAGCTTCATCTCGCCCTGCTGCGCGTCCACGTTGCCCGAAAACACCGCGATCTGGTTGTCCTGTTGAACCTCGAGCGCGTCTGCCGCGATCTCGATCGGCAAAGTCGTATCTTGTGCGTTCCGGAACTGCGCATTCGCGGGGTTTGAGAACACCGCGGCTACAAGGAGCACCAATGCGGCGCTCAATACCGTCACTGTTCGCGACTTGGCCATACCGTCATTCGCACATTGCCGTTGAAGTGAAGCCGTCGTCCCTCCTGTTCCAGGCGAAAGCCGTCTGCGGAAAGCGTGCCGAGTGGCCCATGGGCGTCAACCTTCAGCCTTCCGCTGGCGATGCCTGCGGCGAGATCGATGTTGGCGGCGGGAGTGTGCATCTCGAAACCGCTGTCGGAGAACAGATCGACGCCGTCGCTTAAGCTAAGGAGCTGGGCGGGACGATCATAGAGGCCGCCGCCCGACATCATCGAAACCCAGGTCCCGCTGGATACCGTCAGGTCAGCCTGCAAGGTTCGCAGATTGATGCGCTCTGCGTTGTCCGGTTCAGGTATCGCGCTTTCAGCAGTGATGACGAACGGCTGGTTCCTGGCATCGGTCCCGACGAAACGCGCGCGGGTCATGCCGGGAGCGCCTGCGTCGCCCTCTGGGAGTGCGGCCAGTGAAACCTGGAACGAACTGTCTTGGCTTTGTGTCTGCGGCCATGCGATCACGAGCAGAACGAGCGCCGCGGCCGTCACCGGCAAGACCACTTTCATCGTGCTGACGAAGCGGCTGTAGCGGTAGCTGACGCGCACCCTCGGCGCGTGGCGAAGGTCCTGGGCGGTGTCCGCGGCCTTCACACCGGCACTCAGGCGACACCTGCCTGCAGGCAGTCATGCAGCCGCAGAATACCGGTCACACGCCGGTCGTCGACGACGAAGAGGTTGGTAATCTTGCCGGCCATCAGTGCGACCGCTTCCGCGGCCAGAGCGTCGGACGGGACCGTGAGCGCGCCGCGGGTCATGATCTCGGCCGCCGGCCGATCGAGCATGCCGCCCGACATGTGGCGACGGAGGTCGCCGTCGGTGATGATTCCCATCAGCGCCGTGTCCTGATCGACGATTCCGGCGCACCCGAAATTCTTGGCCGACATCACCAAGAGCACTTCCGACATGGGGGTGTCGGGATGCGCAAGCGGGATCTCATCGTCGGTCCGCATCAAGTCGCGTACCCGCACCAGTGAGGCACCGAGACGGCCGCCGGGATGGAGAATGCGGAACCGGTCCACAGAGAATTCCTTGCGGTCCAGCAGCGCGACCGCGAGCGCGTCGCCAAGCGCCATCATCATCGTCGTTGACGTCGTCGGCGCAGCAACGCCCCGCGGGCTTGCTTCGGGCACCTCTGGAAGCTGGAGCACGACGGTGGCGGCCCGTGCGAGCGTCGACTCCGAATTGCCGGTGACCGCGATCAAGGGAATATTGAAACGTTTCGAGAACGACACGATGTCGGCAAGTTCGCCGTTCTCTCCGGACTTGGAGAACAGCAGCACGGCGTCGTGTTCGGTCACCATGCCCAGATCGCCATGGCTCGCCTCACTCGGATGGACGAACTGCGCCGGGGTTCCGGTGGAGGCTAAGGTAGCCGCCACTTTTCGCGCGATGTGGCCCGATTTGCCGATTCCCGCGACGATGACCCGCCCGGTCACTCTGGACAGGATGTCCACGGACGACGTAAAGCGGCCATCAAGCCCGGTCGCAAGCTCGCGCAATGCCTCAGCGCCTTGGGTCAAGACCTCCTTGGCGATGGCGATGTCGCTATCGGCGCTTTCTGCGATACGCGGGGAGGCCCCGGAACCGGTTGTCATGTCGAACTATGCCTCACGAGCGTCGGGCGCCCGTCGCTACCTGCTCTAGTTATGCGCCTGCGAGGCAGGAAATTCAATAATCAGCGCAATAACTTAATGGGCGAAAATGTCGTCGTCGGGCCATCCCGCAGCGTCAAGCGCCACCCGCACAGGTAGAAACTCGAAGCATTTCTTAGCCAGTTCGTGGCGACCTTCCCGGATCAGCATGTCGTCGAGTTGTGCGCGAAGGCGGTGAAGGTAGAGGACGTCCTGCGCAGCGTAGTTCTGTTGCTCCGGGCTCAGTTCCCGCGCCGCCCAGTCGGATGATTGCTGTTCCTTGGAAAGGTCGATGCCCAGCAGTTCCCGGCAAAGATCCTTGAGCCCATGGCGATCCGTGTACGTTCGGACAAGCTTCGAGGCGATCTTGGTGCAGTAGAGCGGTCCATCAAGTGGGCCGACATGGGCCTGCAGCATCGCTATGTCGAACCGGCCGTAGTGGAAGAGTTTCGTTTTGCCCGGATTGGAGAGCAGCTTGGTCAGATTTGGCGCCGAAAAGTCGCTGGCACCTTGGAACTGGACCAGGTGGCAGTTGTGTCCATCTCCGGAAAGTTGAACCAGGCAGAGACGGTCGCGCGTCAACGACAATCCGGTCGTTTCGGTATCGATCGCGACGGTGTCGCCGAGGTCGAGTCCATCCGGCAGATCGTCCTGGTGGAGATGAATCTGCGGTCGCTTTGCGGCTGCGATCGGACCCTCCCTTGAAGGTCGCCCGGGGTGGCGAGAAGTGGTGCCCAGGAGAAGACTCGAACTTCCACGGCCCGAAGGCCACTAGCACCTGAAGCTAGCGCGTCTACCAGTTCCGCCACCTGGGCACGAAAGGGAACTGGTAAAGACACACCCGCAACCCTGTCAAGCGCGTCGGCATTGACCGGCATAGGGGCAAAGCTAAGATGCCCGCGCCATTCGAAGCGGAGGAAGCGATGGACGACCGGATCATCACGGTCATCGGCGGTTCGGGATTCATCGGCCGACACCTGGTGCGAAGAATTGCCGCCCTTGGGTATCGGATTCGGGTCGGCGTGCGCCGCCCCGAGCGCGCGCGTTTTCTCCAGCCGCTCGGCGACGTCGGGCAGATCGTTCCGGTCCAGGTCAATGTGCGGGACGACACTTCGGTACTGGCTGCTCTGAACGGTGCGACGGCCGCTATTAATCTGGTCGGCGTTCTCCAGAACAAGGGCCACCAGACATTTGACGAACTACACGCCGAAGGTGCGGGCCGTGTTGCCCGGCTAAGCCGCCTCGCCGGCGTCGAACGCCTTGTGCAGATTTCGGCGATCGGCGCCGATGCCGAGTCGGCTTCCGCCTATGCGCGCTCGAAGGCAGAGGGGGAGGCGCTTGTGCGAGAGGCCTTCCCGACAGCTCAGATCGTACGCCCGAGCCTGGTATTCGGGCCGGAGGACGAGTTCTTCAACCGGTTTGGCGCGCTCGCGACCATCGCGCCTTTCCTGCCGCTGTTTGGGGACAGCGTCGCGACGGCGGGGTCGACGCGTTTTCAACCTGTCTTTGTAGGCGATGTCGCCGCGGCGCTTGTGCGTTGCTTGGTAGGCGATGCGCCGGCGCCGGTATACGAACTCGGTGGCCCCAAGCAGTACTCGTTTCGCGAGATCATGGAACTGGTGCTGTCCTACACGGGGCGTCGGCGGCCGCTGGTGCCGGTGCCGTTTGCGCTCGCCGGCATCGGGGCGGGTCTCATGCAACTCGTACCGAACGCCCCGATCACGCCCGATCAACTCAAGCTCCTGCGCATCGACAATGTCTGCGGAGATTTTCCTGGCTTGGCGGACCTTGGGATCGATGCGACGCCGGTCGAGGCGGTCGTGCCTTCCTATCTGGCACGCTTTCGCAAGGGCGGGCGGCCTGTCACGGCGTAGCCCTACGCGATAGCTGCGCCCCCGAACCCATAGATCCAAACAAGCAGCGCCGCGCCAAGAACGAGGCGATAGACGGCGAAGGGCGTGAAAGTCGCTCGGCGCAGCCATGCAAGGAGCGCCGCGATCGACACGATGGCAAAGCCAAACGCCAGAACGCCTGCGAAGATCGCTTCCTGCAGGGCGCCAGCGTCTTCCGTTTGCCACGCGTCTATCCCGACAAGGACCGCAGCGGCGAGAATGGTCGGAATCGACAGCAGCATGGAGTATCGGGCCGCATCTTCCCGTTCGAAACCGAGGGTGCGGGCGGCGGTCATCGTGATCCCGGAGCGGCTCGTGCCCGGAATGAGTGAAAGAATCTGGGCCAACCCGATGAGCGCAGCATGGGCCAGCGTCATCTGCGGCAGTTTACGCACTGTCAGAAAGAGACGGTCGGCGATGAGCAGCAGAAGTCCAAAGCCGATGGTCGTCCAGGCGATGACCTGGGTGTTGCGCAGATACGCCGTCAGGTCGTAGGCGACGAGGAGGCCGCCGGCGATGACGACCGGGATCGTCCCGATGAACAACAGGCCGACAAGTCGGGTTGACGGGTCGCGCCGTCCCCGCGCGATCCGGATTGTGCCGGCAAGGATGGCGCCGACGTCGCGCCAGAAATAGGCCATGACTGCCAGCAGGGTGCCGACGTGCACGGCGACATCTACGAGGAGCGTCTGGTCCGGCCAGTCGGTCACGGCGGGAACCAGCACGAGATGGCCCGACGAACTGATCGGCAGGAATTCCGTGATGCCTTGGACGGCGGCGAGGACGATCAGGTGAAGCAGCGTCATACGACATACCGGTGGGCAAGGCAGCCCTAGCTACCACACCTTGAGTCCCCTACCAATCCACCAAAATTATAGGTCCGCATCGGTACTATATATACCCCGCATACCGTGTGCAGCTACGGCTTCCGCGGTCCTCGACCTGCAGAGGGTACACATAAAGGTAAGTATACGTGACCTATAAAGCGGTTTTTTCTCGCACTCGAAGCGATTTCCGCGTATGAGACGCGCCCAAGGGAGAGAGCAAGCATGGCGGAAAGCCTTCTCAAATTCGTCGATGTCGTCCAGGCCTATCCGGCCAAGCGCCCGGCAACGAAGCGTAGAACGGACTTTGACGAAATCTACGAGCAATACCTCCGGCCCAAAGCGGCGGAGCAAGCCAGCCGGTGCTCGCAGTGCGGTGTGCCGTTCTGCCAAATCCACTGCCCGCTGAACAACAACATCCCGGATTGGCTCAAGATGACCGCCGAAGGTCGCCTTGAGGAGGCCTATGAGATTTCGTCGGCCACCAACAACATGCCGGAGATCTGCGGGCGCATCTGCCCCCAAGACCGCTTGTGCGAGGGCAACTGCGTCATCGAGAAAGGCTTCGAATCCGTCACGATCGGTTCGATCGAACGCTACATCACCGATACGGCGTGGGAGATGGGGTGGGTAACCCCTCGGAAGCCTGCTGCGGAACGAAGCGAATCGGTGGGCGTTATCGGTGCGGGACCAGGTGGTCTTGCAGCCGCCGAAGAACTACGCGCGCTCGGCTACGAGGTGCATGTCTACGATCGCTATGACCGTGTCGGCGGATTGCTGATCTACGGAATCCCGAACTTCAAGCTCGAGAAGGAAATCGTCCGCCGCCGGGCGGCGTTGCTTGACGACGCAGGCGTCGTCTTCCACCTCAATTTCGAAGTTGGCCGCGACGCGTCGTTGCAGGAATTGCGCGACAAACACGCTGCGGTGCTGATCGCCACGGGCGTGTACAAGGCGCGGGACGCGGCCCTTCCTGGCGCAGGTCTGGACAATATCGTCCAGGCGATGACGTTCCTCACTGCATCTAACCGCAAGGGCCTCGGCGAGGCTGTCCCCGAGTTCGACAACGGTACGCTCAACGCCGAAGGCAAACGCGTTGTCGTGATCGGCGGCGGGGACACGGCGATGGACTGCGTTCGCACCGCCGTCCGCCAGGGTGCGACCTCGGTGAAGTGCCTCTATCGGCGTGATCGTGAGAACATGCCTGGCTCGATGCGCGAGGTTGAGCACGCGCAGGAAGAGGGCGTCGAGTTCGTCTGGCTGACCGCGCCGGAAGCCTATCTCGGTGACAATGCCGTCCGCGCAGTTCGCGCCGTCCGCATTCGCCTCGGCGCGCCGGACGCGACTGGTCGCCAGACTCCCGAAGTCGTCCCTGGCTCCTCCCATGAAATCGAGGGCGATCTCGTCATCAAGGCGCTGGGCTTCGATCCCGAAGATCTGCCCACGATGTTCGGAGACCCTAACCTCGCGGTGACCGGGTGGGGCACGCTTTCCGCTGACTTCCGAACCAAGATGACCAGCGTCGACGGCGTGTTCGCTGCGGGCGACATCGTCCGTGGCGCATCGCTCGTCGTCTGGGCCGTCCGCGATGGGCGCGACGCGGCCGCCGCGATGCACCAATACATTCAGGACAAGCGGCAGGTAGCCGCGAGCGCGCCGGAAGCGTCCGGCAAAGAGGGGCGTGATGACGACCGAGGAAAGAAAGCCAAAAAACCGGGCCGGAGAAGAGTTCGTCAAAGCGTGGGCTAGGAACGCCTACCACCTTTCGCGCTACGGCCTCTACGACCCCTCGCAGGAACACGACGCTTGCGGCGTCGGCTTCATTGCGGCGGTCGATGGACGTCCCCGGCGGGAGGTCGTTCTTGCCGGCATCGACGCGCTGCGCGCGGTATGGCATCGCGGCGCCGTTGGCGCCGACGGCAAGACCGGCGACGGCGCCGGAATCCACGTCCAGATTCCCCAGGACTTCTTCAAGCGCCATGTCGCGCGCACGGGCCACGAACCCTCTAAGGGTCTGCTGGCCGTCGGCCAGGTCTTTCTCCCCAAGACCGACTTCAGCGGTCAGGAGGTTTGCCGCTCGATCGTCGAGACCGAGATCCTCAGGTTTGGCCACCGAATTTACGGCTGGCGTCAGGTTCCGGTCGATGCATCGTTCGTCGGTGAGGTGGCGAATGCTGCCCGGCCCGAGATCGAGCAGATCATGATCGCCAACGGTCGCGGTGCGTCGGAAGAAGAGTTCGAGCGCGACCTCTACATCATTCGCCGCCGCATCGAACGGCGGGTGATCGAGGCTCAAGTTAGACACTTCTACATCTGCTCGCTGTCGTGTCGCTCCATCATCTACAAGGGCATGTTCCTCGCCGAGCAGCTGACGAATTTCTACCCCGATCTGCTCGACGACAGCTTCGTCTCGAACTTCGCGATCTTTCACCAGCGCTATTCGACGAACACGTTTCCAACGTGGGAACTGGCCCAGCCGTTCAGATCGCTCGCCCACAACGGCGAGATCAACACGCTGAAGGGCAACGTCAACTGGATGAAGAGCCACGAGATTCGCA
>JAYOEZ010000055.1:0-20696 GCA_038116985.1 Alphaproteobacteria bacterium | reverse complement strand
AGAAGAACCAGGACATCATCCAGGGCACCTTCGATGAGCTGGAGCCGGAACTCTACGCCAAGCGCGTCGCCGACGAACTCGGCCCGAGCTACGCCAAGTGGGAAGAACTCAACGGCGCCGGCACCGTGCTGAAGCTCGACGCTTCGGCCGCACAAAAAGCGATGGCGCCGCTCAACAAGCAGCTTGCCGACGAAGTCTTCGGCGCCGGCACCTGGGACAAGATCGAGGCTGCGTAAGCACCCCGGTCGTTACGGCTTGGATGGGGCGCCTTCGGGCGCCCCATTTTTTTGCCTAGCCGCTTGCCACGCTTGGCGCGGGACCGCTCGGATAGCCCGGATTCGGGACGCAGATGCACAGATGGCGGAACGGCTCGTCGCCGAGCACCCGCCATACGACGCGGCAGCCGCGCGGCAGCAGGTACACCGAACCCTCCTTGGCCACCACGGTGCCGGTCTCCGTCATCAGCGGCGGCAGATGGTAGGTGATCTCGGCCCGCCCTTTTGTGACATAGTGAATCTCGTCATGGCTGAGGGTCCAGACCACATCTGGACCCGGGTAGAAATCCTCGAAATTGATCTGTGTCGCGGGTTCGTTGATCCCGGTATTGACCGCCCTGTAGCGCGATCCCTCGATGAACGGAAACGTTTTGTCGGGCGCGGTATCGAGATCCGAATCCTCGACGTTGTACAAAGCGAACCGTGACCATTTAATAGCGTCCACCCCTATCCTCCTCTTCGCATGAACGGAACCGCGGCATGACGAACACTCCCGACTTCACCGCCATGATCCTTCTAACCTATACGCCCCGCGCGGGCATCGACCTCGACGAATACGACGCCTGGCTACGCGCGGTGGACAATCCGTTCTTCAATGGTGTGCCGGGAATCGCGCGCTACACCAACTGGAAGGTGACGGACGCCGGCTCGGCCGTTCCGTTCACGCATTTCGATTTCATGGGACTGGACGACGTGGCGAACGCAGACGCGTTGTGGCAGCGCCAGGACATGAAGGACTTCACCGCCGAATGGCGCCGCCTATGGGGCCAGGGGCCGGAGGCCGCTGACCTGTCGGTCAATGCGCATGTCTACCTGTTCGAGAACGAGACCGGCGCCGGGGTCGCACGCAGCGAGTCCGTCGTGATGACCATGGCGGAAGAGCCGGTCGCTTCGGCACCGGCCGAGACGCGCTGGCGCATGGTCAAGCCAGTGCGCGGCGAACCGCGTTTCCGCCACCTCAGCGTATCGACCGAAGCGGCGCCGACGCCGTTGCCGGCCAATACCGTTACAGCGACGCTGCTCGCCGGACCCTGAACGATCTAATCGCGATCGAGTCGCGCAAGCACGTAACTCGACTCGTAGACCGGGTAGTACATCTTGAGCATGACGCGGTCGGGGTCGTTGGTGCACCACATCTCCAGCCACAGCGAGCCATCCAGCTCGACGTAGCGGACGTGTTCGGCCTCGAATGTTCCGGCCGGCACCTCGATGGTCTCGATTCCGACGTACTCGGCCGTCATCGGCCACTGGCCCAGCATCGGCCCCGATGCGCCGTTGGCGAGCGGAGAACAGCTCGGGATCGGATCGATCAGCTGACGGCCCAGCGCCGGATCCTTCTTGATGTTCGTGCAGTGCCACACGTCGGTCGACACCGCGTGGGTGATGAAGGACTCCGGCGGTTTCGCCAGATCGAAGCGCTGCGAGATGCGGCCCTCGTTGGCCGTGAATCCCTCGCACTCCGCCATCGCACCATCGAAGCGGAACCAAGTCGAGCCGATCACCTTGTCCCACTGACGGACGCGGATGAAACAGTCGATCGGCCTGAAGTCAGCGCCGACCGTGTAGGTCACATCGCGCACAATCTCGGTGTCGAAGATTTCCGACCGCGCCCGGATCGTCCTTTGCCCATCGGTATGGACGGTCACCGTGCAGGGCTCCTGACCGCGCTTGGTGCCGTCGGCGGTCAGATAGTCGATGTCGTAGCGCAGTTCGCGATGTTTCATGGCGGGTTCCTCAGATTGCGTAGTCGATGCCCATGCGCGTGAGCATGCGCTTCATGGCGGGCCATTCCGTTTCGCCGCGCGGGCGGCCGATGTCCTCGAACTGCTGCGCCGTCAGTTCGCACATCTCCGGCGTCGGCAGATGCAGCGGCTGCCCCGTTGCTTGCATCATCAGCTGGGCCTGACAGGCCTTCTCGAGATCGTCCATGACGCAGAACGCCTCGCCAACAGTGCGCCCACCGACAATGACGCCGTGATTGCGCAGGAACATGGTGCGGTGGTTGCCGAGATTGACGGCCATCCGGTCGCACTCTTCGTTGTTCTGGGTCGGGAAACCTTCGTAGTCGTGATAGCCGACGCGATTGTAGAACTGCAGCGCGTGCTGGCTGACCGGCAACAACCCTTCCTTCAGGCCGGCCACGGCGATGCCCGCCAGCGAATGGTGGTGGACCACTGCAAAGATGTCCGACCGGACGTTGAGCACTGCCGCGTGGATCACGTAGCCGGCAGGGTTCACGTCGTAGGGATGGTCGGGGTCGACCTTGTTGCCGTCGCGGTTGATGCGCACCAGACTCGACGCGGTCACCTCGTCGAACAGCAGCCCGACCGGATTCAGCAGGAAGTCGCCGTCGCTGTCCGGTACCCGCGCCGAGATGTGCGTGTTAATGCGATCGACGATACCGATCTCATGGCACAAACGGTAGCACGCCGCGAGGTCGCAGCGGACCTGCCACTCGGCCTCGCTCACCTTGTCCCTGAGGTCGATGTCCCGAACTTCGAAGTCCTGAGATTTGGTCATGTTTCCTCCCAGCCACCACGATAGGCGGCGCACGCCCCGTGGCTCAAGGGCCACCCGGCGTTTGCCAGCTCGTTTTGCGCTCCCCTAGAGTGCGCCAGCAATTCTGGGAGGAAGCACATGGCCAACGATAAAGCGGTTCTCGGCCCCGTCGCCGGGGCAACGGTTCTGGCGCCGGACCTCGAGTCCGCTGTCGCGCCCTATCTCGACTATCTCGGCCACATAGTTCTGAACGAGGGCGAAGTCTCCGAAGATCAGGCCGCGGTGTGGAATGCCCCGGCGCACGCCGGCGCCCGGTACAGGGTCATCGGCCCGGAAAGCGGCGAGCGGCAGTGGATCAGGTTCGTGGAGGCGCCGCCGGTGCAGGGCTACAAGGCGATGACTACCTATGGGTGGCATTCGCTCGAGATCGTTGTGGCCGACGTCGACGCGATTCCTGCGAAGCTCGAGGGCTCGCCGTTCACCTATCTGGCGGGACCGAAAAACCTCGGCACGACCTCGGCCATCCGCGCCATGCAGGTCAAGGGCAAGGCTGAAGAGGTGCTCTATCTCACCCAGATTCCGGCCGACGGCAGCCTGCCCCACCTGCCCGTCGCCAAATCCTTCATTGACCGCATCTTCATCGTGCCCCTGGGCACGCCAGACATGATGAGGGCGCGCGACTGGTATCTTGAGAAGTTCGCCCAGGTCGAACCCGGCATCGTGTCCGACGACATCGTGATCGGGTTGATCAACACCGCAATGGGTATTCCCGATGACGTCACGATGAAGATCTGTACCGTGAAATTGCCAGGCAAGACCCTCATCGAGATCGATGACTATCCGGATGTCGCTACCGAGCGGCCACGCAATGCCGGCAGCCTGCCCCCGGGGATCGCGACCGTTTCCTTCGCCACGGATTCGCTGGACAAGGTCGGCCTGCCGTTCGTCGCCCCACCGCGGGCGCTGGCTGGAGCGCCCTATGACGGGCGCCGCGTCGCGGTGACGACGGGCACTGCCGGCGAGTTGATCGAACTCGTCGAGGAATAGTTGGACGAGGCAGCCCGGGCAGGAGGCGACGGAACGGCGCTGCCGCTCGGTCGGCTCGTCGCCCTAACCATCGCCGTTCCCGACCTGTCGGTGGCCGTCGAGGCGTACCGTACCCATCTCGGCTATCGGCTGGCGGATACGGGATATGTCCCGACAGTGCTGGCACAGTCGTGGGCCGCACCCCGAAGCGCTGATTCGCGCTACGCGCTCATGACGCCGCTCAGCACCGATGCGGTCAGTCTGCGATTGGTGGAAGGACCGGTCCCCGAGAATTACGTGCCGCTGCGCACTTTCGGTTGGGCTGCCGTCGAGATCGTGGTGCGCGACGTCGACGCGCTTGCTGCCAGACTCCGCACGTCGCCGTTCGAGATAATCGCGCCGCCCGCCGACCTCGCCTTCGCCGGCGGCGCGTTGCGCGCCATGTCCGTGCGCGGGCCTGCCAGCGAAATACTGATTTTCACCGAGGTCAAGGAAGCCGTCGGCGGCTACGACCTCCCCGAGGCCCAGGAAGAGGTCGATCGCCCGTTCATCGCTGTCGTTGCCGCCGAGGATTTCGACAAGGCGCGCGATTTCTACCGCGACAAGTTCCTCGCCGCGACAGGGCGCGAATTCAAGACGGTGATCCGGACGGTCAACGATACGTTTGGTCTCCGCGACGACGAGCGACACCGAATCATGACGATCAACCTGCCCCGTCAGAACTACATCGAGATCGACGAGTATCCCGACATGGCGGCCAAGCGCCGTAGCGAACAGGGGTATCTGGTGCCGGGTATCGCACTCGCCACCTTCGAGGGTCATGGCCTCGACGACCTGCCGCTCTATTGGCTGGGAGCGCCGATGGTGCTCGACATGCCGCCCTACAAAGGCCGCCGCCAAGTCACGTTCTACGGCGGCGCAGGCGAAATGATCGAGCTGATTGAAGTCGACTAGGCGCCGATCTGCGCGAGACAGGCCTCGGCGCAGGCATCGAGGATCGCCTCTGTATCGAGGCCGTAGGTGCGGTAGAGGTCGGGAATGTCGCCCGACTGACCGAACTTGCCGACGCCCAACGGGTGCACCAGCTGGCCGCGCACCGATCCGAGCCATGACAACGTCGTCGGCGCCCCGTCGAGTACGGTCACCAGGGCCGCGTTGGGCGCAAGCCGGTCCAGCAGTCTCTTGACATGGGTCTCGCCGCTGCGCGCGCTGGTCCAGTCCTTGTGCAGCAGGTCCGGAGACGTCACGGCGAGAAGTCCCGCACCGGGAATGTCTTCGATGATCTCGGCATGGGCCGCCATCGCTTCGGGCGCGACGGTTCCAGAGTAGACGATCGCGAGCGACGCGCCCTGCGCCGGCTCCACCTGCCAGTAGGCGCCACGCACGATATCGTCGGCAAGCGGCGCGATATCGCGATCGGGCTGTTCCAGAGCGCGCGTCGACAGCCGCAGGTAGATCGACCCGCCATCGTCGGCCTGCATGTAGTCGAAGCCCCAGCGCATGATGACCGAGAGTTCGTCGGTGAACGCCGGGTCGAAGGACGCAAGCTTGTCCTGCGCCATGCCGATGAGCGGCGTGCTGATCGATTGGTGAGCGCCACCCTCAGGCGCCAGCGTGATCCCGGACGGGGTCGCAACGAGCATGAAGCGTGAATCCTGGTAACAGGCATAGTTCAACGCATCGAGCCCGCGCATGATGAAGGGGTCGTATAGCGTGCCCACCGGCAACAACCGGCGGCCGAACAGCGGGCCCGACAGACCTGCCGCAGCGAGGAAAAGAAACAGGTTGTTCTCCGCGATGCCGAGTTCGATGTGTTGTCCGGCGGCGCCCATCGACCACTTGAGCGGGGAAAGAACGTTTTCGTCCTTGAACGTGTCCGCGCGCCCCAGCCGGTCAAAGATGCCGCGCTGGTTGATCCACGCCCCGAGATTGGTCGACACGGAGACGTCCGGCGAGGACGTGATGATGTGCTCGGCGAGTTCGGTTTCGCTGCGGCCGAGTTCGTTGAGAATCTTGCCAAAGGCCTCCTGGGTCGAGGCCTTGCCGCCGACCTGCAGCGGAAAGTTGTCCGGTACTGCGACGCGTGCGGCCGCGCGATTGCGATTGGCAAGGCCCAGGAACGGCGAACGCTTGATGAACGCCTCGAGTTTGTCGGACTCAACGTCGAGGCCGGCGAAGGGCTCCCACTCGCTGCCCTCGGGAACCGCCAGTTTCTCGCGCACCTGCTCCATCTGGTCCGGCGTCATCAAGCCGGCATGATTGTCCTTGTGCCCGGCGAACGGCATCCCCTTGCCCTTCACGGTGTAGGCCAGGAAGCAATTGGGGCGCTCCGGATCAGCCTGGGTGAAGGATTCGAGCACGCACTCCATGTCATGCCCGGCAAGGTCGGTCATCAGATCGCCGAGCGACCCGTCGTCATGCTCATCGAGCAGCGCCTTGATGCCGGACACCTTGCCGATGTCGGCAAGGATGTGTTCGCGGAATCCGGCGCCACCCTTGTACGTGAGCGCCGAGTAGAGGGAGTTGGGACAGTCGTCGATCCACTTCTCAAGGGCATCGCCGCCCGGCTTGGCGAAGGCCGCCTGCAGCTTCTTGCCGTACTTCAGGGTGATGACGTTCCAGTTGGTGGTGTGAAAGATGTCGTCGAAGCGGCCGAACAGGCGGTCCGATACCGTCGAGTCGAGGCTTTGGCGGTTGTAGTCGATGATCCACCACAGGTTCCGAACGTCGTGCTTCCAGCCCTCCAGCATCGCCTCCCAGACGTTGCCTTCGTCGAGCTCGGCGTCGCCCATCAGCGCCACCATGCGGCCGGGCTCTTCATCCTCAGGCCACATCTTTCGCGTCAGCAGATAGTCCTGGATCATCGAAGCGAAGAGCGTCACCGCCACGCCGAGACCCACCGACCCGGTTGAGAAGTCGACCTGGTCGACATCCTTGGTCCGCGACGGATAGGACTGCGCGCCGCCGAGGGAACGAAAGTTCTTGAGGTTGTCGAGGGACTGACGCCCCATCAGATACTGGATGGCGTGGAAGACGGGACTCGCATGCGGCTTCACCGCAATCCGGTCGTTGGGCTGCAGCTCGTTGAAATAGAGCGCCGTCATCAGCGTCACCAACGAGGCGGACGACGCCTGGTGACCGCCAACCTTGAGCCCGTCGCGGTTGGGCCGAATGTGGTTGGCGTGATGGATCATCCACGACGACAGCCAGAACGACTTCTTTTCAAGCGCCTTCAGACACGCGTAGTCGTCGGGGGCGAGTCCGGCGATAGTGTTGGCGCGGCGCGATGCGGTCTTGGCCATGGAGTTCCTCCTCGAAAGGCGCACTCTAGCCGACCGAGCCGCTTCGATTCTTGCAAAAGATGCGGTTGATTGGCAGAATTACGCAATCTCATGCGAAATATGTAGATATTGCCGCAACATCATGGCGGATATTGGCCTAGACGCGATCGACCAGCGCATCCTGCAAAAACTGCAGGAGCATGCGCGCCAGACCAATGTTGAGTTGTCCGAGGCCGTAGGCCTGTCGCCGTCGGCCTGTCTGCGCCGCGTCCGCGAACTCGAGGAGCGCGGGGTCATCGACGGCTACGTCGCCCTCGTCGCCCCAGGCGCCCTCGGTCTCGGCGTCTCGGTGATGCTCAACGTCACCCTCGAACGCCAGGTCGAAACGGCGCTGGAAGAATTCGAGAACCGCATCAGGCAATGGCCCGAAGTCATGGAATGCTACCTGATGACCGGCGACGCCGACTATCTGCTCCGCGTCGTCGTCCCCGACCTGCCGGCCTATGAGCGTTTCCTGATGGATCGCCTGACCCGCGTCCCCGGCATCGCGAGCATCAAGTCGTCGTTCTCGCTGAAGCAGATCGTGCACCGCACCGCATTGCCCATGACCCACCTCGAAAGCGTCGACCGGTAGCCCGCATGTCGCCGAAGAACACGCTGAATGCCGTTCGAGCCGAACTCGAACAGTTGGCCGAGCCGGCTTATCGCGACAAGATCCGAGAACTGGTGCCGACCGGCGTCACCATTGTCGGTGTGCGAGTCCCGGCCATTCGCAAGTTCGCCCAGGCCTGGCATCGCACCCGCAGGAACGTCTCGACCGACGACGCCGTCGGAATTCTGGCCGAGGCGTTCCGTCGTCGTTGCCGCGAAGAGTTGCTGTTCGCCATCGTCCTGCTGTCGCGCTTCAAGAAAGCGCTGACGCCCAACCATCTCGTGGCGCTCGATCCGTTGATCGACGGGATCGAGGACTGGGAGGTTTGCGATCAGTTGGCGATGAACGTACTCGGCGAAATTGTCGCCGGCGCGCTTGAAGAAGTTGACCGTCTGGAGCGCTGGGCGAAAAGCGAAAACCCCTGGCGCAGGCGCGCCGCCGTCGCCTCGACGACGGCCCTGACGCAAAAGGGCCGTGCCCACGTCGCCGAGGCGCTGGCCGTGTGCGACCACGTCATGAACGAAAAGGATACCGGCGTCAAAAAGGCGGTAGGTTGGGCGTTGCGCGAGGCAAGCCGAAAAGACCCCGAGGCCCTCTGCGCCTTCCTGCTGTCGAGGAAGGACCACGCCGAGCGCCGCATCCTCAACGAGGGATCGCAGAAACTTTCGGAGGCGCAGCGCCGGGCGTTGCTCGGCTAGGCCGCTTCCTCGGCGTCGTTACGGATTCGCGTCGACACCGTCCACCAGAACGCCTCGCCCACGAAGTCGTCGCGCCGGTGTGCCGCCTTGGCCAGCTCGCCGGCCTGCCACGCGGCGAAGGCCCCGTAGCGGTCGACAAGATAGCCCGCCATTTCGGCCGCCTGGGCGTCCATCTTTCCGGTCAAGGTATCCTCCTTCGAATGTCCCGGCCGGGACATCCATACCAACAGGGTATAGGTGCCTACCCATCCCCGCGGGGCCCAGAGGCGTCATTCAACGATTGGTGAGCCGGCGCGAGCGTGCGCCGGTCCCCGCGTTTGCGCAGGTCGGAAAAAGGGGAAACGATAGGGAATCCGGGAGGTCCCATGACGATTCCAACCGCTGACGAATTGGCCGCCCGCGCCGAGGCGCTGGTGCCCTACCTCCGCGACGAAGCCGCAGCGACGGAAAAGCGTCGCACCCTTTCGGTCGACACCGTCGCCAGGCTGCACGAAGCCGGCTTCTTCAGGTTTTTCCGTCCGCGCGCCTACGGTGGCTTCGAGATGGACTGGGGGGCGCAATACCGGTTCTCCAAAATCCTCGCCCATGGCTGCCCCTCCACGGCTTGGATCGCCTCCGTCGTCGGCCAGCACTCCTGTCATGTGGCACGTTTCCCGAAGGCCGCTCAGGATGAAGTCTGGCCGGACGACGCCGACCTCTTGGTTGCCACGGGCTCTGTGCCGCGCGCGAATGCGCGCGCCGAGCGGGTCGAGGGCGGTCTTCGCGTGTCGGGTTCTATCGGTTTCGCAAGCGGCGTCGACCATTCGGGATGGGCGATGGCCGCCTTCCCGCTCGATGGCAAGCCGCATCAGGTCTTGCTGCCGCGCGCGGACTACGACATCGAGGACACCTGGTTCGTGGCCGGCATGCGCGGCACGGGCACCAAGGACATCCACGTCCCCGGCGCGTTCGTCCCCGACCATCGCGTTCTGCCCTCCATCGTCTTCAACGAGGAGAATCCTCCCGGTGCCGGGGTCAACCCCGGCTACATCTACGCGATGGAGTTTGCGCCCGTACAAGGATCGAGCCCACTCGGCCCGATCATCGGCACCGCGGAAGGCGCACTGGAGGCCTACATTGCCATCACCCGTGAGAAGCGCGGCGCGATCTACGGCAACAGGGTCGCCGAAAGCTCGGCTGTACAGATGCGCGTCGCGGAATCGGCGGCCGAGATAGACGCCGCCGACGCCGTCGCCGAACGCGACTTTCGAATCCTGCACGAAGCCGGCAAGGCCAGGCGGCGGCTTGGCGACGGCGAACGCACGGCGATCGTGCGCAACCGCGCGCTCATCGCGAAGCTCTGCATGCGTGCGACGCACCGACTGGTCCAAATGATGGGCGCACTAGGTCTTACGGATGACAATCCCGTCCAGCGCCACCATCGCGACGTCCAGGCCATGGCCACACAAATCGGCGTCGCCTTCGACGTCAATATGCCGCTATGGGGCCGCTGGGCCTTGGGCCTCGAGTCTGGACCCGGCCTTCACGGCAGCGAGAAAAAGCGGATCTAGGCGCTACCTGAGTCGCGCCTGAACGATCATCGCGGTGATCGTCGTTTCACCCAACGCCTTGCACGCTTCGAGCCGGTGAAGACCTTCCACGAGGATGTAGCGCTTGCCGTCGTGGCGCACGTAAATCGCGCTCTTCTGGCCTTCCTACAGAATACTCGCCGCGAGCGTGTCCACGGTTTCCTGATTGAGAGTCTTGCGCCGGGCCTGCGGCACGTAGACGTCGGCGATGGGCACACTGATCTCGGTTTGCGGCATGGCGCTCTCCGTCTTCGGTCGCGCTTTCGAGGAGTCGCCGCGCGCCAGGGGCGGGCTACATGTTAGAGGCTCCGGGCGATGGCGGGCCTACTTCTTTGGCAACGGTATCCGCGAAGGCCGCCGCCTTGTCGAGCCACGAACGCAACTGTTTGGCCGTCCTGATCCCCTCTGCCCCGACATAGAGCATGCCGGTCATCGGACGCCCGGTGAAGTCCATGGGCCGCGCATGTTTCTGCTTGAGCCCCTTGGCAGCCGCTTCCGGCCCCAACCGCAGCATCAGGTCGTCCTTGACGACGCCGCAGGTCATGTTCCCGTGCAACATGAAGCAGATGCCGCCGAACATCTTCTTCTCGACGACGTCGTCGCGGTGTCCAAGGGCGACCCGAATGCGCTCGGCAAGCTTCTCGCTGTAGGCCATGACTGTCCTCCCGGGCCCGATCATAGGCGACGTGCCACCTGCCATGCTGCTGTCATTTCGCCTGCGGTTGTTTCACCGCCGCACGAGCGCTATGTCTCTGGCATGTGCGGAATCGCCGCCGGCTCGGGCAACGTCCGGCCGGACATGATCCAGACCATGCTCTCCCTGCAGGCGCATCGAGGTCCCGACGGCGAAGGACTGTTCGTGGCGCCGGATGGCCGCGCCGTGCTGGGACATCGAAGGCTGGCGATCATCGACGTCGAGTGCGGCCGACAGCCGTTGGTTGCCGACGGCGGCGACGCGGCGCTGATCACCAACGGCATGATCTACAACTTCGGCCAGGTTCAGGAAGCCCTGCCGCCGGCCGTGGCCGAGACCCGCAGCGACGCAGAAAGCGTCCTGCGCCTATATCGGAGCTATGCATCGCGCGGCATCGAGCGCCTCGACGGCATGTTCGCTGTCGTCTTGCGTGACGGCGCCGAAGGGTCACTGCTCTCGGCCCGCGATCCCGTCGGGATCAAGCCGCTCTATCGTCTGCAAGCGGACGACCACGAGCTGTTCGCATCCGAGATCAAGGCGCTGCTTCCGTTCGCCGGACAAATCGAGGAGTTCCCCGCAGGCCACCTGCGCGACCCCCGGACCGGTACGATGCAGCGCTACTACGAGGTACCGGGCGAGCGCATCCGCTGGCGCGATTCAAAGACATCGGCAAGGGTCGTGCGCAGCTCGCTCGAACATGCCGTTGAGAAACGGCTCCAGAGCGACGTGCCGCTGGGTGCCTTCCTGTCCGGCGGACTCGATTCAAGCGTCATCGCAGCCCTCGCGCGGCGGCACTGCAGCGAACTGCACACCTTCTCCGCGGGTGTCGCCGGTAGCGCCGACCTCGAAGCGGCCCGGCACGTCGCCGACCACCTCGGCACCGTGCACCATGAGCACGTCATCACGCCCGCCGACGTTGCCGAGGCATTGCCCCGCATCCTCTGGCACCTCGAATCCTTCGATCTCGACCTGGTGCGCAGTGCCGTGCCCTGCTGGTTCGTCTCGCGCCTCGCAGCCGAGCACGTCAAGGTGGTGCTCACCGGCGAAGGTGCCGACGAACTGTTCGCCGGCTACACCTACATGCGCGGTATCGCAGATGACCGGGCGCTTCACGGCGAACTGCGGCGCAGCGTCGCCAGCCTCCACAACCTCAATCTCCAGCGCGTCGACCGGATGACGATGGCGCACGGTCTCGAGGCGCGGGTGCCGTTCCTCGACGTCGAAATGATCGAAACCGCACTAACGGTCGACCCCGCCCTGAAACGCCGCGACGGACGCGAAAAATGGATCCTGCGCAAGGCCTGTGCCGATCTTCTGCCGTCGGAGATCGTCTGGCGCAAAAAGGCGCAGTTCGATCAGGGATCGGGACTCGATGCCTTGCTGACATCGCTGACGCCCGGCAATGCGACACCGTCGCGCGAGATCGAGGAAGCGTGGTACCGCGATACCCTCGCGGCGCAATTCGACAACCCGGACCGCCTTCTGAACCTCGTCGGCCACTGGCAGGGGACGCTCGTCCAGTAGGACGCTACGCCGTGTAGCGGTGAATCTCCCACGGACCGTCGTGCCACTCGAGCAGCGTAGTCTCTGCCGCATTGACAGTCCGGTTGCCGCCATGCACGGCATAGGCCGGGTTGAACAGAAAACATCCGGGCTGGAAGAGATGCGCATCGCCCGCGACGGCCTCACGGGTGAGACAGAATATCTCCTCGTTGCAGGGATGCCATTCCGCGCCCAGGCCCGAAATACCCTTCGGGATCGTCAGATGCCTGGTATCTGCGCCGGTTTCGGGGTCCCGCCACAGCACGCGTCGAATGACGCCCGACAGCTTCCCATCGATGAGCGACGGCGTGACCGGCGCGTCCAGGGGATCGAGCGTCGTAATGGCATCCGCGTGCGGCGTGCTTGTGGTCGTCCCCGCATAGCGTTGCGGCCCGTTGAAGATAAGAATGACGGTTGCGCCCCGGTCGCTGCGCCAGTCGAACGAATGACCGGCGGGGTGAAAGAAGAACCGTCCCGCAGGAAGTTCGCTATCACCGTCGCGCAGAGTTCCTTCGACCACGAAGCCCTGCTGTGCGGCCACGCCGACGAGGAGACCGCTCTCCCAACCGGCCGACACGTCGACCAGCGCACTGCGCAGCGCGCCATCGTCGTTGCGGCGCAGGGCCCGCATCGCGGCCCCCTCGGGCAGCCCGGCGAGCGCGAGTGGTTCACGCGCCAGCGTCGCACTGTCGACGAGAACCGAAGTATCGAAGGTTAGATCCGGCATCACCTTGAACCCTAACGCGGGACCGGCAACCCCGTCATGAAATCGTCGCCGGGCGTTCGACATTAAGCCGGTCGCACCAACACTCAAACCCTCCCGGCCAATCAGCCGGGCCACGGATCGATCGTTAGCGCCGGCCATCGGGCGGCGTATGACCGTGCCTTCTCTTCATAGAGCTCGCGACGGCCGGCGACGACATTAGGACGAATTCGCAGACCGACAAGATCGTCGAGCCCGTCGACCGCGTAAACATGAAGAGCGCCGTCGGCGTTCCGCCGGACCCCGACGGCCATCGATCGCGTCAGGAACTGATCGATCCCGTCCTCTGTGCACGTCAAGGGACGACAAGGAGCGCCGAAGCGGTCCGCGTACCAGAGGTGGACTCGCGCCTGGTTGCGAATCTCGATGCGCCGGTTCGCGGGCATGCCGGGAAGCGCCAGCGCCCGCCGCACCGCACGGTCCTCGGCCTCGTACGACAGGTCCGTGTCGTCATAATAGAAGACGTCGTAGTCGCTCACCCCGTCCGCCGGTTCGCGACCACATTGCCGGTTCCATACGGCCTGGCAGACACTGCTCGCGGTGAGATACCAGTTCGGCAGGATGTCGTCGGAGAGCGCCGACAGGATCGCGGCGTTCACCGGGTTCGCCAGCACCGCGGCAAGAACGATCGCGCGCTGCGTTTCGGTCACGCGGCGACGGCTGTCCAGAAGTTGCCGTCCGGCGCGTCGAACGAAAACGCCTGGCGACCGAACTCGTCGGCGACGACCTCGGTCACGCCCGTGGCGCCGGCACCCTTCACGCGCTCGCGCATCGCCGCCGCATCATGCACCCGAAAGGAATAGCCGGTGAGCCCGAGGTGCCCGGGGCGCGCGAGATCACGCAGGTCTTCGAGCGGGCGCCCCTCCTCGACGCGAATGATCTTGAGCCGCCCGGAGCGGCGCTTCGCCGGCGCGTTGTCCGAGCGCGGGTCGTCGAAGTCGGCGCCGTGGAACGTCTCGCCCTCGGCAAGGTCGAAGATCGTATTGGCGCCCGCGCCCGGCCGATAGGCCACGCTGCGCTCATCGGCACGAGTCATGCCGAGCACCTCGTCGTAGAACGCGAGGCTTTTGCGGCTGTCGTCTTGCACCATCAGGCACTGGTGGGTGAACTGGCTGGTCTGCATCAGACACTCAGGGTCGACGGCGCCGTAGAGCGGCAGCTCCCAGCCGACGAACTCGATGAACACCTGCCGTGTCAGCGCCCGCACCATAACCATCTCGCGATAGCCCGGCAGCGGCTCGGCGAACGGCGCGAGCTTGTCCTTCGGCGTGAAGGGCGCGAAGAACGGCGGCACCATCCAGGTGTCCTCGCCAAGCGTGCGCAACGCCTCGGCATGGTCGTTGATGCGCGTCATGTTGAGGGTCTTCTGCCCGGTCCAGCGCGCGCCCAATCCGCGCATCGGCCCGACGCCGAGACCCGGACCAGGGATGCCGTCCCACGCCATCAGGCGAACCAGCCCATGATCGGCGTCCCGGTGCTGCAGGCGCACCGAGCGCAGGCCCATGTTGACGCCGTAGAGCCGCCTGGCGTCTCCGGCATCGAGCCGGCCGTCGGCGCCGATGCGATAGCCGAACGCTTCCCAGTAGCGCAGCGCCGCGACGAGATCGGGAACGGCGTGAAACGCCTCGAACAGGCCGCCTACGATCCGGGGTTCGCTGGCATCGGCCATGGCATCACGCGACGCGCAGCGCCCGGTCGACGGTCTGCATGAAACACATGAGAAGTTCGTCCTGGCCGGTGAAGGCGTTGAACAGAATGCCCGTCGGCAGTCCCTGGGCATCGACTCCGGACGGCACCGTGAACCCCGGCAGGTCGAAATAGTTCCCGATCATCGTGTTGCGTAGCGCCTTTAGGTTGGTGGTGTGAAACAGATCATCGTCGGCGTCCAGCGGCGCGATCTCCGGCGCGACGATGGCGACCGTGGGCATGGCGAGGAACACCGATCCTTCCAGCTCTTCGCCAAGCCGCCGATTCTGCTCGCGACGCGCCTCGACGATGGCGATGTAGTCGGCGGCGCTCTGGGTGCGGCCACGCTCGATCCGTGCCGCGACGCGCCGGTCGATACGCTGGCCGTCGGGACCGTCGAGGATGTGGCCCAGATTGTAGAACGCCTCTGCGGTGGCCAGCGTGCCGTGTTTCTCGGCGGTTTCCAACATCGCGTCGAAAACGTCGAAGCGGCGCCGCTCGATCGCCACACCCGCCGTCGACAGGCGCGACAGCATCGTATCGAAGTTCGCGGCCACGGCGTCGTCGAGATCGTCCATCGCCAGATTCTCCGGAACCACGATCTTCAGATCGTGCAGTCCGGCCGCGCGCGGCACGACGACGAGCTGGCGGCGCAATGCGCGCTCCATCAATACGCAATCCTCGACCGATCGCGCCAACGGCCCGATCGTGTCGAGCGTATGGGCGAGCGCCTGGACGCTGCGTTTGTCGATATGTCCCTGCGAGGACTTGTAGCCGACGACGCCGTTGAACGCGGCCGGGATGCGCACGGACCCGCCGGTATCGGTGCCGATGGCCACCGGCGCGAGTCCGCCTGCGACGGCCACCGCCGAACCCGACGAAGAGCCGCCCGGCGCGCGCGGCGCGTCCGGGCTGTGCGGGTTGACCGGCGTTCCATAGTGCGGATTGAGGCCAAGGCCCGAGAATGCGAACTCCGTCAGGTTGACCTTGCCGAGCACCACCATGCCCGCCGCCGCGCAGTTCTTCACCGCCGGCGCATCCTCTTCGGCCGGCTGGCGCTGCCGGTAGATGTCCGAGGCGCAGGTCGTCGGCGCGCCGCGCACGTCGACGAGGTCCTTCCAGGCGACAGGCACGCCGTCGAGCGGGCCGAGGGGATGCCCCTTGGCGTAGCGCGCCGCACTTGCCTGCGCTTCCTCGCGGGCACGCTCGGCGGTGACGGTGGTAAACACCGACTGATCGTCGGCGTTGGTGATCCGAGCAATGAAATAGTCGGCGACCTCGACGGGGTCGGTCTTGCGATCGCGCATCGCGCGGCCCAACTCGGCCGCGGTAAGGGTACCAAAGTCCATGACGAGCCTTATAGCACTCGGGCCACGGGTTCCGGGAGTCAGGCGGCGGCGTCGCGGCCCTGGGCGAGGCCGTTGAACGCGGTCAACGACGCCTCGATCGCCCCTCGCTCGAGCCCGCGGACGATGAACACAATACGCGAACGGCGGTCGTCGTCCGGCCAGCGTTTGAGGTGGACAGGCGGATGAACCACGTGCTGGACCCCGTGGATCGCCACCGGTCCCGGCATGCCCTTGACGTTGAGAAGCCCCTTCACGCGAAGCACGTCGACACCGTGCGCCTGCAGCAGCATGGTCAGCCAGATGCCGAAAGCGGTCCAGTCGAGCGATCCGTCGAAGGTCAGACAGAACGACCGGATGTCGCCGGCATGGCGGTTCACGTCATGGCGGTGATGGTGGTCGTCGGCCGCGAAGGCCTCGGCGTCGATCCAGTGGGCCACTTCGCGGGTCTTCGATTTGGGATCGTAGAGATCGCTGGTCAGGAGCTTTTTCGCCGTCAACTTTTCCTGGGCGAGAAAGATCGGCGCGGCCGGGTTGAGGTCGCGCAGGCGGTCGCGCAGAGCGGCCTCGTCATCGTCGGCGATGTCCGTCTTCGTCAGCACGATGCGGTCGGCGACCGCCGCCTGTTTGACCGATTCGGGCTGGCGGTCGAGCTGCTGCAGCCCGTTCACCGCATCGATCGTGGTGATGATGTTGCCGAGGCGAAAGTGGTAGCGAATCACCGGGTCGGCCATCAGCGTGTAGATGATCGGCGCCGGGTCCGCCAACCCTGTGGTTTCGACCACCAGTCGGCGGAAGCCGAACTCGCCGGCGGCACGGCGCTCCCACAGGTCGCGCATCGAGGTCGCGAGGTCGTCGCGGATCGTGCAGCACAGACAACCCGACTGCAGCATGACAATGTTCTCGTCGACCTGTTCGAGAAGGTGATGGTCGAGCCCGACCTCGCCGAACTCGTTGATGAGGACGGCCGTGTCCGCCATGTCGGGCGACTCAAGGAGGCGCTTCAGCAACGTCGTCTTGCCCGAGCCGAGGAAGCCGGTGATGACGTTGACCGGCAGGAAGCCCGCGTAGCGGCTCATGTTGGTTCGAGGGCGGCGATGAGCCCGGGATCGAGCGGGTCGCAGACCGTCTTGGTCATCTTCTCGGCGGTCGGCCACAGGGCCGCGAAGTGGTCGATCACCTCACTCGCCCCGGTGCGGTTCGAGACGACGAAAGACGCGCCCTGCCAGTCGGCCATCTTCAGCCCGTAGTGGCCGAGCACGCGATTGGTCAGCGCGACCTGGTAAGCGCGCTCGCGCCGGCGGGTTTCCGCGCCGGCACGCTGCTTCAGCGAATCGTCGGAATCAGTCCAGTGCTCATCGGGACCCAGAATGCCGCACAGGCCGCACATCGCGTTTGCTCCCTCCGCCGGAATGACGAGGCCCTCCTCCTTCTCCGGGAGAGGGCCTCGGGCATCACCGAACCTACTTCTTCTTGCCGCCCTTGCGCGGGCTGCGCTTGATGAAGTCCTTGGCGATTTCCTCGAACGTACAGAAGCGCACGCCGGGGTGACGCGCGATGTGCTCGTGCAGGCGCTCGTGCATCATCAGGACCTGCGGGCGGCCCGACACGTCGGGATGAATCGTCATGGTGAATACCGCGTAGTCGTACTCGCGATAGACCCAGTCGAACTGGTCGCGCCACATCTCCTCGATGTCGCGTGGATTGACGAAGCCGTGGCTGTTCGGCGCCTTCTTGATGAACATCATCGGCGGCAAATCGTCGGTGTACCAACTCGCCGGAATTTCGACGAGATCGGTTTCCTTGCCGCGCTTCAACGGTTTCATCCAGGCGTCGGGGTGCTGGGAATAGTCGATCGGCGTCCACGAATCGCCGACCCGCACGTAGTGCGGCTGGAAGTCGTGGTGCATCAGGGAGTGGTCGTAGAGAATGCCGCGCTCAAGCAGCAACTCGTTGGTGACGTTCGAGAACTCCCACCAAGGCGCGACGTAGCCGCGCGGCTTCTTGCCGGTCAGCTTCTTGATCAAGTCGATGCACTTGTCGAGCACGACGGTTTCTTGCTCGCGAGTCATGGCGATCGGGTTTTCGTGGCTGTAGCCGTGCACACCGATCTCGTGGCCGCGCTTGTGGACCTCCTTCATCTCCTTGGGAAAGGTCTCGATCGAATGGCCGGGAATGAACCAGGTCGTCTTGATGCCCCAACGGTCGAACAGGTCGAGCAGCCGCGGACTTCCCACCTCTCCCGAAAACATGCCGCGCGAGATGTCGAGCGGCGAATCCTCGCCGCCATACGACCCAAGCCAGCCGGCCACCGCGTCCACGTCGACGCCGTATGCCACGAAAATCTCTTTCGCCATCGGAGAACCTCCCTCTTCGCGTTCGTTTGATTCGCGCAGCCTAGCAGAAGACGCAGGCCCACGCGTCACCCGGCTGTCCGAATGCCGTCACCGCACTGTCGCACCCGGCCTGTACGCCATCTCTCTCCCGAAGCCGTCCAAACCCGGCGGCACAACCTCCCTGTTCGGGCCACTAAAGGGCGCCGTCGACCGCGGCGCCCTTCTTTTCGCCTGACGTGCAGCGGCGACGAAGGGCCTCGCGCACCCGCGCCTGGCCCCCTAGATTGGCGCCCGACGAGAACGCGATTCGGGGAGGATTCATGTTCATCGACTACCGCGCCTATACGCTGAAGCCCGGCACCGTGCCGCTGTTCCTCAAGCTGTTCGCCGAAGAGGGCCGCGACGTGCAGAAGCGCATCCTCGGCAACTTCATCGGCATGTTCCGTGAGGAAGTCGGCAACACCAACCGCATCATTCATCTCTGGGGCTACGAAAGTCTCGACGAACGCCAGCGCCGCCGCGCCGAATGCGCGGCCGATCCGGACTTCCAGGACTACGTGAAAAAGGCGCGCGAATTCATTGTCGAACAGGACGTGCGCATCATCGTACCGGAAGCCGGCACGCCCGATCTCAGCAAGCTCTAGACAACCAGCACGACAAGGAACCGCCGACATGAAGCTCATCTTCACGCCCAACCCCGACTACATCCACAAGGTGCTGGTCACCGCCTACGAGGCCGGCGTCCTCGACAAGCTGCACATGGAGCGCCAGGTGCCCTTCGACGAGGACACCGAGATCTGGAAGTACAATCCGCTCGGCAAGGTGCCGTCCTTCATCATGGACGACGGCAAGCCGCTGTTCGGCGGCCTGCTGATCTGCGAATACCTCGATTCGTTCAACAAGACAGCGCCGCTGTTCCCCAAGGACGATACGCAGTGGGAAGTGCGCCGCCAGATGATCACCTCGGACGGCGTGTTCGACGCGACGACGCTGATCCGCGTCGAGAGCTGGCGCGACAAGGATGTCTGGAACAAGGCCTACATGCTGCGCGAGCGGCGCAAGATCATGCTGGCGCTGAAGCTCCTGAACGAGGACGCCAAGGGCTGGCTCAAGAACCCGAAGGTCTTCCACATCGCCCACGTCACCACGGCGGGCGGCCTGTCCTATCTCTCGCTGCGCAACCCGATCACCGACTGCAAGCTCGAACCGGGCGACGGCGAGTGGGACTGGAAGAAGGACTTCTCTGCGCTCGGCGAATGGTACGACGGCATTCTCGACCGCCCCTCGCTCAAGTTCCGCATCAGCAAGGAAGACATCGACCAGTACCCGAAGGCGT
The DNA here is from genome assembly GCA_038116985.1 of Alphaproteobacteria bacterium. Taxonomy (GTDB): domain Bacteria; phylum Pseudomonadota; class Alphaproteobacteria; order SHVP01; family SHVP01; genus CALJDF01. Next base: position 994 of record JAYOEZ010000055.1, on the reverse strand, counting down.
AGCCCGCAGCGGCCGAGCCACCGCGGCCGGCGCGCTATGATGCGCCTGATTGTCGCGAAGGGAGAATCGCCGTGACCACGACCAAGCACACCGGCCGCTGCCTGTGCGGCACCGTGCAATTCGCAACCAGCATGCCGCACGACACTTTCTCGATCTGTCACTGCGGCATGTGCCGGCGCTGGAGCGCCGGGCCGTTCATGTCGGCCCACAGCGAGGGGCCGCTGGAGATCACGTCGGGCGCGGAGTCGCTCGCCTGGTACCGCGGCTCGAAGTGGGCCGAGCGCGGCTTTTGCAGAAACTGTGGATCGACGCTGTTCTACCGGCTGGCCAACGACCCCGACCGGTTCACTGCGGTGTCGGTCGAGGCGCTCGACGACGGCGGCAAGTTCGCGCTCAATCGCCACATCTTTGTCGACTACCAGCCCAAGCGCTACGCGTTCGCCGACGACACGCCGCGCGTGACGGAAGCCGAACTGTTCAAGGAGTTCGGGGCCGAGCCGCCGGGATAGCGCTTACGCCAGATCCTTCGTCCACCCGCCGTCGACGATGATCGAACGCCCCGTCATGTAGCTCGCGACGTCGCTCGCCATGAAGATCACCGGACGCGCCATTTCGACCGCCGCGGCGACGCGGCGCATCGGGATCTCCTTCATGAATTCCTTTTCATAGGCCTTGGGCGAGAACCCGGTGCGGCGCGACAGGTTGGCCATCAGCTTGTCCCAGTGCTCGGTCTGGGTCGGGCCGGGCTGCAGCGCGTTGATGTAGACGCCGTCGCGCATGATCTCTTCCGACAGACCCTTGGTGAACGACAGCAGCGCCGCGTTGGTGGTCGACCCCGGCAACAGGCGCGGGTGGGGCTGGCGCCCGGTGTTGCCCGCGACGTTGACGATGCGGCCGTAACGTTGGCGCCGCATCGCCGGCAGCACCGCGCGCACCATGCGCACCGCGCCGAGGAACTTGAGCTGGATCGCGCTGTCCCAGGTGTCGTCGGTGA
>JAYOEZ010000054.1:0-21253 GCA_038116985.1 Alphaproteobacteria bacterium | reverse complement strand
CTTCCAGACGGTTGATACACCTGATCAACGTCGACTTCCCGGACCCGGACGGCCCGCAGATCACGATCCGCTCCTTGCGGGCCACGGTCAGATTGATGTCGCGCAGGACGTGGAACGGTCCAAACCACTTGTTGAGCGCCTTGACCTCGATGACGGGGGCGTCCGCAACAGTCGTTTCCGGAGTCAGCGTGGACATGTTGTCCTCCTAACGTTTTGTCGTGTCGAGCCGGCGCTCGAGATAGATCGAATAGCGCGACATCGAGAAACAGACGACGAAGAAGAAGACCGAAATGAACACCTGCATCTCGGTCGCAAGCCCCAGCCAATCGGGGTTCGCAATCATCGTGCGGCCTATGTTGAGGATGTCGAACAGCCCGATCACGATGACCAGCGTCGTATCCTTGAACAGTCCGATGAACGTGTTGACGATTCCCGGAATCGAGATTTTCAGCGCCTGCGGCAGCACGATCAGGCCCATCGTGCGCCAGTATCCCAAGCCCAGAGCCTGCGCGGCCTCGTACTGGCCGCGCGGCACAGCCTGGAGCCCGCCACGGATCACCTCGGCCATGTAGGCCGACGCGAACGCCGTCACGACGACGATCACCCGGATGACAAGATCGAGGCTGAAATTCGAGGGAAGAAAGATCGGCAGGAGAATCGCCGCCACAAAAAGCAGCGTGATCAGAGGGACGCCGCGGAATACCTCGATGAAAGCAACCGACAGCGTGCGCACGATCGGCATGCGTGAGCGCCGGCCTAGCGCCAGAAGAATCCCTACCGGGAGCGACAGCACGATGCCCGCGAGACCGACGGTGACGTTGAGCATGAAGCCGCCAAACTTGTCCGTCGGTACTTCCTCGAGTCCGAAGCCGCCGATGAGAAGAAGCGTCGCAACGACGGGATAGGCCAACGAGAACCACCGTAGCCGACTGGCGCCTGGCAGTTTGTCGAACAGGATCGGGGCCAGAGCCGGAATGAGGAGGATCAGTGCAAGGTTGACCCGCCACGTCTGGCCGTCCGGGTAGAACCCATAAAGAAACTGGGTAATCCGCTGATCGAGCCAAGCCCAGCAAGCGCCGGAACCGGTGCAAGCAAATCGGTCGTCACCGGCGAAATCGGCATTGAAGAACGCCCAGTCCAGAACCGAGGGGATGAAGAGCCACAGAACATAGAGGCCGGCCAAGGTGAGCACCGTATTGAGCCAGCCCGAAAACAGGTTCGCACGCAGCCAACCAACCACACCGCGCGTCGCCGCGGGTGGCGGCCTTTCCGCAACCATTTCGTTGGGCTGCCTGAAGAAGGGCTGGGCCGTCATCGTTCCACCAGCGCGATGTGTCGGTTGTACCAATTCATGAAGGCGGACGTACCCAGACTGAGGCTCAGGTAGACGACCATCCACAAAGCCACAACTTCGATCGCCTGGCCGCTCTGATTCAGCGTCGTGTTACCGATTGAGACGAAGTCCTGATAGCCGATTGCGATCGCGAGGGACGAGTTCTTGGTCAGATTGAGGTACTGACTGGTCAAAGGTGGAATGATCACCCGCAAGGCCTGCGGAATGATGATCTTCCGCATTGTCAGGTTCGGGCGCAGGCCCAACGAATGGGCCGCCTCAGTCTGCCCCTTGCTCACGGACAGAATCCCCGCGCGAACAATCTCCGAAATGAAGGCGCCGGTATAGGTGGACAACGCCCACCACAGCGCGACGAGTTCCGGCGTCACGTTGAAGCCGCCACGGAAATTGAACCGCGTGCGCTCGGGAATGTCCCAGTCGAGCGGCTGGCCCAGAATCAGGTAGAGCAGAACTGCAGGGACGACGATCACCCCGAGGCCGACCCAAAACGACGGGAAGGTCTGGCCCGTGGCCATCTGCCGATCTCGGGCCCAGCGACTCAGCGCAAATGCAGCGACGATACCGAGCAGCAGCAACACGATCACCCAGGCAAAGCCGTCCTCGAAGATCGGCGCGGGCATGCGGAAGCCTCGGTTGTTGAGGAAAATGGTGCCGCCAATCGACAGACTGTCGCGCACACGAGGTAGCGTGGTCAGAATCGACCACCAGAAGATGATCTGCAGGAGCACCGGAACGTTGCGGGTAAACTCGACGTACACGGTGATCATGCGGCTCACGAGCCAGTTGTTCGAGAGCCGCAGCACGCCTGCGACGAAGCCGATTACCGTTGCGGCGATAATTCCCAGTGCTGAAACAAGGAGCGTATTGAGAAGGCCGACGAGCAGGGCCCGCCCGAAGGTCGACTGGGAGTCGTATTGGATCAGGTTCTGATTGATGTCGAAGAACGCGGGATCGCTGAGGAATCCGAAACCGGGTTGCAGCCCGCGCGCCTGCAGATTCGCAATCGTGTTGAAAACGATGAAGGCGACGAGCAGAGCCAGCCCCAGAACCACCAGGAGCTGGAAAATCGCACTGCGTGCGCGTTCGTCGCTCAGCGCCCGGCCGAGCCGGAACCCTGATGCGTCGCTGACGCTCGACATGTCGGACCTAACGTCCGGCTATCAATCCGAAAGAAGTGAGCCTCCCGTCCTCTGAAGGACGGGAGGCTCGTAAGCCCTAGCGCATCGGCGGCGCGTAGAGGAGACCGCCCTTGGTGTAGAGCGCATTCTGGCCACGCTCGAGACCAAGCGCCGTGTTGGTTCCCAGGAAGCGATCAAAGATCTCCCCATAGTTGCCCACGGCCTTGATGACGTTGACAGCCCAATCCTTCTGCAGGCCCAGCATTTCGCCAAGCGAGCCTTCGGAACCGAGCATACGGTTCACTTCGGGATTGTCCGTCCCGGCCGCCATCTGGGCGACGTTGGCTTGTGTGACCCCGTATTCCTCGGCCGCCACCAGCACGTTGAGGGTCCAACGCGCAACGTCGGCCCACTGGTCGTCGCCCTGACGGACGAGCGGCCCAAGCGGCTCCTTGGAGATGATCTCCGGGAAGACCATGTGGTCGTCCGGATTTTCGAAGGTCGTCTTGGTTGCGGCCAAGCCCGATGCGTCCGTTGTGTAGACGTCGCAACGTTCGGCCAGGTAGGCGACCCGGGCCTCTTCGTTGGTTTCGATCGGCGCCGGCTCGTAGCTGATGTTGTTTACCCGGAAGAAGTCCGCGAGGTTCAACTCGGTCGTCGTTCCGGTCTGGATGCAAACCGACGCACCATCGAGTTCCTTGGCGCTGCCGATTCCCAGCGATTTGCGGCCGATGAAGCCCTGACCGTCTTAGTAGTTCACACCCACAAAAGTGAAGCCGAGGTCGACGTCGCGCGAGAAAGTCCATGTCGTGTTGCGCGACAGCAGGTCGATTTCACCCGAGGCCAGCGCGGGGAACCGGTTTGCGCCTGTCAGGTTGACGAACTGTACCTTGGACCCGTCGCCGAAGACGGCTGCCGCGACGGCCCGGCAAAACGCAACGTCAAAGCCGGTCCAGTTTCCGGAATCGTCGGTATAGGCGAAGCCCGGCAGGCCTGTATTGATGCCACACTTGACCGCACCTGCCGCGCGAATATCGTCCAGGGTTGCGGCCTGCGCGGTGCCAACGGCACCGAAAGTCGCGGCGGAAAGAAGTCCCGCGGCGAGAAGTGCTAATTTTTTATGGATTGACCTCCCATGGTCTGTTTGATCTTTCGGGCGTCCCTTGAAGTCCGAGAACCCACCCGTGTTTTTCCACCGGTGGAACCATAGCCGCATCGCCTCAACCGACCAAGGGATTGCGCACCGCTGACGCAGGGTCAATCTACGACAGGTATTGGGCTGGAACCCCGTGCCGCGTGGGCTGCATTAACGTTTCCTTAACCATAATGCGCCAACACTTGCGCCAAGATTCGGCTGGCACCATGTTGTTGGCACCAGTGGCTAAGACCTGACCTGAAGCGCGACAACAACGGCGACCCGCACCGGCGAACCGAGACACACCAATGAGTCCTGTCCTAGAGTTTCTTGAGTTTGTCGAAAAGGGCGCGCCGCGCAATGTCGGTCAATTGCTGGACCGCTTTCTCGGCAAGTGTTGCGAATCAACCGGGGCCACCGCAGGGACGGCGTACATCGTGCGCCGCCGTGGCCGTGAGCGAATTCTCGAACCAGTCGCACGCCGCAATGAGGTGGTCGTATCGCGCGCCCCTCCGGCCGAACCTATTCCACTGAATGCGGCGACCATTGCCGGGTATGTGGCGGGATCAGGTGAAGTGGTTGCGCTGCAAGACGTCAACAAGGTCCCCGTCACCAAGCCCTACGGCTTCAACGCTGCCCTCGAGGCCCCCGGGTTCGAAGTCGGGGCCCTCGCCTGCATTCCCATAAAAACCTTTCAGGGGCGGGTGGTGGCCATCATCGAGTTGATGACACAGCGGTCGGACGGCAAATCCCGCAGCACCCCGTTTCCGAAGGAAGCGATGGACGGACTGCTGGAGGTCGCGGCGGTGATCTCCGGATACGTGGAGCGGACCGACAATCTGGAGCAGATCCAGGAGAAGAACGCCAAACTGCGGCAGCGCAACAGGGCTCTGGCGCGTCAGCGCGAGCGGATCGGTCAGCTTCAGGAAGAGACCGAAGAAGCCTTCAAATTGTCCATCAGCCTGCTCGCGCGGGCAGCGGAGATTCATGACGAAGGTACGGGCAACCACATCGTCCGGGTCAACGAATACGCCTACTTCCTGGCCCAGAAGGTTGGCATGCCGAAAGAGTTCTGCGACGAAATCCGTTACTCGGCGCAACTCCACGACGTCGGCAAGCTCAGCATCGATCAAGCGATCCTGAACAAAGGCGGCGAACTCACCGCAAGTGAGCGCGGGCAAATGGATCAGCACCCAATCTTCGGGTTTCAGATTCTGTCGCACTCGCATCGCTTGAAACTGGCAGCGGAGATTGCGCTGTTCCATCACGAGAAATGGGATGGCTCGGGGTATCCCCACGGCGTTAAGGGCGAGGAAATTCCGATCTCGGCGCGTATCGTCGCGATCGCGGACACCTACGATGCGCTGCGCGCCGAACGCTCCTACAAACCGGCCTACGATCACGAAAGGGCCGTGGACATCATCATCAACGGTGACGAGCGGATCGACGCGGTCGGCCATTTCGATCCCGGCCTTGTTGCGACGTTCGCGCGCAACCATGAGGGGATGGACCGCATCTGGCGCGAGTTCTCCGATACCTAGTGCGCGTGCCCTCGAGGGCTTAGTCTGAACCCAACCACAGCAAGTTTGCGGGCACAGTGCTCAAACGTCTTCAGCGCGCCAATCACATCCTGATCCCCCTGGCGATGATCGCCGTAGCCATTGCGATCCGGCAGATGATCCCGCAGGTCGAGGAGCTGCGGATGCGGGTGTTCGACGTCTACCAACGACTCGCTCCAAGGGAGTACGTCGAGACGCCAGTGAAGTATGTGGACCTCGACGACGAATCGCTGGAGCGAATCGGACAGTGGCCGTGGCCACGGACCTTCGTCGCGCAACTGATCGCGCAACTCGCCAATGCCGGAGCTGCGGCCATCGTGTTCGACATCGTGTTCGCCGAACCGGACAGGACGTCTCCGGAATATATCGTCAATCTCTGGCCATTGACGCGCGAAGTCGAAGCGCTGAAAGCCAACATTGACGATTTGCCCGACCACGACAGCATCCTTGCGGACGTCATCGCACAAACGCCGGTGATCACGGGTTTCGTATTGACCAGCGACGGCAATCTGCCAAGGGTGCCCGCGCGGAAGGCTTCGTTCGCGTTCGGCGGGGACGACCCGGTCAACTATCTGTTCGGCTTCTCCGGCGCTGTGGAAAACCTCACGGCCCTGACCGAGAATGCGTCAGGCAACGGTAGCTTCAACCTTGTGCCAGAACGCGACGGCATTGTTCGGCGGGTCCCGCTGTTTCTCCGCCTTGAAGGCGAAGGCCAGCCCTACCCGTCCCTGTCGGCCGAAGTCATGCGCGTGATCCAGGGCGCCAGCACCTACATCATCAAGACAACCGGCGCGAGCGGCGAGGTCGGCTATGGCGGCGTTCGCACCGGCCTGAACAACGTCAAAATCGGCCGCTTCGAGATCCCAACCGGTCCAAACGGGCGCATGTGGATTCACTTCACCGAGAGCGTCCCCGAACGTCGCATTCCGGCATGGAAAGTGTTCAGCGCCGACTTCGACCCCTCGTCTGTCGAGGGCCAGATCATCTTCGTTGGGACATCGGCGGCTGGCTTGTTCGATATCCGGGCGACACCGTTGAACCCGGCGGCGCCAGGCGTCGAGGTCCACGTTCAGGCTGTCGAGCAAATCCTTCTGAACCACTTTCTCGAGCGGCCCGACTGGGCGGACGGCGCCGAGATTCTCTATCTAATCCTACTCGGCCTCATCCTCGTGCTCATTCTGCCGCGCCTCGGCGCATTGTGGAGCGCAGTTGTCGGCGTCGTCGGCATAGCCACTGCCATCGGGTTCTCCTGGTACCTTTATCGCGACCAGTTGGGGCTGCTGGACCCGATCTATACGTCGGCCGTGGTCGTGCTCGTCTACATGTCGAGTTCGCTGCTCAATTTCCTGCGGACCGAAGCCGAGAAGCGCCAGGTCCGCGGCGCATTCAGCCAGTATCTGTCCCCGGCGCTGGTCGAGAAACTGGCGGACGAGCCGGAGCGTCTCGTGCTCGGCGGGGAGATGCGCGACATGACGCTGCTGTTCTGCGATATCCGCGGCTTCACGACCATTTCGGAGCAGTTCAAGACCGATCCGCGGGGCCTTACCCGCCTGATCAATCGGTTCCTGACGCCAATGACCAACATGATCCTCGACAGGCGCGGAACTATCGACAAGTACATGGGCGACTGCATCATGGCGTTCTGGAACGCACCGCTCGACGACGCGGATCACGCCGCCCATGCCTGCGATTCGGCGTTGGCCATGTTCAAGGCGCTGCACGGCCTGAACGACCAGTTGAAGGCGGAAGCCGAGGCCGACGGGCGGCCGCACTACCCGATCAATATCGGCATCGGGCTCAACTCGGGTGAATGCTGCGTCGGTAACATGGGGTCGGACAAGCGCTTCGACTATTCGGTCCTGGGCGACGCCGTGAACCTCGCCTCGCGCCTGGAGGGACAATCGAAGAACTACGGCATGGGTGTCGTGATCGGCCAGGAGACCCGCCGCGAGGCCCCTCAATACGCTTCCCTGGAACTCGACTTGATCGCCGTCAAGGGGAAGACCGAGCCGGTGCTCATCTACGGACTCCGCGGCGGGCCGGACGAACGGAAGTCCGATGCGTTCCTGGCACTCGAGAAAAAACACGAGACCATGATCACCGCCTATCGCAGCCAGCAATGGGACGAAGCCGAACGGCTCCTCGCCGAATGCAGGGCTCTGGCAAAGGCGACAAAGGGCGAAAACGAAGGTCTCGGCGGGATGGACGGCCTCTACGACCTCTACGCCGAACGCATCACAAGCTACCGAGAGTCCCCGCCACCCTCGGACTGGGACGGCGTCTTCGTCGCCACCTCGAAATAGGCATCCATAATTTCTTGCAGTATTCCAGGGGTTAGCCGGAATACACGTGCAATTCCGGGCCGTTGGTTTGACTCACGGCCATACGCCTTTAAAATCGAGCCTAAGATTGCGCCGAGTATTAGTGAATACTTGTTTCTACAAGTAATCAGCGCGATTCCCCCATCATTACTTTGATCTGACAAGTCGGGAGCCGTTATTACTTTTCTTTACTAAGAAGCCACTTAGTAAGACGGACCGACCACGATTGGACCGCACCCAACAGGGAGGAACCAGATGACCCAGAAAACCGACAAACAGGAACACCCCCACATCCCCGAACTGGTGAATCAGCTCAAGAAGGGCGAGATCGACCGTCGTGAATTCGTTCGCAGCGCCGCCGTCCTCGGCATGTCCGCGACGGCCGCCTACGCATTGGCCGGCGCCACGCCGCGCAGCGCGCACGCCCAGGGCTCACCCAAGTTCGGCGGCAACTTGCGGGTCTCGATGAACGTCAAGGAAGTGTCCGATCCGGCGATCTTCGACTGGTCGGAGAAGGGCAACGTCGCGCGCCACGTCATCGAACCGCTGGTTCGCATCGACAAGAACAATGTGGCGCAACCGCATCTGGCGGAGAGCTGGTCTGCGTCGGACGACCTGAAGACCTGGACGTTCCGGCTGCGCCAGGGTGTCAAGTGGTCCAACGGCGACGAATTCGGCGCCGACGATGTCATTGCGAACTTCGAGCGCTGGCTCGATCCGGCGACCGGTTCGTCGAACCAGGGCCGCTTCAGTGCCATGACCGAGACCGTGGAGACGGGCGAGAAGGACGAAGAGGGCAAGCCCAAGATGACCACGCGCGCCGCGTCCGGCGCCATGGAAAAGGTCGATGAGCATACGGTTCGCTTCCATCTGAACCGCGCCGAACTCTCGCTGCCGGAATCCATGGCGGACTACCCGGCCCTGATCACTCATCGCAGCTTTGACGGCGGCGACTGGTCCAAGAATCCGATCGGCACCGGCCCGTTCTCGCTGGAGCGTTTCGGCGTCGGTGAGATCGCCATGCTGCGCAAGCGGAATGCGGCGCACTGGTCGGGCGACGTCTACCTCGATCAGATCACCTACATCGACAACGGCGACGATCCGGCAGCCGAGATTGCGGCTTTCGCGTCGGGACAGGTCGATGCGAACTACCAGACCAGCGTCGAGCAGGTGCCGACCATGCGCAGCCTGCCGAACATCGAGGTCCAGCAGGCCATCACCGCGCAGACCGGCGTGGCCCGCATGAAGATCACGGAAGCGCCGTTTGACAACGTGAAGGTCCGTCAGGCGCTCCAGGCCTGCCTCGACCGCCCGCGCATCCTCGAAGTCGTCTACAGCGGCCTCGGCGCGCCCGGCTACGATCATCACGTTGCGCCGGTCCATCCGGAACACGCCCAACTACCTTCGCTGGAACCGGACATCGCGAAAGCCAAGCGCCTTCTTGCCGAGGCAGGTCATCCCAACGGCCTCAAGATGCGGATCGACTGCGTTGCGAATCCGACGTGGGAGCAGAACACCTGTAAGGCGATCGCCGAGATGGTGAAGCCGGCTGGCATCGACCTGGAGATCAACATCATGCCCGGCGGCACCTATTGGGATCGGTGGCTGTCTACGCCGTTCGGTTTCACGTCTTGGACGCATCGTGCGCTCGGCGTACAGGTCCTCAACCTCGCCTACCGCAGCGGGGTGGCGTGGAACGAGACCTCCTACAACAATCCGGAGTTCGACCGTCTGCTGGACGAGGCCGGCGCCATCGTCGACGCCAAGGAGCGCAGCAAGGTGATGGCCAAGATTCAAAAGGTCCTGCAGGACGACGCCGTGATCGGTCAGACGTTCTGGCGTTCCGTGTTCGTCGCCCACTCCAACAAGGTCAAGGGCATGTACGCGCAGGTCGCGCTCGAGCACCACTACAACAAGGTGTGGCTCGCCTAGTCTCCGTAGGCGACGCGACGAGTGTTACTGGGCCGGCCCGGCAAGATGCCGCGCCGGCCCAGACTTTTCCACAAGACGTAACAGGGCCACGGTAGCGGGATGCTGGTATTCATCGGACGGCGGTTCGCGCTCATGGTCCTCACCATGGTGATCGTTTCGCTGCTGCTGTTCATCCTTCTCGAACTGCAGCCGGGTTCGGTCGCAACAAAGGTCCTCGGCCCCTACTCCTCCGAAGAACAACGGCAGCTCTGGCTGGAAGCCAACGGCTACCTGAGGCCTCTGTGGATTCGCTATCTCGATTGGCTGGGCGGCATCGTCACCGGCGACTTCGGCGAGTCGGTGCGCTTCAAGGCGCCCGTATCAGATGTGCTGTGGCCGCGGCTGTGGAACACTGCGGTCCTGGCGTTCTGGACATTCGCCATCCTGATCCCGCTGTCACTCACGCTCGGGGTGCTTGCAGGGATGCGCGAAGGCTCCGTGCTTGACCGCGCGATCTCGATCACGAGCATCATCACGACGTCGATCCCGGAGTTCGCGAGCGCGGTCTTCCTGTCCGCAATCTTCGTCTTTGCGCTCGGCATCTTGCCTGGAACATCCGGAATGACAGACGGGTTCGACCCGCTGCAACTCATCCTGCCCGCGATGGTTCTGATTCTCTACGACGTCGGCTACGTGACGCGGATGACGCGCGCCTCGATGGCCGAAGTCATGATGACCCCCTACATCCGGACAGCAGTGCTGAAAGGGCTGCCCTTCAATCGAGTGGTTATCCGCCACGCGCTGAGGAACGCGCTCATCGCACCCTTCACGGTGATCATGCTGCAGGTGAACTGGTTGCTCTCCGGCGTGATCGTCGTCGAGTTCTTCTTTGCCTATAAGGGTTTCGGAGGCCTTCTGCTGGAAGCGTCGCTAAACCAGGACATTTTTCTGATTGAGGCGTGCACCATGGTCGCGGTCTTCGTTGCCGTGTCCACGCAGACGATCGCAGATATCGGCTACACCTATCTCAACCCGAGGATACGCCTGGCATGACGGTCGACCACGCCACCAGAGTGCCGACATCCAATTCGACCCTCCGCGCGCTTGGCAATGCCTGGCGTTCATTCGCGCTGCTGCGCGAAAGCAAGATTGCCATGGTCGGCTGCGGCGTCATTTCATTCTGGATCGTCGTCGCTTTGCTCGCCCCGGTGCTTGCGCCATTTCCGCCCAACGCGCAGGTCGTTCCGTTTCAGGCGCCGTTTGCAGCGGCGCCGGACGGCGGCATCTTCCTCCTTGGCACCGACCAGTTGGGCCGGGACATTCTGAGCCGCGTCATGTGGGGCGCCCGGACGGTCCTGTTCTTCGCACCCATCGCGACCTTCAGCGCCTATGTCGTCGGCATCGTCATGGGGCTGGCGGCCGGATACCTCGGCGGCTGGGTCGACGACGTCCTCTCCAGGGTCAGCGACATCATCCTGTCGTTCCCGGTCCTCGTCCTCTACATCATCATCATCGCCACGATCGGTGCCTCCGGCATCAACATCGTCATTGCGGTAACCTTCGCCAGCGCGCCCGGGGTCATGCGTATCGTGCGTGGCCTGGTACTCGACCTTCGGACCCGCAACTACGTGGCGGCCGCGCAGACCCGCGGCGAAAGCCCTTGGTACATCATGCTGGTCGAGATTCTACCGAACGCGCGGGGTCCGCTGATCGTGGACGCCTGCCTGCGCGTCGGCTACGTCATCATCACGATCGGCGTGCTCGGCTTTCTCGGGCTGGGTCTGCCCCCGCCAGATCCGGACTGGGGCGGCATGATCAACGAAGCGCGCGCGCTCGCCCTGGCCTTTCCGCACATGACGGTTATTCCGTGCATCGCGATTTCGTCGCTGGTGCTCGGCTTCAACCTGCTCGCGGACGGGATTCGGGAGGTCTCGCTGCATGACTGACGCTTCGACGGAGACCGCGCCACTACTCGAGATTCGCAATCTCGGCATCTCGTATTACACGCGCGCCGGTGAAATTCCTGCGGTCATCGATTTCTCGCTGCGCCTGGATGCAGGCGAAGCCGTTGCCCTGGTCGGCGAGTCGGGCTGCGGCAAATCGACGGTCGCCATGGCAATTATGCGCTACCTCGGCCGCAACGGCGCCATCGTCGATGGGCAGATATTCTTCAAGGGCCGCGACATCACCACCCTGTCCGAAGCGGAGCTGCGTCAGCTACGCGGCGGCGAGATCGCCATGATCTACCAGGAGCCGATGTCGGCGCTCAATCCGAGCATGACGATCGGCGATCAGCTCATGGAAGTGCCGATTTATCATTCCGGCGCATCGCGCGCCGAGGCACGAGAGATGAGCATCTCGATGCTGGAGGATGTCGGCCTGCCCGACCCTGAGAGGGTCATCGCGTCGTTCCCGCACCAGATTTCCGGCGGCCAGCAGCAGCGTGTCGTCATTGCGATGGCGCTTATGGCGAAGCCATCGTTGCTGCTTCTCGACGAACCGACGACGGCACTCGACGTCACGGTGGAAGCCGGCATCGTTGATCTGATCGCGTCGCTGGCCGCAAAGCACCGTACAGGGATGCTCTATATCTCGCACAACCTCGGCCTCGTCCTCGAGACGTGCTCACGCGTGAACGTGATGTACTCCGGCGAGGTGGTCGAGGAAGCCAATGTCGAGACGCTGTTCAACGAGCCGCGCCACCCCTACACGAAGGGCCTCTTCGATTGCATCCCGCTGCCCGATGCCGACAAGGATGCGCGGCCGCTCACCCCGATTCGTGGACAGCTCCCGCTGCCCAACGAACGCCCCAAGGGCTGCAACTTCGCGCCGCGCTGCGACTTCTTCGAGGCGGGCAAGTGCGATGCTGGAGCCGTTGCGTTGGCCGGTGACGAGCACCGCGTCAGGTGCGTGAAGTGGCAGGACCTGAAATTCGATGCTGTCTCGGCGGACACCGGCGTCGCCGCCGGAAACCCAGACCAAGAGGAGGTTCTCAGGGTCGACGCGCTGCGCAAGTACTACACGCTGCACGATCGAAGCATCGGGGCACTGATCTCGGGAAAGGGGATCACCGAGGTCAAGGCGAACGAATCACTGACGATGTCCGCACACAAGGGCGAGACGCTCGCCATCGTGGGCGAGTCGGGCTGCGGGAAGTCGACCTTTGCAAAGGTTCTGATGGGTCTCGAAACCGCTACCACAGGTTCGGTGTCGCTGTCCGGCGAGACCATCGGCGACACGCCGGTACGGCAGCGAAGCCGAGACCAGCTGGCGTCGCTGCAGATGGTCTTTCAGGATCCCAACGAGACGCTCAATCCCAGTCATTCGGTCGGCGCACAGATCGCGCGCGTGGTCCGGCGCTTGTCGCCTGACCACACCAGCCACCAAGAGATCCACCGACGGGTCGAGCAGCTTCTGGCGCTGGTGAAGCTCCCGGCCGAGTTTGCCCTGCGCAAGCCTCGCCAACTTTCCGGCGGCCAGAAGCAACGCATCGGGATTGCGCGCGCGTTCGCGGGAAATCCGTCGGTCGTCGTCGCAGACGAGCCGGTTTCGGCGCTCGACGTTTCCGTCCAGGCGGCCGTGACCGAACTGCTTATGGACATTCAGCGCGAGCGCGGCACGACCCTTCTTTTCATCAGCCACGACCTCGGAGTCGTACGCTATCTCGCTGACCGCGTCGTCGTGATGTATCTCGGCCGGATCGTGGAAACGGGCAAGACGGTCGACGTGTTCTCACCGCCCTACCATCCTTACACCGAGGCCTTGCTCTCAGCGGTTCCGATCGCCGATACGCGCTACGAGAAGAAGCGGATCGTCCTGGAAGGGAGCCCGCCAAGCACGACCAACCCGCCCAAGGGGTGTCCGTTCCATACCCGGTGCCCCCGCAAGATCGGTTCGGTGTGCGAAACACAGGAACCGCCGGAGGTCGATGCAGGCAACGGGCACAAGATTGCCTGCCACATCCCGCTGGAAGAACTTCGCGCGGTCGAACCAGTGATTCAGGCCGCCAGCTAGAGCTGTCGCCACTCGCACGTTAGCTGGAGTTGGCCCGCGGTATTCGCCAGAGCGGCAAGGCACGCTTGGGCGCGTCCGTCGGCTACGGCGATATCGCACGATGTGACGTACTCGTTGTCATCGGTACCAGGGATGCGATCCGCGTTGAGCCGCACGATATTGGCATCGAAGTCGAGCAAGACCTCGGTCAGCCTTGCCAGCAGGCCGGGCTGGTCACCGCCCCGAAGGACCACCGCGTGCGTAGCGAGGCCCGCTTCGTCATGGGTGGCGTCATAGGCGAACTCGCGAACATCGATTTCGCAGGAACCAAGATGATCGAGCGCTTTCAGGGAAGCCCGTACACCGGCAATGTCGACACCGGCGGGCAGCTCGGCCACTGAATTAAGTTCGAACCCGGTGCCCAGGACAGCAAAACTTGTGTCACCAAGGTTGAGGCCCAGATCGTAAAGCGCGGCGGCGACCCCGGCGATCAATCCTCGTCGGTCCGGGCCGCTAATGGAGATCAGAAGGGTCATGCCGTCGAATATGAAACCGGGCGGGCGCGAGATGCAATGGCGGGCTCGTTGAAGGGGTCAACTCGACTCGCTATGGTGCCCGCCGTCCGGCAGCGACCGTCAGGCCACATGGAAAACCTACGAACACTCGACGACCTCGATGTCGACGGCAAGACCGTCCTTGTACGAGCCGACCTCAATGTCCCGATGGAAGACCTCTACATGACGGATGGTCTTCGCATCGAGCGACTTGCACCTACCCTTCGCCAACTTCTGGCGCGCGGCGCCCGGGTGGTCGTGATTTCCCATTTCGGACGCCCCAAGGGCCAATTCAAGCTGGACTTGTCTTTGCGTCGCGTCCGTGAGGTCCTCGGAAACGCGCTCGGACGCCCTCCGATCCCATTCTCGGACGATTGCATCGGCCCGGCCGCGAAGGAGGCGATATCCGAGCTGGACCCGGGCGAGATCATCCTGATGGAGAACCTCCGTTTCCACGCTGGCGAAGAAGCGAACGACCCCGAGTTCGCCAAGGAACTCGCTTCACTTGGCGACATCTACGTGAACGAAGCGTTTTCCTGTTCCCACCGCGCGCATGCGTCGATCGAGGGAATCACACACCACCTACCAAGTGCCGCCGGATTAGGGATGCAGGCTGAGCTCGTCGCGCTTCATCAAGCCCTCGACTCACCCAAACGACCGGTCGCGGCAATCGTCGGCGGGTCCAAGATATCCACCAAACTGGCGGCCCTGACCAATCTCGTCTCCAAGGTTCAGCACCTTGCGATCGGCGGTGGCATGGCGAACACGTTCCTGTTCGCGCGCGGGATCGACATTGGTAGGAGCCTGTGCGAGCCGGATCTCGTCGAGACCGTGCGTGAGGTGGAGGCCGCAGCAGAAAAGGCCGGGTGCGAAATCGTCCTGCCGGTGGATGCCGTTGTGGCCGCCGAACTGAAGCCCGGCGCCGAGGTTTCGACCGTCGAGATCGGCGCGATTCCCGAAAACCAGATGGTACTGGATATCGGGCCGAGCTCTGCGAGGCGCCTCGTCGACCTGCTGGGCACCTGTCGCACCGTTGTCTGGAATGGACCGCTCGGCGCTTTCGAGACGCCTCCTTTTCACGAAGGCACACGCACCGTCGCACAAGGCGTTGCTGCCCTGACCCGAGACGGGAAGCTCCTCAGCGTTGCCGGTGGCGGCGACACCATGGCAGCACTCGCCATGGCCGAGGTTGATACAGACCTGAGCTATGTCTCGGCAGCCGGCGGGGCTTTTCTGGAATGGCTCGAGGGGAAGGAACTACCCGGCGTCGAGGCGTTGGCGCGCGCGGCGAGCCGATAGCGGCCCTACTTCGAGGTCATTACCCAGACGCCGTTCCAGTCGTCGCCAGGCGGGCTTTCCTTCAGGTGATTGCAGCGCTCTATATAGGTTTGCGACAAGCGGTCGCTGGGATTCCGCGCCAGCGCTTCCTTGAACTTGTCGACGGCGGCGTCCCATTCACCTGCCCGGTACTTCTTCATGCCCTCGTTGAAATAGTTCACGACATCCATGAGGTTCGGGAACGTCTCGTCAGAGTGGTAGTCGAGCACCTCGTAGACGCCGACCGGCTCGGTCTTGCCCTTCACCACGACGAGATCGACGTCGCGAATGCGGTAGGTCCCGCGCAGCTTGGTGTAGGTATGGTCGCTGATGAGAATGCGCGCCGAATAGGCCTTACAGGCGCTCTCGAGACGCGATGCGAGGTTCACGCCGTCGCCGATCAAAGTGTAGTCCATTCGCTTCGGCGAGCCGATGTTACCCGAGACGACCATGTCGGTGTTGAGTCCGACCCCCATGTCGACAGGCATCATCCCCTGCGCTTCGCGTTCCTTGTTCCAGGTCCATAGATCGCGAATCATGCTGATCGCGGCCCGCACCGCGCGGTCCTCGTCGTCATCATGCGCAATCGGCAGACCGAAGGCCGCCATGATCGCGTCGCCAATGAACTTGTCGAGAATCCCCTCTTCCCGGCTGATGCAATCGACCATGATGGTGAAGTACTCGTTGAGGAACGACACCGTTCCCTGAGCGCCCAACTCCTCGGTCAGCGTGGTGAAGCCACGGATATCAGAGAACAATACCGTCGCCGTCTGGCTTTGCCCCCCGAGAATGTCTTCGCCGCCTGCGTCGAGGAGCTTGTCGGCAATCCCCGGATCCATGTACCGCGACATCGTCGACTTCATCCGCTTCTCAGAGCTGATGTCTTCCACCATCAGCATGACGCCGAGTTGCTCGTCTTCGCCGCCGACAAGCGGCAGGAAGGTCAAGTTCGACGATATCGTCTCGCCACCGAACTTGAGCTCGGCATCGACGAAGATGTCCTGCTCTCGTTCCTCACGGACTTTCGCGAGTCGATCAATGACCCAGGCATTGTCGTCGACGAAGAAGGACTCGGCGCTCTTTCCAACGACATCGCCCGCCCTCGACTTGAAAATGCGCAGGCCTGCCTTGTTGCAAGTCACGATGACGCCGTCTTCGTCGATCGTCATGACGCCGTTCGACATACTTTCCAGCATCGACTCGTTGTAGTTCTTCATCTGCTGGATATCGTCGAAGAGCTTCGCGTTCTCCAACGCGATCGCCACTTGAGCAGTAAACGCTTTGAGGCGACTCTCGTCTTCTGTCGTAAATGGCCCGCCCCGCTTGTTCAGCACCTGCGTGACGCCGATGACCTTTCCGTCCTTGTTGGTAACCGGGACGCACAGGATCGAGCGCGTGAAGAACCCCGTCTGCTTGTCAAACGACGGGTTGAAACGAAGGTCGGCATAGGCGTGCGGAATGTTGACGCTCTTGCCGGACGTAAACACGGCGCCGGCGATACCGGCGCCATTGGGCAAGCGAATCTCGCCCATCGATCCGGAATCGCCCTGGGCGACACGAGAGAACAACTCGTTGGCCTTTTCGTCGTTCATGAAGAGCGTGGATCGCTCCGCGCCCAACATACGCGTCGCTTCTCCCATGACCCGCTGCAGCAGCGTGCCAAGCTCCAGTTCCGAGGTGACGTCAGCGACGAGATCGAGAAACTCCATCTCCTTCTCGCGCGTGTCCTTCATGCGCTCGACGAACATGGTGCTTTGGAGAGCAACAGCGGCCTGCGTCGTCATTTGCTCCAGAAGATGACGGTCATCTTCGGTGAACTTGCCCTCGTTCTTGTTGAGGGACTGCATGACGCCGATCACCTCGCCCTTCACGGTCCGGATCGGAACGCAAAGTACGCTCTTGGTCGTGAAGCCGGTCTGCTGATCGACCGAACGGTTGAAGCGGTCGTCCTTGTAGGCGTCGTGAATGATCACGCCTGTACCGCTGGTGAATACGTGCCCCGCGATGCCGCTGGTGTTCAGAATGCGGATTTCGCGCCGGAAGGTCCCTTGCGCGACGCGGGAATAGAGTTCGCCTGTTTGCGGGTCGTTCAGGAACAGCGTGCCGCGCTCGCACCCCAGTTCCCAGGATGTCATCTCGACCAGCGTTTCCAGGATGTCGTCTAGCGACTCGATCGAGGCGCAGCGCTTGGAAACGCTGAGCAGGATTTCGGCATGACGCAGACGAGCTTCGACATCCTTGCGGCGGTCCGCCGCAGGGGCTGCAGTCTTCGGCTCAGTCTTCTTCTTGGGGCGCCGCCGCTGACCGTTCGTCTTCGTCTTTTCAGTCGCTTCCGACTGCATCGCCATGCAGGCTCTCCAACTGATCGCGCAGGGCGCGAACAGATTCCTGAAGGTGTTTTACCTCATTTCTGTGAGAGCGCTCCTGCGTTTGCAGTCTATCCTCATATTCGCCACGTGTCCTGTCCAGCGAGTCACGCAGGGATTGCGCGGCTTCCCGGAGGGTCACGATCTCGCTATGGGAGTCCGCCACGGCCTCCTGCCTGCTCCGCTGGGCCTCGAATCTCTCCGCATCCAGTTCGTCTCGGAGTGCCTGGAGTGAGTCCTTGAGCTGCTTGATTTCGGTCGCCGCGTCGGATACCGCCTCCTGGACCCGACGTTCAGCGTCGAACCTCAGTTCTTCGAGGCTGTCCCTGAGCGCCTGAGCAGCCGCCTTGAGTTGCGCAATTTCGTCTTGAGCTTCTGCACGCGCCTTCTGGACGGCCCCCTCCTTGTCCATCAGAAGTTGCTCAAGTTCGTCGCGCAGCGACTGGACGGTGTTCTTCAACTGGACGAGTTCGTCCTGGCTCGACGCGGAAGCACGCTGCGCAACGGTCTGCTTTTCGTACTCAGCTCGCTCGAGTTCCTCACGAAGGGCGGACACCGTGTTGCGGAGTTGACGAATCTCCGTCTCCGCCTCGTGCAGTTTGTCCGTTTCGGTCATCGGTTCCGGGAATCCAAAGCGATCGCGCCAATCGCCGATCGATGATCGACGCAGAGCCACGTGAAATCAAGGAGGCTGGGCCGCTATTTCCTCACCAGGACCGCCAATGCGCCATCGGCCAGGCCAAACGCGATGACGCCGCTGTCCTCTCCCCCTACCGGCAGCAGGGCCGTCTGAACCCGGGCCGGCAGCGGCAGCGCCGAGATTTCGGAGAACTCGCCCCCGAGGAACGACACGAGGCGGATCGCATCCCGACTGGCGTTCGGTAGCGCGATGTCGGCTACACCATCGATGTTGTAGTCGGCGATATGGGCCATCCCAAGTTCACGCGAGCCGATGAAGTGGTTCGAGAAACCGCGAGCTTCATGGTCAACAACCAGCTCTGCGCCTTCCATCCGATAGAGAATCAGGATGCCGCCGATATGGGGCGTCCGGACAATCGCGATCTCAAGATCGCCGTCTCCGTCAAAGTCAGCAACACCGACGGGGTTGAGCCAACGATTCGGCCGTCCAATGGGTTCGGCGGTGGCGGCGATCTCAAGCTGACCGTCGCGCATCCCCGCCACAACGACGCTTGCGCCCGCATCGACAGAAGACCGTACAAGCACAAGCTCATGCGCCCCATCCCGGTCGATGTCATGAAGTCGCGGCTTCAAGTCTTCAAAAACCGAATCGGAAGGAAGGGTCAGATCGCTGGTCTCTCCGTTTTCGAGCAACACCCTGACCCCGCCCGCCTCGATCGCATCACCGAGAACTCCGTGGCGGTAGCGACTCGTCGGCTTGATAAAGTATGCCTCACGGATGACGCCGTCCGACTCAGCAACCCGACCATCGGGAAGCATGTCAGGTCGCCTCACCATCACGGGTTCCTGATAGGCCCCCAAGCGCTCAGCGCGCACGGCCTTCGCCCCCTCTGCAACGATCGAGAAGAAGGCGCGGCTCCTGGATTCGACGATCGTACGATCGCCGTCGAGAAACACCGCCGAAACGCCGCCAGGTACGGTAAGGAATTTGACCTCCCACTCCGCGGCGACGGCCACCACGGGCCACCCGAGACAAAGTGCAACAGAGAGAACAAACCAACGCATAGCCTTGCTTCCTACACGAGACCTAGCGACCCGTGCATTCACGAATCGTCGATGGGTGGGCGATGGGAAGGGCGGGCCCTAGATCCAACGCGGTACTATTTGGAGCCAGGCGGTAGCGCGCCCGTCCGCTCAACAATCAGGCCGTAGTGCTCGGGGCGGCGGTGCTTTTCGAAGGCGAACCAAGTTTCCTTGTACGAGCGGCAAAGGTCGAGATCGCACTTTGCTGTGATGAGCTCGTCCTCCAACGTAGAGGCCATGGCAACGATCTCGCCGGACGGCGCGATGATCGCACTCTGACCCAGCATATCGACGCCCTCTTCGCGGCCCGCCTTGGCAACGCCGACAACCCAGGTCGCATTCTGATAGGCGCCGGATTGCATGCTGAGGTGATTGTGGAACGACGTGAGGTGATCGTGCTCCGGCGCGGGAGGATTGTGAGTCGGCGTGTTGTAGCCGATGAAGATCATTTCGACGTCTTGAAGGCCCATGACCCGATACGCCTCAGGCCATCGCCGATCATTGCAGATGCAGATACCCAAGTTGCCACCCATGGCCGAAACTACGGGAAAGCCAAGGTTGCCAACCTCGAAGTAACGCTTCTCAAGATGCTGAAAGGGCCGGTAGGTCTCTTCTTCTGCATGCCCAGGCAAGTGGATCTTGCGGTACTTCAGGACGATCTCACCGGTCCTGTCGACGACGACCGCCGTGTTGAAGCGATGCGTCCGCCCCTCTTCCTCCACCAACTCGGCGTACCCTATATGGAAGCCGATACCGAGTTCCCTCGCGGTGTCAAAGAGCGGTTTGGTGGCGGGGCCCGGAAACGACGTTTCGAAGAATGCATCGATTTCGGCCTGCTCGCCCATGAACCAGCGCGGAAAGAAAGTCGTAAGGGCGAGCTCGGGATAAGCGATTACATCGCATCCTCGCGCATGTGCCTCCTTCATGAGTTCGATCAAGCGAGACACGACGGCTTGCCGGCTTTCGGCAAGGGCAATCGGCCCCAGTTGCGCGGCGCCGACGTGGAGAACGCGGCTCATGTCTATTGATTCGCCAATGCAACCATGGCCTCGGCAAGGACGCGCGCACCCGCGGCCAGATCGGAAGCCGCTGCTGCTTCGATTTCATTGTGGCTGATGCCCTTCTCGCAGGGCACGAAGATCATCCCCGCCGGGCAGATGTCGTTCATGTACTTCGCGTCATGCAAGGCACCGGAGATCATGTCCCGATGACTCAACGACAGCGACCGGGTGCTATCGCGAACGCACTCGACGACATCCTGATGAAACACAATCGGCGGCACGGAATAGGTTTCCTTGACCGAGTGCTCCAACCCATTGGCATTGCGCGCGCAGATGCCCGCAATCCTGTCTCCGTAGTTTTTCAAGGTCGCAGCATCCGGATGCCTCAAGTCGACGGTAAAGAGTACCCGGCCTGGAACCGTGTTCGGCGAGCCCGGCTCGACATCGAAGCGTCCGACTGTGAACCGGGTTATGTCATTTTCATCGGCGGTCATTTCCTGCATCTCTGCAACCATCGCGTGGGCCGCGCGGAAAGCGTCCTTGCGGGCCGCAAACGGGGTGGTTCCTGCATGAGATTCAGCACCAAAGACCTCGATGGTGAACCACCGACAGCCCTGAATTCCCGTCACGACGCCAATGGTTTTCTCTTCCATTTCGAGGATCGGCCCCTGCTCGATGTGCGCCTCAATATAGGCCGCCATCGGCGCCCCTAGAGCACGGCGCGTGGCATTGGGAGTGGCCGCCAACGTACGGGGCATAAGATCTCGGATTGTCGCGCCATCGCGATCGGCGACATCGAGCATCTCATCGAGATCCATCGCGCCGACGTAGACACCAGAGCCCATCGTTGCGGGCTGGAAGCGGCCACCCTCTTCGTTCGTCCAGGCCACGAACTCAAGCGG
>JAYOEZ010000053.1:0-21331 GCA_038116985.1 Alphaproteobacteria bacterium | reverse complement strand
TGGTGCCACGTCATGGCCCACGAAAGCTTCGAGTCCGAAGAGATCGCCGCGCAGATGAACGCGCACTTCATCAACATCAAGGTCGACCGCGAAGAACGCCCCGACATCGACACCATCTACATGAACGCGCTGCACATGCTGGGCGAACAGGGCGGCTGGCCGCTCACCATGTTCCTCACGCCCGACGCCGAGCCCTACTGGGGCGGCACGTATTTCCCGCCGGAGCCGCGCTGGGGCCGCCCGTCGTTCCCGCAGGTGCTGGAGGCGATGGCCAAGGCCTACGCGACCGACAAGGACGCCGTCGCCAAGAACACCACCGCGCTGGTCGCCGGCCTGCAGAAGATGGGGCGCACCGAGCAAGCCGACGACGTGCCGCAACTCACCGCCGATCTGCTCGACGACATGGCGGGTCGTCTCGTCGGCAACATCGACATGACGCTCGGCGGCCTCGGCGGCGCGCCGAAATTCCCGCAGACCTTTGCGCTCGACTTCCTGTGGCGCGCGCACCTGCGCACCGGCAACACGCAGTTCGCCGATGCGGTGCAGATCTCGCTCGACCAGATGGCGCAGGGCGGGATCTACGATCATGTCGGCGGTGGCTATGCGCGCTACGCCACCGACGCGGCCTGGCTGGTGCCGCACTTCGAGAAGATGCTCTACGACAATGCACTGCTGATCGACCTGATGACGCAGGTGTGGTTGAGCAATGCGTCACGCCTCTACGAAACGCGCATCCGCGAAACCGTGGGCTGGACCTTGCGCGAGATGGTCGCGGGCGGCGGCGGCTTCGCCGCCTCGCTCGATGCCGACTCCGAAGGCGAGGAAGGCAAGTACTACGTCTGGAGCGAAAGCGAGATCGACGCGGCCCTCGGCGTCGATGCCGGCGTGTTCAAGCAGGCCTACGGCGTCACCGCGGAGGGCAACTGGGAAGGCAAGACCATCCTCAACCGCAGCCACGCGATGGCGCTGAACGATCCGCAATACGAAGGCGACCTCGCACGCGCCTGCAACGTGCTCTACGAGGTGCGCGAACAGCGCGTGCGCCCGGGCTGGGACGACAAGGTGCTGGCCGACTGGAACGGCCTGATGATCGCCGCAATGGCGCGCGCCGCCGCGGTGTTCGAGGAACCGGGCTGGCTCGCCGCCGCGCAGCGCGCCTGGGACTTTGTTGCCGAGAAGATGAGCGACGGTGATCGCCTGTGGCACGCCGCACGTGACGGCAAGGTGCGCAATTCAGGCATGCTCGAGGACTACGCCAACATGGCGGACGCATCCTTGGCGCTATTCGAGATCGCGGGCGACGCGAAATATCTCGACCGCGCCCGCGCCTGGACAACAACCCTCGACACGTTCTTCTGGGACGATGCGCAGGGCGGCTACTGCCAGACCGCGTCCGACGGTGAACAGCTCATCGCGCGCCCGCGCAACGCCCACGATAACGCGGTGCCGTCGGGCAACGGCACGATGGTCGGCGTCCTCGCGCGCCTCTACTTCCACACCGGCGAAGAGGACTACCGCGCGCGCGCGCACCAGCTGATCGACGCCTTCACGCCGGAGATCGCGCGCAACTTCTTCGCCCTCACCACCTTCCTCAATAACGTCGATCTCTGGTTGAAGCCCGTGCAGATCGCCGTCATCGGCGACCGCGGCGACGCGACGACCCGGCAACTCGTCCAAGCGGCCTATGGTTTGGCATCGCCCAACCTCGTTCTGTCCGTAATCGCGCCCGACGCCGCGTTGCCCGCAAGTCATCCGGCAGGCGGGAAGGCTCAGAAAGACGGCAAGCCCACGGCCTATGTTTGTATCGGCGAGACATGTTCTCCGCCCGTCACTGACGCAGCCAATCTGAGCGAAGCTGCTCCTTCGTGAACCCCGCACCGCAACTCACCTACAACTCCCCCGTCGGCGACCTGACGGTGAGCGAGGACGACGGCGCGATCGTCGCACTCGACTTCGGGCGCGGCATGACACAGACCCATACGCCGCTGCTCGACGAAGCGGTGAAACAGCTAGCGGCCTATTTCGACGGCGCGCTGACGCGCTTCGACCTGCCGCTCACGCCCCACGGGACAGACTTTCGCAAAAAGGTCTGGGACCTGATGTGCGCCATTCCCTACGGCGCGACGCGCTCCTACGCCGACCTCGCCCACGATCTATCGAGCGCCCCGCGCGCCATTGGTGGGGCGTGCGGCGCCAACCCGATCCCCGTCATCATCCCCTGCCATCGCGTGCTGGCCGCCAACGGCAAGCTCGGCGGCTATTCCGGCGGCGAGGGGCTGCCGACCAAGATCGCGCTGCTACGACTCGAAGGCGCGCTCGCGCTCTAGCTCCCCCACGACGGCCCCGAACCATCCCTGCCTCCGCGCTGCGCGCGCAGGGGGAAGGATTTGTCCACCCCGCGCATCAGCAAAACCGCGGCTCGTCCCGGTCATCCCGCCGCCGTGACAGCGTCCGGGGCGCTGGGCTAGAGTCCCGCCCTTCGAACAAAGCGCGCATGACCGCAGGGGAGGACAACCAATGGGACAGGAAATCCAGATCAAGGGCGACGACGGCAGCTTCATGGGCTATCTCGCCACGCCCGAGGGCAGCTCGGGCCCGGGCATCGTCTGCATCCAGGAAATCTTCGGGGTCAACGCGTGGATGCGCAACATCGCCGACGACCTCGCCAAGGCGGGCTACGTCGCGCTGGTGCCCGACCTGTTCTGGCGCATCGAGCCCGGCGTGCAGATCAACGGCGAGGGCGAGCAGGACTTCGCCAAGGCCTTCGAGCTCTACGGCAAGTTCGACGTCGATAATGGCGTCGCCGACATCCAGGCGACCATCAACGAGCTGCGCGGCAAGCACGGCGCGTCGGGCAAGATCGGTAACGTCGGCTTCTGCCTCGGCGGCTTCCTCGCCTACATGAGCTCGGTACGCACCGACGCCGACGCCAACGTCGGCTATTACGGCGTCGGCATCGAGAACATGCTCGGCGAAAAGGACAACATGAAGGGCCCGCTGATGCTGCACATCGCGGTCGAGGATCAGTTCGTGCCCAAGGACGCCCAGAAGAAGGTCCACGACGGGCTCGAGGGCAACGCCAAGGTCTCGATCTTCGACTACGAAGGCCAGGACCACGCTTTCGCGCGCAAGGGCGGCGACGCCTACCGCAAGGAAGCCGCCGAGCTTGCCGATTCGCGCACGCTCGACTTCTTCAAGCAGCACCTCGGTTAGGCGGGAACTCATGGTCAAAGCGTTGCAGGCGGCCCGCGCGGGCGGGCCGGAGGTGCTCGAATATGTCGACGTCGAGGTCGGCGATCCCGGGCCGGGCGAGATCCGTCTCCGTCACGGCGCCATCGGCGTCAATTTCATCGACACCTATCACCGCGCCGGTACCTATCCCGGCTCCGGCTTTCCGCGGATTCTCGGCGTCGAGGGCGCGGGCGAGGTGATCGGCGTCGGCGAGGGCGTCACCAACGTGAAGGCAGGCGATCGCGTGTGCTACCCGCTGGGGCCGGGCTCTTATTGCGACGAGCGCCTCATCAACGCCGCCATGGTCGTGCCCGTGCCCGACGGTGTCAGCGACGACGAGGCGGCGGCCGGCATCACCAAGGGCATCACCGTCCATCACCTGTTCACCCGCGTGCGCCGTATTCACGCCGGCGACTGGATCCTCTTTCACGCGGCCGCCGGCGGCCTCGGCCTGCTCGCCTGCCAGTGGGCGCAGCACATCGGGGCGAAACTGATCGGCACGGTGTCGTCCGACGCCAAGGCCAAGCTCGCCGCCGACCACGGCGCCATCGAAACGATCGACTACACCAAGGAAGACTTCGTCGCGCGGGTGAAGGACATCACCGGCGGTGCGGGCGTGACGCTCGCCGTCGACGGCGTCGGCCAGGACAACCCGGCGAAGTCCGCACAATGCCTCGCGCTCTACGGCACGCTGACGACGATCGGTCAGGCCGCGGGCCCGTCGACCATGACGCTCGACGACCTGCCACCCTCGGTGAACTACACCAAGGGCTCGATCGCCTCGCTGCTCGGGCGGCTCGACGAGTTGCGCGAATCGGCGTCGGCATTCTTCGATCTGGTCGCCAAAGGCGCAATGAAGATCGAGGTCAACCACACCTACGCGCTGAAGGACGGCGCCCAGGCGCACACCGACCTTCAGGCCCGCAAGACGACCGGCTCGATCATCCTCAAGCCGTAGTGGTCATTCGGACCGGCGTCGCTTGTCGATATTGATGCCGGGCTCGCGTACCGGGAACAGCGCCAACGAGACCGAGTCGAGGAACGCCCCGAACTCGGACGACTTCGGATCAACCGTCGGCGTCCGGGCATTGACGCGGTTCAGCGCCTCGTCGCGGTAGCAGTACGCCGCCACGACGCGCAGCTCGCCTGCCTCGGGCCGCGTCGCGATGGCGCCTGGATCGGACCCGCACACCCGGCGGACGTCCGGATTGACTGCAGGATTGAAGACGAAGGTCACATGGAACCCGTCGCGGGCCTGTTCGTCCGTGGCTTCCGTGAACGTGGCCGGTGCGAACTCACCCGGCAACCGGAACCGTTCGGTGACGGCCTGCAGGGTGCCGAGCGGGGTGAGGTCGCCGGCTTGCCCGACGGTCCGCACCCGTATGGGACCTCGCGAGACGAGGTAGTTGACGGTGTCCCTGTCATAGCCGGCGTAGGGCGTGCCACCGCCGACGACAGTGCCGGTACAGGCAGACAGGCCAAGCGCCAGGACGACGGTCAGCGCGGAACCGGTGAAGGCTCGGGACATCTGGGATGCTCCTAGCATCAGGCTCTCCTAACATGAACATTAGGTATCCCTGATATATGGGGCCCTCCGGGTGGCTTTTCCGTGGCCTGCCCTGCGGCGTTCAGCCGCAGTAAATCTTGTAGAGCTGCTTAACGATCCGCGCTGCGGCAGGACTGCCCAGGCTGTAGTAGATGGTCTGGGCCTCGCGCCGGGTGTTGACCAGGCCGTCCTTTCGCAGCCGCGCCAGATGCTGTGATAGCGGCGATTGCGCGAGGTCAACGCGCTGGGCCAGCTCGCCGACCGACAATTCACCACGGGCCAGGTGGCACAGGATCAGCAGCCGCTTCTCGTGCCCCATGGCCTTCAGAAGCGCGCTCGCATCGGCTGCGGACCGCTCCATCTCCAGTACATTAAGTTTTTCTAATTTAGCCATTGCAGTTATATTAGCACATTAATATATAAGACGGGAAGCAGGGCATCCCGACCCGCCCGAACACGACGGAGGCGCCGCATGAAACCCGAAGTCAAATCGTTCTTCGATCCCGCGACATTTACCATCACCCACGTGGTCCGCGAACCCGGGGGCAGCCACTGCGCCATCATCGACCCCGTACGCGACTTCGATCCCAAGTCGGGTCGGACCAGCACCCGGTCAGCCGACGAGGTGATCGCCTTTGTCGAGAAAGAGGGCCTCACCGTCGACTGGATCCTCGAAACCCACGCCCACGCCGATCACCTGACCGCGGCGCCCTACCTCAAGGAGAAGCTCGGGGGCCAGATCGCGATCGGTGAACACATCAAGACCGTGCAGGATGCCTTTGCCGGCGTTTTCCACACGGAGCCGGAGTTCGCCACCGACGGCAGTCAATTCAATCATCTGTTCGCCGACGGCGACACCTTCGCGATCGGCACCCTCGAGGGCCGCGTGATGCACACGCCCGGGCACACGCCGGCCTGCATCACCTACGTGATCGGCGACGCCGCCTTCGTCGGCGACACGCTGTTCATGCCGGACTACGGCACCGCGCGCTGCGACTTCCCCGGCGGCGACGCCAAGATCCTGTTCGACTCGATCAACAAGGTACTGTCGCTGCCGGCCGAAACGCGCCTCTTCATGTGCCACGACTACATGCCCGACGGTCGTGAGGTCGCCTGGGAAACCACGGTCGCCGAGGAGAAGGCGAAAAACATCCACGTCCACGACGGCATCAGCGAGGCCGAGTTCGTCAAGATGCGCACCGATCGCGACAAGACCCTCGACATGCCGGTGCTGATCCTGCCGAGCGTGCAGGTCAACATGCGCGCAGGCGAACTGCCGCCGAAGGAAGACAACGGGGTCTCGTACCTCAAACTGCCGGTCGACGCGCTCTAGCTGAACCATGGCGTCAAACCGCAGCATCGCCGAAATCAGGATCTGGGACCCGTTTGTGCGCATTGCGCACTGGGTCTTGGTCCTGGCGTTCGCGATCGCCTTCCTGACCGAGGACGACGCCATCGACCTGCACGTCTGGGCCGGCTACGTGGTGGCAGCGATCGTTGTTGCGCGCGTCGTCTGGGGATTCGTCGGGCCGCGCCACGCCAGGTTCAGCGACTTCGTCTACCGACCGCGGCGTGTCCTCCGCTTCGTCCGCGACCTCGTCATGCTGCGCGGCGAGCGCCATCTCGGACACAGTCCGGCCGGCGGCGCCATGGTCGTCGCCTTGCTCGCCTTCCTGGCCGCGACGACGCTCACCGGGATGTGGGTCTACGCCGAAGAAGACGGCCGTGGACCGTTTGCCGGCATTGTCGCCACCGATGCGCCGATGGCGCGCGAGGGTGCGGCGCGCGACGACGATGACGACGACCATCGCGGCGGTGAAAGTTCCTTCGAAGAACTGCACGAGTTCTTCGCCAACGTCACACTGATACTTGTCCTGGTTCACATCGGCGGCGTCGTGCTCGCCAGCTTCGCACATCGCGAAAACCTGCCGCGCGCGATGATCACCGGGCGCAAGCGCCCGAACTAGGGCCACCAGTCTCTAAGTAGGCCTACTGGATAAAATGAAAGGGTTCATCAAAATGGTAGCACAAGGGTTCAAAGACATGATCGCCAACGCCAACGCCGGCATCGACACCATCTCGGTTCACGATGCGCTTCCCCTCATGAGCGACGACAACGTCGTCTTCGTCGACGTCCGCGAAGCCGGAGAACGCGCCCAGGGCACGATCCCGGGCTCGATCCACGCGCCGCGCGGCTTCCTAGAATTCATCGCCGATCCGCAGGGGCCGATGCACAAGCCGGAATTCGCCAGCGGCAAGAAGCTCGTCATCTTCTGCGCCTCGGGCGGACGCTCGGCGATGGGCACCAAGACGCTGTCGGACATGGGCATCAAGAACGCATCCAACATGGCCGGCGGCATCGCCGCCTGGAAGGCGGCGGGCGGTCCCGTCGCCAAGGAATAGCCCCGCCCCCCTTGACGCCTGTCGTCGCCGCTCCATGCTGGGTCCAAACGGATTTCAGCACGGAGCGACGATGACCAAAGCCATTCGCATCCACGAGTTCGGCGGACCCGAAGCGCTCGTTTACGACACCATCCGCGTCGGCGAACCGGCGGCGGGCCAGGTGCGGATTCGCCAGACCGCGATCGGCGTCAACTACCTCGACATCTATCACCGCAGCGGCAATCACTTCGCCAACCTGACCCTGCCCGGCATTCCCGGCGTCGAGGCGGTCGGTGTGATCGACGCCGTCGGCACCGGCGTCACCGGCCTGGCCGAGGGCGACCGTGCCGCCTATCCGCTCACTGCGGGCGCCTACGCCGAGATGTGCCTCATCGTTGCGGACGACGTCGTGAAGGTGCCGGACGGCGTTGACGACAACGCGCTCGCCGCCACATTCATGAAGGGTCTGACGGTCGGGCACATGCTCAACGACCTGACCACATTCGAGCCTGGCGACTACGTCCTGTGGCACGCCGCCGCCGGCGGCGTCGGCCTCATCGCCTGCCAGTGGGCCAAACACCTGGGGCTCAACCTGATCGGCACGGTCAGCACAAAGGCCAAGGCCGAACGCGCCCGGGAAGCCGGCGCGGCGCACGCCATCATCTACAGCGAGGAAGACTTCGTCACGCAGGTCCGCGACATCACCGACGGCAAGCTCTGCAAGGCAGTCTTCGACGGCGTCGGCGCTGACACCTGGATGGGCTCGCTCAAGTGCGTGCGGCCCTACGGAATCTGCGCCACGTTCGGCCTCGCGTCCGGACCGCTGCCCGCCTTTGCCTTCGCCGACGTCCCGGCCGAAGGCTTCGTCACGCGTGCCACCGTCGGTAGCGTCGCGCGCGACCGGGCCGCCTACGAAAGAGGCGCGGCCGCGTTCTTCGACGTCTTGTCAAATGGGGTCATTGCGCCGCGCATCGAACACAGTTTTCCGCTGAAGGACGCGGCGGAAGCGCACCGCCTGCTCGAATCCCGCGCCACTACGGGTTCGCTCGTTCTGGTTCCCTAGACGGTCATTGCCGCCAACGGCTGAACGCCGGCCGCGACGGCGAGATCGATTGCTTCCGACAGCTGGTCCCGGCTGAACGGCTTGGCGAGGAAGACCACGTCGCGCGGCAACTCGCCGACGCGCCCCTGGGCATCCTCGGTGTAGCCCGACATAACGATGGCTGGTAGTTCGGTCTCGATCGCGCGCAGTCCTTCGACGATCCGAGGCCCGCTGACGCCGCCCGGTAGGATCCAGTCGGTCAGCACGAGGTCGGCGCGCGGCCGCCAGTCCTCGAAGAGTTCGAGCGCCTCGGCGCCGGTCTCGGCGCTGACGACGTTGTGTCCCAGAAGCCGGACCATATCGGCGGTCATGGCACGCACCTCAGGATCGTCCTCGACCAGAAGGATGTTCAGGGGACCGGTCCGGTCCTGGTCGATGACGACGCCGTGGCCCACGACACGCTGACGCTGGCGGACCGGGAATCTCAGGGTCACCGTGGTGCCGCGTCCGGGTTCGCTGTCGATCGCCAACGCGCCGCCGGATTGCTTGGCGAAGCCGTAGGCCATGCTCAGGCCAAGGCCAGCCCCTTCGCCGAACGTCTTGGTGGTGAAGAACGGCTCACATACACGATCAAGCAGATCGGATCGAATTCCCAGGCCAGTGTCCTTCAGCGCAATACAGAGATCTTCGCGCTGCCAATCGCACCAGGCCTTGATGACGAGCGTGCCGCCGTCCGGCATCGCTTCCTGCGCGTTCATCGCCAGATTGACAATAGCGGAATCGAGTTGCGCCTCGTCGATCATGATCGGCGGGATATCGTCGGCAAGCTCAACCGACAGAGCGATGTCTCCCCGCAGCGTACGACGCAAAAGGTCACTGACGTGCCCTACCGCTTTCCCGATGTCGTCACTGCTGGGTCTCAGATTCTGCTGACGTGCGAACGATAGCAGCCGCTGAGTCAGGTCCGAGCCACGGTCAACCGCCTTCAGCGCCATGGCCAGGCGACGGGCGGCATCAGGCTTGTCGGCGACGTCGTCACTTAGGAGTTCAAGACTGCCGCGCACGACGGTCAGCAGATTATTGAAGTCGTGCGATACGCCACCGGTGAGCTGGCCGACCGCCTCCATGCGCTGCGACTGTTCGATCCGTCGTTCGGCGGCTTTGAGGTCGCTGATGTCGACACCGATCGTCCCGACGCCGATCACCTCGCCGCCCTCGTCGAATGCCGGAAACGACATGCCCATCATGTGCCGCTTGCGGCCGTCCGGATAACTGACCTCGCGCTCGTCCGGCAACGGGCGGCGCGCGCTGATCACCGCCTCATCGTAGGCGACGAGGTCCGAGGCAAGCGGCTGGGGAAAAACATCGGTGATGCGCCTGCCGATCAAGTCGTCGGCCTCAAGGTCCAGCCACTTGAGCAGCAGCGGATTGGCGACCTTGTAGCGACCCTCGAGGTCGCGGAACGTCACCGTTACCGGCGCGTGGTCGATCACCTGCCGAAAATAGTTTTCCGTCTCCGCCAGCGCGGCGCGCGTCGCTTCGAGTTCGCTGCGCTGACGCGTCGCGATCTTCGCGCGAAGCCAGCAGCGCAGCGCAAAGAGACCCATGCCGACCACCGAGATGATCGTCACCAGCGGCATCAAAAGCGTCAGGGTGAGCGTACTCACGCCGGCGTCTCGCCTGCGACGCTGTACGCCGGGATCGCCTTGCCTTCCACCGCAAGAGGGAAAGGCCGGCCGCGCACCTGGCCGTCCATACAAAACACTCCAATGCTGACCCGACCCTGATTCTGGGCCTTTTGGCATCTGGAGCAATTAGGGCCACTACACCCGGTGTACGGGCGACACCGATTCTACAGAGAAGATTGGGGCAACCGGCCCGAACCTTTGGCGCGGTCAGATTGGTCGCCGCATCGCGATTCGATCCGCCGGAAACGGCAGATATCGTTGCTGGAATACAAGCGTATGCAAGATATCGGGACCGAGGTCGGCCTCAGGCACCATCGCGAAGCCAAACCGCTCGTAATACGTGCGGTTCCACGGTACGTGCGCGTATGTGGTGAGCCAGATCGTTTCGTGCCCCGCGGCGCGCGCGCGATCCAGGACTGCTGTCATCAACAGGCGCCCCACGCCACGCCGCATATGCGCCGGCCGCACTGAAATCTGTTCGAGATAGGCTGCGCCATCCTTGGCGCTGAGAATGGCAAAGCCCGCCCGCTTGCCATCGCCCGTGGCCCTGGCGAAGAGCAGGCCCCCTTCCGCTGCACACAGGCCCCAGGCCTCGCGCTCGTGCACGGCCATCGGATGGTCCGGCGGAAAATGGAAAACGATGCCGACGGATTCGTAGAGCGCACTCGCCGCATCGTCGATCGCGATCACGGCGTCAAGGTCGGCCCGCGTGCCGGTCGTGATGAAGTAGGCGTCTTGCGTCATGACACGGCATGATACGGGATCACGCTCCACACACGACGACACAGGGAGGAGAGCAACATGACGAACGCGGTGGTGATGCACGCACCGGGCGGACCTGAAGTTCTGCAATGGGAAGAGGTTAAGGTCGGCGATCCGGGGCCGGGCCAGGCGCGCGTCCGCAACACCGCAGTCGGGCTGAATTTTCTCGACACCGCGTTTCGCTCAGGCGCGATTCCGGTCGAGACGCCTGCGATTCTCGGCTGGGAAGCGGCCGGTGTCGTCGAAGCCGTCGGCGATGGCGTCACGGCGGTGTCGCCTGGCACGCGAGTCGCCTATCACACGCCGAACGGCTGCTATGCCGAGGAACGGCTTGTCGCCGCCGACGAATTGATTCCGCTGCCGGACGGCATCAGCGAGGACGAGGGCGCCGCCGGAATCCTCAAGGGCATGACCGCACAATACCTGTTGCGTCACACCCGGCAGGTCAAAGCCGGCGACACCGTGCTGGTGCACGCTGCGGCGGGCGGCGTCGGTCTGCTGATGTGCCAGTGGGCAAAGCATCTCGGTGCGACGGTGATCGGCACGGTGGGCACCGACGAAAAGGCGGCGCTGGCGCGCGACAACGGCTGCGATCATCCCGTCGTCTACACGCGCGACGATTTTCTCCCGGTCGTCGAGGACGTGACCAAGGGCGCCGGCTGCGCCGCGGTCTACGAGAGCATCGGCGCCAAGACCATCGAGCAGTCGTGGCAATGCGTCGCGCGCGAAGGCACGCTCGCGGCGTTCGGCCAGGCCTCGGGCCCGATCTCGCCGGAACAGCTCAACAAGCTGCCGCCGTTGCGCTACTTCATTCGCTGCACCCTGCAAGGCTACAACGCGACGCGCGCGGAGCTCCTGGCCAACGCCCAGGATTTCTTCGACGTGGTGCAGAAGGGGGCGGTCAGGATCACCATCGGCCAGACCTTCGCGCTCAAGGACGCAGGCAAGGCCCACGCCGCGCTGGAAGGACGCGAAACAACGGGGTCGACAGTTCTGAGGCCCTGAGCGAGGCGCCGCGTCCGCCCTGCGCGTATCGACGCATGACCGGATAGGCGGTGCGGCGCCCGGGCCGTAAACTCGCGGCTGCGCCCCGGGCCCTGCGCCCGGGCGCTTATCGGGTACCCCATTCATGAACCTCGCAGCCTTTGGCGGCATCGGCCGCGCCCTCGCGAACCGCAACTATCGCGTCTACACCTATGGGTCGTCGGCCTCGCTGATCGGCACCTGGATGCAGCGCGCGGCAGTCGGGTGGCTGGCCTGGGAACTGACCCACGATCCCAAGTGGGTCGGTATCGCCGTGTCCGCGGATCTGCTGCCGACCATCGTCTCCAGCCCCATCGCGGGCGTCCTCGCCGACCGCCTGCATCCCATGCGCCTGCTGATCTCGCTGCAGATCATGGCAAGCGTTCAGGCGCTTGTTCTCGCGGTCCTGACCTTTGCCGGCCTGCTCAACATCGAACTGCTCGTCGGGCTGACCGCCGTTCTCGGCATCATCATGGGCTTCAACCATCCGGTGCGGCAGACGACCATCTATTGGCTCGTGCGCCGCGAGGATCTGTCGGCGGCGGTCGCAATGACTTCGGTGATCTTCAACACCTCGCGCGTCATCGGGCCGGCGATCGCCGGCTTCGTCATCCATTTCGGCGGGGCCGGGATCGCGTTCTCGCTCAATTCGATCTCGTTCATGATCATGGTTGCCGCGCTGATGGCGGTTCGTCTGCCGCCGCGACCGCCGGCGGTGCGCGCGGCGCTCAGCGTCGTGGGCGACATCGTCGCGGGCTATCGCTACGCCTTCACCCATCGCGGCATTGCGCCGACGCTCCTGATCAGCCTGTCGGCCGCCCTGTTCGTACGGCCGGCGGTCGAGATGCTGCCGGCCTTCGTCGGCAAGATCTTCGAGGGCGGTGCCGACTCGCTGGGGCTCATCTTGGCGGCGAACGGCATCGGCGCCATGTTGTCGGGCATCTGGCTCGCCTGGCGCGGCAGCGCGCAGGGTCTGGTTTCGATTGCGATCTGGAGCGTCTTGCTGTCGGGCGTGGCAATCGTCGGCTTCGCCAGCACCGACAATTTCGCGCTCGGGATCGTGTTCATATTTCTTCTGGGTGTGGCCATGTCGTTGCGCGGGACGTCGACACAAACACTGATCCAGAATTCCGTGGCGACCGAGATGCGCGGGCGCGTGCTCAGCCTCAACGCGCTGATCTTCAATGCCGGGCCGGCCGTCGGCGCCTTTGCCCTCGGCCTCGTTGCGTCCTGGGCCGGTCTCCAGCCGCCGCTCTACGTCGCGGCCGCCGCGACGCTCGCGGTATGGCTGTGGGCCTGGCTGAGGCGCGAGCGGCTGGCCGAGGTTCTCGAGGGGCCGGAAACCCACGAGGGCGCACCGCCCGCCGCAGCACCCCGCGAGACGCCGCCGCGGCCGGCCGAATGAGCGGGCGTGCCCGCGCCCGGCCGATCTGATAACAACGGGTCAAACAATCAACGCCGCACGGGGAGGAAAGGACATGACCAAAGCCATCCGCATTCACGAAACCGGCGGACCCGACGTTCTCAAGTGGGAAGACGTCGACGTGCCGGCACCCGGCAAGGGCGAGGCGCTGGTGCGTCAGACGGCAGCCGGCCTCAACTTCATCGACACCTATCAGCGCTCCGGGCTCTATCCGATCAAGCTGCCGGCGATCATGGGAAACGAGGGTGCGGGCGTCGTCGAGGCCGTCGGCGAGGGCGTGACCGAGGTACAGCCGGGCGACCGCGTAGCCTATCACTCCGCGCCTGGCGCCTACGCGGAACAGCGCATCGTGCCGGCGTGGTTGCTCGCCAAGCTGCCCGACGGGATCAGTGACCAGCAGGGCGCGTCGATGATGCTCAAGGGCTGCACCGCGCAATACCTCATCCGCCAGATTCACGACGTCAAAGCGGGCGAGACGATCGTCATCCATGCGGCCGCGGGCGGCGTCGGCCTGATCGTATGCCAATGGGCCAAGCACCTCGGCGCGACAGTCATCGGCACGGTCGGATCCGACGACAAGGCGGAACTGGCCAAGGCGCACGGCTGCGATCACCCGATCGTCTACACCCGTGAGGACTTCGTCGCGCAGGTGAAGGAAATCACCGGCGGCAAGGGCGTACCGGTGGTCTACGACTCAGTCGGCAAGGACACCTTCATGAAGTCGCTCGACTGCCTGCAGCCACGCGGCCTGATGGTGAGCTTCGGCAATGCGTCGGGCGCGCCCGAACCGCTCAACGTTCTGGCGCTGTCACAGAAAGGGTCGCTGTTCCTGACGCGGCCCACGCTCGGGCATTACACGCCGAATCACGAATCGGCGCTCAAGGTCGCCAACGACCTGTTCGAGGTCGTGCTGTCGGGCGCGGTGAAGATCGAGATCAACCAGACCTACGGCCTGCAGGACGCCGCCCAGGCCCACCGCGACCTCGAGGGGCGCAAGACCACAGGGTCGACCGTCTTTACGATCTAGGCCGGTCCAATCCGGCGAGGTCCTGGCGCAGGGCAACGACCTCGCGCCGCAGCGCGACGACTTCCTCCTTGAGCGCTTCGCGCTCATCGTGCGCCGACTCCTCCGCTGCACGCATGGCTGCCCGCGTCTCGTCGCGATCTGCCTGCGCCTCAGCGTCGTGCTCCGCCTGCATCGCACCGACGACCACAGCAATGAAGAGATTCAGGATCGTGAACGTCGCGATCAGGATGAACGGCACGAAGAACACCCATGCGTAGGGGAACTCCTCCATCACCGGTCTGACGATCCCCATCGACCAGCTTTCAAGCGTCATGATCTGGAACAGCGAGAACATGCTCGCACCGATGTCGCCGAACCATTGCGGAAACGCTGAGGCGAAGAGCTTTGTCGAGATGACGGCCGACACGTAGAAGACCAGAAGGAGTAGCGCGATGATGGCGCCTATTCCCGGGATTGCGCCCAGCAGGCCCTGTACGACCTGTCGCATCCGCGGGACAGCGGAGATCAGGCGGAGGGCACGCAGGATTCGCAGAGCGCGCAGGACGCTAAGCGCCTCACTCGCCGGCGCGAGCGCGACCGCCACGACCGCGAAGTCGAATACGCTCCATGGATCCCGAAAGAAGCCCGCGCCGCGCGCGACCAGCCGCATGGCGATCTCCACGACAAACACGGCAAGGATGGCGCGATCGACCACACGGAGAATCGATCCGGCTTCAGCCATTACCGACGGTGACGTCTCGAGCCCCAGCGTGACGGCGTTGACAGCGATCAGTGCAATGATCGAACGCTGAAACAGCGGATGTTCGACGATGCGCGAGAGAGCCGACCGCATGGCCGTGATCGCCTCCTAGACCGTCCGGGGTATCTCGGTCGCGGCAGAGGCATCTTGATCCTTCGGTTGCCGTGTGGCCCAAGCCAGCACGCCGATCCCGTAGACGGCGGCGATCAGCGAAGCACTGAGGACGCCGACACGGACAGCGCGCGCCGTTTCCGATCCGTCGAAGGCGAGGCCACCGATGAACAGGCTCATGGTGAAACCGATACCGCAGAGGATTGAAACACCATAGAGCACGCCCCACGACGTGCCCTCGGGCCTGCGGGCGATGCCAAGCCGTATGGCGAGCCATGCGGCACCGAACACGCCCACCTGCTTGCCAACGAACAGGCCGAGGATGATGCCCAGCGTGATCGGCGTTAGCAGACTGGCAAACGACAACCCCGCCAGACTGACGCCGGCATTGGCGAACGCGAAGGCCGGCAGCACGATGAACGCGACCCAAGGCTGGAGACCATGCTCGAGCCGCTCCAGCGGCGATTCGGCATGTGCGTCACCCGGCGTACGGCGCAACGGGACGAACAGGGCCGTGGCAAAGCCCGCCAGGGTCGCATGGACGCCGGACTTGAGCACGCTGGCCCACACAACGAGTCCGATCAGCACGTAGACCGCGGGCCGGGTCACGCCTAGCCGGTTTGCGACGAACAGGGCCACGAGCCCGCTGCCGGCCACTGCCAGCGACAGGAGCGAGAGGTCGGCGGTAAAGAAAACCGCGATGATCGCAATCGCCGCAAGGTCGTCGAAGATCGCGACCGCGGTCAGGAACAGCCGGGCGGCAACCGGTACCCGATCGCGCAACAGCATGAGGATGCCCAACGCGAAGGCGATGTCGGTTGCGGCTGGGATCGCCCAGCCGTCCAGCGTCGCTGGATTGCCCCAGTTGATCGCGGCGTAGATCGCCGCCGGTACGAAGACGCCGCCCGCGGCGGCGATCCCCGGCAGGGCGATCTGGTCACGGCTCGACAGGTGCCCGGCCACCATCTCGCGCTTGATCTCGAGCCCGACGAGAAAGAAGAAGATCGCCATCAGGCCGTCGTTGATCCACAGCAGCAGCGACTTGTCGATCGCGAACGCGGCAATCTGGATCGACACCGGTGTCGTCAGAAGGCTGTCGTAAAGCCAGGCAAGGCTCGAGTTGTCCAGGATCAGGGCCAGGATGGCCGTCGCCAGCAGAAGCGCGCCCGCGACCAGAGGCGATTGAATCAAGCGCTGAAGATGCTCCACGGCGTTCCCTGCATGGCCTCAATAAAAACGCGTCCGGAGCAAGCCGGGCGCGTCTGCGTGTTTAGAAAGGAAGCCGTTCCGACGGTTCAAGCGTCCTACGAAGCCGTGAAGGCCCGGCGCATTCGCTAGACCATCACTTCGATCGCATCGTCGACGACGAATGGAGCGTTGGGATCTACCTCGCCTTGGGCCCCTTCGAGAACGGGGCGGACACGCTCGATGGTCTGCCCCATGAAGTCCATAAACGCGCGAACGCGCGGTGTGTGCCGCAGCTCTTCGTGGGTGAGAAGCCAGAGGCCAAGGTCGAGATCGCGGTTTGGTTCGCGGACGCGCGTCAGGTGGCGATCACCGTCCGCGAGAAAGCACGGCAGAACGGCGAGCCCCATGCCGGCCCGACAGGCGTCGAGCACGCCCATGAACGTGTTGACGCGGAACACCACGCGGGCGTCAGCCAGTTCGACCATCATCCAGTTGTACGCCGGCGTCAGAACCAGCGCGCCGGAGGGCTGAATCCAGTCGTGCGTCGTCAGGTCGTCGAGCTCCGCATTCAGCGCGAGGTAGTCATAGGCGCCATAGATCGCGAAGGCGATGCCCGCGGCGCGGCGGCCGACCAGACGTTCGTCCGGCGCGTTGGTCGGACTCACCGCCACATGGGCCTCGCGATCGAGGCCGGGCGGCTGGTTCGACACTGCGAGCTCAAGTTCGACCAACGGATAGGATTCGCGAAACCCGGCGAGGTGGGGCGTCAGCAAACGTTGCAGCAACGTGTCGCGGGTGACGACACGCAGCGGCCCACGCAGTCGCACGTCACGGCCCTGGATGCGGCGCTCCACCCCGTCGATCCGGCCGGCCAAGTCGCCTGCCGCGGCGGCCAATTCCTCGCCCGACGCGGTCAGCAGATAGCCGCTGCGCTGGCGCTCGAACAGCCGCACCCCGAGTTCCCGCTCCAGGGCATTGAGCCGCCGGAACACGGTCGAGTGGTTGACGCCCAGCGCTGTCGCCGCACCTGACAACGAGCCCGCGTCGGCCACCGCTTTGAAAACCCGCAGATCGTCCCAGTCCATACCCCAGAATTCTGCCTTATTTGCACAATTGCAAGATTAGTTTGCGAATTCTGCGAATTGTTGTGCGTGATCGCACAGCCTATTTTTCTTCTCATCAGACAACGGAGCCTCAAAGACGATGAACACCGCCACGTACTTGGACACCAGCCACCGGACGCCCCGGCCCCTCTCTCCGGGGCGGCACCTGGCAGGACGCGTGGCTGTTGCGGCTGCAGCGATCGCCCGCGCCTCCCTTCGGTCGATCGCCGTAGCCGCCGAATTCAACCGCCGCCTGAAGGCGGCCGCGCACCTGGACAGCATCGATCCCCGCTTGGTGCGCGATATCGGGTTCAACCACCGGGGCGAGATCGAGTTTGCCGGCCGGCGCGCCGCAAGGCGTGCGCCGGCGGGCCTGGTGGGCACGGCCAACGACAACGTCCGGGCGGCGCGCTGCACTGCCGCCTGATGGACACCGCAAGGGAAAGCGAGGAAACCATGACCACACTCCGCCATGCCCTGCTCGCCGCAGCGCTCATCGGCGGCGTCGCCCTGAGCGCCGGCTCGGCCGCCGCGCAGGAGCGCTGTTTCCTCCGCGACCAGGCGATCGAGAATCTGAAGGACCGCTACGGCGAGGACGTCGTCGGCCGCGGCATTTCCAACGACGGCAAGGTCATGTTTGAGCTGTTCACCAGCACGAACGGTTCGTGGACCCTGCTTAAGACCCACGCTGACGGCAAGACCTGCATGGTCGGCACCGGCGAGGCGTGGACCGCCGTCGAGACGGTCAAAGCAAAAGGACCGGCTGTCTAGAACGCGATTCGGCGGGACGGCAATCATGAAATCGGCGCAAACGGACTCCTCCCTCTCCGGAAACGCCGCTGCCGTCCCGCCGGTACCGCCCAAGCCGATCAAGCTGCTCGTCGACGGCGTCTGGCGCACCGATCTCATCGACACCCCCGAACTGCGACAGCGCCGCATGAAGGAACGGCAGCGCTGGTTCCGCGACGTCATCCGCGACGACCCAAAAGCTGAGTTCCCGGTGGAGGCCGGGCGCTACCATCTCTACGTGTCCTATGCTTGCCCGTGGGCGCATCGCGCGATTCTCTACCGGCGCCTCAAGCGCATTGAGGACGTCGTCGGCATGTCGGTACTGCATCCGAAATGGGGCGGACCCGATGGCTGGCGCTTCGGCAGCAGCGAGATGAGTACGCCGGACCTCGTTGAGAACAAGCGCTTCCTGTATCAGGTCTATCAGGCGTCGAAACCCGACTTTACGGGGCGGGTCACGGTCCCTGTCCTCTACGACACGCGCACGCGGCGCATCGTCAACAACGAGTCGCGCGAGATCATGCGCATGCTGGACGGCGCCTTCAATCGCTGGGGAAAGGGCTGCCAGAACTTCTATCCGGACGCACTCGCGGACGACATCGAATCGCTCAACAGCATCATTCTCGGCAACGTCGCCGAGGGCGTTTACCGCGCGGGGTTCGCGCAAACCCAGGAACGCTACGACAAGGCGATTGCCGCGCTGTTCGAGACACTGGACGAACTGGAAGCGCGTGTCCGTCACCAGCCGTTCTTGCTCGGCGCACGGGTCACC
This sequence comes from Alphaproteobacteria bacterium, assembly GCA_038116985.1. Taxonomy (GTDB): domain Bacteria; phylum Pseudomonadota; class Alphaproteobacteria; order SHVP01; family SHVP01; genus CALJDF01. Next base: position 2,505 of record JAYOEZ010000053.1, on the reverse strand, counting down.
GAGAGTGACTGGCACCTCTTCCCGGTCCTCGTCCGCTTCGATCTCGTGTACAATCCGATCCTGCGATGCAACTTGCGCAAGCTCGCCGACTATCCGGCACTCACCGAGTACATGAAGCGCCTCTACCGCCTGCCCGGCATCGCCCAGACCGTGAAACCGGACCAGATTCTGATGCACTACGACGAACCCGAATTGCCCATCAATCCCAATATCGTGCCGTCCCGGCCGCTAGAAGCGCACGTGGAAGGGCTCAGCTGATCATGGCCGTCATCGACATCTACGGCCTGAAGAACTGCGATACCTGCAAGAAGGCGCAGGGCTGGCTCGACGACGCCGGCATCGACTACGCCTTCCACGACGTCAAGAAGTCGCCGATCCCCGTTGAACTCATTGCCACCTGGCTGGACGAACTCGGCTCGGCCACGCTAATCAACCGTCGCGGCACGACCTGGCGACAGCTCACCGATGCGGACAAGGCCAGGGCCGAGGACGTGACCGGCGCGCGCGATCTCATCGCGGCGAACCCGTCATTGATGAAGCGTCCGGTTTTCGATCTCGGCCGGGAACGCCTGGTCGGCTGGGGCGCGGCCCAGCGCGCGGTGCTGGACGCGCTCTAGGAACCCCGACGCTGCGGCGCAGCGTCAGGTGTTCATCGAGTCGAAGAAGTCGTTGTTGTTCTTCGTACCCTTGAGCTTGTCGAGGAGGAACTCCATCGCATCCGTCGTGCCCATGGGCATGAGGATGCGGCGCAGCACCCACATCTTCGACAACGTGCCCTTGTCGACAAGCAGCTCTTCGCGCCGGGTGCCCGACTTCGTGATGTCCAGCGCCGGGAAGGTGCGCTTGTCGGCAAGCTTGCGGTCGAGAATGATTTCCGAGTTACCCGTGCCCTTGAACTCTTCGAAGATGACTTCGTCCATGCGGCTGCCGGTGTCGATCAGCGCCGTCGCAATGATGGTGAGCGATCCGCCCTCTTCGATGTTCCGCGCGGCGCCGAAGAAGCGCTTCGGCCGCTGCAGGGCGTTGGCGTCGACGCCGCCGGTGAGAACCTTGCCAGACGACGGCACCACGGTGTTGTAGGCGCGCGCAAGACGTGTGATCGAGTCGAGAAGGATCACGACGTCGCGCTGATGCTCGACGAGACGCTTGGCCTTCTCGATAACCATCTCGGCGACCTGCACGTGGCGCACGGCCGGTTCGTCGAAGGTCGACGAAATCACCTCTCCCTTTACCGACCGGTCCATGTCCGTGACTTCTTCCGGCCGCTCGTCGATCAGCAGGACGATGAGATAGACCTCAGGATGATTCGAGGTGATCGAATGCGCGATGTTCTGCAAGAGCATCGTCTTGCCCGTACGCGGCGGCGACACGATCAGCGCGCGTTGGCCCTTGCCGAGCGGCGAGATCAGATCGATCACTCGGCATGACGAATCCGCCTTCGGATCCTCGCGTTCGAGCACGAGCCGCTCTTCCGGATACAGCGGGGTCAGATTATCGAAGTTGACCTTGTGCCGGCTCTTCTCCGGTTCCTCAAAATTGATCGTCGAGACCTTGAGCAGCGCGAAGTAGCGTTCGCCTTCCTTGGGCGCGCGAATCTGGCCTTCGACGGTATCGCCGGTGCGCAATCCGAAACGACGGATCTGGCTCGGACTGACGTAGATGTCGTCGGGGCCCGGCAGGTAGTTGGCCTCCGGCGAGCGCAGGAAGCCGAAACCGTCCTGGAGAACTTCCAAGACGCCGCCACCGGTAATTTCGACGTCTTTCTCGGCGAGTTGTTTCAGAATGGCGAACATCATGTCCTGCTTGCGCAGGGTGCTCGCGTTCTCGACCTCGAGTTCCTCGGCATACGCGAGCAGATCGGTCGGTGACTTGGCCTTCAGTTCCTGGAGATTCATGTGATCTCGAATGTCATGCTGGGAGCGGGAGAATGCGGAAAGTCTGACTGTTTCGTCTGAAAACGGCCTACGGCCGGTGGAACAGATCAGTTTCGCTAAAGGGTGGGAGTGGGCCCAAAAATGGTGACAGGGCCGCTAGACGGGCGAAGAATTATCGAAAGCCCGAAAAGAGTCAAATGGAGATTGAGTGACGGACCCACGCGTCCCTAGAACGGCCGCGCCACCACCATGATCACGATGACCACCATGAGCACCGCGGGAACCTCGTTGATCACGCGGTAGAAGCGCTCCGAATGGGGGTTTTCGTCGCGTTCGAAGGCGCGCCGCCACCGCGACAGCATGCCGTGCATAGCGAACATGCAGATCAGGGCCAATAACTTGACCCAGAACCAGGCCGTCTCGAGAACGAAAACCGGCGAGGCTTCAATCAGCAACACGCCGAAGATGGTGGTCAGGATCATAGCCGGATTGATGATCCCGCGCATCAGCTTGCGCTCCATCACCTTGAAGGTTTCCGACTGGTCGGAGCCGGCCGTGGCCCGGCTGTGATACACAAACAGGCGCGGCAGGTAGAGCATGCCGGCCATCCACGCGATCACCGAGATGATGT
>JAYOEZ010000052.1:0-22779 GCA_038116985.1 Alphaproteobacteria bacterium | reverse complement strand
GGGATGGAGAGATACACCGCGACAATGCGGAGCCACTGGCGCGCGGTGCCCGCCGCAACCGTGCGATGCCCAGTCGGCGCCCGGTTCACGCGCGCTGTCTGCTCACAAGTCCGCAGCCACGACTTGCGGCTACTCCGCCGCCTCGCTGACGACGCACATGTCGCAGTCGGCCGACAGGTTGGGCCGCTCCATGTTGACGATCATGTCCTCGGTTGCGCGCAGCAGATCGGGATTGGCCCGCGGGTAGGCGATGCGGCTCTGGGTCAGGTGCAGCCGCACCAGCGCCTCGGTCGCGACGTAGCCCGTGCGCATCGGCTCAATGACCGGCACAGGCGAACGCTCGGCGATCTCCGGCCCCAGCACCGCCATGCAGGTGCAGCCCAACACGACGCTGTCTGCGCCGTCTTCGTCCACCGCCTGGCGCACGGCGTCGTGGATGCGCTGCGTCATGTCCTTGTTGTGGTCGTTCATCGTTTCGATCGCGCCGACAGCGGTCGTCGTGCTCACCACCTCGTCGTCGCGCAGCACGTTGCGGATCGACGCGCAGCGCGCCGCGGCGCCGGTGCTGCGCAGCCGCTCCTCGGTGATGAAGTTCATGCGCGGCGGCCAGATCTTCACGACCGAAAAGCGCCGCCCCACCGTCGCCGACAGGGTCAGCGCCGCTTCGCCCGCGCCCACCACGGGGATGTGCAGGGCCGAGCGCATCTCGTCGATGCCGTAGTCGCCCATCGTGTTGATGAAGACCGCGTCGTAGCCCGCCTTCTGCGCTTCGATGGCGCTGTCGAGGTAGGCCATGATCGACAGGCCGCGTTCGTAGGGCGTATGCGGGAACACCTTGAGACGCGGATTGACCAGCGTCGCGGTGAAGCCTTCGGTGCGCACTTCCTCGATGGGTCCCAGCGGTTCGCGGCGGCCGACGCCGCCGCCGATGACGGCGATGCGTTTGGTCATGGTGGACTCTCCTCGCTTTGGCGGTCCCGTTCGCCACTCACTATAGTGGCACCGCGCCCGCCCCGCGACGGGCCGGCGCGCAACGGCGGAAACCGTGGGAAAACACCATGACGCAAGGGGCACTCATCATCGGCGCCGGTCTCGGCGGCCTCGTCGCCGCGCTGGCGCTGCAACGCCGCGGCATCGATGTGAAGGTCTACGAACGCGCGCCTGAACTCGGCGAGGTCGGCGCCGGCATCTCGCTCGCGCCCAACGCAACGCGTGTGCTCATCGATCTCGGCCTGCGCCCGGCGCTGGAAGAGATCGTCAACAGCCCCGACGCCATGGGGCGCAAGCATCACGCCACCGGAGAACTCATCGCCGTGGAAGCTTCGCCGGAATACGAAACGAAGTACGGCGCACCCTACTGGCAGGTCCATCGGGCCGACTTCCACGCCGTGCTGGCAAACGCCGTGCGCGCCAGTGGCGCCGACGTCATTTCGCTCAACAAGGATTTTGTCTCGTTCGAAGAAGACGCCGACGGCGTCTTGGCGCACTTCGCCGACGGGGCGTCGGCCCGCGGGTCGGTCTTGATCGGCTGCGACGGCCTCAAGTCGGTGTTACGCGACTCCCTGTGGAACCCGGGCCGGCCCGAGTATCTCGGCTATGTCGCCTATCGCGGCCTGACGCCGGTGGATCGCTTGCCCGAAGGTCTCGTCACGCCCGCGGCGGCCAGCGGCCATGGGCCGGGGACTCATTTTACCCGGTACCTCATCCGTCACGGCACGATCGTCAATTATGTTGGCTTTGCCCGGCGCGACGACTGGATCGACGATGGCTGGCACGTCACCGCGACCATTGACGAGGTGTTGGAGAGCTTTGCGGGCTGGAACGAAGAGACACGCCTCATCGTCGAAAACACAGCCGAAGGCCGTTGCCACAAGTGGGGCATGTTCGGCCGTCCGCCGATGGACCGTTGGACGAAGGGCCGTGTCACTCTGCTGGGCGATGCGGCGCATCCGATGTTGCCGTTCCTCGGCCAGGGTGTGTCGATGGCCATCGAAGACGGCATCGTCCTGGCCCGCGCGCTCGACGTGTACGGCCTCGCGCCCGACGCGCTCACTGCCTACGAGGCGGTACGCCGCCCTCGCGCCAACCAGATCGTCGAGCGCTCTGCCGAACGCGCCCGGCAGACCTTCCGTCCGTCCGACGGCACCGACGACATGAAGAAGGGCCTGCCCCCCGACATCTTCGGCTACGACGCCGTCACCGTCCCGTTGTGAGCGCACCAACCGGGCGCTTCTGCTTCTGGGCCGACGACGACGCCATCGTCGCCCATCTCATCGCCCAGGTGCGGGACGGCTCCAAGACGGCGACGGCGCGTCCCAAATCGTCCTGGGGTGTGCCGCGCAACGCGTGGGACGATGCCGCCTATGCCGCCGGCGACGTCGTCGACCTCTATGACAACGCTGGCGTCGTCCATGCCCGCCTGCGCATCACCGACGTCTACGACTGCCGCTTCGATGCGATCCCCGAAAAGTTGTGGCGCGCCGAGGCCGAACCCTCTGCCGAGGCGTTCTGCGCCTCGCACATCGCCGGGTGGCCGCACCTGACGCTCGCCGGCGACACCGTGCTGACCGCCATCCACTTCGCGGTCGTGGCCGACTAGGCAGAGGCCCTGCATGGAAACAACCGAAATCGAGAAGCCAGGTTCAGGTCCCGCAGCCGGGTCGTCGCACTTGACTACGGACCAGAAGCATTTTCGCGCGGTCTACGTGATGGCCGTTACAGGTGCCGCGGCTAATGCAAACGTGGTTCCTGGACTGAGCCCGGCCGGGCACTGGTTGAGAAACCTGCGGCCAATTCGCGAAATTGGCTTCGTTTCGTAGTGCCGGCCGCCATCCCGCGCCGTGCCGCGTAGGGAAAACGGGGGTGCGCCGCATTTCGCCTCATTTCGTGGGTTGTTATGGGTAGGAACATGTTTTGTTGAGGAGTGTCCGATGCGTCTTGTCCTGATTCTCGCCGCCGCCTTGCTGGTCGCCCCTTCTGCGCAGGCCGCGCAGTCCGCCAACGTCATGCAGGAAAGCGACACGGTTAGGGTGATCTTTGACGAAATCGCCAAGAAGACGATCCGCGACTACTTCGGCGACGAAGAGGCCGATGACGACGACATCCGCCGCGACGGCGTTCGCCGCATCCCCGGTCAGAAGGGCAAGAAGCGTCGCGGCCTGCCGCCCGGTCTCGCCAAGCGCGACAGCCTGCCGCCGGGCCTGCAGAAACAGCTTGAGCGCAACGGCACCCTGCCGCCGGGTCTGCAAGCGCGCGCGCTGCCTTCCGATCTCGAACGTAAACTGCCGGCGCTGCCCGACGGCGTCGAACGCGGCAGCATCGACGACGACGTGGTCCTGATCGAAAAGGCCACCGGCCGCATCCTCGACATCCTCAAGGACGTGATGACCAAACCCGCCGGCTAGGGCCCGCGCGCGCCTTCATCCGGCGTAGCCAATCACATCCACTTTCCCCGCCGATCACATTCGCTGTCCCGCGCTTGAACCGCGCCCGCACAAACCCCATCCCCAAAACAAAAAGCCGCACGAGACTTCCTCCGCCCCCTGCCGCCCAGGGGGAGGCAGCTGCGCGCGGCTTTGCGGGAGGGGGTTGGCCTGACCTTTCCCTCCGCTGCGCGCAGGGGAGGGATCGCGCATCGCTCAACGGCGAAAGTGAGGAAACCCGCGGGCGTTGGCTTCGTTTCGGCGGAAAAGGCAGAAAGGCGGTGCGTTGCTGGCTGGGTAGCGGACAAACGGCCCGGCTCCCTCGCCACGCTGGGTCGAGTGGCGCACCGCCCGACAGCGAAAGCGAGGAAACCCGCGGGCGTTGGCTTCGTTTCGGCGGAAAAGGTGTTGCCGCTCAGGCCGCCTGGTTGAGGTAGGTCTTGATGACCTCGGCCTTGGCGACCTGGCGTGTATCGCCGGGTGGCAGGTCGAGCACGCCGGCGCCCTTGATCACCTTCGCGGTGGGCCGCATGTCGGGATAGATCGTGCCCGCCGGCTCGTGGATCACCATGGTCTTGACCTTGAGGTGCGGCAGGCGCGCATCGCGATCCCACTTCTGCGCCGCTTGGTACGAATTGCCGAAGGTGCGCACGGCCTTGAGGATGGCCAGCGCTTCCTCGTGCAGTTCCATCGGGTCGGGCAGGTTCCACGGGTTGCGGTGTTCCGCGTCGCGCTGCCACCACGGATAAAAGATCCAGTGGTCCTTCATGACGTGGAACGCCCAGGCCAGCGGGCTGCCGATCGCGTCGGGCGGCGGGCAGGGCTGTCCGGTCGAGCCGGTCACCTTGGCCGGTCCCGGCACCACCAGCTCGTCGAGGATCAGGTTCTTCACGCGGTCGGGCTGCAAAAGGGCGAGTTCGGTTGCGATCATAGCGCCGGTGCGCACGCCGTAGAGGTCGATCTCGTCGAGCCCGAGCGCATCCAGCACCCGGCTCAGCGCCTCGGCGAAGTCGGGTATGTCGGCCGGGTTCTTTTCCAGCGGCGCGGAGTCGCCGTTGCCCATCGTGTCGGGCGCAATCAGGGGACGCGTGCCGTCGTCGAGCACGCCCAGCAGCGGCAGCAGGAAATTGCTCGCCACCGGCGACATGTGCAGTGTCACCAGCGGGCGCCCGTCGATCTTCTCCATGGTGCGCCGGTAGTGCACCTGGCCCTCGCGGATTTTCACGAACGCACGTTCGATGGTCATCGTCGCCCTTGCCTCCCGTCGTCGCCGCTTGCTTGTTTCAAGGGTGTAGCCGAAAGCGCGGCGCAGGTCGATTCCACAGCCGCCGCCCGCCCGCGTGGCGCTTGCGTCGCCGGCCCGCGGAGTCAATAAAGACCGCGGCCAACAGGGGAGGACATGAGGTGAGCGACGACGTCTACGACCTGATCGTGTGCGGCGCAGGAACGGCCGGCATCCCGGCGACGATCTTTGCGGCCGAGCGCGGCGCCCGCGTCCTGGTGATCGAGGCGGCGCCCGAAGTTGGCGGTACGCTTCATATCGCCCAGGGCCAGATCAGCGCCGCCGGTACCCGCCTGCAGGCCGAAAAGGGCATCGAGGACTCGCCCGACCGCCACTACGACGACATCCTCGACATCACCGACGGCCGCACCAACAAGCCTTTCGCCCGCCTCATCGCCGACAACGCCGCCAACACGCTGCACTGGCTGCTCGATATCGGCTGGCGCCCCAAGCCCGAGCATCCGGTTCTCTTCGGGCTACGCCCCTACAGCGTACCGCGCACCTATTGGGGACCCGAGGCCGGCATGTCGCTGATCAAGGCGCTGCGCCCGGTGTTCGACGCGACGGCGGCGCGCGACAACGTCACCGTCCTCACCGACACCGAAGTCGTCGACCTCGTCACCGACGACGACGGCGACGTGACCGGTGTCGTCGCCCGCGGCAAGGACGGTGCGCAGGCGTCGTATGCCGGCAGGTACGTGCTGATGACGACGGGCGGCTTCGCCGCCGGCTACGCCTTCTACGAGGAAGCGACCGGCTACCCGCTTTACCCGATGGGCTGGCCCTTCTGCACCGGCGAGGGCGCGCGGTTGGCGATGAACGCGGGCGCGGAGCTATGGCACCGCGACTATTTCATCCCGCGCTGGTCGGCCATCGAGAACCCCGACCAGCCCGGCAAGCTGTTCCGCATCACCGACGTCACCAGCCGTCGCCCGGCGTGGGAGATCTACGTTACGAACAAAGGTGAGCGCTTCGTGGCCGAGGACACCGACGTGCCGCTCGAACGCGAAAAGGCGTTGCTGAAGGTGCCCGACCTGACGTTCTGGGTGGTCTACGACGAGGACATCCGCAAGACGGCGCCGCCGCTGTTCGACGAAGTCGATCCCGAAAAGGCGCTGAAGTGGTTCGGCAAGCACCCCTCGTTCGTCGTCGCCGACACCCTGGAGGAACTGGCGGCTGAGATGGGCGTGCCTGCCGACGCTTTCGTTGCGACGGTCGCGGCCTACAACGACGGTGTCGAGACGGGCCGCGACGCGATGGGGCGCCAGCACCTGCCGCACCGCATCGCGGCCCCGCCGTTCTACGCCATCAAGCACCACGGCATGGCCTCGACCACGATCCCCGGCATCTCGGTCAACGAGAAGTTCCAGGTCATCCGTGCCGATGGCAGCGTGATCGGCGGTCTCTACGCGACCGGAGAAATTCTCGGTATGGGCCTGCACTCGGCCAACACTTTCGTTGGCGGGCTCGGCCTGATGCCGGCACTCACCTACGGCAAGCTGCTGGGCGAGCGCTGGCTCGACTTCGGCGAGCCAGCGGCGGACTAGTCGCCCAGCGTCGTCCCGACGCAGAGAATTTCGCAGCCGACCTCGGAGGTCGCACCGCTTTCGAAGCCCTGCACCGCGGGGCCGGTCCATTCGAGGTAGCTGCCTTCGCGCATGTCGTGACGCGTGCCGGTGGCCGCCAGTGCATCGCCGTAGGTCCACAACGGCGCATCGCCGTGCAGCACGTAGCACCAGCGCCGCCGGTTGGCGGCGCCGCTGCGTCGCACGGTGTTGGGCGGCGTCCAGCCCGGTGGAATGTGAACGATGCACACCGGATGGAATCGCGGATCTGGATCGTCGCGTCCGTCCGACAGCATCTTGATCTTGCAGCCCGGCAGGGTCGGGTGCGCCCCCCACGCCATCGAAGCCGAGTCCGCCGTGTGCGGCGCGTTGTAGTCGGTGCCATAGGACTCGAGATCGCCCTCGAAGGGGATGTAGTTGAACTCCAGCGGCCCGGTGCCCCATTCCAGGATCATGCAGCCGAGTTCGGTCGTCGGGTCGAGCGAAATCCCATGGATCGAGCGTGGCGTGCGATCGAGTAGAAAGCCCTTCTTGAAGTCGAACAGGCGGCCTTCCGTCGTCTTCGGGCTTTCGTACTCATGATAGGGAATGTTGCCGAACAGGATGAACACGCCCTCGCGCGTATCGCCGTGATGATGCCGCTCGATCTCCGCGATGGTGAAGCCCGGCGGCACAAAGGCCTTGCGCAGATTGGCGCCGGTATCGGCGTCGTAGTGCAATTCGATCGACTTGGTGCCCGGGAACTGCTCGTGCCAGTCGCCCCAGGCCTTTTCGTTGGTGTCGATGTAGCGAACGTGCTCGGTCATGGTGTCCTCCCCGCAACGAGGCTATGGAGCGCCGCGCCGCGGGTCAATCGACCGGCTGGGTCATGCCGTATGGCTTGGCGTCGTGCTGCTGCGTGACGATCGGCAACGTCGTGCCGTCGGGGTCGAAGAACTTGCCGGTGTCGGCCGGCGTCAGCTTGCTGATCAGCGGCCACAGCATGGCGGCGCTTTCGTCCGGGGTCATGGCGCCGCCCTTGACTGCTTGTCCCGATACCCAGCCCGGATGGGCGCAACTCGCGATGACGCCGCGATCCTTTAGCGCGAGCGCGACCTGAAACACGACCTGGCTGAGGGCGGACTTGACCGAACGGTAGGCGACAAATCCGAATCGCGGCGTCGGTCCGACGCGGCTGGAAATGAAGAACATGGTCTTGCGCTCGCTTGCGGCGACGTTGTCGACGAACGTTTCGGCCAGCTTCATCGGCGCCATGGCGTTGGCCTTCATGAGATCGGCCCACTGATCGTAGTCCGTACCACCGAATGGCGCGTCGCCAGTGCCGGTGATGGCGCCGTTCGACAGCAGGACGTCGATCGGCGTGCTGCCGAGGTCGCCCTTGAGCGCGTCGATGGTGGCGAAGTCCGAAAGATCGAGCCGAAGGATGGACAGGCGGTCCTCGCCGGCGCAGGCGCGCAGCTCGGCCGCGGCCTCCGGGCGCCGCGCGGTAGCGAACACACGCCACCCGTCGGCCAGCGCGGCCTTGACCAGAGCGAGGCCAAGCCCTCGGTTTGCGCCGGTAATCAATGCGTTGGGCACCTCGACCTCCCTCCGGTTGTCGCAGCCGGTGCGGCTCTCCTACACTCGCAGCCCATAGCACGCCGATCCGCGGCGACGAAGGAGAGAGCCATGCCTGTCCACCAAACGCACGACATGTTCCCGGACGCCCATCACGACGAACAGGCGCGGCAGGACTTCGTCCGCATGTTCAAGCTCAAGGTGCAGAGCGAGATCGGGCCGGGAAACAGGAAGCTCTACGAGAACAAGGTGCGACCGGCCTTCGAGCGCGACCACCGGCGGCCGCCGAAGTCGCGAAGCGAGGTGCGCAAGGCGATGGGCGGCGAGCCCTACAACATGATGTGGAGCGCCCTGCTGCGCACGTCGCAGGAACTCCTCTATGAATCGGTCGGCCCCAGCGTCGAGCGCCAGTTGCCCGACCTCCAGGCGCGGGCGGAGCGTTTCTCGGGCAAGCTCGGGTCCCTCGAACTCAATCCCGACCTGGAGATTCCGTCCTACCACGCCGCGGTGAACATCCACTGCAAGCCGGGCGGTTATCACTCGGAGCTGCACGGCGAGGACGACATTTTCGCAGGCGCCGAATACGACCGTACGGTGCACATGTACCTCATGGGGGCCATGGGACCGAACAACGACGACTTCGGCCGCTCGGCGGCGCGTTGGTTGAAGGAGACTCATCCCGATATGTCGGTACGCCGCGTTCTCGACATGGGGTGCACGATCGGGCACTCGACGCTCGCCTGGTGTGACGAGTACCCAGACGCGGAGATTCACGCGATCGATGTCGCAGCGCCGTGCCTGCGCTATGCCCATGCCCGTGCGGAAGCGATGGGCAAGAAGGTGCACTTCCATCAGATGAATGCCGAACACACCGATTTCGAGGACGGCTCGTTCGACGTCGTGGTCTCGCACATCATGATGCACGAGACTTCCTCCAAGGCGCTGCCCAAGATCTACGAAGAGTGCTACCGCCTCCTGCGGCGCGGCGGCGTGATGATGCACCTCGACGCACGCTTTGTGACCGACAACGTCTATGACCAGTACCAGCAGGAGTGGGATGCCCATTTCAACAACGAGCCGTTCTTCGGCACGTTGTGCGACACCGATCTGGTCAAGACGGCCCGCGACGCGGGCTTCGTCGCGGACGGTATCTTCGAGACGATGATCCCTTCGCACTACAAGCCCCGCAAGGGGAGCGAGGCGCACATCAACGAAGCGATGAAGGGCGACTATTACATGCTCGCCGCGGTCCGCTAGCCGCTTCGCCAGGTTCTCTTTGGGCCCGCCCTTCGGCGGGCCCGTTTGTTTTCGCGGAGGTTTCGATGGATTTGGTCAACGTACATGGCGCCGCAATTCCGAAGATCGGCTTCGGCACGTTTCCGCTGAAGGACGACGACGCGCGCCTCATGGTCGGACACGCCCTGAAGGCCGGATATCGCCATATCGATACGGCGCAGATGTACGGGAACGAGGCGGAAGTCGGGGAAGCGATCGCTGCGTCGGACGTCCCGCGTGGAGATGTCTTCGTCACCACGAAGGTCTGGCCTGACAACTACGCGACGCTGCAGCAATCCGTCGAGGAGAGCCTGCGCAAGCTCCGCCTCGATTCAGTCGATCTGTTGCTGTTGCACTGGCCGCGCTTCGACGTTCCACTCGAGACCACCGTGAAGGCGCTCAACGCAGTGCATGCATCGGGCATGGCGAAGCACATCGGCGTCAGCAACTTCACCGCGGATCTGATTGCTCAGGCCTGGGCGTTGAGCGACGCACCGCTGGTCAACAACCAGGTCGAGTATCACCCCTATCTCAACCAGGGTCCGGTGCTGGACGCGGTGCGCTCGCGCGACATGTCGCTGACGGCCTACCTGCCGAATGCGCGAGGCAAGACGGTGACCGACGCGACGCTCGCAGAGATCGGCACGACATATGGCAAGACGGCGGGACAGGTCGGCCTGCGCTGGCTTTACCAGCAGGAAGCCGTGATCGCGATCCCTCGGACCGGGAGCGAGGCCCACGCCGACCAGAACATCGACATTCTCGACTTCGCGCTCAGCGCCGAGGAGATGGCGGAGATCTTCGCCCTTGCGGCCCCGGACGGACGACAGTTGAGCCCGCCGGGCCTCTCGCCGCAGTGGGACGTTGCCTGATTAGCCGCGGTCCTTCGGCGGCAGAAGCGGGCGCTCGTCGATTTCGTTGTCGCGCGGCACGAAGGACGGGCGATCCGTGAAGCGGTCGAACCAGGCCTGGAGCGCCGGGCGCCCCTCCCGCCAGTCCCATGGCAAATTTCCGTGGCCGCGCTGCCAATCCTGGTACTTGAGCGCGCAGGCGATGGAGATAAGCCCGACCGAGAATCCCGTGTAGTCGGCACAGTCGCGGTCGAGGCGGTCGAAGCCGCGCTGCAGGCTCGCTTCCATCCGGTTCTTGTAGTCGTCGCGGATGTGCTCCTCGGGACGAGTGACCTCGAAGCGGCGCAGGTTGGTCATGTCGAACAACTGGTCGCCCAGCGTGAGGCGGGTCAGTTCGACCCAGCGCGCCTTTCCTTCCTTGGGATAGAGCTGCGGTTCGGGTGCCAGCGAGTCGAGATACTCATAGATGACATGGCCGCCGTAGACCGGGGTGCCGTCGTCGAGTACCAGCGTCGGCACCTTGGACAACGGGTTGACCGAAGTGAGTTCGTCCCACTGCTCGTATGGCACGCAGGGGCGCGGTTCTAGCAGGTCATAGACGCCCTTCTCGGTGGCGACGACCTGCACCTTGTGAATGAGTCCCTTGAGCGGGGTGTAGTAGAGCTTCATGACCGGGCCCGTCTGGTTGTTGTCGGCCGCGCAGCCTAGCATGCGGGGCGCAACGGGGAGGCTGGCAATGGACCAGAAAGCGTTCGAAGCCATGTGGCGGGTACCTGACGGTGTGCGGCGGGGGTACGCCGACTGCCGCTTCGGTCAGCTACATTATGCGGTGTACGAGCCGGCAAACGCGTCGCGAACGCCGCTGATCTGCTGTCATGCCAGTCCCGTCACCTGGAGAAGCTGGCAGGCGCTGATGCCGGCCATCGGGCGCGACCGGATGGTCGTGGCCTTCGATTCGCCGGGACACGGCGATTCCAGCAAGCCCGCCACACAGCCAGCGATTCAGGACTATGCCGCGGCGATCGGCGACGCGCTCGATGTGCTGGGCCTCGACAGGTTCGACGTTATCGGCAACCACACCGGGTCGAAGGTGTGCGTCGCGCTGGCGCTGCAACGGCCGCGGTCCGTGCGCCGCCTCGTCCTTATCTCCGCACCGTTCTACAGCGACGCAGATCTGAAGACGATGAAGGCGCGCTACGCCGAGGTCCCGTTGGCTGAAGACGGTTCGCATTGGTTGACCCGCTGGAAGGCGCTGCAGGGGGCGCTCGGGGCATCGCTACCGGTGGAGTACGTGCATCGCACCTTCGTCGACACGCTGCGCGGCGGTCTCGAGTACGAGTGGGGCCACCATGCGGCGTTTGCGTTCCAGCACGCGGATCACCTGCCGCGGGTCGCGCAGCCGGTGCTCGTCCTAAATCCGCATGACGAAATCCACGAAGCGACGAAGCGCGGCGAGCAACACCTGAAGAACGGCCGCCTGGTCGATCTCGAGTCGAGCCACGAACTCCTCGATCTTCAGCCTGACGACTTTGCGGACGTGTTGCGCGATTTCCTCGACGGACCCGCGGAGGATCCCGATCCGGTCTCCCTCACGCCGGAGCCGGTCGGCGCTGGTCCGGCCGCGCGGCCGACACGGGTGCGGCGCGCCTACCGGGATGTCGGGTTCGGCCGGATGCACTATCTCGACGCTACTCCGGACCGCGAAGTGTCTCGCCCGGTCGTGTGCTTGCATGCCAGCCCGCGTTCGGGGCGCGACTTCGGTGGCATTCCGGAAGTCCTTGGCCACGACCGCCGGGTGATTGCGCCCGACTTTCCGGGTCTGGGAGGATCGGCGGCACCGGCTGCACCCATGACAATGGAACAATGGGATGACTCGGTGCTGGCACTCCTTGATCAACTCGGCGTCGGCGAGTTCGATGTATTTGGCTATCACACGGGCTCGGTCGCCGCTGTCGATCTCGCCCTGCGCGCGCACGACCGGGTCAAGAACGTCGCGGTGATCTCGTTGCCGCTCATGGAGCAGGCCGCACGCGAGCAGCATCTCGCGAGCATTGCGCCCGACCTGATCGTTCGCGAGGACGGCAGCCACCTGATCGAACTGTGGCAGAAGAAGTGGCCGTTCCGTGGCAGCACGCAGTCCCTGGAACTCTTCGACGCCTTCATGTCCGAGTATGTAAGGTCCGGTCCCTACAACTTCTGGGCCTACCGCGCGCTCTTCGGCTATCCCCTGGAAACTAACCTCGCGAAGGTTTCGCAGCCCGTGCTGGTCTTCAATCCCAAGGATGAAATCAGCGACAACACGCGCGCGGCGGTGCCGCTCTTGCCAGACGGGCGTCTGATCGACGTGGCGCCGTGGGCCTACGGGATGCTGGACACCAACGCGGAAGACATTGCTCGCCTCGTGCGGGCGCACTTCGACGCCTAGCTGCTACTCGGCGGCTACCGCACGGTGGGACACGGCGTCGGCGACCGCCGTACCGTCGAAGAAGTTCGGGTTCATCCCTGTATGCAGGCGTACGACGTTGTCAAAGGCGAAGGCTCGGAAATCATCCGGTGACAGGAGCTCGTCATCGACGAGTTCCCAGGCCTCTGCGACGACCTTCGTCGGGTCGGGCACGTCCCAGTGGCCGATGTCCGATCCAAGGAACGCATTGAGCTTGGCGCCGAACGGATTGAGACGCGGATCGAAGGCCGCACCGTTCATGCGGTCGTCGGCCTCGCAGCCGATGAAGAAGTTGGGCAGAAAGCGCGCGGCGATGTCGGACTTTTCATTGAGTTCGGCGGCGGACCAGTCATCGACGTCCTCGGCTGTCTCGACGCCCGGCGGACTGGCGAAGATGCTGTCGAACGCGTCGGCGTCGTTGTCACCGACGAGGTCGCCGCCGTACCGCCGAAACAGGTCGGACAGCGCCTTACGGTCGAGCAGGGCGGGATCGGTGACGCGGCGTAGCGCTTCGACGTTGCGCTTCTCCCAGTGTTCGGTGATGTCGTTCAAGAGCGAGACGGCCCATCCGGCACCGCCTTCCAGAAAGGCAATGCGCAGATCGGGGAAGCGCCGCGTGACGCCACCCATGAATAGCGCCTTACAAACCGCATCGGCGCCGGCGGCGAAGTGGCCGATGTGGTTGTACATGAAGCTTGTGGTCGTGGCGCGTGATCCCCAGCCAGTTCCCATGCCGCTGTGATGGGTCGCCGGCGCGACGCCAAGGTCGAGACAGGTCTGCCACACCGGGTCGTAGTCGTGGGCCGAGTCGACGGCGAGCGGGTCGATCCACACGGCGTTGCGGTCACTCGCGCCATCGACGGGCCGGCGCACGCAGCCAGGGATAGTAACCGTCTTGAAGCCGCGTTCCTTGACCGCGAACGTCATTTCGTCGATGGCCTCCTGGGGCGTATGGATCGGGATGACAGCCGACGGGGTCATGCGATCCCGGTGGGCGTCGAATAGGTCGGCATACATCAGGTTGAGGGCGCGGCAGCCGCCAAGGCGCAAGTCTTCATCGTCGCTCGACGAAATAGGGATTCCCACCGAGGTGTACATGATGGCGAAATCGATCCCGAACTCGTCGAGCCGTTCGCGGATCAGGTTGGGCAGCATTGTGGTTGCACGGTCGCGGGCGCTGGCGCTGTTGACCAGCCACGAGGGCGGTCGCATGAGGCGGCGCTTGCGGCGATCGGCCGGGGAGAGGGCGAACCACCCCTCGGCGTCGTCGTAGGGACTGTTGGCCTGCTGCAGGCGGCGGTAGCGGTCCGCGAGCTTGTGGCCTCCGGCCTGGCGCAGATAGTCCACAAAAACCGGTAGAATCTCGACGATGTGCCCATCGCCGTCGACGATCGGATGGTCAAGCGCGGCTCTGACATCGGCCGAATTCCGGGTCATCTAATATCTCTCTGTTTTCCTACGTTCTCGCCTGCATCGACTACCTCGATTCTTCGGTAATGTCCCGTGAGGCGCCACAGCCCAAAGTAGTGGCCTAAAATTTATCCACAATTTATGCAATTTTGCGATTCACAGGCTGTGTTATGCAATTGTGCATATCACTCTTGCGACCTTCGTTGATGTGAGCATGGTCATCGCCTGCCTAAGATTTCCTGGATGCTAAAGGACGTAGTCGGGGGACACAGGGACATGTTGCGCCAGACCGAACGTGCGTTGGACGGAAGTCATTCTGAACTCGAAGCTGAGGCAGCTACGGCGCAGGTCGTGCGCCTCCCATCGGCCGCCTTGCCGCTAGCGAACGCGACTCGCGCGCGCGGTTTTCCATCGGCGCTTGCCGGCGCGATCGTCGGCGATCCCGAGCAGGCGGACTGCCCGAAACTGAGTCCGCGCGAAACCGAGTGTCTCGAGTGGACTGCCCAGGGAAAGACAACCTGGGAGATTGCGCAGATTCTCGAGCTCTCGGACTCGACGGTGAACTACTACATCCGCAACGCGATGAAGAAGCTCGCGGTCCACACCAAGGCGCATGCGGTTTCGAAAGCCGCCGTGCTGGGAATGTTTGGATGACCACGCGGTTTCACCCGGCGGGGCGCGAAGCGCCTTTGCTGCGCCGGGAACCGATTGAGGGCCGGGCGTGCGACCCCATCTCGGGGTCTCGCGACCTTGTTTCTCCTGTGCCGCACCCAGGAGAGCGAAATGCGGGAGTTGGCGGCCTCTGCCGACGGCGGGCACCTACCTCCTCAGGGACCCGTTTCGCGACCTGCGGGGCAGCCCGCGCCCTCAAGCCACGATCAAACGAGTCGTGGGCACGACCGCCGGCAACAGGGACGCGCCGGCAACAACCAACCAAAACGAAATCCTATTGGGGGATAGCATGACTGTGGTGACAGCGAACGGCTCTGGGACCGGCCGCTGGTCTTTGCTGAAGAAGCTGGGATCGGTTTTCAAGGAACCGAACCGCCAGGCAAAGCCGAGCAAGGCGGACGACGCGTACAACGACTACTGGAAGGTACGCAGCCACCGTTCTCCTTCTACCGCCGGAACAGCCCGGAAGTAGACCGAGCGGCGCCGGACGCTTCCGGCACCTGAAGGCAACGACAAGAGACAGGCAGCAGCACCGTACCGCGGCGCTGGCAGGGGGGAATATGTCTTTCACCTACGATCTCTACGTCCACCAAAAGGGGCGTTGGATTCTGGAGGCGTCGTTCGGCGTCGAAGAACGTGGCGATGCGCTGGAACTCGCCAAGCGCATCGAGGACCACCGGAGCGCCGAGGGCATCCAACTCATTCGCGAGCGCTTCGATAGCGATAGCGGACAGATCGAACGCAGCACGGTCTACAACACCTGGCGACGCCGTAAGGCGCGCGCTTGGCGCGAGGCGCGTGGGGACGAACCCGGACCCTATGCGGACGCCTTCGTCGCTGAGGAGAGCGAGCCGGACGAGGATGAGGATGCGCTTCTGCCCGAGCCGGTCTATCCCGACTTTTCGGGGTCCGTCGATGAGTCCGCGGTGACGACCCGTACCGGCCCTGTCGTGGCCAAGCTCATGGCGATTGCGCTCGCGAGTTTTGGGCTTGCTTCACTGGTAACCGCCATGCACAGCGCGTCGGCGGGGGGACTGGGGTTGTAGGCCGTGACGCCTGACGACTTCGTCGGGGTTCTCAGGCGCCACGAGCGCTTTCTGCGGCGGCAGAGCGGCGGACAGCGCGCCGTCCTGACGAACCTGGACCTCTCCGGCCTGCGACTGACCAACCTCAACCTTCGCGAGGCGAAGCTTACGGGGACGAGCTTTCGCGGCTGCCGGCTGATCGGCGCGGACTTCTCCTTTGCAGACCTGTTTGCGGTCGACTTCGAGGAAGCTGAACTCACCGGCGCCAACATGGTGAGGGCGGACCTGCGCGGCGCTCAAATGCGCAGTTCGGTCCTTCGGGACACCAACCTCAAGGAAGCAGACCTGCGCCCCGGTGCGCTTGTCGTCGATCAGGCGCAGGCGCGTGATGGCACCGATGTGGAGTTTTCTGTCGAGAAACGCACGAAGGGCAATGGCCGGATCACGGATCTCACGGGCGCCGACCTGCGCCGCGCCAACCTGGAGGCGGCCAAGCTGCAAGATGCGAAGATGGTTGGCGTCGACATGGATCGCGCCAACCTGAGCTTTGCCCGTTTTGAAGGGACCAACTTGCGAGGCGCCATCCTGTCCGATGTTCGTCTCACAAGCGTCGACCTTGTCGGCGCCGCGGTCAGCGTGGCATCGACCAGGTGGCCTCTCGACCTGCAGCTGTCGGTGCGCCAGCACGCGCTGTGGTCCGACTCGAACGGTAGGAGTGGTCGCCGCGCAGAACTGGCGCGCGGCAACCTCAGCGACATGGACTTGTCGCACGCGTTTCTCTCCGGCGCGAATCTGCAGGGCGCTGATCTTTCGGGTGCGAACCTGACCAGCGCCGAACTCATGATGGCGAACCTGTCTGGAGCCAATCTGGAAGGTGCGTATCTGTCGCGAACCGACCTGTCCGGCGCCAATCTTGCCGGCGCGTCGTTGCGGGGCGCTGTTCTGACCAGCGTCAAGATGGATGCCGTGCAGGTCCAGGACAAGGACGGCAAATCGACGGGCCGTTTCGCGCAGACCGACCTGTCCGGTGCTGATCTATCCGGGGCGCAGGTATCGTACAGCGATTTCCGCAAGGCGCATTTGGTGGACATCACCCATGACGGCGTGATCGCGGCGATCAATCTCCACCTCCAGAGCGCAGAGATCACCTGACCCTTGCCTCCGCCGCG
Source organism: Alphaproteobacteria bacterium (assembly GCA_038116985.1). GTDB lineage: Bacteria > Pseudomonadota > Alphaproteobacteria > SHVP01 > SHVP01 > CALJDF01. Next base: position 6,108 of record JAYOEZ010000052.1, on the reverse strand, counting down.
CGGTGGGTGCGAACCTGTCGCCCATGGATGTACGATGCGCCTACGCCGATGTGGATGGCAGTCAGGTTCACTACCGGTACGCCGGTGTTACCGGACCGGCGCTCGTATGCTTCCACCAGACCCCCCTGTCCTCCCGGCTCTTCGAGCGAGCGCTACCGCTTCTGGGTGAGACGATGCGTGCTTTTGCGTTCGATACGCCAGGCTACGGCGCATCGACCCCGCTCCACGGCGAGCCCGACGTCGTGGCCTACGCGCGCCGCCTGGTTTCCGCCATCGACTTGATCGGGATCGAGGATACAGCGGTATGTGGTTTCGCCACCGGATCTGCGATTGCGGTCGAAGTGGTTCGCCAGCTTGGCCGCCGTGCCACGCATCTCGTGCTTTCGGGGACGCCCTTGTTGTCGCCCGAGCGGCTCGCCGAGTTCGGCAGGCGACTGGGTCGGCCGAACATGCGCCCCGATGGTAGCCACTTGATGCAGGTGTGGGATGCCCGAGTCGAGAACTTCGGCCGCGACAACGATCTCGATGAGGTGCAGATGGCGGTGTGCGAGACACTCAGGAACTACGAACGCATGCATTGGGGATTGCTTGCAGTCGAGAAGTACGACCTCGCGGCCGCGCTGGGCGAGCTGGCGTTGCCGACTCTTTTTCTGACCGCCGAACACGACAAACTCGCTCCGGACAATACCGCTGCGGCGAAACTGGTGAGGGGCGCCCGCGAGGTGGTTCTCAAGGATGTCTATCCCCAAGTGTGCTGGACTGATCCGCCACGTTTTCGTGACGAGGTGCTGTATCACCTTGGATTGGGTTGATCGCGCCGCGTCGCGAACAATATGCGGATAGCTCGGGCGTTCGCCTGCCGCTAAGGAGAGCCTAAATGAGACTTCGCCAGGTAGCCGGGGCGGCCATGGTCGCCACAGGACTTGCGGCGTGCGGCGTCCTGTCCCCCTTGCCGCGGCCGACGACGCTCGACGAGCGCCTGGCGATGTTTCCGACCGAAGGGCTACCCCTTGAGCGAGCTGTAACGGTCTATTGGAACGAGCACCACGTCCCTTTCATCGAGGCGGAGACGGACGACGATCTCGCCTTCGCCCTGGGTCTTGTGCACGCCCACCTGCGGCTCGGTCTTATGGAAATATTTCGCCGTGCCTCCCAAGGCCGGCTGGCCGAGATCGGCGGCCCGGTCGCGACCGACATAGATCACGCACTGCGGATCATCGATTTCGGCAAGGTGAGCCCCCAGATTATTGCAGGGATGCCGCCGGACTCGCGGCGGTGGCTCGACCGCTTCGTCGAGGGGATCAATCACTACATCGAGAATGCCGAGAAACTGCCGCACGAGTTCGCCGTGCTTGGTCTTTCTCGTGAGCCGTGGACGCCCGAGGACGTGGTGACAGCTGGGCGTCTCGCCTCGGCCGACGTGAACTGGTTCGTCTGGTTCTCGTTGCTTGGTCAACGTTCGCGCGCTGATTGGCCACAGCTCTGGGCTCGGCTTGTCCAGGAAGGATCGGAGTCGTTTCCCAGCTATTTTGCGGGCGAGACGGGCAGGCGCGCGGCCCTGGTCGATATTCTGGCGGGGTTCAGTCGGTCGGGAAGCAACTCGGTCGCTGTATCGGGCGAACGAAGCGAATCCGGCGCCGCGTTGCTGGCAAGCGACCCCCACCTGGGCATCTTTCAGCCATCGCTGTGGGTGCTTGCCGGTTACAAGTCGCCATCCTACCACGCCGTCGGTCTGATGGGGCCGGGTCTTCCGTTCATTGCACTGGGTCGCAACGCGCAGATCGCCTGGGGCGGCACCAACCTGCGGGCGGCCAGCAGCGATCTGTTCGACGTCTCCGAGCTTGCACCCGATGCATTCCGCGTGCGCGAGGAGCGCATCAAGGTGCGCTGGTGGTTCGACAAGACTGTCCGGGTGCGCGAGACCGAGTTCGGGCCGATTCTTTCGGACGCCGGCGTACTCGACACCGGACCGGACGGTCCTCTAGCCATTCGGTGGATGGGCCACGAGCCGACCGATGAACTGACGGCGATGCTGCAGGTCAATCGGGCAACGGACTGGCAAGGGTTTCGCGCGGCGTTGTCCGGTTTCGCCGTCTCGTCGCAGAACATGGTCTACGCCGATGCTGAAGGAAACATTGGCCACCTGATGGCGACGCGCCTTCCGGCGCGCGCGAATGTCGCGCCGGGCGACATCCTTCTCAAGCCTGACGAGGGTGGGCACTGGGACAGGCACGTCACCGCAGCCGACCTGCCGGCGACGTTCAATCCGTCAAACGGGGTCATCGCGTCCGCCAACAATCGAGGCGCCAAGGCCGACATCCCGATCGGCTTTTTCTTCTCTCCGGACGATCGCGTCATTCGTATGACGCGCTACCTGGAGTCGCGAGGCCGCGTTGGGGTCGACGATCTAGCGGCGCTGCAACAGGACACGTTCCAGGGTTCCTCACTCATGCTCCGCGACGCGCTGGTAACCCATCTTGACCGCCTGAAGCCCATGTTGGGTTCCGGCGCCACGCAGGCGGCGGACACGATGCGGCGCTGGGACGGCCACTACCGAATCGACAGCGTCGGCGCCCTTGTCTTCGAGGTCGTTCTCTTTCGCGTGGTCGACGCTCTGGTTCCGGCCGAGCAGCAGAGTGCGTACAGCGCATCGGGGCGTCCGCTAAGTTTGCTCACGGACGATCTGGCGGAAATCGAGGATGCGCGCTTGTCGCAAGCGCTTGCCGCGGCGCTCGATGCCGCGCACGACGTCGTCGCCGAAGACAAGACATGGGGCGACCTGCACCGACTGCGCATTGCGCATCCCTTGGGGGCCTTGCCTGTCCTCGGCCGCCGCTACGTCTTCGACGACCTGCCCACGGCAGGCAGTAGCCAGACGGTCATGAAGACAGCCCACGCCATGACCGACGAGAAGCACAACACCCAGTTCGGATCGAACGCGCGTCATGTTTCCGACATGGCCGACCCCGACCACAACTACTTCGCGCTGCTCGGCGGACAGGACGGCTGGCTGAAGAGTTCGACGTTCATGGACCAGATCCCACTGTGGAGGGAGGGCCGGTTCATCCAGGTACCGCTACGAGTTGAGACAGTGCGCGAAACCTTTTCGCGCGTCATGGACCTCAAGCCCGGATCCTGAACATGTTCGATGCCACGCCGTTGCTGCGCCTCTACGCGCGGTATCGGCTTAACCGGCTCGCGACGCTTGACCCGGTCGAGGTTCAACGGGACACGTTGCGCCGGCTGATTCGGCGGGCGCGCGATACCAGGTTCGGGGTTGATCACCGGTTCCGCGACTTGCGCGATGTCGCCGACTATCAGCGCCGGGTGCCGCTGCGGACCTATGAGGATTTCTGGCGCGACTACTGGAAGCCAGTCTTCCCAAACCTGCGCGACGCGAGCTGGCCCGGCCTGGTGCCCTACTTTGCGGTCACCTCGGGGACGACGACAGGCCGCAGCAAATACATCCCGGTGACATCCGCCATGCTGCGCAGCAATGCCAAGGCGGGCGCGGACTTGTATGCGTTTCATCTGCGTGCCCGTCCCGCGAGCCGGATTATGGGCGGGCGCAGTTTCATGCTTGGCGGCAGTACGAGCCTTGTGCGCGAAGCTGCCGGCGTACGAAGCGGCGATCTCAGCGGGATCACCGTGGCCGAGATGCCGTGGTTCGCCCGACCACGTTATTTCCCTCCCGAAGAGATCGCTCTCATCGAGGACTGGGAGGAAAAGATCGCGGTGCTCTCGGAGCGTTCTGTTGCTGCCGACATCCGCATGATCGGCGGCGTACCGAGTTGGCTCCTCCTGTACTTTGAGCAAGCGATGGCGTCGTCCGGGGCAGTTGATGTCCACGCGCTTTATCCAAATCTTGAATTGCTCGTCCACGGGGGTGTCAGCTTCGCGCCCTACCGTGAACGCTTCGAGCGCCTGCTCGTACGCAGCCGCGCCGAGATGCGCGAGGTCTACCCGGCTAGCGAGGGTTTCGTGGCGATCGCAGACGGGGAGGCCGGGCGCGGCCTGCGCCTGTCGCTCGACCACGGCCTGTTCTTCGAGTTCGTACCGGTCGAAGAGCTCGACCGCCAGGCGCCGACACGGCACTGGCTCGCCACGGTGGAGACGGGTATCAACTACGCTGTCGTGGTGACCACCTGCGCAGGTCTGTGGTCCTACGTGATCGGGGACACGGTGACCTTCGTAGACGGCGGGAAGCGGCACATTGTGATCACCGGGCGAACTGCGCAGATGCTCTCTGCGTTCGGCGAACACATCATCGTCTCGGAACTCGACGCTGCAATGGCCGCGGCTGCACATGCCATGGGGCGCAGCGTGTCTGATTACGCGGTCGGCGCGCTGCATCCGGCCGGGTCGGCGCGCGGCCGGCATCTCGCGATCGTGGAACTGGCGTCCGACGGCGTGTCGCCGGATGTGGCCGAATTCGCAAAGGTCATGGATCTCACCCTGAAGGACGAGAACGACGACTATCGATCGTATCGAGCCGATGGGTTTGGCCTCGACGCGCCTGAGGTGCTTTTCGTGGCACCCGGGACGTTCGCTGCATGGATGAAGGGACGGCACAGGCTTGGCGGCCAGAACAAGGTTCCGCGGATAATTCTCGATGCCGCGATGCTCGCCGACCTCAGAGCCTTCGCGGTAGCCCGGGCGGTCAAGTGATTGATTCTGGACCCGATTGTGCCTCCGGGTGCCTAGCGGCAGGCTTCCGCCCTTTGTGATATTTGGGTCTTGCGAAGAATCTTGTTGCGTCCTACCCCGATAGGTTCTATTTCGCTTTTCCGCGAAAGCGCTATCCCACTTCGGTGGGGGCGCTTTCAGTGATTTTGGACTGGCGGTATCGCCTTTTCTTGGGGTCTTTCACCGGGGTCAGCAACCCCACCCTTAGGGGAGGACATTTTGGAAGCGGTCAAACTTGTCGATCCGCCCGCATCGCTCTCTCGCGACATCGGGACACACGTCATCGGCGATCTCAGCGGCATCGAGCCCCGCTTGCTGATGGACGAACAACTGCTCATGCGTGTTCTCAGGGACGGGCTTGAGAGTGAGGCCTTTACGGTTCTCGGTCAGCAAAGCGTGAAATTCCCCGGCGATGAATCTGGGGTGACAGGGTTCTACGTTTTGTCCGAAAGCCATGCCGCATTCCACAGCTATCCCGAGTACGGATACCTGGCGATCGATGTGTTTTCTTGCGGCGCGTCGCGGCCTGATCGCGTGGTCGCCTACGTCGCGAAGGCGCTTTGCGCCGACATCGTCGGTACACGCACCGTCGATCGTCGCGCGGAGGTCAGCGAAGACCTCTAGATCCTGCCTCTATTCGCCTGACAGGTGCGCGATAGCGTTTGCGTAATACGCGACAAGGGCACGCTCGCCTTCCGGAATACGATAGTGGCCGCCATCCTCGGTGACGATGTGTCGCAATGTGAGCATGCGCAGGCCGACCGTGACAGCGTAGTCGCGATCGGTTCGTGGCATGTGAATCTGCGCGCCCCGAGCCTGCAGGGCCTGCATGCGCTGAAAGACCCGCGCCTTGATCTCCAGATCACTGAGTGGTGCGTCGCCGGCCTCCAGGAGAACCGTCGCCACCAGCGAGACCGGTGTGACCGGGACGACATCTCCGACCGCGCGCATAAGGTGCTTGCCCAGGTCCTCTATCTGGGCGAAGCGTTCATCGGTGCCGGCCGGCGAGAACGACTCGCCGCGTTCGGCCAAGTAGCGGCGCATCGACACGGGCGTGCCGAAGTTCACGCAGGCGTACCCGAAGCGGTGCCAACGGCGGCGCGCAAACAACCAAGTCTGATGACCGACAAAGCCGAGCGTCGTCTTGAGCGCGTAGCCCGAGCCGCGCCGTGGCAGCTCCTTGTGGAGCGAACGGAGTTGGGTGCGATCTTCCAGGACGCGGTCGTAGTTGATGCCGACAGGGATGAAGACGAGGTCGCGGTCGGCCCCGGGGTCGAAAGCCCCGATCATTTAGGAAAGAAGGCCCAGCCTGGGTTCGCGCAGCCTCCCGTCCCGCGTCAGCCCTCCTTCCGGGTAGACAGCCTGTACGACGCCGGCTTCGGTCGCCATCTGGACATAGCGCGCCAGGACCTTTCGATATAG
>JAYOEZ010000051.1:0-23600 GCA_038116985.1 Alphaproteobacteria bacterium | reverse complement strand
GCGCGCGCCATCGCCGCCGGCGCCGCCGGCGTCGCCAGTACCTCGCGCGGCCGCGTCATGTAGATCGGGCCGCGCGGTTCGCTCATTGCCAGGCTGACGGCGCGGTCGACGGCGGCGGACGTCTGGTCCGGGCGGCGCAGCTCGTAATCCCATTTGACGTATTCGCGGACCATGCCGGCCTGGTCGTAGGCTTCCTGAGCCCACTGGATGACGCGGTTGCGCGTGCCGAAGGCGCCGCTCTCGGTAACTGGCGTGCGGCCGGCGAACAGCAGGACGGGCACGTTCTGGCGGGCGGCGTTCATCAGGCCGCAGACGGCGTTCGCGGTGCCGACGGTGGTGTGGACCATGACCGCCTGGGGCCGCCCGGTGGCGAGATAGTAGCCGTGGGCCATGCCCATCGCGGTGTTCTCGTGGGGGACGGGAACCGGCACCGGCGCGGCGGTGCCGAGCGCGGCGGCCTTGGCGAAGGCCTCGATGACGGGTGCGAAGTCCGTGCCCGAATTGCCGAAGAAATAGTCGACGCCGTGATCGGCGAGCGCGGCGACGAAGGCCTCGCCGACGCTGCCCAATGGTTCGCTCATGGGTGTCCTCCCGCGCCGGAGTATCGGGGCCGCCACGATGCGCGGCAACCCGGGAACGGTTGCGAAACCGTGCTCCGGCCACTACATGGGCGGTAGCCATGGAAGTTACCGAAACGCATGCGAAGACCGGCGCGCACAGGCAGCCGCTGTATCTCGTGTTCGGCGGACGGGTGGAAGATCCGCAGGGCGAAACCTTCGTCGATCTGCCGTCCCTCGACGTGCGGGGGATGTTCGACAGCTACGAGGCGGCCTACGACGCCTGGCGCAGCGCCAGCCAGCAGCACGTCGACTCGGCGTTCATCAAATACCTGATCAGGCAGGTGCGCTGACGGTCCGACAGGCGGAGATCGTCGGGGTGCTTAACCCCTTCTTAAGCCTGCCGGCCCAAGCTTGGGCGATGAACCAACATCGCGACGTGCTTCGTGTCTACGAGGCGGCTGAAACGGCACTCAAGGAACTCAACGACGCGCTGGGCCACGCCTCGCCACAGGCGTTCTGCGCCGCGATGCGCGAGCGCTATTTTCCGGATTCGGACTTCGTCGGCGCCTACGAGGAAGCGTGTCTCGCGAACGGCGTGATTCTCGAGCAGTGGCTCCATTCCCGGCGCCACCTGATCAAGGGCCGCGTCCTCGACATGTCGGGCGTGCGCCATTGGAACAAGTTCATCTACGAGCTCGAGGCCGTCGACGAGGTGGTCGTCAGCGACCTGACCCGATCGGTCGTCGAGAAGCTGGGCCACACCACGCCGGCAACCGTCATCGCTGACTTCTCGGCCGCCGAACTGCCGATGCCGGCCGAGAGCCTCGACACCGTTCTCTGCCTCAGCTTCCTCGAACATTGCAGCGATCCGTTCCAGATGGTGGCGAACCTGGGTCAGATTCTCCGTCCCGGCGGCCATCTGTTCGTGCAATGTCCCTATGCCTACCTCGACGGTCACGACACGCCGGACAACTGGCGCTTCGGCCGCGACGGCTATCTCCTGCTGGCCGACAGGGCGGGCCTTGAGGTCGTCGATATCGGGAGCTTCGGCGACTACTCGCCCTTCGCGACCGTCCTGTGCGGCCGCTTCATTGGCGGCCGCGGCGGTATTCCCTGGATGAACTGGATGATCTGCCGGCGTCCCGGCTGACCTCCCGGCGCCGGCGCACTTTTTCAGTCGGCTGACCCGCGCTGCCTGGCGAGGGCCAGCACGGTATCGATCATTGGCGTCGGCACGCCGACGAGGCGGCCCATTTCGGCGACGACGCCGGTCAGTGCGTCGAGTTCCAGCGGCTTGCCGCGTTCGAGATCCTGCAGCATCGACGTCTTATGCGGTCCGACGGACTGCGCCATGACGATGCGCCTGTCGACGTCGACGGGAAAGCCGATGCCGAGATCTTCGGCGATGGCCTGCGCCTCGACCATCATGGCGCGCAGCACCGGTACGGTGCGTGGCGAGGTCGCGAGGATGTCGAGTGTGGCGTGGGTCAGGGCGCTGACCGGATTGAACGACAGGTTGCCCCACAGCTTGGTCCAGATCGCGCCGCGGATGTCGCCGGTCACCGGCGCCTCGAGGCCGGCCTTTTCGAAGAGGACGGCGAGTTCGGCGACGCGCTCGCCAGTCGTGCCGTCGGGCTCCCCGAGGTCGTAGCGATGGCCGTAGGTGTGGCGCACGACGCCGGGTTCGGGCGTGTCGGCGGCGACCCAGACCACGGCGCCGATCGCGCGTTCGGGGCCGATCATGTCCCATTGGCGGCCGCCGGGATCGGCGGCCTCGAGCCGGTGCCCGTCGTGAACGCCGCCATGGGCATGGAAGTACCAGTAGGGAATGCCGTTCATCGCGGTGACGACGGCGGTATCGCGGCCCAGCAACGACGCGATGCCGGGCACGGCGTCGGGCACTGACGGCGCCTTCAGCGTGACGATGACGTAGTCCTGCGGTCCGAGCGTGGCGGGATCGTCGGTCGCGGTGACGCGATGCGCCGTGCGTTCGCCGTCGCTTTCGACGACGAGACCGTCGCGTCGCATCGCATCGAGCGTTGCGCCGCGCGCGACGACACTGACGTCGGCGTCGCCCGAACCGGCCAGCGCGCCGGCGAGATGGCCACCGATGGCGCCGGCACCGTAGATGCAGATTCGTGTCATTGCGTTCCCCGTCGGAACGCGTGTCTTAGCACGGATGGCCGTCGCTCAGGTCGACGCGCTCAGGCGTAGACTTCGATGGGCTCGATGACGCTGAAGAAGGAATCGACGCGGGCGACGCCGGCTTCGTAGGCCGCGGCGACGCGCGACAGGCCGCCGCTGCGCTGGTCGATGGCGCCGCGGTCCTGGCCGATCGCCTGGGCAACGAACGGGGTCGAGTGACGGACGAATTCCGGCGTCGTCGGCAGCTTGAGGTGTAGGCCGGCGGCCGTGGCGCGGTCACCGGCGCGACGTCCCGTCCGGCGGATTTCGCCGTTGTCACCGACGGGCGTGCGGCGATCGGCCTCGTCGCGGGCGTATTGTGGGGCGCGATCCTCGCCGCGGCGCAGGGCGCTCTGGTGGAAGGCGTCGCTGACGCGGCGGAAGGCTGCCCGGCGGTCGTAGATCTCCTGTGTGTTGCCGGCAAAACCAGCAGCATCGTGACGGCGCGGCGGGGGCAAGATGGTCGTGAGACCCTGCAAACTCATCGCCAGGAGACCTTCCCCCATATTTGATGCAATTTTTATATATATTCGACTCAAATCGTTAACAAGAGGTGAGTCCGGCCAAATTTCGTTAACCTTTTGAGGAATCGGTAGTTTTCCGACAGAAGCGAGCCTCTCCGTCAGAAAAGGGTCACCTGATCGTCATAGACGACTCACGAACGGTGCCTAGAAGCGCTTCGGAAATGCCCACGCGGGCGGTAAACGCCCGGTAAATCCGAGGACGAAAACCGATGAACGACCTTCCGCTACGACCTTCCTTCGACGATTTCGACGAGATCAACGACCCGCGCCGCGAAGAGACCGACTTTGCGCGCATCAGTGCCAAGGCCGTATCGCGACGCGCCTTCCTGGGCGGCGCCGCCGCGGTCGGGGCAACTGCCGCCGTGCTCGGCACGACGGCGCTGACGCCGTTCGGCGCCCACGCGATGGGCCGCCTTGGCTTCGAGCAGGTCGCGGCCAACGGCCTCGACACCGTCACCGTTCCGCGCGGCTACAGCTGGCAGGTCGTGGCCAGGTGGGGCGATCCGCTGTGGTCAAAGAGCATCGACTTCGACCAGACGACGCGGGGCACCGGCGAAAGCCAGGAGATGTCGTTCGGCGACAACTGCGACGGTATGGCGATGTTCGCCCACGAAGGCCGCACAATCCTGGCTGTCAACAACGAGTACACCAACCTCGGCATCATGTATGGCAACAACGAGGGCGCCGTGCCGAAGTCCGCCGACGACGTGCGCAAGGGCAAGGCCGCGCACGGCATCACCGTCGTTGAACTGGCACAGGACACCCGCGGCTGGCACATCGTCGTCGACTCGCCCTACAACCGGCGTATCACCGCCGACACGCCGATGGAGATCACCGGTCCCGCGCGCGGCCACGACTGGCTGAAGACGGCCGCCGATCCGTCGGGCACCAGCGCGCTTGGCACCGCGAACAACTGCGGCAACGGGCGCACGCCGTGGGGCACCTACCTGACCTGCGAAGAGAACTTCAACGGCTATTTCTCTGCAAGCGATGAAAAGCAGGACATCGGCGACGCCTGGTCGCGCTACGGCATTGGCGCCAAGGACTGGGGCTACGCCTGGGCTAGCGCGGACGAGCGCTTCGACATCACCAAGCATCCCAACGAACCGAACCGCTGGGGCTACATCGTCGAAATCGACCCGCTGGACCCGACGTCGACGCCGAAGAAGCGCACCGCGCTTGGGCGCTTCAAGCACGAGAACGCCGAACTGGTGCTGTCTGCGACCGGCAACGCCGTGGTCTACATGGGCGACGACGAACGCGGCGAGTTCATGTACCGCTTCGTCTCCGAGGGCCAGTACGCCGAGGGCGGCGACAACGCAAACCTGCTGGAAAATGGTCGGCTCTACGTCGCGAAGTTCAACGAGGACGGCTCGGGCCAATGGGTCGAACTGACCCCGGAAACCACCGGCATGGCGTCGCAGGCCGAGATCAGCGTTCATACGCGCATGGCGGCGTCCAAGGTCGGCGCCACGACGATGGACCGCCCGGAGTGGATCTCGTCCAACCCGCGCAAGACCGAGATCTATTGCTGCCTGACCAACAACAGCAAACGGACGGCGGATGCGACCAACAAGGGCGGCGATGCCATGACGCCGGGTGGGCCCAACCCGCGGGCCAAGAACGGCTACGGCCAGATCGTGCGCTGGTGGCCCGAAGGGGGCGATCACACCGCCGACGGCTTCACCTGGGATCTGTTCGTGATCGCCGGCAACCCGGCTGTGCATTCGGATGCCTATGCGGGGTCGAGCAACGTCAACGCCGACAACATGTTCAACTCGCCCGACGGGCTCGCCTTCGACGAAAACGGTCTGTTGTGGATCCAGACCGACGGCAACTACAGCAACGCGAAGGACTTCGCCGGCCAGGGCAACAACCAGATGCTGGTCGGCGATCCGGCGAGCGGCGAAATCCGCCGCTTCATGGTCGGGCCGCGCGAATGCGAGATCACCGGCATCACCTGGAGCCCTGACCGGCGCACGCTGTTCGTCGGCATCCAGCATCCGGGCGAGCGCGGCAACAGCCACTTCCCGGACGGCGGCAGCACGATCCCGCGTTCGTCGGTCGTTGCGGTGACCCGCGACGACGGCGGCCGAATCGGCTAGTCGCGGAGGAACGACCTCACCTCGGGCGGGGCTGCGGCTCCGCCCTTTTTTTGGCGTTCATCATCAAACCGTCACGCAGGAGTCGCGTTGCGTTCACCGCAGGACGGCATGATCGCGCGAGGATCAGCGCAGGCTTCCCCGGACCCCACTAGCCTGACGCACGCGACGGGAGAGCGCTCAGGCGTTCTCCCGTCCTACTTTGTGAGCTTGTCCAGACGTGAGCGCATCGACTCGATCTCCTTCTTGAGCGCGTCGACGTCTTCTTCGCCTCTACCCTCGGCCGGCTTGGCAGGCGCTTCTTCCTTGCTGCCGGCAAAGGGCGTGAACGCGGTCATCGCGCGTTCGAACATCGCCATGTTCTGGCGCGTGATCTCTTCGAACTGTTTCATCGGCGTGTCGAAGGCGGTCTTGAACTGCTCCTGCAGCCGCTCCTGGTTGCGCTGGAAAGTTTCGAGGCTGGCTTCGAGGTAGCCCGGCAGCACGCCACCCATGCTGTGACCGTAGTAGCTGATCAGCTTGCGCAGGAAGTTGACTGGCAGCAGGTTGCCGCCGCGCGCTTCCTGCTCGAGGATGATCTGCGCAAGGACCTGGCGGGTCAGATCTTCGCCGGTTTTGGCGTCGCGTACGACGAAGTCGTCGCCGACCTTGACCATCGTCGCGAGGTCGTCGAGCGTGACGTAGGCGCTCTTGGCGGTGTTGTAGAGGCGCCGGTTCGCGTATTTCTTGACGACCGTCGGCTCTTTGCCAGCAGGATTGTCGCTCACGATGTACCCCTCATGCCTTCGCGCATTCTCGGCTGTCGATGCTGCATTGCGCAAGGCCGCATGTTGCGCCGCGGAAAACCGCGGGACTCAAGACGCCGCAGCAGCGCCGCCGCAATGGGTATACTGCCGCCGTGCCCGAAAACACGCCGCCCCGAAAGCTCGCCGCCCGGTTTGTGGATCTCTGGGAAGACCAGGTCAGCGCCATCCTGACGCAGGACTGGTCCGTTCTTCTGGAGGCCGCCCGTGAGCGTACCCGCGCAGGTGCGGCCGGGGCCGCGACCGATCAGCCTGCACATGGCGATGGCGATGTGGACCTGGACCGGATCGCTCGGCGCGCTGTCGCTGGCGCAGAGCGGATCCTTGCCCTGGATGCCGAAGCTCGCAGCCGACGCGGCACGCCTGACAGCGGATCTTAGAAAGGCCGACCCGACGCTGCTGGCGAGCGCCGTCGCCGAGGAAGCGGCGGCACGTGCGGACGACCTTCTGCAGGCGATCAGCGTCTACCGCGAACACCCTTATCGGCGCGACCTGACCGATCCGGAACCGGCCGCAACGTTCGGCGCGGCGGCGCTGCGCGACTATGGCGTTGCGGGCGCGCCGGCGCTGTTCGTGCCGTCGCTGGTCAACCGCAGCTATATCCTCGACCTGTCGCGCCGGCGCAGCCTGCTGCGCTGGCTCGCCGCGCAGGGCGTGCGCCCGATGCTGCTGGACTGGGGCATGCCCGGCGAACGCGAACAGGCCTATTCGATCACCGACTACGTCACCGGACCACTGCATGACGCGCTGGCGTTTGCCACAGCACGTCACGGCGGTCCGGTCGATCTGGTGGGCTATTGCATGGGCGGCAACCTCGCGCTGGCCGCGGCGCTGCTCTATCCCGACCTGGTGCGGTGCCTGGCGCTGCTGGCGACGCCGTGGGACTTTCATGCCGACCGTGGCGCCTCGTCCTGGTTGTTGGCGGAGGACGGGCCGTTGGCTCAGACGGTGGAGACCCTCGGTTTCCTGCCCGTCGATTTGCTGCAGGCGTTTTTCGTAAGCCTCGATCCATTGCTGGCGGCGCGAAAGTTCCGCGGCTTCGCGGCGCTCTCGCCCGACAGCGAGGCATGCGAGGACTTCGTGGCGCTGGAAGACTGGCTCAACGACGGCGTCCCGCTGGCGGGAGCGGTAGCGCGCGAGTGTTTCGTCGAGTGGTACGGCAAGAACCTGCCTAACGCCGGTCGCTGGCAGGTGGCGGGGCGTATCGTCGATCCGTCCGCGCTGAACTGTCCCGCGCTCGTTGTACTGCCCGACAACGACCGCATCGTGCCGCCGGCGTCGGCGCGGGCGTTGGCCGCCAGGCTGCCTGCGGCAACCGTACAGGCGCCGGATGCCGGTCACGTCGGCATGGTGGTGGGACGCCGCGCGGAACGCGCCCTGTGGGCACCGCTGCGGGACTGGCTGACGGGCTGAGGGCTTCGCGGTTGCAGCAGGGAATTGTGCGGTGCACAATTCAGCGAGATTTCACGGGAGAATGATCATGTCCGACATCGTCATCGCCAGCGCCGCCAGGACGCCGGTAGGGTCCTTCAACGGAAGCTTTGCGCCGCTATCCGCCGCCGATCTCGGCAAGGTGGCGATCAGCGCGGCGCTCGAGCGCGCGGGCGTCGAGGCGGGCGAGGTTTCGGAAGTCATTCTCGGACAGGTGCTGACTGCCGCCGCGGGGATGAACCCGGCGCGCCAGGCTTCGACTGCGGCAAACATTCCGATCGAGGTGCCAGCGTGGATCGTCAATCAGGTCTGCGGTTCGGGACTGCGTTCGGTGGCGCTGGGCGCTCAGGCGGTGCAAAACGGCGATTCGGAGATCGTCCTGGCCGGCGGGCAGGAAAGCATGAGCAACGCGCCACACGCCATGCATCTTCGACAGGGGACGAAGATGGGCGACACCCAGATGATCGACACGATGATCCGCGATGGCTTGTGGGACGTCTTCAACGGCTATCACATGGGCTCGACCGCAGAAAACGTCGCCAAGCAATGGCAGATCACGCGGGAGGATCAGGACGCTTTTGCATTGGCGTCGCAGAACAAGGCCGAGGCCGCGAAGAAGGCCGGCAAGTTCGCCGACGAAATCGTTCCGGTGACGGTGCCCAACCGCAAGGGCGATATTGTGGTGGATACCGACGAGTACATCCGCGATGGCGCGACCATCGAGGCGATGCAGAAGCTGCGGCCCGCGTTCGAAAGGGACGGCACGGTGACGGCGGCCAACGCATCGGGAATCAACGACGGCGCAGGGGCCGTCGTGCTGATGCGCGCAGACGAAGCGGCCAAGCGGGGCATCACGCCGCTGGCCCGCATCGCGTCGTGGGCGCAGGCCGGCGTCGATCCGGCGGTAATGGGGTCGGGGCCGATCCCGGCCAGCCGCCGGGCGCTGGAAAAGGCCGGCTGGAGCGTCGACGACCTGGACCTGATTGAAGCCAACGAAGCTTTCGCCGCGCAGGCCTGCGCGGTGAACAAGGATCTCGGCTGGGATGTCGAAAAGGTCAACGTCAATGGCGGCGCCATCGCCATTGGCCACCCGATCGGCGCGTCGGGGACGCGCGTCCTGGTGACCCTGCTGCACGAGATGCAGAAGCGCGACGCCAAGAAGGGCCTCGCCACCCTGTGCATCGGAGGCGGCATGGGCATCGCGATGTGCGTGGCGCGCGACTAGCCGCGACCTCCTCACTCGCGCAACTGATGCGTCGTGCGCGCGCCGATGGACCCATCTGGAGACAGGGCTGAATTGGCCGGGCGGCAGTCCGTCGCTGTTGTCTTCGTCACCTTTCTGAAACTCGGGCTGACGTCATTCGGCGGGCCGGTCGCGCATCTCGGCTATTTCCGAGACGCCTTCGTGACGCGCCGTCGTTGGCTCGGCGAGCGCGCCTACGCCGACCTCGTCGCCCTCTGTCAGTTCCTGCCGGGGCCGGCCTCGAGTCAGGTCGGTATCGGCATCGGCCTGGCGAAAGCCGGCTTGCCAGGCGCGTTCGCGGCGTGGCTCGGCTTCACCGCACCGTCGGCGTTGTTGCTGGTCGCCTTCGGCTACGGCGTCGTGGCCTTCGAGAACGGAATCCCGGCGGGGGCGCTGCACGGCCTCAAGATCGTCGCGGTGGCCGTGGTCGCCCAGGCCGTGTGGGGCATGGCGCGCACCATGTGTCCCGACGCGACGCGCGTGACCGTGGCAGTGCTCGCCGCTGGCGTCGCCCTGGCCGCGCCGCTGCCGTTCGTCCAGGTGGCGCTCATCGTCGCAGGCGCGCTTGCCGGCCTGGTTCTGCTACGCGACGACGCGCAGGAAGATACCGGGGGCTTCGATGTCAGGGTCGGCCGCGCGATGGCGTTGGGCGCCCTGGTCGCGTTTGCCGTCCTGCTCGTCGGTTTGCCGTCGATCGCGGCCGGCTCGTCTTCGCAATCGATCGCTCTGATCGACAGCTTCTTCCGCTCGGGCTCGCTCGTATTCGGCGGCGGCCACGTCGTCTTGCCGTTGCTGCAATCCGAGGTCGTGCCGAACGGTTGGGTGAGCAACGACAGCTTTCTCGCCGGCTACGGCGCGGCCCAGGCCGTGCCAGGCCCGCTGTTCACCTTCGCCGCCTATCTTGGAGCGGTGAGCGGGCTCGCGCCCAAGGGCTGGCTCGGCGCCCTGATCGCGCTTGGGGCGATCTTTGCGCCCTCATTTCTGCTCGTCGTCGGCGTCTTGCCGTTCTGGGATCGCTTGCGGCGCCTGCCGCGGGTGCGCCAGGCCCTGCTCGGGGTCAACGCGACGGTGGTCGGACTGCTCCTGGCGGCGCTCTATGACCCGGTATGGACCAGCGCGATCCGCGGCCCTGGAGACTTCGCGCTGGCACTGGCCGCCTTCACGCTCCTGGTGTTCTGGAAGATGCCGCCGTGGCTCGTCGTGCTGCTGATGGCGGCGCTCGGTTGGGGCGCTTCGCTCTAGCGCAGCGCGATGTCGTTGTCGTGCGGCACGAAGGACGGCCGGTCGATGAAGCGGTCGTACCATGCCGCCAGTTCCGCATGATCGTCGCGCCAGTCGAGGTCCATGCCGTCGTGGTCGCGAATCTTGGTCAGATACATCAGGCCGCAGGCGATCGAGATCAGGCCGATCGTGAAGCCCTCGAAACTCGGCGCCTCGGCTTCCAGTGCGTCCAGCGCGCGCGCCACCGTCGCCATGTAGTTTTCCAGGGCGGCCGGATAGATGTATTCGTGCGGCCGCTTAAGTTCATTCTGGCGCAGGACGAAAGTGTCGAACATGGCGTCGCCCAGCGCGAGTTGCCGCAAGGCGGTCCAGCGCGCCATGCCGTCCGCCGGATACAGCCTGGGACCGCCGTGCAATGAATCGAGGTATTCGTAGATCGCAGGACCGCCGTAAAGCGGCGTGCCGTCGTCGAGGACCAATGTGGGCACCTTGCTCAGCGGATTTGCAGCCAGGTGGTCGACGTTGCGCTTGTAGGGGTCGGTCGGGATGCGCTCGAGGCTGTCGTAGACGCCGGTTTCGATCGCCACGACCTGCACCTTGTGCACGTAGTTCTTGAGGGGCGTGTAGAAGAGTTTCATGCCCGTTTGTTACACCGAGCGCCGCGCCCAGGCCAGTCGCGGCCACTCCGTGCTACAATAGGCCCATGCATCTCGACGTCGTCGATCTGAAGCAATTCTACGACAGCCGCCTCGGCCTGCTGGCGACGCGCATCCTGCGCCGCCGGTTGCGCGATCTGTGGCCCAGCGTCGCGGGTCTTCGCGTTCTCGGGCTGGGCTACGCGACGCCTTTTTTGCGTCCGATGATGGACGAGGCGGAACGCGTCGTCGCCTTCATGCCTTCGGGGCAGGGCGTGCATCGCTGGCCTCAGGGCGAAGCCAACCGCGTTGCGCTGATCGAGGAAACGGAGTTGCCGGTGCGCGATTCGATGTTCGACCGGGTCGTCCTCGTGCACACGCTGGAGAACACCGAGCACCTGCGGCCCATGCTGCGCGAGGTCTGGCGAGTGCTGGCGCCCGAAGGACGCATCCTGATCATCGCGCCGAACCGGCGCGGTTTGTGGGCCCGGTTCGAGCGTACGCCCTTCGGCCAGGGCAGGCCCTTCAGTCCGCCGCAGCTATACGGATTGTTGCGCGACAACATGTTCACGCCCGGAGCGGTCAAGCCGGCGCTCTATTTTCCGCCCAGCAAGCGCGGCGTCGTCTTGCGCACCTCGGGCGCGCTAGAGAAGTTCGGCGAGAGCATCGGTGCGACGGCGATCGCCGGCGCCCTGCTAGTTGAGGGCGGCAAGCAGGTCGCGGCCATGACGCCGCGCGGCCATAAGGTGCGTCGCCTGCGGCCTGTTGCCGTCAGCCGTCCGGCGCTGGCGACGAACCGCGGCGAAAGCGTTGCGCGGTCAGGCGCACGCGAGAACGAATAGCGCCTGTTCGCCGAAGAAGTTCGCGAACCGCGACGTGCTGCGGAAGCGAATGTTCTGTCCCGTGTGATTGAGAATGACCTGGCGCTCGGTGCGCAGGCCAAGTTCTTGGCACAGCGTGGTGAAGTCGCGGATCGTGCACAGGTGGATGTTCTCGGTCGAGTACCAGGGCTCCGCAAGAAGGCCCGTCACCGGCATGCGGCCGTGGACCAGCAGGTTCCAGCGCACACGCCAGTATCCGAAATTGGGGAAGGTCACGATGGTGTGGCGCGCAATCCTGACCAGTTGCGTCAGGACGTCGCGTGGATTGCGCGTCGCCTGCAGGGTGCGCGACAAAACGACATAGTCGAAAGCGCCGTCCGGATAGTCCACGAGATCGGTGTCGGCGTTGCCCTGGATGACGGACAGGCCGTGGCCGACGCAGGCGTTCACGCCCGCCTGGCTGAGTTCAATGCCGCGTCCGTCGACGCCGCGCTCGTTCGACAGGAAATGCAGGAGCGCGCCGTCGCCGCAGCCGACGTCTAGGACCCGGCTGCCCGGCTCGATCAGGTCGGCGACGAAGCGAAGGTCGGGGCGCAGGGCGGCAGGCGCGATGGTGCGAGACCCGTTCATGGCGATCTGAGGCCGCGCTTGTCGGCGGCGCCGTTGAGGAAGCCGGTTAGTGTCTTGTGGAATTCCGGTTCTTCCAGCAGGAAAGCGTCGTGGCCCTTGTCGGTCTCGACCTCGACGAAGCTGACGTTGGCGGCTTCCGCGTTGAGCGCCTTGACGACCTCGCGGCTGTCGGACGTTGGAAACAGCCAGTCCGAGGTGAACGAGATCACGCAGAAGCGCACCGGCGTCTGGCTGAACGCCGCCGGCAGGCTGCCGTCGTGCTCGGCGGCGAGGTCGAAGTAATCCATCGCGCGGGTGATGTAGAGGTAGGAGTTCGCGTCGAAACGCTCGACAAAGGTCATTCCCTGGTGGCGCAAGTAGCTTTCGACCTGGAAGTCGGCGTCGAACCCGAACGAAATCTTGTCGCGGTCCTGCAGCTTGCGGCCGAACTTGCGGCGCAAGGCGGCCTCGGACAGATAGGTGATATGCGCGGCCATGCGCGCGACGGCGAGGCCGCTGCGCGGCTTTGTGCCGTGCTCCTCGTACTTGCCGTTGTGCCAGTCGCGGTCGGCCATGATCGCCTGGCGTCCGACTTCGTGGAAGGCGATGTTCTGCGCCGAATGGCGCGACGCCGACGCGATCGGCACGGCCGAGAAGACGCGCTCGGGATAGGCCGAAGCCCACTGAAGGACCTGCATGCCGCCCATCGATCCGCCGATTGCGCAGAACAACTGGTCGATGCCGAGGTGATCGAGCAGGCGGGCCTGCGCCCGGACCATATCGCCGATGGTGATGACGGGGAAATCCAGACCCCAGGGTTCGCCGGTTTCCGGATTGATCTCCTTGGGGCCGGTCGAGCCCATGCAGCCGCCCAATACATTGGGGCAGATGATGAAATAGCGGTTTGTGTCGAGCGGCAGGCCGGGGCCGATCATGATGTCCCACCAGCCGGGCTTGCCGGTGATCGGATGCGGATTGGCGGCGTGCTGGTCGCCGGTCAGCGCGTGGGTGACCAGAATGGCGTTTGACTTGTCGGCGTTGAGTTCGCCGTAGGTCTGGTAGGCAACAACGCAGCTCGCGAGTTCGGTCCCGGAATCGAGGCGCAGGGGCCCGTGGACGCCCAGATCGACGACCTGGCCGGTGTTGGCGCCTGAATCAGGCGAGGTTTCCATGGGATCGACGACCGCCATGAGGGCATGAACCACATTGACTCGGGGACGGAATAACTTGGCTTAGGCTATGGATATGTCAATGTTTTCTTTGATTTTGGGCGGTCCGCCGACTAAGACTATGCCGCCCCGGCGCGGTGCCGAATGGGGCTCCATCATGACCAGCAACACGACCGACCTCGACGCGCTTCGCCGCGAAATAGACGAAATCGACGCCCGTCTGCTCGCCGCCATAGCCGAGCGGACCGCCGTTGTGCGCAAGGTCGGAGCGGCCAAGGGCGGTGGCCCAGTGCTGCGCCCCGGCCGCGAGGCACAGGTGCTGCGCAAGCTGCTGGCTGAGGATTCCGGTCTCCCCGGTCCGGTGATCGGGCGCATCTGGCGCGAACTGATCGCCGCCTATTGCGGCCTCCAAGGCCCGCTGGAGATTGCCGTCTGCGCGCCCGAAAAATCAGTGGGCTACTGGGATCTGGCGCGCGGCCATTTCGGCTCGGCGACCAAGATGTCGCTGCACAAGGCGCCTGCCGTCGTGTTGCGTGCGGTATCGGAACAGACGGGCACGGTGGGCATTCTGCCGATGCCCCAGGACGGCGAAGCCGATCCGTGGTGGCGCTACATGAGCAGCGGCGAGAACACCCCGCGGGTCATAGGCCGGTTGCCCTTCATCGACAGCCCCGGCGCGCGCTTCGAAGATTTGCAGGCGATGGTCGTCGCACAGGTGCCGTTCGACGAGAGTGGCGACGATGCGAGCTGGCTGGTGGTGTCGACAACGGCCGAGATCAGCCGCCGGTCGCTGGCAGACCAGCTGAATGCGCTCGGCTTTACGCCCCAGGCGCTCGCTTCGCACAATGAAGGCGGCGCGGGGTGGTATCACCTGCTCGAGGTCGACGGCTTCGTCGAAGCCGACGATGCGAAACTGGACGCGTTCGTGAAGAAGCTGGGCGGCGACGCCCATGTCGCGGTGGCGGGCGCCTATGCGCGCCCCTTCCCGCGCACCTAGGAGGGGCGGATGGTTGTGCCGCGACCGCACGCCGGTGTCATGGACATCACGCCCTACAAGGGCGGCGAGGCCGATGCGCCGGGCGTCGACAACGTCATCAAGCTGTCGTCGAACGAATCCGCCCTGGGGCCGAGCCCGCGGGCGGTCGAGGCGTTCAGGTCGCTGGCCGGCGATCTTCACCGTTACCCCGACGGCGAGGCGAAGGCCCTGCGCGCGGCGATCGCGCGCCGGCATGGCCTGGA
This sequence comes from Alphaproteobacteria bacterium, assembly GCA_038116985.1. Taxonomy (GTDB): domain Bacteria; phylum Pseudomonadota; class Alphaproteobacteria; order SHVP01; family SHVP01; genus CALJDF01. Next base: position 9,059 of record JAYOEZ010000051.1, on the reverse strand, counting down.
CGCCGAGCGGATCGTGTGCGGGGCTGGGTCGGACGAACTCATTTCGCTGCTGATCGGCGCCTATGCCGGGCCGGGCGAAGAAGTGCTCTACAGCGCGCACGGGTTTCTCATGTACCGGATCTCCGCGATGGCGGCCGGGGCCACGCCGGTGGCGGCGCCCGAGACCGACCTGCGCGCCGACGTCGACAAGTTGCTCGCCTGCGTGACGTCGCGGACCCGGATCGTGTTCGTCGCCAACCCGAACAATCCGACCGGCAGCTACCTCAGCGCGGACGAACTCAAGCGGCTGCGCGACGGGCTGCCCGACGATGTGATCCTGGCGGTCGACGCGGCTTATGCGGAATTCGTCGGCGCCAACGACTACGCGGCAGGACGCGAACTCGTCGAAGCCGGCGACAACACGGTGATGTTGCGCACCTTCTCGAAGATCTACGGGCTGTCGGCGTTACGCGTCGGCTGGTGCTTCGCGCCGCCCGCGATTGCCGATGCGCTGAACCGGGTGCGCGGCCCGTTCAACGTCAACGCGGCGGCGCAGGCGGCCGCGATCGCGGCGATGGAGGACGACGCCGCGGAAGGCGCGGCGCGCGCCCACAACGACGAATGGCTGCCGTGGCTCGCCAAGGAGCTTGACGCGCTGGGCCTGGCGCCGCGACCGAGCGTTTGCAATTTCCTGATCGCCGATTTCGGCAGCGCCGCGCGCGCCGCGCAGGGCTTCGAGTTTCTGAAGGCGCGCGGCATCCTTGTGCGCATGGTCGCTGGCTACGGTCTGCCGGAATACCTGCGTATCTCAGTGGGGCGCGCGGCTGAGAACGAAGCGGTGATCGCGGCCCTCAAGGACTTCGTCGCCGCGACGCCGGTATGACCGGCGATCCTCTTTTCGAACGGGTCGCGATCGTCGGCCTGGGCCTGATCGGTGCCTCGATCAGCCTGGCGGCACGTGCCCACGGGGTGGTCGGCGCGGTGGCGGGCTACGACGCTGCGGCCGAGGTGCGCGATCGCGCGCGGGCGCTGGATCTCGGCGACATCGCGGACAGCGCTGAAGAGGCGGTCGAGAGCGCCGATCTCGTGATCCTGTCGGTGCCGGTGGGCGCCATGGGCGCGGTCGCCCAGACGATCGCGCCGCACCTGCGCGACGACGCCATCGTCAGCGACACCGGATCCGTCAAGGCGTCGATCCTGCGTGACGTCGGACCGCAGCTGCCGGCGGGTGCGCACCTGATACCGGCGCATCCGGTGGCGGGCACGGAGTTCTCCGGGCCAGACGCGGGCTTCGCAGAACTGTTCGAGAAGCGCTGGTGCATCCTGACGCCGCCGGGCGATACGGATCAGGGCGCGGTCGACCGGCTTGCCGCGTTCTGGCGGGCGTTGGGCAGCAAGACCGAGGTCATGGACGCCGAGCACCACGATCTGGTGCTCGCCATCACCTCGCACCTGCCGCACCTTATCGCCTACAACATCGTGCGCACCGCGGACGACCTCGAGACGGTCACCGAATCCGAAGTGTTCAAGTATTCCGCTGGCGGGTTCCGCGACTTCACGCGCATCGCGGCGAGCGATCCGGTGATGTGGCGCGATATCTTCCTGAACAACAAGGACGCGGTGCTGGAAGTCCTGGGACGCTTCACCGAGGACCTGAGCGCGCTGCAGCGCGCCATCCGCTGGGGTGACGGCGACGCGCTGGAGGTTCTGTTCCGGCGCACGCGCGACATCCGCCGCGGCATCATTGCCGCCGGTCAGGACGAACCGGAGCACCTCAAGAAGAGCTAGCCCGCCGCTATTGCAGGTTGGGTATGTCGAGCATCTCGGGCACCGTCATCAGGGTGCCGAGCTGCATCGGCCCGACCGTCAGGCGGCCGAATTGCGCGGTCACGGGAATGCGCAATCGGCCCGATTCGGTGGGCTCGCCGATCAGGTTGATGGTGATCTTGGCGGCGGCCGCCGCGCCGGGACGGATGATCTCGGCGCGTTGCAGGCGGTCAACGAAGTCGTCCAGGCCGAGGAAGGTTGCGGTGAGCGCGCCGAGCGGGCGCAGGGTTTCGTCGAGCGCCACCGTACCGGCGACGTCGATCTTGAACGTGCCCCATTCCAGCCGCGTGTCGCGGACCTCCAGCGTGCCGCCGTTGCGCCGCCAGGCGTCGAGCGCCGGCTCGATATCGCCAGGCGCCCATTTGCCGGTGAGGTCGGCGGCCGCCTTGACGCGATCGACGGTGCCGCCGAGGCGCTGTAGCAGGTCGTGGGCGCTGGTCACGTCGGCGGCGTCGAGTTCCAGGGTGAGCGGCCCACCGAAGGCCCCTTGGCCACGAACATCCAGCGATCGCGCGGCGATCTCGTCGGGCACGCCGAGGACGCGCAGGATCGGTCGTTCGATGCGCGCTTCGAAACGTTCGAGCACGCCGCTGGCGCCGAGATGCGCCGTCATCTCGAGACCGGCGGCGTTGACCTCGACGTTGCGGGAATTGCCGCGCGCCGAGTAGGTCGCACCGTTGTCGGGCGCGGTGACGTGCAGGACTCGCGGGTTCCAGGGCCGCGCGACGGCCTGGACCGAATCGGCGCGCCACGAATAGGTGCGATCGGCGGTGCGGCCGAGAACGCTTTGCCCGGCGCTGAAGGTGAAGGACAGCGGAAAGCCCGTGATGGTCAGATCGTTGAGCACGACGAAGTTGCCGGCAGCTCGCTGGCCGGCGATCCAGTCCTGGATGCCGGTCTTGAGGCGTTCGGCGGTGTTGAACCAGAACACGCCGTAGAGCACGACCAGCAGGATGAGGACCGCGAGCGCCGCGAGGACGGTCCACAGCCGCTTGCGCGAACCGGGGCGCCGCGGCTCCTGAAAGGCGGCGGTCGCGTACTCAGCCATTCAGGGAACCACGCTGGCGGGACGACATGGCGCTAGTATATAGCGGGCTCATTGCAAGACGGCCATGGCGGCCGGGAGTGGTGTTTCGCGCGTGGTCGGCGACGGCGACATCTGGGTGTTCGGATACGGGTCGCTGATGTGGAACCCCGGTTTTCCCCATGTCGAGGTGCGCCCCGCCCGCCTGCGCGGCTACCACCGGGCCTTTTGCCTCTATTCCGAGCACTACCGCGGCACGCCCGAGCGGCGCGGCCTGGTGCTGGGGCTCGACCGCGGTGGCTCGTGCGTCGGGCGCGCCTTTCGCGTGGCGGCGAAGGACGCGGATGCGGCGATGGACTATCTGATCAAGCGCGAGATGTTCGGCCACGACGTGGATGTGTACCTGTTGAAGTGGCTAAGGCTGTCACTGGGGACGGACGAGGTGCGTGCGGCGTGTTTCGTCGTCAACCGTGCGCACGATCACTACGCGGGGAAGTTGTCGCTAGAGCGGATTGCGGAGATTGTCGCAGGCGCGTCAGGCAAGAGCGGCAGCAACCGCGACTATCTCGCCAACACGATTGCGCATCTGGATGAACTGGGAATCGCGGACGGGCCGCTGCATCGGATTCAAGGGTTGGTCGGTCGTCCCTAGCCGCACTTGCTGTACCCGCAGGAGGTGCAGGTGTCGCAGCCTTCGATGCTGATCAGGGCGGGCTGGGAGCAGCGCGGGCAGGAGCGCAGGCGGGCGTCGCCGGGGCCGGACTCCATGCCGGCGGCCTTGCGCAGCTCCAGCGCCTTCTCGTCCTGGTCGTCGGGGTTGGCGATGAAGCCGATGTTGACGAGGTGCTGTTCGATCACGTCGCCGATCGCAGCCAGCAGCGAAGGCACGTACTCGCCGTCGACCCAGTAGCCGCCGCGCGGGTCGAACACGGCCTTGAGTTCCTCGACCACGAAGGAGACGTCGCCGCCGCGCCGGAACACGGCCGAGATCATGCGCGTCAGCGCCACCGTCCAGGCGTAGTGCTCCATGTTCTTCGAGTTGATGAACACTTCGAAGGGGCGGCGTCGGCTGTCCTGGATGATGTCGTTGATGGTGATGTAGATGGCGTGGTCGCTCTCGGGCCAGCGGACCTTGTACGTGGAGCCGGGCAGCACGCCGGGGCGGTCCAGCGGCTTGGTCATATAGACGACGCCGCCGGCCTCGAAGGGATCCTTTGGGCGCGCCGCGGGCTTGTCGAGCGGCAGTTCGGACTGGCTGTCGTCGGCTTTCGTTTCGGTGCTGAGCACCGCGCCGGTGACGTCGTTGGGGCGGTAGGTCGTGATGCCCTTGCAGCCCTGGTCGTAGGCCGCGAGATAGACGTCCTTGAAATCTTCGAAGCCGATTTCCTCGGGCACGTTGACCGTCTTGGAGACGGCCGAGTCGATGAACTTCTGCACGGTCGCCTGCATGCGCACGTGATCGGCCGGCGTCAGGCGCTGGGCGTCGACGAAGGCGTCGGACATCGGCGCGGCGTCGCCAAACTCGCGGCGGTAGAGGCGAAAGGCGTAGTCGCTGACGTCTTCCTCGCGGCGGCTGCCGTCGGGCATCAGCACGCTGCGCTTGTAGGTGAAGCTGAACACCGGTTCGAGGCCGGACGAGACATTGTCGGCGAAGATCGAGATGGTGCCGGTCGGCGCGACCGAGGTGAGCAGGCCGTTGCGGATGCCGTTTTCGGCGATGGCGGCGCGCACGTCGTCGCCGAGCTGCGCCACGGATTCGCCGGCAAGATACTTTTCCTTGTCATAGGCGGGGAAGGCGCCCTTTTCGGCGGCGAGGTCAGCGGAGGCGAGATAGGCGGCGCGCTGCAGCGTGCCCATCCAGTCCTCGGTCATGGCAACGGCGGCGTCCGAACCGTAGCGTGCGCCGCACATGATCAGCGCGTCGGCGAGGCCGGTGACGCCGAGGCCCATGCGGCGCTTGTTCTTCGCCTCCTGTTCCTGGTCGCCGAGTGGGAACTGCGACACGTCGATGGCGTTGTCGAGCATGCGCACGGCGATGCGCGTCATCGCGTCGAGGTCGTCGGTCTCGATGCGGGCGTTTTCGGTGAAGGGCTCTTTCACGAGCTTGGCGAGATTGACCGAGCCCAGCAGGCAGGCGCCGTAGGGCGGCAGCGGCTGTTCGCCGCACGGGTTGGTCGCGTTGATCGTCTCGCAGTAATAGAGGTTGTTCAGCCTGTTGATGCGGTCGATGAAGATCACACCCGGCTCGGCATAGGCGTAGGTCGCGCGCATGATCTTGTCCCACAGATCGCGGGCGCGCACCGAGTCGAAGATGGTGCCGTCGAAAACGAGGTCCCAGGATTCGTCCTTCTTCACCGCGTCCATGAAGGCGTCGGTGACGAGGACCGAGAGATTGAACATGCGCAGGCGGCCGGGCTCGCGCTTGGCCTCGATGAAGGCCTCGATGTCGGGATGGTCGCAGCGCAGCGTCGCCATCATGGCGCCGCGGCGGTGCCCCGCCGACATGATGGTGCGGCACATCGCATCCCACACGTCCATGAACGACAGCGGTCCCGAGGCGTCGGCGCCAACGCCCTTCACCTGCGCCCCCTTGGGCCGCAGCGTCGAGAAGTCGTACCCGATGCCGCCGCCCTGCTGCATGGTCAGCGCGGCTTCCTTCAGGTTGTCGAAGATCGCGCCCATATCATCCTGAATCGTGTTCATCACGAAGCAGTTGAACAGGGTGACGCGGCGCCCGGTGCCGGCGCCGGCGATGATGCGGCCCGCCGGCAGTACCTTGAAATCGGACAGGGCGTCGTAGAACCGCTCGGCCCACTTATCTGGGTTCTTCTCCGGCGCCGCCAGCGCCCTGGCGACGCGCCGCCAGGTGTCCTCGACCGCCTTGTCGACGGGCGTGCCGTCGCCCGACTTGAGGCGGTACTTCATGTCCCAGATCTGCTGGGCGATGGGGGCGAGAGCGGCCATTTTCGGCGTGTTCCGTGGGTTCAGGGGTGGCGGGAAAGGCAGCGATGGTAGGCCCGCCCCTCGACACCGGTCAACGCGAATGTTTCAGAAATGTTCTCACTCCAGAGAGTGGTCTAATAGCTTGATATATAGGGATTGTTCCGCGTTGTTCGAGTTATCCACGAATGAACAACCTGGGACATTCGGGAATCCCGGGGGCTTTCTCGAAGACAGGCCCCTGGGTTGCGCACAGGGTTATCCACAGGGTGGTTTCAGCCGCCGGCTTCGGAGACCAGGCGGTCGGACTCGCGGTCGGTGACCTCTTCGAGGCGCGCCATGAAGTCCTTGCGGTTCAGGCCGGGTTCGATGGCGGGAAGGTATTCCAACACGATGGTGCCGGGCTTGCGGCGCATCGAGCGGCGCGGCCAGAAGACGCCGGAGTTGAGCGCCACGGGCACGACGGGGATGCCGAGCTGGCGGTAGAGCGCGGCGACGCCAGGCAGGTAGGGCGCTTGCGCGCCCGGGGCGACGCGGGTGCCTTGCGGGAAGATCACGATGGGGCGTTCGGCCGCGGCCGCCGCCTTGGCGGCATCGACCATGACGCGAATCGCCTTGGAGCCGGTGTCGCGGTCGATCGGGATCATCCGCGAGTGGCGGCAGTACCAGCCGTAGACCGGAATCTTGAGTAACTCGGCCTTCATCACGATGGCCGGATCGTGGGCGATGATGTGCCAGATGATCGTGTCCCACGCCGACTGGTGCTTGGCGGCGATCAGCACGGGGCCGTCCGGGATGTTCTCGCGACCGCGGATTTCGTAGCGGATGCCGCAGATCACACGCAGCAGCCACATCACGCCGATGGCCCAATAGGTCTGGCCGCGCACCGTCGCCAGCGGCGACATGGCGAGCGAGGGAATCCACGCGAGATTGATCGCGGCCGACCAGATCCAGAACGACACCTGGAAGAGAATGGAGCGCAGAACGGTCATGCGCCGGCCTCACCCAGTAGCGCGTCGACCGCGGCGGCGAGATCGTCATACACCTCCACCGGCGCGAGTTCCGGCGGCAGGGCGGTCTCCGAATCGCGGCCCTTGCCGCTGCGCACCAGGACGCGGCGGATGCCGAGCGCGTGCGCGGCCTGCAGGTCGCGCACGGCGTCGCCGATCATCACCGCGTCATCGGCTGCAGCCGCGAACTGCGCCAACGCTTCTTCAAGCATGCCGGGTCCGGGCTTGCGCCGCGGCGTCGCCGCCCACGGCGGATCGGTGCACACGATCAGCGCGTCGAGATGCGCCTGCGCGGCTTCGAGATGTCCTGCGAGCGTTGCATGGACGGCGCCGAGATCGTCGAGGCTCATCAGGCCGCGGCCGACGCCGGACTGGTTGCTGACGACGCAGACGGTATGGCCTGCGGCGTTGAGCCGTGCGACCGCTGGCGCAGCGCCGTCGATCATCACGAGTTCCGCCGGGGTCTTCACGAAGTCGGCGCGGTCTTCGTTGAGCACACCGTCGCGATCGAGGAGGACGAGCATCGCAGGCGGCGCTCAGGGCATGCGGCGCAACGCGCGCATCACCGTCGCACGCGCCGTAACCATGGCAATGAGCGCCGACGCAACCGGAACGCACAACAGCGCGATCCAGGCCGCGTAGCCCAGGTCGAGGTGCGGCAAAAGCGTCTGGCCGATGCCGCGCGCTGCGAACGACAGACCAGCGAGGGTCAACGCGGCAAGCAGCAGCCCGATCACGCCGCCGATCAGGCCGTAGTAGAGGGCGTGCGAGACGAAGCGCCGTGCGATGTAGCCGTCGCGCGCGCCGATCAGGTGCAGCAGTTCGATGGTCTCGCGGTGCGAGGTCATGCCGGCGCGCGTGGCGAAGACGACGATGGATACGGCTGCGATGGCGACGATCAGTACGACGACGAGTCCTACCAACTGGACCGAGCGCGCGAGCGTGACGAGGCGTTGCAGAAAGATGCCGTTGTCGTTGAGCCGCGCGCCGGGCACGGAGTCCTCAAGGCGTTCGCTGAGCAACTCGAAACTGATGCCCGCGTCGGGATCGATCTGCACGTCGATGAGGATCGGGATCGCCAGGTTGGTCGGCAGGTCGGCGGCGCCGAGCCAGGGGTCGAGCAGCGCCTGGGCGTCGGCGTGGGGCAGGGCGGCGACGCCGAGAACGCCCTCGGTTTCCAGCAGCACCGCCGTTGCCGTATCGATGCGCGCTTGCGCCTCGGTACCTTCCGGCTCTCCCGCGACGCCCGGCAATTGCACGGTGAGCGCGCCGCGCAGGCCCGCGCTCCATTGCCGCACTGTGCTGTCGAGGGCGAAGGTGCCGGCAAGCGCCAGCGCTGCGAGGTAGACCATCGCCCCGACGATGAGCGGAATGGTGCGTCGCGTCGCATCGTTCGCGAGCGGCAGATCCTTGACGCGCGCGCTCATGCGGTCTGAACCGGTTCGGCCGTCGACGGCGTCTTGTCGTCGCGCGGCTCGCTCTTGTGCAATGTGAGTTCGCCGTTGGACAGGCGCAGTTCGGGCCGCCCGAAGGTCGTGATCAACGAGCGGTCGTGGGTCGCGATGACGACCGTGGTGCCAATCTTGTTGAGCTCTTCGAACAGGTGAAGGATGCGCAGGCCCTGGGCGAGGTCGATGTTGCCGGTCGGTTCGTCGGCTAGGAGCAGGTTGGGCCGTCCGATGACGGCGCGGGCGATGGCGACGCGTTGCTTCTCGCCGTCCGACAAGGTCGAGGGGCGCGCGTTGATCTGTCCGGCGAGGCCGACCCAGGCGAGGAGTTCCGAGACATGAGCCTCGATCTGCTCGCGCCGGGCGCCGGCGATGCGCAGCGGCAGCGCCACGTTTTCCAGGGCGCTGAGGTGGTCAAGCAGCCGGAAGTCCTGGAACACGACGCCAATGCGGCGGCGCAGCAACGGCAGCTCGCGGCGCGGCGTGGCGCCGATGTCCTGGCCGAACATCTCGATGGTGCCGCGCGTCTGGCGCTCGGCGAGGTACATGAGCTTGAGAAGCGTCGTTTTGCCGGCGCCGGAGGGGCCGGTCAGGAAGTGGAACGAACCGGGGCGCAACTGGAAGTTCAGGTCGCGCAGAACCTCGGGGCCGTGGCCGTAGCGTTTCGCGACGTTCTCGAACCGGACCACGCGCGCCGATCTCCTCCGAAAGGGGGGCAGGATTGCATGGCGCGCCGGGAGCGTCCAGCGGGCGCGCTTGTCAACGACCGACCAAACGGCCTATAAGGATTTGGCCGTAAAATCAATCGCGTAGGCATGATTGTCACCTGCC
>JAYOEZ010000050.1:0-23618 GCA_038116985.1 Alphaproteobacteria bacterium | reverse complement strand
GCCGGCGGCGGCGACGGTCCGGCGGCGTTCGTCGATCCGGTCATCCGCGGCGGCGAGGGCGACGACACGCTCGGTGGCACGGAAGGTGCGGACATCATCGACGCCGGCGACGGCAACGACTTCGTGAGCGCCCTCGGCGGCGACGACATCGTCGAGGCCGGCGGCGGCAACGACACTGTGTTCGGCGGCGAGGGCGACGACTTCATCGACGGCGGCGCCGGCGACGACGTCCTGCACGGCGACGAGGACGACGACACCATCATTGGCGGCGCCGGCGAGGACACGATCTTCGGCGAGGAAGGCGACGACGACATCGAAGGTGGTGACGACAACGACGTCATCTTCGGCGGCGCCGGCGAGGACACCGTCGATGCGGGCGACGGAGACGACTTCATCGGCAACGCCGACGACGACGGCTCGGACGACGACTACGACGGCGGTGACGGCACCGATACGGTGTCCTACGCGACCGACGACGAAGGCGTCATCGTCAACATGGACGAGGACGACAACGACGAGTTCAACATCGATGACAACACCGTCATCGGCGAGAACACCGGCGAAGACACCATCGACAACATCGAGAACATCGTCACCGGTTCCGGCGACGACGTCATCATCGGCCAGACCGGCGAAGCGAACGTCATCGATGCGGGCGCGGGCGACGACCTGGTCATCGGCGGCGAGGACGATACGCTGATCGGCGGCGCCGGCACCGACACCCTGCGCATCTCGATGACGCGCGAGGAGTTCGAGGATCCCGCATTCCAAGCCGAGATCGCAGCCTACCGCGCCGATCCCAGCAATCCCTTCCACTTCGACTCCATCAACATGGACGTCGAAGGCTTCGAAGCGCTGCAGATCGAAGTCGACGGCACGCTCATCGCGGCCGAACCGCCGACCCTGGAAGTCGGCGACGTCTACGGTGCGGAAGACACGGCGATCCTGCTCGGCATGGGCGCCTCACTCAACGACACCGACGGCGCCGAACAGCTCGAAGTCACCATCGACGGCCTGCCCGAGGGCTCGACCCTGCACTACATCGACGGCAACGGCGTCGCCCAGTCGGTCGCAATCACCGAAGGCGAAGGCACGGTCGTCCTGCAGGGCTTCACCCAGGACATGCTCGACACCATGGCCATCACGCCGCCGGAGGGTGATTCCACCGACTTCGCGATCAACGTGACCGCGACGGCGATCGAAGCCGACGGCTCGGTTTCGAGCGTTTCGGATTCCTTCAACGTCATCTTCAACGGCATTCCCGAAATCCTCCCCGACTTCGTATCGGCCACCGAGGACGCGGGCCAGCTCACCGGCAGCCTGACCGACGACATCGGCGGCGAGGCGAGCTTCGATCCGGACAGCGATAACCTCGAGTTCTCGCTTGACGGTGTCACGCCGGACGCGAACGGCGACTACGTCGTCACCACCGAGCAGGGCACGCTGACCCTGCACCCCGACGGCACCTACGAGTTCGACATCTCCGCCGACATGCAGGGCCTGGACGACGGCGAGAGCGCCGTGGCCACTTTCACCATCGTCGGCACCGACGACGGCCAGCCGATCCTGTTCGAGGACGACACGCTCACCGTCACGATCACCGGCAGCAACGACGGCCCGGTCGCCGAGGCGGAAACGGTGCAGGGCACCGAAGACGCCGGGCAGCTGACCGGCAACCTGGACGCCACCGACATCGAAGGCGATGACCTGACCTTCAGCCTGCAAGGTTCGGGCGAAGGCACCTATGGCAACCTGACGGTCAACCCGGACGGCAGCTACACCTTCGACATCGGCGACGCCGCGCAGGGCCTCGACGACGGCGAGACGGCGGTCGAGACCTTCACCTACGAGGTCACGGACGGCGACGAAACGGTAACCCAGACGATCAGCGTCACCATCACCGGCTCGAATGATGCGCCGGTGGCGCAGGCCGAGACGGTCACCGGTTCCGAGGACGACGGCACGATCACCGGCAGCCTCGAGGCGAGCGACGTCGACGGCGACGACCTGACGTTCTCGCTGCAAAGCGACGGCCAGGGCCAGTACGGGGCGCTGACGGTCAACGCCGATGGCACCTACAGCTTCGCGCTGAACCAGAACGCCCAGGCGCTGAACAACGGCCAGAGCGTAGTCGAGACCTTCACCTACGAGGTCACCGACGGCGATGCGACCGTGACGCAGACGATCTCGATCACCATCGAGGGCGCCGACGAAGGCAACGTCATCACCGGCACCGAGTGCAGCGACTGGTTGTGGGGCACGTCCGGCGACGACCAAATGTTCGGCCTGGGCGGCAACGACCTCCTGGCCGGTGGCAGCGGCAACGACACCCTGAACGGCGGTTCGGGCAACGACTATCTGTTCGGCAGTGACGGCAACGATGTCCCCGCAGCGCGACGAAACGGGCCGCGTCGTCGGCGCCATCGTCGATAACCCCAAGAGGCCATTCTTCGTCGCGTCGACACCGATCGGCATCGGCTCGGTCGCCCTGAGCAAGGACTTTTCGATTCCGACCACGCCCGAGGGCGAGGTGTGGGTCTATTACGCAGAGCCCGGCGAAATCACCGGCGATCTGTACGTCTCGGCAAAGGATGTGCTGAGCCAAGCCGAACCGGCCGACCGCTTCCAGGGGCGCTATGTGCTGATCGGCACCTCGGCGGCGGGCCTGCGCGATATTCGCGCGACCCCGGTGACAAACAACCTGCCCGGGGTCGAAGTCCACGCCAACATGATCGAGACGATCTGGTTCGATACGCCGCTGGTCAGGCCGCTTGACGCGATCGGGCAGGAAACCCTCCTGGCAATCGTGGCCGGCCTGCTACTGATCGCCTTCCTGCCGATGATCGGTGCGATCTGGTCGTTGGTACTGGTCGCAGGCGTCGTCGTCGTACTCGGCGCATTCTCATGGCTCTCGTTCGCCGGTGCCGAGTGGTGGTTCCTGCGGTTGCCCGGCCGACAGTTGGTCGATTTCTCGTTCTTTGCGGTCACCACGGTCATCTTGTATTCGGTGCTGACTTTCTCAAGCTACTCGCGCACCGCAGCCGAGCGACGTCAGGTGCGTGGCGCTTTCTCTCAGTACCTGTCTCCGGCACTGGTCGAACAGTTGGCCGACGAACCTGACCGCCTGCAACTCGGCGGCGAGATGAAGAGCATGACGTTCCTGTTCTGCGACGTGCGCGGCTTCACCGCCATCTCGGAGACGTTCAAGACCGACCCGCAGGGTCTGACCAAGCTGATCAACAAGTTCCTGACACCGATGACCGACATCATCATGGAGCGTCACGGCACGATCGATAAGTACATAGGCGACTGCATCATGGCGTTCTGGAACGCACCCCTAGACGATTCACTGCATCCCAAGCACGCCTGCGAATCGGCGCTCGCCATGTTCGAATTCCTGCCCGAGCTTAACCGACAAATCGAAGAGGAAGCCAAAGCAGACGGTCGCGCATTCCATCCGATCCGGATCGGTATCGGCATCAACACGGGCGAATGCGTGGTCGGCAACATGGGTTCGGAGAAGCGCTTCGACTATTCGGTATTGGGCGACGCCGTCAATCTCGCCTCGCGCTTGGAAGGTCAGTCGAAGACCTATGGCGTAAACATCGTCATCGGCGAGGAGACCCATGTCGAAGCGCCGGAGTTCGCAACGATCGAACTCGACCTGATCGCGGTGAAGGGCAAAGCCGAGGCCGTGCGGATTCATGCGCTGATGGGCCTGCCGGAGGTCAAGGGGCAGGAAGCCTTCCAGAACCTCGTCGCCAAGCATGAAGAGATGCTTGCCGCCTACCGGAGCCAAAAGTGGGACGAGGCGGAAGCCATGCTGCCGGACTGCAACGAGAAAGCCCATGCCGCGGGGTTCGACCTGACCGGGCTCTATGAGCTCTACAGCGAGCGGCTTGCGCTCTACAAGTGGGATCCGCCGCCGCCTGAATGGGACGGCGTCTTCGTCGCGACCTCGAAGTAAATCCCCGCTAGCCCTAGCGCTCGCGGAAACCTTCAGTCTTCAGCTTCAGAACGGGTTGAATGAGGAATTCCGCCAGCGTGCGGGTGCCGGTCTTGATGTCGACCGAGGCATCCATGCCCGGAAGGATCGGATTGTCGTTCTCGCTGCCGCCGACGTAGTTCTTATCGGTTTCGACGACGACGCGGTAGAAGGAATTGCCGTCCTGATCGACTGTCGCGTCCGGGGCCACCTGCGACACGCGCCCGTCGATGCCGCCATAGCGCACGAAGTCGTAGGCGGAAAACTTCACCAGCGCGGGCAGGCCCGGTTCGATGCCGCGGCGGTCCTTCAGCGCCAGCTTGGCCTCGATCAGCAGCGCCTGGCCCGACGGCACGATCTCCATGATGATCTCGCCCGGCTGGATGACGCCGCCGATGGTGTTGAAATTGAGTGTCTTGATGATGCCCTCGATCGGGCTCGTGATCACCGTACGATCGGCCTGGCGCGTTGCCTGCTGCAGCTGCTCGCGAGTCCGGGCGAGGTCCTGATCGATCTTCGACAGCTCCGCGTTGGCACCGCTTCGGAACTTGAGGCGCTCTTCCTTGATACGCTCGCGTGCGCCTTCGAGCGCCGCCTTGGTCCGCGGTACGGCTACGTCGACGACTTCGATCTGCCCCTGGAGCTTTTCAAGCTGCTGTTCGAGCTCGATGTGCTCGACACGCGTAGTCAGGCCGTCCTTGAGCAGACCTTCGGAAATCTTGAACTTCTCCTGCAGTCGGCTCATCTCACGCTGATAGGACGTCCTCTGGGCCTCGAATTCCTTGACCTCGAGTTCGCGCTCGCGCGCTAGCCCCTCAAGCGCGCGCAACGTGCTTTCTAGTTCGCTGCGTCGTGCGGCGTAGGTTCGGCGCTCGGAGTTGGCGATGTCGCGCTGACGGGTTGCGATGTCCTGCGGCAGGCGCAGGTCTTCGCCGTTGGCCTCCGCTTCGAGCCGCGTCCGCTGCAGCATCAAGCCGTCCAGCTTTGCCTGCAACTCGTCGGGATTCAGGTTTTGCGCGCCCAGTACGAGCTGCAGCAGTTCCTGGCCTTCGCTGACGCGATCGCCCTCGCGCACACCGATCGATTGAATGATGCCGCCTTCGAGATGCTGCACCGTCTTCACCTGACCGGCCGGCACCACCACGCCGGGCGCGACGGCGACACTCTCAAGCTCGGTGATGTAGGACCAGCCGATGCCGAAGGTCAGAAGCATGATGATCAGGTAGGCGAATACGCGCCAACCCGGCACGGGGTTCTTCTCGATCAGTTCGTCGAGCTTGGTCATGCGCGGCCTCGTTCAGCTTGTTTGCGCTGGGCCAGTCGGCAGCGGGCCGCCGCGTCGAGAGCGCGGGGCGGTGCACCCGGTTTGGCCGGCGCCGGCTTCGACGCGGACTTGGCCGGCGCCGGCTTGCCGGCGGCCTTCTTGGCAGCGGCAGGTTTGGTCGCAGGCTTGGAAGGCGGCGGCGCGGGGCTCTGCTGCGTCCGCTTGCCGGCAGTTTCGACTTTGCGAAAGCGGTTGCTCCGCGGCCGCAGCTCGCGAACGTTGTCGGGCGGCGCCTCCTCTGGCGCACCGCCGGCCTGCGCCACGGCACGCGCCGGCTCCGCCTCGGGTTCGTCGTCGCCGATCATTTCGAAGACGGCCTCTTCCTCTTCTTCCTCTGCCGCAGGCGGCGGGGCGCGGCGTTGCGGCGGCGGCGGTCCACCGCTTTCGAGGCGCTCGGCCGCTTCCGTGCGCTGTGCCTTGCGGCGCGACGGCGGCGGCGCCCCACGGCTGGGACGTTTCGGGCGCCCACCCTCTTGCGCGGCCGGCTTGCGCACGAGATCGGCCAGAACCTCGCTCGGCGCGCCGGCCTTGACGATCTTGCCCTTCTGCATGACCAGCAACTGGCCGGCCGACTGCAGGAGATGCTGGCTATGCGTGATGACCACGACTGTGTGGTCGCGCGCGAGCGTCTGCAGAAGTCGCACGAGCTCGGCCTCGCCCTCGCGGTCGAGATTGGACGACGGTTCGTCCATCACCAGGATCGGCGGATCGGCGAGAAACGCACGGGCGATCGCGAGACGCTGGCGCAGGCCGCCCGGCAGCAGACGTCCGGCCTCGCCGATATCAGTCGAATAGCCGTCGGGGAGGTCGATCAGGAACGGATGGACGCCCGCCATCTTTGCCGCGCGGATGACATCGTCGTCGCTCGCATCGGGGTTCGACTTGGCGATGTTCTCGCGGATCGATCCGTTGAACAGGAAGATCTCTTGCGGCACATAGCCGAACCACTTGGCGAGTTCCTTGCGCGTGAACTGGCTGATGTCGGCGCCGTCGAGCAGAACCCGCCCCTTCTGCGGTTTGTAGAGACCCAGCAGCAGCTTGATGAGCGTCGTCTTGCCCGAGCCGTTCGGGCCCATGATGGCGATGAACGAGTTAGGCCTGATCTGCAACTTGACGTCCTGGATGATCGGCTGCGCCTCTTCGCTGTAGGCAAAGGACACGTTCTCGAAGGTGATCTGCCCTTCTGGCCGACCCAGTGCGACCTCGGCCTCCTGGCGGTCGTCCCGCACGACGAAGACCTCGGTGAGCCGGCTGACCGCCTGGCGATAGGACGCATAGTTGCGCCATGACCCG
The DNA here is from genome assembly GCA_038116985.1 of Alphaproteobacteria bacterium. Classification (GTDB taxonomy): domain Bacteria; phylum Pseudomonadota; class Alphaproteobacteria; order SHVP01; family SHVP01; genus CALJDF01. The sequence goes on along the minus strand of JAYOEZ010000050.1, from coordinate 17,016 downwards.
ACGAGCTGGTTGAACGGTCCGAGGATGCGGCCCATCAGCATGTTGGCCGCGATCAGCGACCCCATCGTCATGTCCTGGTTGATGATCGCAAGCGCACCAGCGGTCGTCATCGACACCGTCGTGATCGTGGTCAGCGCCGCGCCCATGTTGCCGAAGCTGTCGGACTTGCGGCCGCGCTGGATCGAATCGGCGATCGTCGCGGCGTGCTTGTCCTCCCACAGCGGACGGATCGATTCCTCGAGCGCGAGCGCCTTGACCGTGGTACGGCCGGCGATCATTTCGGCGACCATGGCGTCGCGGTCGTAGCCGGTCTTGCGCTCTACCGCGTTGGCCTGATTGAGCGTCGCGGCAGACCGCCAGGCCAGGATCACGAACGCCGGCAGGATGATCAGCGGAACGAAAATAATCGGCGTCGCGATCACGGTCACGAGCGCGAGAAACAGAAACGCGAACGGCAGGTCCGTGAGCAGAACCGCGGCGGGCCCCGAGCGGGTGTTGCGCACGATCTCGACGTCGCGGAACAGCGCCGTCCAGAACGACGTCGGCCTGTTCTCTAGCATCGGTAGCGGCACCGAGAGAATCTTGTTGAACAGTTTGTTGCCGAGGTGAACGTCAATGCGCAGCGCGGCGCGCTGCATGATGCGGCTGCGGGTCTGCTTGAGGACGATGTCGAACAACACCACCAGCGCCATGCCGATGACGAACCCCCATAGGGTAACGAGACCTTCCGAGTTGATGACCCGGTCGTAGGTCTGCATCGTGAAGATCGGCACGGCGAGTGCGAGAAGATTGATGAACAAAGACATCAAGAAGACTTCGCGATAGCTGGCGCGAAGCGGCTTCAGGATCTCCTTGAGCCAGCCGTGCTTGTCGCTTTCCTCAGACATCGTGTTACCTTGTCGGGCTAACCCGCAGAATAAACAAGGATTTTAGGCGGAAACGGGGCCAAACAACAGCCGCGACCGGTCGCCCGACCGCATCACCCCCCGAATACCGCACCGTCCTTATATAATGCCGAACCCGCCTGCAGCGCAAAACGCGCCCCTTCAACCCATTGAGAGCCGCCTGGAGACCCCATGAGTTCCGATCTATTGCGCACCCCGGAGGAACGTTTCGCCAACCTGCCGGGCTATCCCTTTGCGCCGCACTACGTTGAGAATCTGCCCGGACTCGAAGGCACGCGGCTGCATTACGTCGATGAAGGACCGGCCGACGCTTCCCGGACATTCCTCTGCCTCCACGGCAACCCGTCGTGGTCGTACCTCTATCGCAAGATGATCCCGGTATTCACGGCCGCCGGTCACCGCGCGGTCGCGCCGGACCTGCCGGGCTTCGGCAAGTCGGACAAGCCAGTGGACGATGCGGCCCATACGTTCACCTATCACCGAAACGCCCTCCTCGCCTTTGTCACGCAGATGGACCTCACGAACGTGACCCTTGTTTGCCAGGATTGGGGTGGCCTGTTGGGACTGACCTTGCCCATGGAAATGGCGGACCGCTTCACAGGGCTGCTGGTCATGAACACGACGCTGGCGACCGGCGACGATCCGCTGAGCAAGGGGTTTCTCGCCTGGCGCGAATGGTCCAACAGCCAGGAGGACATGAACGTCCCGCGCCTGTTCACGCGCATGGCACCGCACCTGAGCGAAGCCGAGTACGAGGCCTATGGCGCGCCGTTCCCCGACAAGACCTACAAAGGCGTGCTGCGGCGCTTTCCCGACATGGTGCCGGAGAACGCGGACGACGACGGCGCGGCCGTGTCGCGGCAGGCCCGCGCATTCTGGAAGAACGACTGGACCGGCAGGACATTCATGGCGATCGGGATGCAGGATCCCGTGATGGGCCCGCCGACCATGACCAGGATGCAGGAGATCATCCGCAACTGCCCTGAACCCTACGAAGTGGCCGACGGCGGTCACATGATCCCCGAATGGGGCGACGACATCGCACGGAAAGCCCTGGCGACGTTCGACTGAAACGGCCGTGGCGAACGGAGTGATCCCGGCCGGATTCGTGCCGCTCGGCGGCGAAACGAGGTTCATCGCCACCATCGGACCCGTCCACATCTCCGATACCGCGCCCTGGCGGTTCGGAATCGCGACCGGCGATGCCCACCGCAACGACTACGGTTTCGTCGAGGGCGGGCTTGTGATGGCCCTGGCCGACCACGCCATGTATCTCGACATTATCCGCTCGACCGAGCACCGCCAGGTGGCCACAGTCAGCCAGAATACCGACTTCCTGTCCGGCGCTCGGCCCGGCGAGTGGATCGAGGCGAGGCCCGTTATCGTGCGCAAGACACGCAGCCTCGTTTTCGCCAAGGCGCACGTATTCGCCGGCGACGAGCGCTTGCTCGCCACGGCCACCAGCGTGTGGAAGGTGGTGGGGGGAGCGGCGTCGGACTAGCCGAGGAGCCCCTGCAGTTTCATCGCCACCCCCATTGAGCCGTCGATCTTGAGCTTGCCCATCATGAAGGCGGTGGTCGGGTTGAGATCACCGTCGACCAGCTTCTCAAAGTTCTCGATCGAAATCTTGATCGTGCAGTCCGCTTCGCGATCCTCGTTGCTGACCGAGTTGGGTGAGCTTTCGCCGTCGACGAAGATGATGCCGTCGTCGCCGAAGTCGAACTTGATCGTCGCGTTGAGGCCCGAATCCTCGCCGACCCTTTCGCGCATGCCTTCGGTGATCTCTTGCAAATCCATTGCTATGCTCCTGGCCCGATGGCGCGGTTTCCTGAGCCCAAGCCTAGCAAACCGACGGTACGAAAACGATGGGCGAGACGATGAACGAGGACCTTCCGGCGTGCGAGTGGTTGACGTTGCGGCAAGAGGGTTTCCACCTCACCGTGACGCTCAACCGCCCCGAGGCGCGCAATGCGATGAGCGCCGCGATGGCGCAGGAACTGTCGAGCGTCTTCGCGGCGATCCGGACCCGTGGCGACATCGCCGCCGTGATTCTGCGCGGCGCCGGCAGGCACTTCTGCGCCGGCGGCGACCTCAAGGACATGACCGACGCCATCGATCCGCCGGCGCCGGGCGCACCGGACATCCTCTATGAAGTGAACCGCCGGTTCGGCGACCTGCTGACGAGCGTCAACGAGGCGCCGCAGGCGGTTATCGCCGTGGTCCAGGGCGCGGCGCGCGGCGGGGGGTTTGGCCTGGTCTGCGCCTCCGATGTGGTCATCGGCCGCAACGATTCGACCTACGCCATGCCCGAAACGGGCTTCGGTCTGCCGGGCGCCCAGATCATCCCCTTCGTCACCATGCGCCTGGGCGCGGCGATGGCGCGCCGACTCGTGGTCACGGGGGACGCCGTGGACGGCCTGGAGATGCACCGTGCCGGACTGGTGACTCACCTATGCGCCAGCGAGGCCGAAGCCGACACTGCGCTGCGGTCGGTACTCGATCAGATCAAGGGACGTTCGCCCACCGCGATCGCCCAATCCAAGCGCCTGATTGCCCAGGTCGGCCGGATGCCACTGTCGCTGCTGCTCGACGAAGGCGGGCGCCTGGTGGCGGACGGCACGCGCGGCGGCGACGGCCGCGAAGGCCTGGATGCCTTCTTCGCCAAACGAAAACCAAAATGGACAACACGCGAGGGCTAGATATTGCGCTGCCTGCCGTACGGCTTGATTTGCCAGAAAGTGCACACTAACTCTGCGCACGCCGGAATGTGGCCACAACAGGCAGGGGCGACGGGAACTCGTCGGCCGTCGCCGCGCCCTGATACGAGACGCCAATGCCATTTCTTGACGCCGCGCTAACCAACCTGCTGACGCCGATGATCCTCGCCTTTGCGCTGGGCGTGGCCGCCGGGCTCGTGCGCTCCGATCTCAGCATCCCGGAAGCCATCGGCAAGGCGATGGCCATCTACCTGATGTTCGCGATCGGCCTGAAGGGCGGCGTCGCCGTCAACGAGCAGGGCATCGACTCGCGCCTGGTCCTGGCACTTGCCGCTGGCGGCGTTATTTCCTTCCTGCTGCCGTTCGTCGCCGTCGCACTGATCCGCCTGCTCAGCCCGGCCACCGACATTGCGACACGCGCCGCCGTGGCAGCGCACTATGGCTCGATCTCGGTCGTGACGTTCCTGACCGCTGCCGAGTTCCTGCGGCTTAGCGGCGTTGCATTCGAAGGCTTCATGGTCGCCGTGGTCGCGATCATGGAAACACCGGCAATCGTCGCCGGGTTGTGGATTGCGCGGCGGGGCGGTGCCAATCCTTCTCTCGCCGACAGCGGCGCGCTGTTCCGTGAAGTCTTCCTCAACGGTTCGGTCGTGCTGCTGGTCGGCACCTTCATCATCGGCTGGATCGTCGGCCCGGCCGGCGCATCGGAGGTCAAGGCGTTCTTCGACACGCCGTTCAAAGGTGTGCTGACCCTGTTCCTGCTCGACATGGGCTTGCTCGCAGCCGCGAGGGTGCGCGGGGTCGGCGGCATTTCGGTCGGTCTCGTGGTCTTCGGCCTCGTCATGCCGGCGCTCAACGCGGTGCTTGGCGGTTTGGCCGGCTATGCCATCGGCCTGAGCGCAGGCGGCGCTTTTCTGCTGGCGGTGCTGGCGGCCTCGGCTTCGTACATCGCGGTGCCAGCGGCGATGCGGCTCGCCCTGCCCCAAGCCAATCCAGGGGTCTACATCACGCTATCGCTCGCCATCACGTTTCCGTTCAATGTCATCGTCGGCATTCCGCTCTATCTCGCCGGCGTCCAGGCTCTCTACTAGGATCGAACGATGCGGCAACGGTACGTCAAGAAGCGTCTGGAGATCATCGTTGAGAACGCACTCGTGCGCCGCGTTCTCAGCTTGCTGCAGAGCGAAGGCGCGCGCGGCTACACGGTGCTACCCGCTTCATCCGGTGCGGGTGACGCCGGGGCGTGGCAACGCGACGACATCACGCCGGCACTCGGCCGCACCGCCATCCTTGTGGTCGCCGACGAAGATCAGGCACTGCGACTCGCGGAGGCCGCGTACGACCTGCTCGCCGACCACGCAACGATGATCCTGCTGAGCGACGTCGAAGTGTTCCGCAATGATCAGTACTGATCCCTAGAACGCCGCTTGGCGGACCTGCACACCGGAACATGATGCTCGACGGGAAGCCGACGCCGTGTCAGGTGCGCGCTGTCCCCGGAAATCCCTTTAAACTCCCAAATTTGGGCAATCAGACCTGACCCGTTAGACTCTGTGCCGGTCCTGATTCTTGTCTTCGTGTGGCTTTGCCCGGAGACGAGGCGATTCGGGCGGGCGTTATTCAGCGCCTGTGCGGGGCCATTCCCATTCATGGCAGACGGCGGTCCATTTGATGTACCAGCATATTCTCATACCCGTTGACCTTCCCCATGCGGACAAACTCGACAAGGCGCTCGATGCGGCCGCTGACCTGGCCAAGCGCCACAGCGCCAAGGTCGAATATGTCGGCGTCGCATCCGATGCACCAGGGTCAGGCGGCGCCCGCACTCCGGAAGACTTCGCGAACAAGATGGCGGAATTCGCCGCGGCGCAGGCCGCGAAGCACGGCATCGAAGCAAGGGGCAAAGCCGTCCTTTGCAACGACCCGGCGGTCGATCTGAACGACGCGCTGCTGGCGGCGATCAAGGATAACGGCAGCGACCTCGTCGTGATGGCTTCGCACGTGCCGGGCGTACCGGAACACTTCTTCAGCTCACACGCCGGCGCAATCGCGTCGCACGCCAAGATCTCCGTCTTCGTCGTGCGCTAAGGCGCGGCGTACTTCACCAGCATTCAAGCAGCAGAGGCAAACACATGACCGAAGCGCTTCCCGTCCCCGAGGGGAAAACGGACCTCATCGACACCGAGTACGAAATCGGCCAGGACAACTTTCAGCCCAAGATCGGGCCGTTCGGCCTCGACATCCACAATCCCGTATTCGCAATCTCGGGCGGCATCATCATTCTTGTCGTCCTGTTCGCTTTGCTACTACCCGACGTGGCAGGCGACTTCTTCGGCTGGCTGCGGCCGGCGTTGACCTCGACCTTCGACTGGTTCTTCCTGCTGGCAGGCAACATCTTCGTGATCGTCGCACTCGGGATCATGGTCTCGCCGCTCGGAAAGGTTCGCCTCGGCGGCGCCGACGCCAAGCCCGACTACTCGTATCTGGGCTGGTTCGCCATGCTGTTTGCGGCCGGCATGGGCATCGGCCTGATGTTCTTCGGCGTTTCGGAACCGATCTCGCATTTCTCGTCGTCGTTTGCGGAGGGCGCCGGCGCACCTGACAGCTGGGCGCCGCTCGCCGGAGCGGCAGGCGACGCCTCCGAGGCACTGCGCCTGGGCATGGCGGCCACGATCTTTCACTGGGCGCTGCATCCATGGGCGGTCTACGCGATTGTCGCCTTGGCCCTCGCCCTGTTCGCCTACAACAAGGGGTTGCCACTCTCGGTGCGATCGATGTTCTACCCGATCTTCGGCGAGCGCGTCTGGGGCTGGACAGGCCAGGTAATCGACATCCTGGCCGTCTTTGCGACTCTGTTCGGTCGCCACCTCGCTCGGGATTGGCGCGGAACAGGCCAATGCCGGTCTCGAACACCTGTTCGGCATTCCGGTCGGCGACGTCTCCAAGGTGGTCCTGATCGTCGGCATCACCGGTATCGCACTGATCTCGGTCGTGGCCGGCCTGGATGCCGGCGTCAAGCGGCTGTCGGAGATCAACATGGTCCTGGCGACGGCGCTGTTGCTGTTCATCATCATCGGCGGCCCGACCCTTGCAATCATTACCGGCTTCTTCAGCAACATCGGAGCCTACATCGAGTACCTGCCGGCGCTGTCGAATCCGTTCGGCCGCGACGATGCGAACTTCAGCCAAGGGTGGACGTCGTTCTATTGGGCGTGGTGGATTTCATGGTCGCCCTTCGTCGGCATGTTCATTGCCCGCGTCAGACGCGGCCGCACAGTGCGCGAGTTCATTTTCTGCGTGCTCCTGATCCCCTCGGTGGTGTCGGTGCTGTGGATGACCGCCTTCGGCGGCACGGCCATCGGCTTCGTCAACGAGGGCGTCGCCGCCATCGCCGAGGCACCCCTCGAACTGAAGCTTTTCTCGATGCTTGAGGTCATGCCGATCGCGGAGATCACCTCGTTCGTCGCAATCGTGCTGGTCATCGTGTTCTTCGTGACCTCGTCGGACTCCGGCTCGCTGGTCATCGACACGATCACCGCCGGCGGCAAGGTCGATGCGCCGGTGCCGCAGCGCGTGTTCTGGGCCTCCTTCGAGGGCTTGGTGGCAATCGCACTGTTGCTAGGTGGCGGCCTCGGTGCCCTGCAGGCCGCGTCGGTCTCGACCGGCCTACCGTTCGCGGTAGTCCTCCTGCTCGCGTGCTATGCGCTCATCAAGGGCTTGATGAGCGAGCCGCGCGGCGCGGCCGCCGCGGCTCAGCCTGCGGCCGGCGACGACTAGCGCGGCCCAGCAGGCCCAATGAGAAAGCCCCCCGGTCTTGGCCGAGGGGCTCTTCTTGTTGGTGTTAGGAAGGTCGCTAAAACGCCGCTTCGTCAAATTGCATCAGCGGCTCGGCGCCGGACATGATCTTCGACAATAGCGAAGACGTGTCGGGAAGAACTTTGCTCATGTAGTAGCGCGCGCGTTTGACCTTGTTCTCGTGGAAGGACTTGTCGTCCGCGCCGCCAGCCAGTTTGGCTGCGCTGATCTTGGCCATGCGCGCCCACATGAAGCCGATGGCGACGAGGCCGAACATCTTGAGGTAGTCGGAACTCGCGGCGCCGGCCTGCATCGGATCCTTGAGTCCGTTTTCGGCGATCCACGCGGTCGCCTGCTGCAGACGGGCGAACGACTTGGCAATATCCATGACCAGCGGGCCGAGTTCCGGATCTTCCGCGTTGTCCTTGATGAAGGCGTCGACCGGGTGGAAGAACTGGCGCAGCAGGCGCCCTGTGCCCTGTGGCAGCTTGCGGCCCACGAGATCGAGCGCCTGGATTCCTGACGTTCCCTCGTAGAGCTGGGTGATGCGCGCATCGCGCACGAACTGCTCCATGCCGTGCTCGCGGATGTAGCCGTGGCCGCCGTAGCACTGCAACGCGAGATTGACGTTCTCGAAGCCTTCGTCGGTGAGGAACGCCTTGACCACCGGCATGATCAGCGCGACGAGGTCTTCGGCATCCTTGCGCACCTCTTCGTCGGGGTGCTTCTCGGCGAGGTCGATGTGCAGCGCGGTCCACATCGCGAGCGCGCGGGCGCCTTCGTTGAAGGTGCGGGCGTTGAGCAGCATCCGGCGCACGTCCGGATGCACGATAATCGGATCGGCGGCCTTGTCGGGGTGCTTGGCGCCGGTCAGCGCGCGTCCCTGGATGCGTTCCTTCGCATAGGTCGCGGCGTTTTGGTACGCCACCTCGGACAGGCCCAGGCCCTGCACGCCGACGCCGAGGCGCGCTTCGTTCATCATGATGAACATGGCGCGCATGCCCTTGTGGGCCTCGCCAATCAGGTAGCCGGTTGCGTCCTCATAGTTCATGACGCAGGTCGCCGAGCCCTTGAGCCCCATCTTGTGCTCGATCGATCCGCAGGTGACGCCGTTGCGTTCGCCGAGGCTGCCGTCCTCGTTCACCATGAATTTAGCCACGATGAACATGGAAATACCACGCACGCCCTCGGGCGCATCCGGCATGCGCGCCAGAACGAGATGGATGATGTTGTCGGTCAGATCGTGTTCGCCGGCCGAGATGAAGATCTTGGTGCCGGTGATCTTGTAGCTGCCGTCGGCCTGCGGTTCGGCTCTGGTGCGCAACAGCCCGAGGTCGGTGCCGCAATGCGGCTCCGTGAGGTTCATTGTGCCGCCCCATTCGCCGCTGGCGAGGCGGGGCAGGTAGAGCGCTTTCTGGTCTTCCGAGCCGCTGCGTTTGATCGCCTCATAGGCGCCGCGCGCCAGGCCGGGATAGGTGCCGAAGGACATGTTGGCCGAGATGATCATCTCGGAGAACGCGATGCCGAGAACCATCGGCAGGCCCTGCCCGCCGTGTTCGGGTTCGCAAGTGAGCGACGGCCAGCCGCCCTCGACGAAGGTCTTGTAGGCCTCCTTGAAGCCTTCCGGCGTCTTCACGCCGTCTGCCGACCAGTGACAGCCTTCTTCGTCGGCGGACTGGTTGAGCGGGAACAGCACTTCCTGGGTGAGCTTGGCGCCCTCTTCCAGAATGGCGTCGACGATGTCGGCACTGGCATCGGAGAATCCCGGCAGGTTGTCGTAGCGCCCGATCTCCAGAACGTCGTTCAGGATGTAGCGCATGTCGTCAAGCGGAGCCTGATAGGTCGGCATGGTCGAGTCCCTCGTTCGGTCTAGTTGCGCAGCGGCTTGCCGGTTTCGAGCATGTGCTCGATGCGGTCCAACGTGCGCGGATTGCGGAACAGGCGCGCCATGGCCTGTTGTTCCAGCTTGAGCAGTTGTTTCTCGGTGACGGTCTCGGTGATGTCGGTATCGCCGCCCGACAGAATGCCCGCGAGTTCATCGGACACCGTGACGTCGTGCGGCGTCGCCTTGCCGGACTTGGCAAGGTCGCCCACCGCCATCTGCAGCGCGACACGCGCAGTCGGACCAGGCAATGAAACCTCGATGTCTTTTTCCGGCGGCGTGTAGTTCGCTGCGAGTTCCAGCGCCTTCGCCTTGGCGTCGGCGAGAACGCGGCGGCGGTTCATGGTGATGCCGTCGCCTTCGCGCAGGAACAGCAGGTCGCGCGCCTCGGACGCGGACTTCGAGACCTTAGCGAGGCCAATGGTCTGGAACGCCTCGGCGACCGGCGGCATCGGACCGCCCGGGCGCCGCTTGTTGGCGACGTGGCGGAGGATCATTTCCTTGGAACCGCCCCAGCCGGGGATCAGGCCGACGCCGACCTCGACAAGGCCCATGTAGAGTTCGGCATGGGCCTGGATCGCATCTGAGTGCAGGCAAATCTCGCAACCACCGCCGAGCGCCATGCCGGCAGGCGCGGCGACGACCGGGAACGGCGCGTACTTGAGCGCCATGTAGGCGTCCTGGCCCTCCTTGATGCTCTGTTCGAGGATCGGCCACATCGCCGTGTTGGCGGCGAACAGACCGAGACCGATATTGGCGCCGACCGAAAAATTGTCGCCGTCGTTGTTGACGACGAGCGCTTTGAAGCCCTTCTTGTCGAGCTTGGCGGCCTTCTTGACCACGTCGATGACGCCGGCGTCGATCGAGTTCATCTTGGTATGGAATTCGAGACAGGCGACGCCGTCGCCGAGATCCCAAAGGCTCGCCGAACCGTTGCCGTCGATGCGCTCCTTGCCGCGCTTGACGTCGGCCAACATGTAGACGCCCTCGGGCAGGACGATGTCGTGGTAGTCGCCGTCGAGGCCGAGGAACTGCTTCCTGCTGTCCTCTTCGCGGTAGAGTGGCCGGCCCGCGGCGATCTTGACGATCTCCGGGACAGCGAGACCTTCTTTTTCGAGGCGTTCGGCGAAGTAGGCGGTGCCGAGCTGGTCGATCTGTTCGAAGGGGCCGTACTTCCACGCGTAGCCAGCCTTCATCGCGTCATCGACGGCGACGACGTCGTCGGCGATTTCGGGGATCAGGTCGGCGGCGTACTTGAGCACGTTCGAGAGCACCGCCCAGGCGTATTCGCCGCCACGGTCGTCGAACTCCACGAGCGCGCGCAGGCCTTTGCGCCCCGCCTCGACGCTACCGAGGCGCGCCTTGACCGTGTCGCGATACTCGCCGGTCTTGAGGTCGATCGCTTCCTTGCGGCGCGCGGCGCCGTTTTTGATCATCCGGTAGAATCCGCCCTTGCCTTTACGGCCCGTGTAGCCGTCGTCGACCATCTTGTCGGTCAACGCGTTGAGCGGATGTTCGGTGTTGAATTCGGCGTGGAACGCGTCCGACTTGGGCAAGAGCGACTCCATCGACCCCAGGACGTGGTCCTTGAGATCGATGCCGGTGAGGTCCATCAGGCCGAAAATGCCTGTCTTTGGAATGCCCATGGGGCGGCCGACGATAGCGTCGGCTTCTTCGACGGTGAGCTCGAGGTCGTATGCCTTCTGGGTGGCGACCATGCTCCAGAAGATACCGATGCGATTGGCAATGAAGCCCGGCGTGTCGTTGCAATCGATGACTTCCTTGCCGAGCCGCATGTCGCCGAAGGACCGCAACGTGTCGATGACAGCAGGCTGCGTCTTCGGTCCGGCGACGACCTCGAGTAGACGCATGTAGCGCGGCGGATTGAAGAAATGCGTGACCGCGAAATTCTCGGCAAAGGCATTGGACTGATCTTCGAGAAGCTTGGCCAGCGGAATGGTCGACGTGTTCGATGTGACGATCGCACCCTTCTTCCGGTGCGCATCGACCTTCTTGTAGACGTCGTGCTTGACTTCGGGTTTTTCGAGAACTGCCTCGCAGATCCAGTCGCAATCGGACAGAAGCTCAAGGTCATCTTCAAGATTGCCGGGCGTGATCAGCTTGGCGTTGCGCTTGTTCATGAGCGGCGCAGGGCTGGTCTTGAGCATCTTCGCAACCGCGCCCTTGGCGATGACGTTCCGATCATTGGCACCGTCCGGAACGATGTCGAGAAGAACGACCGGCACCCCGGCATTGGCAACCTGCGCGGCGATGCCCGATCCCATGACACCCGCTCCCAGAACCGCCACCTTGTTGATTTCGCTCATGCTTTCCTCTTGACCGACTCTTTGCGCTACCCGCGCGATCCGTACCGTCGAAGGCGACGGCTTCTTCCCGAGACGCCCGCGGGTTTCGGAACGCGAAGCCCGCTCGCTGACGCAGGGCCGTTGCCTACGCTGCCTCGAGAACCGTGGCGATGCCCTGGCCGCCGCCGATACACTGCGTGGCAAGGCCGAGTTCCTTCCCTTCCCGCTTCATCAGCGCGGCAACCTTGCCGGTGATACGGGCGCCGGTGGCGCCCAGCGGATGCCCGAGGGCAATCGCGCCGCCGTCGAGGTTGACGGTGTCGGGGTTCATCTTCGCTTCGTCCATGACGGCGAGCGCCTGCGCGGCGAATGCCTCGTTCAGTTCGATAACGCCAATGTCGTCAATCGAAACACCCGCGCGATCGAGTGCTTTCTTGGTCGCGCCGACCGGACCCATGCCCATCGTCTCCGGCGCACAACCGTAAACCGAAATCGAGCGAATTCGGGCAAGCGGCGTCAGGCCATTCGCCTTGGCGTAGTCCTCGCTGCAGACAAGCACGGCCGAAGCGCCGTCCGTCAGCGGCGAAGACGTCCCCGCCGTCACCGTCCCGTCGACCTGGAATGCAGGGTCCAGGCCGGCCAGCCCTTCGGTCGTCGTGTCGGGACGAATGCAGCCGTCCTGCTCGACCCGCAGATTGCCCTCGGTGATCGGGGTGATCTCGTCGGCGAGCTTGCCGCTCACACGCGCTGCGGCAGCCTTCTTCTGACTGAGAACCGCGAATTCTTCCTGGCGCTTGCGGTCGATCCGGTACTTCTTCGCGACGTTCTCTGCCGTCTCACCCATCGAGATATAGACCTCCGGATGCTCCCGATAGAGCTTCGGGCTGGGCGACGGATTGAAACCGGCCATCGGAACCCGCGACATCGATTCGATGCCGGCACAAACGAAGACCTCGCCTGCATTCATCTGGATCGCGCCGGCCGCCATGTGGATCGACTGCATGGACGACCCACAGAAACGATTGACCGTCGTCCCCGCGACCGAGATCGGCAGGTCGGCCAGAAAGTCGACGATTCGCGCCACGTTGAAGCCCTGCTCCCCTTCGGGGAAGGCGCAGCCCATGATCAGATCTTCGATGTCGGTCGGATTGACACCGGAGCGTTCGACCAGGGCTTTGACCACCTGGCCGGCCATCTCGTCGGGACGCACCTTCGCCAGGTCGCCCTTGCGCGCAAAATGGAACGGCGAGCGTACATAGCCGGCGATGACGACATTCTTCATGATGTTCTCCTTCTTCGTTCCGCGACGGCCGCTCAGCCGACCGCGCGCAATAGATGACGATCCGCGTCGATGGGCTCATACCCGATCAACGCACCGAAATGACGTTGCACCCAGTCGCCGCCCGGGCCGATGCCGCGGGAGACGTTTTCCGGGAAGCGCTTGTCCATATATAGGCGTGCGACGAGCGCCTTGCGCGCATCGCCCTGCGCAACATCTCGCGAGGCCTCGGCCAAAAGGAGTGCGCCGCCGAGCGTGTCCGCGAGCAGGATCATCAACCGGCGCGCGTGACGTTGTGCCTCGCCGGCATCGCTCCTTACGTGCGCGACGCCGTCACGGCAGGCCTGCATCGCGCCACGCAGCCTGCCCGCCACGTCGGCCAACGCGTCCGGCGCCGACGCCACGATTGCCTCGACGCGGTTGTTGAGCGCTTCGAAACCAGGGGCGCGATTGCCGATCATCCGCAGAACCTCGAGGGCCTGAATATTGGCGGGGCCCTCCCACACGGTGAGGACTTGTGCGTCGCGCAACAGGCGGGGCGTGACGTAGTCATAGGTAAAGGCGTTGCCGCCGATCAGCTCGATAGCAGCACGCGCCAACACGTTGGCGTCTTCGGCTGTCTGGTATTTCGCCAGCGCGGTGGCGAGGCGCAGCCAGGCCCGCGCCGCAGTGTCGTCCCCCAGGCCGGGTGCATGGGCGAGATCGAGTGCGTGCGCGGCCTCCATAGCCATAGCCGTTCCCGCCTCGACACGCACAAGCATGTCGAGAATCTCGTCCTGCATCATCGGATATGTCAGCACGTTGTGGCCAAAGGCATCGCGGTGCCCAAGGTATGAAACCGCCTCCAGAAACGCGCGTCGCGCCAGACCAGCGGCGCCGACGGCGTTGTGAATCCGGCTGAACCCCAGCGCTTGCATCATGAGCCTTATGCCGTTCGGCGGCGCTGCGATCTCAACGGCCCAGGCGTCGAGCAGGTCGACCTCACCTGTCGGCACGCCGATGGTCCCGAGCTTGTCCTTGAGCCGGCGAATGCGGAATGAATTCGGATCGCCATTTTCCATGTGCGTCGGGACGAGATACAGACCCAGACCTTTCGAGCCCTGCTCTGCCCCGAGCGGCCGAGCGGTGGCAACGGCCAGACCACCATTGGTGTTGCTGACGAACCATTTGAGTCCGTTCAGCACATGATGATCGCCCTCGGCGCGTGCGACCGTCGTGGTCGCGCCGATGTCGCTGCCGCCTTGTAGTTCGGTCGCCCACGTGCCGCCGGTCAGCGCCGCGCCGTCAGTCCGCGTGAGCAACTCAAGATACCTGTTCCGGACGTCCGCCGGCGCGAAGCGGTCTAGGACATATGCCACAGCACCCGTCATCGTCACCGGGCAATGCAGCGACACGTCCGCCTGCGACAACAGATAGCCGATGGCGAACGTGACGAGATAGGGCGCGGGCTCCTCGCCATAGTTCAGACCGACGGCGCCGCGCTCGTAGACCTCGCGCGCAACCTTGTCCCACAGCGGATTGTGGCGGATGTGATTGACGAGTTTACCGTCGCGGTCGTAGGGCTCGAGAACCGGTGGCGCATTGCGGTGGGTGTGCTGTGCCTGCTCATCGACCTCGGTGCCGACCCAGGCCCCGAACTCGCTCAGCTTGGACTCCCAGCGCGCGAGATCATCGCCGAGCAGACCGGTCAGGACACGCTGGAGGTTCACGTCCAGTGTGTACAGGTTCTGCCCGCGGACCGCGCGCTGGTATGTCACTCGGCGGCCTCCTTGGCCGAGACACCCTTCTGCGCCAGCAAAGACTCGATCTGGCGGCAACCTTCCTGCAATTCACCCAGCGCTGCGTCGATATCGACGCGCTGCTGTTCGAGTTCGCCGATCCGCCGATGGACCTTGTCGAGCGTGACACGAAGCTGCTCGACCTGCCCGTCCCCCAAGTTGTAGAGGTCGAGCATCTCCTTGATCTCGGCGAGGCTGAAGCCAAGGCGCTTGCCCCGCAGGATCAGCTTGAGCCGCCCCCTGTCACGGTGGCTGAAGACCCGGCTCTGGCCCTTGCGTGTCGGATGAAGCAACCCCTTCGTTTCGTAGAAGCGGAGGGTGCGTGAGGTGACCCCGAATTCCTTGGCGAGGCGCTGGATGGTGTATGATTCTTCCATGATCTGAACATATGTGACGTTAACGTCAACGTCAAGAAAGGCGTCTGGCGCATGGCCGGAAAGATTCCCAAATACAGAGAATTTTGGCCGCACTACCTCAACGAAAACGCGAATCCGGTGTGCCGCGGCCTCCACTACATCGGGACAACACTGGCAATTGCCAGCCTGATCGCCCTCATCGCGACTGACAATCTCTGGTTCATTCTGACTGGCCTGGTAGCCGGCTACGGCTTTGCCTGGATCGGCCACGGCTTCTTCGAGCACAACCGGCCGGCAACGTTCACCTATCCGTTTTGGTCGCTGCCAAGTGATTTCAGGATGTACTTCCTGTGGTTGGCCGGTCGCCTCGAATCGCATCGCCTCGCGGCGGAATCCGCCGCCAAAAAGGGTTAACGCCATCACTTAGGCCCTTGGAATCAAAGACTTGCCGTCCGCCGGTAGGGCTGCGATAAAAGCAACCTGAACGCTGGGCGGCTACACGTGGTCGGGTTGAGATACTGCAAAATGACATGGCGCAGCCGGCTCGCGCACCTAGTAGGCGCTGCGCTGCTTTGTGTGAGTCTGCTGGCGCCGGCCGCCGCCCAAGAAGCGCTCAGCGGCGAAGATCTCGACAAGGCGTATGACGAGGCCTTTCAGGCCCTGTTCCAGGATCCGGGCAACCTGGACAAGTCGTTCCGCTTTGCCGAACTCGCGGTCCAGAAAGGCAACTTCGAAGCGGCCATCAGCGCGCTCGAACGTATGCTGCTGATCAATCCCGACTTGCCGCGTGTTCGTCTGGAACTCGGCGTCCTTTACTTCCGCATCGGCTCCTACGCGATCGCACGGACCTACCTGACCCGCGTCCTGCAAGCGCCCGACGTACCTGACGAAGTGCAAGATCGTGTCGCCGTCTTCCTTGATGAAATCGACAACCGGCTTACGCGCGGGAGCCTGAGTGGTTCCGTGTTCCTTGGCGCTCGGTTTTCCGACAACGCCAATGCCGGCCCAAACAGCCCCAACGTGTTGGCCAACGGTGTTGCCGCCAATCTGGACGATCAGTTCACAAACAAGTCGGACCGCAACTACTTCGTCTCCGCGCAGATCAACCACAGCTACGACCTGCTCACGCAACGGAACGAGATTTTGGAGAGTTCGGGCACGCTGTACGTTTCCGAGCAAGATAAGCAAAAGCAGCTCGACATTGTCTTTCTCGAAGGCACGGTCGGCATACGCGCGCCGTTCCTCCAGGACTGGGTCCAGGGGACGACGGCCAAGCCTTACGCGATCGGCAACATGGTTTACCTGCAAGACTCCTGGTATCAGTTCACGATCGGCTTCGGCGCGGACCTCGTGGTGCCGTTCTCGCAACGCTGGCGCACGACGCTCAATTTCGAGCACAAGTCCGAGCACTTCAGGAACGATTCAAACCGGACGACCGCTTCGCAGCAGACCGGCACCGAAACATCGCTCAGCATCAACAACACCTACGTCCTGACCGAGACGCAGCAAGTCGGGCTGCGCGTTTCAGGCGCCAATCAGGAAGCGAAAGAGTCGTTCAACGCGTTCCGCGAATTCCAGATCGGCGGCACCTTTACTCAGCTTGTGCCGGTCGAAGCGCTTGAATCCGGGCCTGTCGCCATCAGCGCGAATGTGTCGAGGGTGATGAGTCACTATCACTCACCAAACCCGACCGTTGATGCCAACCGAAAGCGCATGGACCAAGAATGGCGCTGGTCCGTGACCAGCGCAGTACCAGTGACCGACGACTGGACTATCGTCGGCACCATTCAACGCACGACCGTCGACAGCACGCTGCCGAACTTCGAATACCACGCTGCGTCAGTCACACTTGGAGCTTCACGCCGCTTCTAGAACATAACGGGAGGCCGATCATGATCGCCTGGTTCCGTTACGCGTTTTTCCTCTCCTCGTTAGCGCTCGCACTTGCACCTTTGCTTGCCCACGCTCAGGGATCATCGGAGATCGGCGTTGCTGCGG
>JAYOEZ010000049.1:0-24344 GCA_038116985.1 Alphaproteobacteria bacterium | reverse complement strand
CGGTCCCACAGCGCGCGGTCCTGGTCCTCCAGCGCCCGTAGCCCCCCGTCGGCCGCGCGCCGGGCGTCGCGCCGCGATTCGTGAAACAGCATCAGCGCGAGCAAGCCCGCGACCTCCGGCTCGTCCGGCGCCAGCCCGCGCACGATCTCGGCCAGCCGCAACGCCTCGCCGCACAGGTCGGCGCGGAACGGCGCGTCGCCCGCCGTCGCCGCATAGCCCTCGTTGAAGATCAGGTAGAGCACCGCCAGCACCGAACCGAGCCGCTCGGCCCACAGCTCGCGCGGCGGCACGCGGTAGGGGATGCCGGCCGTCTTGATCTTGGTCTGCGCGCGCACCAGCCGCTGCGCCATTGTCGTCTCGGCGACCAGGAAGGCCCGCGCGATCTCGCCGGTGGTCAGCCCGCCGAACGTGCGCAACGTCAGCGCCACGCGCGCCTCCGCCGGCAGCGCCGGATGGCAGCAGGTGAAGATCAGCCGCAGCCGTTCGTCGGGGATGTCTTCGTCGGTTTCTGGCTCGACCGTGGCAGCGTCGAGTTCCGCCAGCACCTGCATCTCGTCCTGCTTGGCGGCGAAGGTCGCAGCACGGCGCAGCTTGTCCACGGCCTTGTTGCGCGCCGCGCGGATCAGCCAGGCCCGCGGGTTATCGGGGATGCCGTCGCGATCCCAGCGCTCCACCGCGGCGACGACCGCATCCTGGAGCGCGTCCTCGGCCAGCGCAAAGTCACGCACCATGCCGACCAGCGTGGCGAGCACGCGGCCCCATTCCTCGCGGATCAGGGTATCGACGGCGCTGTGCGCTGATGCGGTCCCGGCCATGGCCGGGGCAACGTAGCATGCGGCGGGGACGCGCAACGTTGCTGCGTCCCCGCGTTGTTCGAGCATGCTACATGTCGGGGATGTTCATCAGCGGCCGTACCTCGATGGTGCCCGTCTCCGAGGTCGGGATCTTGGCCGCCCACTGGATCGCTTCATCGAGGTTGTCGGCGTCCACGATGTAGTAGCCGCCCAGCTGCTCTTTCGTTTCGGCGAAAGGGCCGTCGGTCGTCATCGTCTTGCCGTCGCGGACCCGCACCGACGTCGCGGCCGAGGTGCCTTCCAGCGGATCGCCCGCCACCATCTTGCCGGCCTTCACCAGTTCCTCGGTGAATTCGTAATAGCGCTGCATGAACGCCTTTTACTCGGCCTCCGGCGGTTGCGGTCCGCTCTCGTCGGCGTAGATCAGAAGCATGTATTTCATCGTCTCGTCTCCCTTGGCGTTTTACCTGTGACACCCCTAGGACGAACGGCCCGAACGCGATTCGACAGCCGCCCCCAAAAAAATGCCGCATCCTGAGGCGCGCCCGTCCGGGCGCGTCCCGAAGGGCGCCCGGCGCGCTAACCCGACTGGATCAGCGGGCAGGGGAAGGCCTCGGCCAGCGCGGCGCGCACCCCGGCGTCGGCCGGGCTCGCGTGGAACTCCTCGTGCACCGTGGCCCAGGCGATGAAGCGCGCCCGCACGTCGCCCAGGATCGTGCCGGGGCGCAGGCAGTAGGGCGGGTCCGCGGCCTCGCCGTCGGCGTTCATCTCCTTGAGCAGGAACACAGCACAGCGCTCGCGCGGTCCCTCGGTGCCGTCCACGCACTCGGCCAGCAGCGTGCCCACCGTCTGCCCGCTGTCGCCGGCCTGCGCCGACGCGGGCGCCTGTGGCGTCGCCAGAATCGCCGCCAGCGCTGCGGCGGTGGCCGCCGCGCGAATCAGGACCGTCGCCGCGCGACCATTCGGGTCAGCACGGCCTCGCCCTTCTGGAACGTGTCCTGCGGCACGAACGAGCGCGTCTCTTCGACCAGAAGCAAGTCCGCGTCGGCGAAGTCGCCGCGCAGCGTTTCGGCAGAATACAGCATCTCGCGCTCCGGCGGCCCGCCGGGCAGTTCCAGATGGTCCGGGTGGAAGACCTCCATGACGATCAGCCCGCCGGGCTTCAGCGCCTCGAACATGTTCCGGTGCACTGCCTCGCGCCGGCCGGGCCGGAAGTGCAAGAACACGCATACCACCCCGTCGAATTCATTCTTGGGCCAGTCCCAGGTCGTCAGGTCCGAGAACGCGGTGTCCAGCGGCACGCCGCGCTCCTCGGCCATGCGCTTGGCCTTGGCTTGCGCCACTTCCGAGCCGTCCTGCGAGGTCACCGCGAAGCCCTGTTCGGCGAGCCACACGCCGTTGCGCCCTTCGCCGTCGCCGACCGACAGGACCTTGCCGCCCTTCGGCAGGCGGTGCGCCTGCGCCGCCACGAACGGGTTGGGCAGGATGCCGTAGCGATAGCCCTCGCCGGCGAAGCGCTCGTCCCAGAACGTCAACGTCATCGCAATCCGCGCCTCAAGTCGTAGATGAGAACCGGCAGCTTACGCCCCGGAATGCTGGCGGAGTCGCACGTTCCCGTGCGCACTGCGCCCATGCGCGCGTAGAAGCCCTCGGCCTGCGGGTCGGACTCGATGCGCAACGTCACCGCGTCAATCGCGGCTCGATCCACCATCTCCGCCCAAAGCACCTTGCCGACACCGGTGCCGATCGCCGGCGGATCGACGAAGAACATCTCGGCGCAGGCAGCACCGCTCTCCGTCGACAACGCGTAAAACCCGTCGACCGCGCCGCCGTCCTCATGCACCCGCGTGGTCCAGCCCGCGAGTCGCGCCGGGGTCACCGTCAGCTCCTCGACACACGCCGCCATGAACGCCGCGTCGTATCCCCAATGCGCCTTCGAACGCAGCGCCAGCGCGCTCAGCGCCTCCGTCTCGTTCGGCGCAGCGTCGCGAATCATGGCTTCGCGCTCTTGGCCAGGTCCTGGCCGAACATGATGCGGTGACCGTCGGGCGTGTGCACGATCATCTCGCGCATGCCCCAGTCCTTGTCGACCGGCGGCGGTGCGTTCGCGCCGCGCGCGGTGATCTCCGAGTGGTAGGCGTCGAGGTCATCCATCTCGATATAGGCAAAGTAGGAATGATCGCCCAGGTCCTTCGGCGCGATCGCGTCCGGGCATTCGCCCATCATCAGCGAGCACGCCCCGCGCCGCACGAACACCCAGCCCTCGGGTTCCATCCACACCTCGAACCCCATCACTTCGGTCCACCACTTCGCTGTGGCTTTCACGTCGGGCACAGCCAGCACGTAGTGCTGGCCGACGACCTTGGCCGCACTCACTCTGCGGCCTCCCTGATCCCGCCAAGCCACGCGGCGAGGTCGGCACGCGCCCGCGCGGCGTAGGCCGGCTTGCGCTCCTTGCGCCGGGTTTTCTGGTCGAGCGGCGGAAACAGGCCGAAGTTCACGTTCATCGGCTGAAACGTCTCGGCGTCAGCCCCTGACGTGATGTGGTTCAGCAAAGCGCCCAGCGCGGTCGTTGGCGGCGGCCCTTCGACGCGCAACGCGTCGCGCTGCGGCTCAGGATGAGTCCCATTTGTATCCTCATCCTGAGGCGGCCCGAAGGGCCGTCCCGAAGGACGAAGGGCCTGTGCCGCCGCAAATCGCCCGGCCAGCAACCCGATCGCCGCGCTCTCGACATAGCCCTCGACGCCCGTGACCTGGCCGGCGAATCGCAGACGCGGCATCGCCTTCAACCGCAATTTCGAATCCAGGAGTCGCGGTGAATTGAGGAACGTGTTGCGGTGAATGCCGCCGAGCCGCACGAACGACGCGTTCTCCAGTCCGGGGATGGTCGCGAAGATGCGCTTCTGTTCGCCGTGCTTCAGCTTGGTCTGGAAACCGACCATGTTGTAGAGCGTGCCCAGCGCGTTGTCCTGGCGCAGCTGCACCACCGCATAAGGCTTCTGCTCCGGCGCATGCGGATTGGTCAGCCCGACCGGCTTCATCGGCCCGAAGCGCAGCGTCTCGGGCCCGCGTTCGGCCATCACCTCGATCGGCAGGCAGCCTTCGAAGTAGGGCGTGTCCTTCTCCCAGTCCTTGAATTCGGTTTTCTCGCCCTCGATCAGCGCCGCGATGAAGGCCTCGTACTGCGGCTTGGTCATCGGACAGTTCAGGTAGTCCTTGCCGTCGCCGCCGGGTGCCGACTTGTCGTAGCGCGACTGGAACCACGCCACGTTCATGTCGACCGAGTCCTTCGCCACGATGGGCGCGATCGCATCGAAGAACGCGAGCGATTCCTCGCCGGTCAGTGAGCGCACCGCGTCGGCCAGCGCGGGCGAGGTAAGGGGCCCCGTCGCGACGACCACGTTGTCCCAGTCCGCGGGCGGCAGGCCCGCGACCTCGCCGCGTTCGATCGTCACCAGCGGATGATCCTCCAGCGCCTTTTGCACAGCCGCCGAAAACCCGTGCCGGTCGACCGCCATCGCCGAACCCGCCGGCACCCGGTGCGCATCGCCGCACGTCATCATGATCGACCCGCAGCGCCGCATCTCCTCGTGGAGGAGCCCGACCGCGTTCTTCTCGGCATCGTCCGACCGGAACGAGTTGGAACACACGAGTTCCGCCAGCGACTCGGTCAGGTGCGCATCGGTGCCGCGTTCGGGCCGCATCTCGTGCAGCACCACCGGCACACCGGCCTGCGCCGCCTGCCACGCGGCCTCCGAGCCCGCGAGCCCGCCGCCAATGACGTGAATGGGGGATAGGTCTGTCACGGCGCTATCCTTAGCGCATGACAGCAAGCCGCGAAATCGCTGTCGTCGCAAGCGTTGAGGGTCCCTAGTTCGGCGCGTGGTCCGGCTTGAACGGGGTCAGCACCGCCTGGCTGCCCTGCGCGGTGACCAGCGTGCTTTCGGGAACCTCGTTCCACAGCTCGTCGGCGCCGTCGAGCGGCTCGGACAGGATCAGCAGCGTGTCCTCCCCGTCGGCCAGGTGGATGCGGCCGTTGCGCATATAGAGATCGCCGCCTGCGAGGTAGTACAGCGTCGGCGATTCGCCGTCGCTCGAATAGCGCAGAGCGGTGATCGTCTTGCCGTCGGAAAAGGCCATCGCCGCGCGCAGCGGCTCCTTGATGTCGGCCGCCGCCATGACGTCCTCGACCAGCGCTACGGTCCGCGCCATTGCCGGTCCCGGCTCCTCGAGCAGCCCGTGACCCAGCGCCAGCAGGTAGAACGCTTCGGTGTCGGTCGTTCCCTGGCGCATCGCATAGAGATCGGTCGGGATCAGGTGCTCAAGCTCGCGTCTGATCTGCGTGTAGCCGCCGATCTGGCCGTTGTGCATGAACATCGTGTGGCGATGGGTGAACGGGTGGCAGTTGTCGCGGCTCGTCGACGTGCCGGTCGAGGCGCGGACATGGGCGAAGAACAGGCCTGAGCGCACGTGGCGCGCCAGGTTCTTGAGGTTCGAATCGTTCCACGCGGGCAGCGTGTCGCGGAACAGGCCGGGTTCGGGGTATTCGTCGTACCAGCCCAGCCCGAAACCGTCGCCGTTGGTCGGCACCACCGAGCGCCGGGCCGCCAGTGACTGCCGGATCAGCGAGTTTTCCGGCTCGAACAGCAGCATGTTGAGCGACAGGCGCGGGCCGGAATACGCGAGCCAACGACACATGATCGATCTCCCCAGGGAACGGCGCGGAGCCTAGCCACGCGCCTGAGTTCTGTCGATGGGCTATCGTCGGCGGACCACAGACCGGACGCGACGCAACCCTCTGCATGGAGAACGTGTGACGGGCCCGCTTGTTCACGAAACCGATTGGACCACGATGACCCGCGACCGCTGGTGGTGGCTGGCCCCTACCTTCGTCATCGTGCTGGGCTTCGTCGCCGCCGAGGTATCGCTGGCGGCCGACGCGCGCATCTCCTTCGTGCTGATCGCGCTCGGGGTGATGCTGATACCGGCGGCGCTGATCAACGGTCCGATGCCGGCCTTCGGTTTCGACGCCTCGCGCGTGACGGAACGCCGCCTCCACCGCGCGGCGGCGATCGCCCTGGTGCTCGGTGGCGTCGCCTTCGCCGCTTTCGGACGGTCGTTCCTCCCCTGGTGGGCCGCATTGTTGCCCGCGACCCTATGCTATTGGCTGTATGCCTGGCTCCGCGCCGGCCCCGACACCACACCGGAAGATGTGGCGGGGGTGTTCGACTAGCGCGGGTTGCGGCCCCACGTTGTGCTGCATAGCCTGTGTTCATGACCGACGGCCCCGCCCCGCAGAAACCGAGCAACCTGCCGCCGCCGCCCGACGTGCCGCCGATTCCGGGACCGTCCCGGCTGGTGCGTCTGTTGCGCTGGTGGGGGCTGGGTCTGTTCGTGGTCGGCCTCGTCGTGGCCGTCGTCACCGGGCAGATCAGCGACAACGAGGCGGTGCGGCTCTCTGGGCCGATCCTCGGCATGACCGGCATGGCGCTGTATCTGCTGGCCACGCTGGTGCGCATGTTCCAGGTCCGGCGCTAGGCGCTAACGTCCCGGTGAACGCGCGGCGTCTGGGGTTGCGTCCCGATCGTGACGGGCCCATATCTGGCGCTCTCCCGCATAGCGCCGTTTCAACCCGACGAGGATCCGCGTGAGCAAGAAGACCGTTCTGGAGATCGCGCCCCTGACGACGCCGTGGCAGACGCTGGACCCGTTCCTGTTCTGCATGCATCACGACGACGCCTATCCGGCGGGCAACGATGCGATGGGACCGTCCGCGCCGCTCGACGGCCGCATGATCGGTCAGGACTTCTCGGGCAAGGACGGCTGGAGCATGTATCACGGCGACGTCGTGCCGGGTTTTCCGCAGCATCCGCACCGCGGCTTCGAAACCGTCACCGTCGCACGGCGGGGGTTCATCGATCACTCGGACTCGCTCGGCGCCGCCGCGCGTTTCGGCGAGGGCGACCTGCAGTGGATGACGGCCGGGAAGGGCATCGTGCATTCGGAGATGTTTCCGTTGCGCAACCGTGACGCCCGCAACCACACCGAACTGTTTCAGATCTGGCTGAACCTGCCGGCGCAGCGAAAGATGGTCGCGCCGCACTTCAAGATGATCTGGGGCGACACGATCCCGTCCGAGACCACGGCCGACGACGACGGCAACGAGACTACCGTCACAAGCTATGCCGGTGCCTTGCCGGGCGGCGCTTTGCCGCCGGCGCCGCCACCGGACTCTTGGGCAGCCGACCCGGACAATGGCGTCACCATCTGGTCGATGAAGCTGCAGCCTGGCGCGCGCTGGACACTACGGGCCGCAACGGCCGATCGCACGCGGCGGGTCTATGTCTTCCGCGGCGCGGGGATGCAGATCGACGGCCACGACGTCGGGCCGCGGCAGGCTGTGACGCTGGACCCGGCGTCGGCGATCCAGTTCGTCAACGGCGATGACGCCTCCGAAGTGCTGTTGCTCGAAGGCAAGCCGATTCGTGAGCCGGTCGCCCAGTACGGGCCGTTTGTGATGAACACGGCAGAAGAGGTGCACCAAGCGTTCGCCGACTACCGGCGCGACCAGTTCGGCGGCTGGACATGGCCAAACGACGGGCCCGTGCATCCGCGCGAGCAGAACCGCTTCGCGCGACATGCCGACGGCCAGGTCGAGGAACGATCTTGAGCTAGGACGCGCGGCCGATGCCGACCGCCTTGGAAATCGACGCCAGCTTGTAGGGCTTGGGCAGGAACCCGAATTCTTCCGGCAGTTCGCCCTCGGCCTTGATCACCGAGTCGGCATAGCCCGACGTGATGACGATGCGCATGTCGGGGTAGGACTCGTGCACCTGTTCGGCCAGCTTGCGGCCGCTGAGCGCGCCCGGCAGGACGAGATCCGTGAGCAGCACGTCATAGCGGGCGCCTTCGGCCAGGAATCGCAGCGCGCTTTCGGCGTCCGGCGCCGCATCGACGATGTAGCCCAGCGACGACAGCATCATCTGGGCGATCTCGCGCAGGTCCGGGTTGTCCTCGACCAGCAACGCGCGGCCCTTGCCATGATGGACGTCGTCCTCTTCGGCGTCGTCGTCGGCTTCTGCGTTCAGCCGCGCCACCGGCATGGTGAGCCGCACCGTCGTAC
Organism: Alphaproteobacteria bacterium; assembly: GCA_038116985.1. Taxonomy (GTDB): domain Bacteria; phylum Pseudomonadota; class Alphaproteobacteria; order SHVP01; family SHVP01; genus CALJDF01. Next base: position 16,427 of record JAYOEZ010000049.1, on the reverse strand, counting down.
CGCGTCCGACGACGCTCTTGAGTTCCAGATCGCCGCCACTTTGCTTGACGAAGCCGTAGACCATGCTGAGCCCGAGCCCCGAACCCGAGCCCACCTCCTTGGTGGTGAAGAACGGTTCCAGCACCTTGTCGCGCACGCCTTCCTCGATACCGGTTCCGGTGTCGCTCACCGCGATGACGACGTGTGACGGGTCGTTCCAGGCGGGCGTCACGTCGATCGTCAGATCGCCGCCTTCGGGCATGGCATCCTGCGCATTCAGTGCAAGGTTGAGCAGGGCGGTCTCAAGCTGCGCGCCGTCGGCGACGATGTCGGGAATGCCGTCGGGAACGCGAGTCTTGAGTGTGATGTTTTCGCGCAGGACGCGGCGGGCAAGTCCGACGAAATGGTCGATTGTTTCGCCGACGTTGATCGGCGCCGGCGACAGCGTTTGCTTACGAGCATAGGACAGCAGCTGCTGGGTGAGGACGGCGCCGTGGTCGACCGCACGCATCGCGGCGTCGATGTGTTTGCGTACCGACGCGTCCGCATCATTGAAGCGGAAATCGAGCAGTTCGAGATTGCCGCGCGCGACCGTCAGCAGATTGTTGAAGTCGTGCGCGATGCCGCCGGTGAGTTGCCCGATCGCCTCGAGGCGTTGCGCCCGTTGCAGCCGTTCCTCCGCGTCGTGCATGCGGCTGATGTCCGTGGCGATCATGCCGATCAGCGATATCTCGCCGTCGGAGTTGCGGATCGGATACTTCACGATCGACAGCCGGCGCGTTTTTCCATCGGGCCACTTGATGGTTCGTTCCGCCTCGATAGGCCCCTCGCTGCGCAGCACGCGGGCGTCCATTGCGGAGAACCAGGCAGAATCCGCCGGGTCCGGCATCTTGGCGTGGTATTCGCCCACCAGAGCCTTCGGCGTGCTTGCAGTCCATGCAGCGAACGTATTGTTGGCGTGCACGAACTGCCGGTTCAGGTCCTTGATGAGAAATGCCGCCGGGGCGTTGGAGAACAGGCTTTCGATCTGGCGGACGACGGTATCGGCTTTGCTTTGCGCGACTACCAGATCAGTGACGTCGCGCGTCGCACCCTGATAACCAATGAACTTGCCGGCTTCGCTGAATCGAGGCTGCGCGTTGGTGACGAAGTGGAGCGGTCCCTCGTCGGTTTCGCCGTCAATCTGGTGCCCGACGATCGGGTCGCGTGCGTCGAAGTGCTCCTCGATCTCGACCCTCGCCCCGTGTGAGAACGCGTCCAGCAGCATGCCGACGGGTTCACCGATGATGCTGTCTGCGATCTTGGCAATCGGCGCGAGTCGACCCTTGCCGCTTGTCTGGAAATAGGTGAGTCGGCCGTCTGCGTCAGTCTCCCAGAACATGTCGGCCGTCAACGAGGCCATGCCCCTGTAGCGCTCCTCACTGGCGGCGAGCGCCCGCCGGGCTTCGATCTCGGCGAGCCGGCGGTGCTCGAGGCTCTGAAACTGCGGGCGGACAGCGGCCGTGATTGCGGCCTGAAAGGCCAATGAGATCGCGAGCATGCCGAGAATCGCGATCAGCAGCCGCGGCCAGCCGTCGTGCGAGATGCGCGCGACGATGCCGCTCCCGCCCACGTCGAGCATGCTTGTGGTGGCGAGAAGTCCGTCGACGCGACCGAACCTGGCGATGATCGCGCCGTCCTGTTCGAAAACAACTTGCGTGCGACCGGGCCAGATGAACGCCTCGGAAAGTGTGTCCGCCAGGTTCGCCAATTGCGCGCCGCTGGGGCCGTCTGTCCGAAGCGCGGCGCCAAACGCCGAGACCTGCCGCCGGTCGACCTCCTTCACGATGCTGCCGGTCACGAACTGCGCGACAACCGCCAGCGCCAGGGCGAGCCCGGCAAGAATCGCACTGGAGCGTAGCGACATCGCGCGCCGGATCGGATCGGGACCGGGCAGATCTCTCGCTTCGTCCGACGATGGATTCCTGTCGATCATAGTGTTTCAGTTTTGTAACTAAGGCGCTCCGACGCAATGCGGTCGCCTACGCGGCACGGTAGGGGAGACCCTTGGGACGTCCCGCTCAGGTAGTACCTGGCGTTGCTTTTTCTACCGCCCGCTTCAGCCGCCGCAGTTGGCCGCCGTCCGAAAAGCGGATGGCCAAGGCGATCAACGGCATGGCGAGGCGCGCAAGACCGGCGGCGGTGCAGGTCACTTGGAGGCTGACATCGGTGTTCTCGCCGTCCTGTTCCAGGGTGTAGCGGTAGACAGCCGAGAAGTTGCCCTGCGTGGACTGGAGGGTGAGCAGGCTCGGCGCTTCGCAATCGACAATATCGGATAGTCGTTCCCTGCCACGCGTTCGAAACACCAGAACGCCGCCTTGACGCAACTCGCCGGTTTCGTCCCCGGTATCGAGATCGCTAACGCCCGGCATCCATTTGGCCATGACCCGTGCGTCAGCCAGATGGGCCCAGACCGCCAATGGCGGCCGCTTGATGCGTACCGTCCTGGTGAATATCTCGCCCATCCTTACCTCGCTCCCATCGCGCGGCGACGCACGGGCTCCGGGTCGATCCCGGCTGCGTGCAGCTTGGCGTCCGACTGACGCATGACGGCGTCGCAGAAGTCGCGCAGAAACGGATCATGCGCGCAGTGCTTCTGCATCTTGTTGTAGGCGAGCTCGAATTCAAGATCGTCCCAGGTATCGAGCGCCGCGAGATTGTGCTGCACCTGAACCTCGAGGTTGTCAAGAGCACCGGCGAACCTGGCCTCCGGCGTTTCGCGATTTTCGAACTCGTGCCAGAGCGTGTGAAACTCGTCGCCGACCGGCGCGCCGAGTCGTTCGCGAATGTTGTCGATCGCCCGGCGCTCCATCTCTTCCTTGGCGTCCTTGCGCGCGCTCTGTTCAAAGAAGGGAATGTCGCCGACCTCGGCTTCGACGAGGTCATGCAGCAGGATCATCTTGAGGGCGCGGAACAGGTCGACCGGCTGCGACAGGTGCGGATGGATCAGCATGGCCATCAGCGCCATCTGCCAGGAATGTTCGGCGACCGATTCCTGGCGGCCATCCGACAGCCAGCTGTGCCGCAGTTCGGTCTTGAGACGCTCCGACAGCGTGAGAAAATCGAGCAGCGTCGCGTGCGTCGTCGTCACGACCGCTTGCGTGGTTTGCGGGCGATCGGCGTACGTCGTGCGGCGGCGGCGCGCTTGCCCGCGCTTTTCTTGCTGGTCTTCGTTTTGGCTGATCTGGCCGTTTTCTTGGCAGGGGCCTTGGCCTTCGATTTCTTGGCCGGCTTCTTCTTGACGGTGTTCTTGCCGACGCCCTCGCCGGCCGCTGCGCGCTTCGGACGTTTTGCAGGTGCCGTCTCGTCATCGTCGAAGAGGTCGCTGCCCGGTTGGCGCGCGCGCTTGCCGGTCTTGAAAATGTCGGCGAGATACTGGCCGGTATAGCTTTCCTTGACCTCGGACACCGCCTCCGGCGTACCGGTGGCGACGATCCGCCCGCCCTTGTCGCCCCCCTCGGGCCCGAGGTCGATCAGCCAGTCGGCGGTCTTGATGACTTCAAGGTTGTGTTCGATGACCAGCACGGTGTTGCCCTGCTCGACGAGCGTGTGCAACACCTCGAGCAGCTTGCGCACGTCCTCGAAGTGCAGCCCCGTTGTCGGTTCGTCGAGGATGTAGAGCGTCTGGCCGGTGGCGCGGCGCGAAAGTTCCTTGGCGAGCTTGACGCGTTGGGCTTCGCCGCCTGACAGCGTCGTCGCCTGCTGACCGACGTGGATATAGCCCAAGCCGACGCGCTGCAGCGTCACCATCTTGTCGCGGATCGCCGGAACGGCGGAGAAGAAGTCGGCGGCTTCGTCCACGGTCATGTCGAGTACGTCGGCGATCGACTTGTCCTTGAACGTGATCTCCAGTGTCTCGCGGTTGTAGCGCTTGCCGTGGCACACGTCGCACTCGACGTAGACGTCCGGCAGGAAGTGCATCTCGATCTTGACGACGCCGTCGCCTTGGCAGGCCTCGCAGCGCCCGCCCTTGACGTTGAACGAGAAACGCCCCGGCTTGTATCCGCGCGCGCCGGACTCGGGCAGGCCCGCAAACCAGTCGCGTATTGGGGTGAAGGCGCCCGTGTAGGTCGCCGGGTTCGACCGTGGCGTTCGGCCGATGGGCGACTGATCGATGTCGACGATTTTGTCGAGGAATTCGAGCCCCTCGATCTTCTTGTGCTCGGCGGGGGTCGTGCGTGCGCCGTTCAGCGCGCGCGCGATCGCCTTGTAGAGCGTCTCGATGATGAGAGTGGACTTGCCGCCGCCGGACACGCCGGTGACGCACACGAAGGCCCCCATTGGAATGTCGACGTCGACGTTCTGCAGGTTGTTGCCCGTGGCGCCGCGCACCTTGATCTTCTGGCCGTGCTTTCCCGTGCGCCGTTCGTCGGGCACCTCGATCTGCTTCATGCCGGTCAGGTACTGGCCGGTCAGGCTGTCGGGGTTGCGCATGATGGCATCGGGCGTGCCTTCGGCGACGACCTTGCCGCCGTGCACGCCGGCGCCCGGTCCCATGTCGATGACGTGGTCTGCCGCGCGGATGGCCTCCTCGTCGTGCTCGACCACGATGACGGTGTTGCCGAGGTCGCGCAGGTTTTCCAGGGTGTCGAGCAGGCGGCGGTTGTCACGCTGGTGCAGGCCGATGGACGGCTCGTCCAGCACGTAGAGCACGCCCGTGAGCCCCGAGCCGATCTGCGACGCGAGACGGATGCGCTGGCTTTCGCCGCCCGACAACGTGCCCGCCGTGCGGCTGAGCGTCAGGTATTCGAGCCCGACGTTGACCAGGAATCCGAGCCGCTCGTTGATCTCGCGCAGGATACGCTCGGCGATCTCGTTCTGTTTGGCGTTGAGCTCGCCCGGCAGGTCGCGGAACCACTGATCGGCCACGGCGATCGACATCTGCGTTACTTCGCCGATGTGCAGGCCGGCGATCTTCACCGCCAGCGCTTCGGGCTTGAGCCGCCAGCCGCCGCAAGCCTCGCAGGTCGTTTCGTTCTGGTAGCGCGCAAGCTCCTCGCGAATCCAGCTCGAGTCGGTGTCGCGCCAACGGCGGTCCAGATTCGGGATGACGCCTTCGAAGGGCTTGGTGGTCTGGTAGCTCCGCGTGCCGTCGTCGTAGGTCATGCGGATTGAGTCCTCGCCGGAGCCGTAGAGGATGACGTCCTGCACGTCCTGGGGAATGTCGTCCCAACGATCGTTCATCGACACCTTGTAGGCCCGCGCGATCGACTGCAGCGTCTGGGCGTAGTAAGGCGACGGCGTCGAAGATCGTGACCACGGCGCAATGGCGCCGTCCTTCAACGACTTCGTGCCATCGGGCACGACAAGGTCGGGATCGAAGTAGATTTCGGTGCCGAGTCCGTCGCATGACGGGCACGCGCCGAACGGGTTGTTGAACGAGAAGAGCCGCGGCTCGATTTCCTCGATCGTGAAGCCCGACACCGGACAGGCGAACTTCGACGAGAAAATCGTACGCTCGCCAGTGTCGGCGTTCTCGGCCACGGCGAGCCCGTCGGCTTCGCGCAGGCAGGTCTCAATCGAGTCGGCCAGACGGTTGCCGAGATCGCGGTTGACGACGACGCGGTCGACCACGACCTCGATTTCGTGCTTGACCTTCTTGTTAAGCGCCGGGACCCCGTCGATCTCATAGATCTCGCCGTCGACCTTCACGCGGGTGAAGCCGCGCTTCATCAGGTCGGCGAACTCTTTGCGGTACTCGCCCTTGCGGCCGCGCACGATCGGCGCCAGCAGGTAAAGCCGTGTGCCCTCGTCCATCGCCATGACGCGGTCGCACATCTGGCTCACGGTCTGGCTTTCGATCGGCAGGCCGGTGGCGGGCGAGTAGGGGATGCCGATGCGCGCGTAGAGCAGACGCATGTAGTCGTAGATTTCGGTGACGGTGCCGACGGTCGAGCGCGGGTTGCGTGACGTCGTCTTCTGCTCGATCGAAATGGCCGGCGACAGCCCCTCGATGTGCTCGACATCGGGTTTCTGCATCAGTTCGAGGAACTGGCGGGCGTAGGCCGACAGGCTTTCGACGTAGCGCCGCTGGCCCTCGGCGTAGATCGTGTCGAAAGCGAGCGAGGACTTGCCCGAGCCCGACAGGCCGGTGAGGACGACAAGCTTGTCGCGCGGCAGATCGACGTCGACGCCCTTGAGATTGTGCTCGCGCGCGCCCTGGATCGAGATTGCCTTCAGCGGATCGGGGATGCTGGGTTTTCGGCTGTTTTCTGCGGATTTCTTTACGGGCACCGGGCGATACTCAAGGTCGGGGGAACTGACCAATATATGCCAAATGGGGCCCGATCCGGGGAAATAAAGTGGCCCTCGTGGGGCATTTTTCTGGGGATAAGGTGCAGGCAGCGTGCTGGCGGTTGGACCGCGTGTCAGCCCTGTCAGGAAACGATGGCGCGTGCTAAGGGCTAGCCATGCTGGATGACATCGACCTCCTGCAAATCTCGGCCTTCGTCATTCCCGTGCTGCTCGCCATCACGCTGCACGAGGCGGCGCACGGGTGGGTGGCGTGGAAGCTGGGCGACGACACCGCCTATGTGCGGGGACGGGTGTCGTTCAATCCGTTCCGCCACATCGACCTGTTCGGCACCATCATCCTGCCGGCGTTGCTGATCATCGGGCGCGCCGGGTTCGTATTCGGTTGGGCCAAGCCGGTGCCGGTGCGCTTCGGCAACCTGCGCAATCCGCGCCGCGACATGGTGCTGGTGGCCGCGGCCGGACCGGCGGCTAACGTCCTACTGGCCTTCGCCGCAGGCCTGCTTCTTTACGCGGTGCCGCTGTTTCCGGTGGAGGCGCGACGGTGGCTCGTCGACATGCTGCTCCTGGGAATCCGCATCAATCTGCTTCTCGCGGTCTTCAACATGATCCCGTTGCCGCCGCTGGATGGCGGCCGTGTGGCCGTCGGGCTGCTGCCGGTGTCGCTGGCGGCGCCGCTGGCCCGTCTGGAGCGTTTCGGGTTCGTGATTTTATTGTTGATTATCATTGGTTTACCCATGCTCTCGCCGGCCCTCGATCCTATCAGAAGGATTGTTTTGCCGATCATGGAGGCACTATATAATGTGGTCCTGACCGTAACGGGACATATATAGGCCGTTCTTGAACCCCTCAGACGCATTCAATCAGGGCCTCGACGAGGTCGCCGCCCGCGCCGCAGAAGCCCAGCCTCTGGTCGTCGACCTCGACGGCTACGAAGGGCCGCTCGACGTCCTTCTGGTGCTGGCGCGGAGCCAGAAAGTGGACCTCGCCAAGATCTCGATCCTGGCGCTGGCCGAGCAGTACCTCGCCTTTGTCCAAGAGGCGCGGCGGATCAAGCTGGAGATCGCCGCCGACTATCTGGTGATGGCCGCATGGCTCGCCTACCTCAAGTCGCGCCTGCTGCTGCCGCCGGAGGAGAACGGCGAGGAGCCGTCGGGTCCGGAAATGGCAGCGCGGCTCGCCTTCCAACTGCAGCGCCTGCAGGCGATGCGTGACGCCTCGACCAAGCTCATGGCGCGCAACCGCCTCGGCAAGGACGTGTTCGCCCGAGGCGAGCCGGAAGGCATCCGCGTGATCCGTAAGTCGGTCTACCAGGTGTCGCTGTTCGACATGCTGAAGGCCTACGGCGACTTCAAGACGCGCGGCAAGGCACAACCGCTGACCATGCGCAGCGCCGTCATTCACACCATCGAGGATGCGGTGCGCCGTCTCGAAAAGATGCTCGGCAAGATTCCGACCTGGCAACGCCTTGAGACCTTCCTGCCGAAGTCGCTGCGCTCGCCTATCGAGCGTCGCTCGGCCGTCGCCTCGACCTTTGCCGCGACGCTGGAACTGGTGAAGCGTGGCGAGTTGCGCTTGCGCCAGGGCGAGGCGTTCGGACCGATCTACCTGATGGGCGGCAGCGCCGAAGGCGCCGCGCCGTCAGGCCCGCAACAACAAGGCCCCAACCAGTAGGTGAGTGTATGAGTGACGACGCCCAATTGATCCGCATGGCCGAAGCGCTTTTGTTCGCGGCGGTCGAGCCCCTCGACGAAGCGAGCATCGTCGCGCGGTTGCCGGACGGTACGGACGTCAAAGCGCTGTTGGAAACGCTTCAGGAGCGTTATGCCGAGCGCGGCATCGTGCTGCGCCAGGTCGCCGGGGGCTGGGCTTTCCGCACGGCGCCTGATCTCGCGTTCCTGATGGAACGCGAGAAGACAGTGCAACGTCGCTTGAGCCGCGCCGCGGTCGAGACGCTGGCGATCATCGCCTACCACCAGCCGATCACCCGTGCCGAGATTGAGGAAGTGCGCGGCGTGTCGATCTCCAAGGGCACCATCGACGTGCTGATGGAGGCGGGCTGGGTGCGCCTGCGCGGCCGCAAACAGACGCCGGGCCGTCCGCTCACATACGGCACCACACCGGAATTCCTCGAACACTTCGACCTGAGCGACATCAAGGATTTGCCCGGCATCGAGGAACTCAAGGCCGCTGGCCTGCTCAACCCGGAACCGCCGGAGGAAATGGTCCGCGAGGCCGAGCAGCAGGCGGCCGGCAGCCGGGGCGAAAAGCCGGAAGACGACGACGACCAGGACGAGACGGACATCGAGGCATCGGACGACACCGAAGACCAGAGCATCGAGGCGCTGGACGAATCGGACGAGGAAGCCGAGGCCGCCGCCGAGGCATCTGGTGAATCGCCTGACGAGGCGTCAGACGAAGAAGAGGACGCCGAAACCGCGCTTGAGGCAGCCGACGTTGACGACGAGGACACCGCAGCGGACGACATCGACGAAGAGGCGGAGGATGAGGATGCCAGCTTTCGTCCTGCCGCGGCGGCAGAGGCCACCTACGGGGAGGTGATCCCGGTGACGGCCAAGGGCGCTCAAGACGATTGATCGCCCGGTCGGCGAATTATCCTGCTTTCGGAACGGGTTAGGGGCGCGGTCTTAACGCCTCCTTAACCATGCGCGCGGCAGTCTTGCGTCAGATCATGAGCAGGATGCCGTGTACAGATGACCCCGCAAACCGCCACCGCGCCGGATACTCGGTCTGACGACCCCAGCATCGCCACGACGGCGCCCGGGTTTCTGAGCCCAGGCGACGCAGCGCTCGGCGAACGCTTCCTCCGCGACGGCTACGTCATTCAGGCGGTGGAAGACCGCGGTCTTCTGGATCGCCTGCGCGCTGCCGTCGTTGCCGAAACCGCCCGGCACCTGGGTATTGCTGATCCCGGACCGGCTTCGGACTTTCTCAACGGCATCCACGAGCGCGTCAGCGTCGAGAATCTCAATGCCATGCGCCTTGCGGTCCACAACGGCGTCAACACCGGACCTTGGCTGCGCGAGGCCTACTTCAGCCTGGCCCGCGGCAGTATTGAGGCGCTGGTCGGCAACGAACTTGCCATGCAGCGGCGGGTGAACCTTTCGGTGCAGCTTCCCGAGGACGACTCCTCGCTACTCCCGGTCCACGCCGACGTGTGGAGCGGCGATTCGCCGTTCGAGATCGTGGTTTGGCTGCCGCTGGTCGACTGCTTCCGAACAAAGTCGATGTACCTCTTGCCACCCGGTCCCGACCGCACGATGAGCGGACGCCTGCACGAGTTCGCGGAGCGCAGCGCCGAAGATCTGTTTCATGCGATCGAACCGGACGTCGAGTTCATCGACATCCGGTACGGTGAGATTCTGCTGTTTGCCCAATCGCTCATGCACGGCAATCGCATCAACCGCGAACCCGAGACCCGCTGGTCGATGAATTGCAGGTTCAAGAGCCTGTTTTCGCCTTATGCCGACAAGCGGCTTGGCGAATTCTTCGAGCCCATCACCATCCGACCCGCGACGCGGATCGGGATGAATTACCGCCTGCCGGGAGGTTTCGAATGAGCGCGCTCAAGGGCGGCTATCGCGGCTACATCGCCTCCAGGCCGGTGCGTGGCGAACGGACGCCGCAACAGGTGCAGAACCTGGTGATTCGCGACTACGCGGCGCGCAGCGGATTGACGTTCAAGCTTTCGGCGACCGAATACGCCATGCCCGGCTGCTACATGATGCTGAACGCGGTAGCCGACGAGTTGCCGTCGTTGGACGGCGTGATCCTTTTTTCGATGTTCATGCTGCCGGAAGACGAGGCCAGGCGCCGCCGCTTCTATGCGCGTATGCTGGAGCAGGTGCGAGAGCTGCATGCGGCGCTTGAGAACGTCGCCATTCGGGCCGCGGCCGATGTCGATCGCTTCGAGGACATCCTGCAGGTCAACGGATTCGCCGCGACCGAGGTACCGCGGGTCGCCTGATGAGGTACGTCGACTTCATTGGCTCGGTTCACACCTCGACGAAGCGGGACTATGTCCAGCGTGTGGTCGAGCACGACAAGGCCGAATGCGCCGAGATCGCCTGCCGGTTCGACCAAGATTACTGGGACGGCGACCGCCGCTACGGCTTCGGCGGTTATCGCTACGACGGACGCTGGCGTCCCGTTGCCGAGGCGATGGTGAAACACTATGGGCTCAAGCCGGGCGCACGGATTCTCGACGTCGGCTGCGGCAAGGGCTTTCTGCTTTACGAGTTCACCCAAGTGTTGCCGGGCGCCGATGTTGCCGGGATCGACATATCGGAATACGCGATCGCCAACGCCAAGGCAGAGATTCGGGATCGGCTGACGGTCGGCTCGGTGGCCGATCCTTTGCCGTACGACACGTCGTCATTCGACTTCGTGTATTCCATCAACACGCTGCACAACCTGCACAATTTCGAGCTCGAGACCGCGCTGGCGGAGATCGAGCGCGTCCGCCGCGGGCCAGCGCACGTCACGATCGAATCCTACCGCAACGAGCGCGAGAAGATGAACCTGCTGTACTGGCAGCTGACCTGCCGCGCGTTCATGACGCCAGCCGAGTGGGAGTGGGCCTTCGGCAAGGCCGGCTACACCGGCGACTACGGCTGCATCTATTTCACCTGACCGAGAGCCTTTGATGACCGCCAGAACCCGCGAACCGCAGTACCAGGCCGCCCTCGACATCGCCAACGACGACGGGGTGACGCGTCTCGGCCTGATGACCAACCAGGTCTGGCACGACGATCCGCGACGGTTGTCGATCCTGCTCGCTCGCTACAAGTTCGTTGCCAAGATGCTGTCGGGCCGTCGGGACGTGCTCGAGGTGGGTTCCGCCGACGCCTTCGGCACGCGAATCGTCCAGCAGGAAGTGAAGTGGGTCACCGCACTGGATTTCGATCCTGTCTTCATCGACGACGTCGAGGCCCGCATGTCGCCGGTCTGGCCAATGTCGACGGCCGTGCACGACATGCTTTCCGGGCCGTTTCCGGCGGGCCAACCGCGCCGCTTCGACGCGGCCTATTCGCTGGACGTGATCGAGCATATCGAGTCCGACAACGAGGACGCCTTTGTCGGCAACCTTGCCGAATCGCTCGCAGATGACGGGGTGCTGATCGTCGGTTCGCCCAGCCTGTCCTCACAGGCCTACGCCAGCCCGGCGAGCAAGGCCGGCCACATCAATTGCAAGACCGCGGATGAAATGAAGGAACTTCTGTCGCGGTTCTTTGCCAACGTTTTCGTCTTCTCGATGAACGACGAGGTCGTGCATACCGGCTTCTACCAGATGGCGCACTACTACTTCGCGCTGTGCTGCGGCCCAAAGAGATGATGTGGCCACGCAGACTGCTGGTTGTCGGCGCCGACGGCGAGATCGGCGGCGCCGCCTGCCGGCACTTTGCCTCTCGTGACGTGGAGGTCTACGGGACGAGCCGCCGCCGCGGCGGCAAGCACGTGTATCTCGACCTGACCGTGCCGCAGAGCTGGGAAACGCTCCCAGAAGTCGATGCTGCCGTGATCTGCGCAGGAATGACATCGATCACCGGCTGCGCGCAGGATCCGGCTGCGTCGATGCAAATCAATGTGCGCGGCACCGTGAGTCTTGCCTGGCGCTTGGCGGCGCAAGGGACGTTCGTCGTCTACCTGTCGAGCAATCAGGTCTTCGACGGCGCCATCGCCCATCGCGACCGCGATGCTGCGCCTTGCCCGGTCTCGGAGTACGGCCGTCACAAGGCGCTCGCCGAAGCGGGCATGCGCCATCTTGTCGATCGCCAGATGGGGGCGATTCTGCGTCTCACCAAGGTCATGACACCGCGTCTGCCGGTCGTCGAAGGCTGGCGCCGCGATCTGCGCGCGGGCAAGGCAATCGGTCCGTTTTGCAACCTGCCTTTGGCGCCTGTGTCGACGGAATTCGTGCTCGACACCGTGGAGAGCATTCTCGACGAACGGATGCCGGGCGTCTTTCACGCCTCATCGATCGAGGACTCGAGCTACCTCTCGCTGGCGCAGATCGTGGCGGAGCAGGAAGGCGCTGATCCTGGTCTGATCCGTCCCACGGAGGCGACAGCAGCTTCCATAGGCTTCGACCTCCTGCCGCGCTATTCCAGCCTCGACATGCGACTGGAGGCCGACGAGTTCGACCTGCAGCCCATGGCGGCCAAAGACGTTTTCCGGAGCGTGCTCGCCGCCTGACCCGCGTTTTGGCACCCATCCGTTGGTGCTAGTCTGTGGCTCTTCTCGGGAGCCGCCACGTGACCATCACCATCCATCAAGGCCAACTCGACATCGTGCTGCCCGATGGCAGCCGGCACGACTACGAACGATTCATCATTACGCGCAACCCGGACGGCAGCCGCACTATGCGGACCGTGACCAAGTCGCCCAAGGGCGACCTGCTGCGCGACGTGAACCAGATGGTCAGCGCGGACTGGCGGCCTATCGAAGCGATGGGCCGGTTGTTCTTCAAGGGCGAGGCGCAGGGTACCGTGCTGCGCCGCGTCGTGGGCGACAAGCTTCTGTCGTGGGTATGGACCGCGGACGGCGAGATGGACCACGCGACGTTCCCTGCGCCGCCCAACATGACGCTTGGATTTCATCCGGTGATGCATGAGGCGTGGAAGATGTGCTTCATGGAGCGCAGCCACCACGAGCCGCAGCCGATCTACATTCATACCGTGTCGCATACATGGAACGGCAAGTCGCTCGCCCATGGCGGCCACACCGAGAACACGGCCGAATACGTCAAGGACGAAGTGCGCAAAACGAGAGCCGGGGACTTCCTGAGTGCGGAATTCATCTGGCATACGCAGTTCGGATTCGGCTTACGGATCTGGGCCACTGGGGCGGACATGATCCTGACCCGCGTGGAGGTCGAGGGCAGCCCGGATCGCGACGGAACCTACTACGATCTGGCGGAACTCAAGACGACGGTCGTCGAGGCGGACGGGTAGGCCCCAACTGGAACCACGACAATCACAGGGAGAATGAAGATGCGTGTCGCAGTGGTGCAGTTCGAAGTAACGGACGACATCGACGCAAACCTGCAGACCTGTTTGCGGATGATCGACAAGGCCCAGGCCGATTGCGATCCCGACCTCATCGTTCTACCTGAATACTGCAATCATCCGCCGCTGTGGCGCGACGACGCACATTGCTACGCCGTCTCGCTCGCCCCGGACGGTCCGTTCATGCGCACCATCGCGGACAAGGCGAAGGCATTGAAGTGCATGATCCAGGTCAGTGCGACGATGCAGCACGGCAAGGACAAGGTGCTGAATACGAACACAATGTTTGGTCCTGAAGGCCAGAAGATGGGGCAGTCGAGCAAGAGCTTCCTCATTTCCGGTGAGAACTTCTTCCTCGATAAGCCCGACCGGCTATCGGACATCATGGAAACGCCGTTCGGCAAGATCGGTATGTATTCGTGCATGGACGGCGTGTCCATGGAAGTTGCCCGCAGTCTATCGCTGCAGGGCGCGCAGCTGCTGTCCAACAGCCTGTGTTCATTCGCTCCGGACGAGGACTGGCTCCACCTGCCGGTGCGCGCCGCGGAAAACAAGGTCTTCGTGGCAGCGGCGAACAAGGTCGGCCGGCTGGTCCCGGAGGGCTTGATCAGCGTGCTTGCCGGCAACCGTGACCCCCAGGATGCGCGCGAGATGCTGGGCGGCGGCGCCAGTCAAATCGTCGCACCGGACGGAACGGTGCTCGCTCGTGCGCCGGTCGAAACGGAGGCTGTGATCTGGGCAGACATTGATCTGGGCGCCGCGAGCGACAAGCAGCGGCCCGACGGGTCCGACATGTTCGGCGACCGTCGTCCCGAGCTCTATGCGCCGATCGTTTCGCAACCGCAGCCGCACGAATCGATCCAGGCGACCGAACAGATGACCGCGGCCGTCACACACGGCGGTAGTGGCGATCCGGTCGCCGATGCGGTCGAATCTGTGCGCGAGGCAGCCAAGCGCGGCGTCGAGTTCCTCGTCCTGCCTGAACTGGCGTTCTTGCCGGACGGCGCTGTGTCGGACCCTGCTGCTGCGGCGATAGCCTGCGCGGACGGGGTTGCGGCGATTGCCAGCGCCCTTGGAGGGGTCGGCGGAAAGCTTCTCGTTGCGACATCGGTCGTCCACCGAGAGGACGCGGCGTACTTTCACCGCGGCTTGCTGTTGGATGCCGACGGCGTTCAACTGGCACAGGACACGATCCATCGCTGCGCGCGCCATCCTTGGGTCACGCACTACGCGGACGATGTGGCGACCTGCGATCTGCCGGCCGGCCGCTTTGGCCTTGTCGTCGGAGGTGATGCGGTGATCGTGGAGACCTTCCGCCTTCTTGCTCTGAAGGACGCGTGCGTGGCGGGCGTGCCCACCCGGATACTTGAGCGCTGGGAAGTCGAGACCGGACTGCTCGAACGGGCGGCGGAGAACAGGCTCAATCTCGTGGTCGCCAGCCGTCCCTCGCAAGCGGGCGCGAGCCTAATCGTGACGCTGGACAAGGATTTCACCCAAGGCACTGTTAGAGCCGACGGTCAGCGCCGTGCGCGGACGCTGAGTTGGCCCATCGCCACCCATGCGGACCGCGACGCCGGCTTGATGACGGCCCCGATCTATCCGGCGGCCTCCGCGAACCGACTGTGTTTCATTGCGACGGATCTTGTCGACGGAAGACCTTGGAATTTGGCCGGCGCCATTGCGCAGGCTAATCCTTCGTAGGTAATCGTCTCTATTCGGCGTGGGGCAGGGCCGGGACGTCGATCACTTCGGGCTCGAGCCCCTCGACGTAGCGATGCCACATCAGTTCGCAGGCATTCTCGAAGTGCCGCGTCAACCGCTTGATGTCGAATAGTGGTGCGACGTCGCGGTTGTCGCGAAGCTTCTCGCGCATGGTGGCGAGCAAGGCCGGGTCGCGCGCGTAGGCCAGTGCCTTCTTCTCGTACTCGTTCAGCGAGTGGGCGATCAGTTCAGGGGCGCCAATGGCGCTCACCAGAGTTGCGCCGTTGCGCGCCGGAGGCGTGGGGCCGTAGAGGGTGAGCACCGGAACACCCGCCCATAGAGCATCGGTGGTCGTGACGCCGCCGCCATGGTGCAGGTTGTCGAGGCCGAGATCGGCCAGTGGCAGTCGGGCCAAGTGTTTCGGGTGCGGGATCGTGTCGGAAAAGACGAGGCGGTCGGGGTCGATACCGCGCGCCTGTGCTTCGGCACGGAGATTCTTGCGGCTGGTCTTGGTGCCGGACATCAGCCAGAGAACGCTGCCGGGAACCTGGCGCAAGAGACGCATCCAGATCGCAAACAGGGTCGGGTAGAATTTGTAGTGCGAGTTGAAGTTTGCGAAGACGAATCCGTCTTCTGGCAGGCCGAAATCCGCGCGCGTGTACTTGTCGACGGATACCGGCGGACGCGAGGTCGCCATGAAGGTGTCAGGCAGATAGACGAGTTTCTCGCTGCAGTACTTCTGATCTTCCGGCGGCAGCTGGATGCGGTCGGTCACGAGGTAGTCGATGTAATCGGCACCGGTGGTCGAGGAGAAGCCTAGCCAGTGCGCCTGTACCGGCGCGGGGCGCATCGCGAGCACCTCTGGTCGACCACCCCGGGTGTGGCCGGCCAGGTCGATGAGGACATTGACCCCGTCGTCGATCATGCGCCGCGCGGTATCCGCGTACGACATCTGGGTGATGTCGCACCAGCTGTCGAAGGTTTCCGAGAAGTGGCGCGTCAGGTCGTCCTTGCCGTAGGTCGTGACCGCGTAGGCCGCATAGTGGAATCGGTCGCTGTCGCGATTCTCGAGCACGCCGCGGAAGGCAACCGCCACACTGTGGAAGCGGAAGTCCGGCGAAATGAAGCCGATCTTCAGTTTGCCGTCGGATGGCTTCTTGTAGGTCACCGGTCCCAACTGAACCTTGCTGTCCTGCACTTCCTTGGCAGCGCGTTTGGCGACGTGACGGGCGGTCTGGAGGCGCAAATCCGGACTTGCTGGCATGCTTTGCAGCCCAAACGGTGAGATGGAGACACCGGTGCCGCGTTCGATCTCGCGTTCGGTGTTCTCGATCACCTTGGCGATGATGGCTTCGAGGTTGTCCCAGCTGCATTGCTGCATCAGGCCGTGCGCGAGATAGGGATAGACGACGTTGTTGTCGACGTTGC
>JAYOEZ010000048.1:0-24797 GCA_038116985.1 Alphaproteobacteria bacterium | reverse complement strand
GTGTTCGAGTCACCTCAGCGGCACCATTTTTCCGGTCCGGAGAAAGACCGGAAAGACCGCTTCACCAGCAGTTTGTGCTGGTCTCGTGTCGATTCAGTCGAGCTTGCGCCACTGGCCGACGAAGTAGCCGTGGAAGTACGGCGTCGGCAGCAGGTTCCACAGACGCTCCAGCTGGATCATCGGCGCCGAGTAGTAGCGCTTGAGCCATAGCGGCACGCGCAGGATCAGGCTGTTGTAGACGGTGAAGAAGGCCGGGCCGCCGCCGTAGACGAGCGCGCGGCAGGCGAACAGCTTGGCGAAGCGGCGCGAGATCACGACCGGGTCGAGGGCGGCCTCGTTGTCGTCGTCGAAATAGTGGTCCGAGCGATACCAGATCTTGCGAATGCCGTTCAGCAAGTAGCGCGCGTTGGGTTCGAACGCGACCAGGAACCCGCCAGGCTTCAGGGCGCGGTGGATGTTGGCGAACACCGTGTCCAGATCATGCGCAACGTGGTGCAGGCCGCCGCTGACGGCAATGACGTCGTAGCGTCCTTCCGGCAACTCCTCGGTGACGATGTTGAGTGGCAGGCCCTTGCATCCCGTCTTTTCCTCGTAGGCCCGACATGCCGACGGTGAGATGTCGTAGCCTTCGATTTCGGCGTTTGCGTTTTGCTGCTGCAGGTAGGCCGTGAGCGGTCCGTCGCCGCACATGATTTCGGCGACCCGTTTTCCGGCGAGGTCGAGGTCGTTGAAGATCGCCGCGTGCAGGAACCGGTCGCGATAGGCGGTCGCGAAACGGTCGTAGTAGTGCGCCGAATATTCGTCGTGAATCGCTTCGAACAGCTCGCGCTGTTGGGACGAGCGGGGATCGTCGCTCACGTGGTCTCCGGGTGGCGGCCCACCGACGCGCCGAGCGGTTTGCCGCAATGCGGGCAGGTCGCCGCATGCGGTGCCGCCATGCCGCCGATAACCTCGCTGATGAGGTAGAGCGGCCGCCCTTTGACCTCGACGTACATGCGTCCGATGTATTCTCCGATGACGCCCAGCACGACGAGCGTCGCGCTCCCCAAGACAGCGACCACAGCCATGAGACTGGTCCAGCCGGCCACCGGCCGCGCCGCGATCAGGCTGATCAGGATGTAGATCAGAAGGATGACCCCGAAGGCGCCGGACATCAGCCCGAGATAGGATGCAATGCGCAGCGGCTTGGTCGAAAACCCGGTGATCGCGTCCGCTGCGAAGCGGAGCATTCTGCCCAAAGTGTAGCTCGTCTCGCCGTGCAGCCGCGGTGCGCGGTCATAACGAAGGGCGACCTGCTTGTAGCCGATCCAGCTCACCATGCCGCGCACGAACCGGTGTTGTTCCGGCATGCTGAGAAACGCGTCGACGACCCGGCGGCTGACCAGCCGGAAATCGCCGGCGTTGGCGGGGATCTCGATGTCGACGGACTTGCGCAGCAGCCAGTAGAACCACGACGCGCTGGCCTTCTTGAACCACGTTTCCCCTTCGCGCTCCTTGCGCTGCCCGTAGACGACGTCCGCGCCGTCGTCCATGAGCTTCATCATGTCGGTTAGGAGTTCGGGCGGGTCCTGCAGATCGGCATCAAGGACGAGAATCCGGTCCCCGCTGCAGTGGGTGAGGCCGGCGGTCAACGCCAGTTGGTGACCATAGTTGCGCGACAGGTTGATGCTGAGAACCCGATCCTCGGCTTTGGCGAGGTCGGCGATGACCGGCCACGTGTTGTCCGACGATCCGTCGTTCACCAGGACGAGTTCGAAGCTGTCGCCGACGCACGCCTTAGCCGCGTCGCGCGAACGGCGCCATAGCTCCTGAATGTTGTCCTGCTCGTTGTGGCAAGGTACAACGATTGACAGCTTGAGATGGTCGTTTGCGGGCATCTGAGTGGGTTGCGTTTCACGCGACTTGGCGAGAGTGTTCCTAACATGAGCCCGATGGGTGTCAACCGAATTGATCTTTCGGCGATGCGACCCGAAGACCTTCCGGGCGAATTTCGTCCCAACATGATCGACGCGTGTGGCGCAGGTTGAACGTGGTCTGAGGTCGATCCTCGGCCTTCCCCTGATCTACCGGACCTACCAGTCGATGGTCGGCGCAAGCCGGCTCCACGCCTTCGTGGCACGGTTAGCGCAGGAAAGCGGGACCGCATCAGTCCTCGATGTCGGTTGCGGGACCGGCACGCTGGCCGGGTTTCTGCCCGCGGAGTCGGCCTACCTCGGCATTGACATGAGCCAGTCCTACATCGACGAGGCGGCGCGAAACCACCCCAAGCGCACGTTTCGCTGCGGCAACGTGATGGAGATGGATCTCACCGGTGCGACTTTCGACATGGGTGTGGCGATCGGACTGCTGCATCACATCGATGACGAAACGGCAGTTCACATGCTGCGCACGGTCGGCGGTCACCTCAATCCAGGCGGCGTGTTCGTCAGCATCGATCCGTGCTTCGCGCCAGGGCAATCCATCCTGTCGAGGGCGGTGGTCGCGGCCGATCGCGGCCAGAATGTCAGGACGCCAGAGGGATACGAGCGACTCGCGAAGGAAGCCTTCGGCGAGGTCACCGCCGACGTGAATCACAGGTTGCTGCGGATTCCTTTCACGGGATGCATCCTGACATGTCATCAGGCCGGGGCTGGCTCAACCGCCTAGCAGTCGGGCGGATCGTTCACGAGGTAGACGCGGACCTGCCCGTAGGTGCCGAGCTTTCTCAGGTGCAGCCGCGCCGGATCTGCGAAGTCGGAGCGCGAAAACACCACGCGACCGCCACGACTCCAGAAGATGCAGGTGTCGAACTCGGGATCGATCATTCCGTCGATGCGGCTTTCGGGGGCCACGGGGAATTCCAGCCTGTGCCCTTTTGTCCCGAGTTTCGCCGCCTCGGCCTCGAACATCTCCCAGAACGTGGTGTAGGCGCTCACCTCGTAGTCGGCAAACGATCCGTCGAGCGAGTGGTAGCCATGAAACAACGCCGCCGTCGGTCGCAGGTGAACGCTGATGACCTTGTACGCTGCTTTGTCCTCGCCGAGTGCGCGCGCCAGGACGGGTTTGATCTGTGCGAAGGCTTTCGACTGGAAATACTCCTCAAATGAGAAGTTGCCGCCGTGGTCGTCCCACACCGGCCGTGGCGGTGTGTCAGGGTGCAGCAGCCCCTGACGGAGTCCGAGGTGACGCGGAATGCCCGCCGCCTCCATCGCGCGTTCCTTCAGGCCAGGGAACTGGATTGCGGTATGCAGACAGACGACGACGGCGAGCAGTCCGGTGCCGCCTTGCACCCATCGTTGCGGCGCCTGCAGCAGCAGAAAGAAGGCCAGCGCAAACGCGCTCCACCACAGCATCGGGACATAGACCTCGATGCGATGCAGCCGAAAAGGGAAGTCCGCGAGCTGTGCCAGCAGAAGATAGTGGTTCTCGGCGACGGCAAGCGCGCCGAGGATGACGATGAGCGCAATGCTGCGCTGCATGCGCCGTCCGGCGAGCGCAACCGAGTCGGTTCGCGCTCCGCGGGTGAGCCAGAACACGGCGATGCCGGCGAGCACCATCAGAATGGGAAACGGCGCGTGGAAGTCGGGAAACTGGGCGTCGCTCCCGAGCAGAATCCGGCCGACCGTCTCCCGAAACCAGCGCCCAAGCGCCAGAGAGTGTTCACCTGCGAGCGGACCATCGTAGAGAATCGTGCGTGACGACACGTAGTCGTAGGACGCCAGAAACCAATGGTAGAGGAGACGGCGCTCCACGATGGCGGCGACGACGGCAAGCGTGGCGACCTGAACGAAAAGGCGGCGCGCAGACGGGTGTCGTTGGATCAGCAGGATCAGAGACCAGACGCCGAGAGGGACGTAGACGAACACGCCGCCGAGGTGCAGCGTTGCGACGAGCGGATAGATCAGGATGGCCAGCCAACTCGACCAGTGTCGGCTGCCCTTGATCGTGTTCAGGACGCCCCAGGCAAACAGGGGCAGCGCCAGACTTGTGCCGAGGTAGACGAACGTCGTCGGGAAAACGGCGAAGCAGAAGGCCGTCGCCGCGGCCACGAGACGCTGGTGGCGGCCGGCAGGCAGGACGTGCGTGGACAGCAGCAGATACATGCCGACGAACGCCAGAATCTTGAACAGGGCGACGACTGCGACGAACGCGGAGAACGGCGGCAGGACGCTGAAGATCGCGTATACGAGGTGCGCATCGCTGATGGCCAGGGCGTTGAACGGCAGGACCCCGCCCAGGAACTGCGGCAGTCGCTTCGACATCTCAAAGAATCCGACGTCGAACTGGTCGATCATCAGGAAGTAGGTCGTCACGCTGTCGAGGCCGTCGTGCGATTCGGTCATCGCATGCTGCGGCGGCAGCGAGAATGCCAGGAAGATGACGGCGAGAATCGCGAAGAAGACGAAGGCGGGTTTGTGTGTCATGCGTCCGACCTCGTCTAGGCGGTCCGTTTGCGTTCCCAGGCCAGGGCCGTCTCGACGATCTCTCGCAGATTGTCGTGCTCGGGCACCCATCCGAGCAGGTGCTTGGCCTTGTCGCTGTTTGCGACCAGGCTTGCCGAATCGCCTTGCCGCCGCGGACCTAGAACGCGCTTCACAGGTTTGCCGGCGACCTCATCGACCATGTCGAGCACCTCGGTGACCGAGAAACCGTGACCGTAGCCGCAATTCAGCACCGCGTTCTCGTTCATTGCGGCCATGTGCTCCAGGAGGAGCACATGTACCGTCGCGAGATCGGAGGCGTGAATGTAGTCACGGATAGCCGTGCCGTCGGGCGTGTCGTAGTCGGTGCCGAATACGTCGATGTGCGGTAGCACCCCGACGGCGGCCTGTGCGGCCCGCTTGATCAAGTGCGTCGCGACCTTGCCGACCTGCCCTGTCCTGAGCTGCGAATCGGCGCCTGCGACGTTGAAGTAGCGAAGGATGCCGACGTGCATGTCGCTAGCGGCAGCATGATCGAGAAGGATTTCCTCGACCATTCGTTTGGTGCGCCCGTAGGGGTTCGATGGTCCGATGGGGTCGTCTTCCGTGAGCGGCGCAAGGCGCGATCCATCATAGACCGCCGCCGACGACGAGAAGATGAAGCGATGCACACCGACTCCGGCGCACGCCTTCAGCAGCGCGACGCTCTTTGCCACGTTTGCTTCGTAGTAGTCGAGCGGTTGGGAAACCGAATCGGCGACGACGATCTTGGCGGCGAAGTGGTAGACCGCTTCGCACGAGTGCGCCCTGATCGTCGTTGCCACGAGGTCGGCGTCGGCGATGTCGCCGCGCACGACCGGCACGCCGTCGGGCACAAGCCCGGGCTCGCCGGTCGAAAAGTCGTCGAGGACGACGGCCTTGCGGCCGGCGTCGACCAGTGCGTGGACGACGTGGCTGCCGACGTAGCCGGCGCCGCCGGCGACCAGAATATGACCGTTCAAGGACGCACTCCCGGAAACCCACACCCCGCCCCGCGCGAGAGGGGCTTATTAAGCACATCTCCCGTTCGCACGCACGTAAGGCCTGTTCGCGACGCGCCCCCGTGGCGACGGTCGGCGGTTCCGTGTGCAGCCAGGACAATAGTAGATATTTCAGTGGGTTAGCCTGGCTCACCGCCGTCTGCGCGGTGTCGTTCCGCGTCGTGGGCACGCGACATCTTGCCTGTCTGCGAGGTCTGCGCCTCTGCTAGACTGGCCGCCACACGAGATTTCCGCCCAAGGGAGGGACCCATGGACATGCAACGCGAAGCCTCGATCAAGGATTACGCGCACCACGACATGCGCCCGGAAACGGTGCACGACGAGGATGCGCGCAGCAACTTCATGATGGACATGTACCGCCACCTCGGCCGGGAGGCCGGAGCCGGGCGGCGCGACGTCTACGAAAAGCGGGTCAAGCCGGCGTTCGTTGCCGAGCACGGCCGCGCGCCGAAGGACCGTCACGAAGTCCGCAAGGCGGTGCTGAAGGATCCGTACTTCCAGTACTGGGGTCACCTGCGCGTCCTCGCCAACCAGACGCTGTTCTACGACAACAGCCAGACCGTCGAGCGCCAGATCGATGCGCTGAACGACAAGGCCAAGCCGCACGGCAAGGAGAAGGGCAAGCTGGACCTCGATCCTGATTTCGAGATTCCGAAGTATCAGGCGCCGTTCGACATGCACTGGATGCCGGGCAGTTTCTTCACCGAGACCGAGAAGGAGGACGCAACCGCGGGCGCGCTCTACGACTCGGGCGGGCTATACGTCATGACGTCGGGCATGCTGGGCCCGCACGGCGACGGCGGCGCCTATTCGGTCATCAACTATCTCAAAGAGAAGTATCCGAACTTCAAGCCGAAGCGGATTCTCGATCAGGGCTGCACCGTCGGGCACAACACGCTGCCCTACAAGGAAGCCTATCCCGCGGCCGAAGTAATCGGCATCGACATCGGCGCGCCGGTTCTGCGCTACGCGCATGCGCGCGCGGAATCGCTCGGCGTCGGCGTGACCTTCGCGCAGCGGAATGCAGAACACACCGGTTACGATGACGAGAGCTTCGATCTCGTCACGTCGACGATGTTCCTGCACGAGACCTCGCGCAGCGCCGTCTACAACATCTTCGAGGAAGGCTACCGGTTGCTGAAGAAAGGCGGCCTGATGCTGCACGTCGAGCAGCCGCCGTTCCGCTGGTTCGAGGATCCGTTCGAGCAGCACGTGCGCGACTGGGATACCCACAACAACAACGAGCCGTTCTGGGGTCCGATGCACGACATGGATCTCGCCGAGGTCGCGACGAAGAGCGGCTTCAAGCGCAAGGATATCGTCGAGGAAATGGCGGACCTGGTCCGGCCAACCGAAACCGACAAGTACGCCAAGGCGCCCGGCGGCTGGTACGTCTTCGCCGCCTGGAAGCGCTAGGTTCCTTGGTTCCTGTCTCTCGAAGGCCGGCGGGTTTCCGCCGGCCTTTTTCTTTGGGCGATCAGCCTTCGCCGTCGCGCTCGACGAAATGGTCGAGCAGCTTGGCGCCGGTCTTGACGATGTAGTGCCAGTTGACGCGGCCGCCGAGCACTTCGGCTTTCTTCAGGTCTTCCAGTTCCGGCGCGGTGAACAGCACCGTCGCCGGTCCGTGCCAGAAACCGCCGACGCGGAACTCGCCCATCTCCGCCATCGCGACGTCGACGTCGGTGACGCCCGGTTCCCACATCCGCGGCAGCATGCGGCAGGTGAAGAAGTCGGGATGCTCGGCGGCGAGACCGGCGGCCGGCAGGTCGCCCTCCTTCTCCAAGGCTACGTCCATTTCGTAAACCGCGCGGTTGTAGCGCGACACGATCACGGCTGCGTGGCAACCGGCGGACCAGCCGTCGACCGGCGGGTTGGTCTGGCTGATCTCGCCGTAGCGCATCGGCCAACCCAGGCCTTCGCGGGCTTCCGCCATCTCGGCGTCGGAATAGGTCCAGCAGAAGGGGTCGTAGTGGCCGACGCGGCCCTTGTACTCGACCTCGCAGGCGACGACGGCTTCGTGGAACTGCGACAGGTTTGGGTTGCGGAGCGCCCAGTCCCAGTCGCGGCCGAAGGTGCAGGTCATGTGGTGCGCGGTCAGCCGCACCAGCCCGCTATGCGCGGTGAAGCCGTTGGGCAGGACGTTCTCGATCCATTTGGTGTCGTCGAGCCGCAGGAATACCGTCACCGTGTGGCCCTGGAATGTCCACGGAATGCCGTCCCACAATGCGTATTGCCCGGTGCGGTCGCGCGGTTGCGAATAGCCCTTCAGCCCAGTCGTCGTCATGCCCATCCCTCGTGTTGAATGCCCGGCGGACTCAACCGCGAACGCCGCATCCGGTCAACCGCGGACCATGGGTTGCCCTCAGGTCCTGAGCCGTTAAGGTCGAGGTTCTGCGGGGAAATCGAGGCGTGATCGATGCGATTGCTTCACGCAATTTCGGTGGTTTTTTTCCTGGCGCTCTTCGCGGCGCCAGCGGCCTGGAGTCAGGCAGCGGACGAGAGCCGCGTGGCGCTGGTGATCGGCAATTCGGCCTACGAGGTCTCGCCGCTCAAGAACCCGGAAAACGACGCCCGGCTGATGGCCGAGGCCCTGCGCGAACAGGGCTTCGAGGTGATCGAGGTCGTCAACGGCACGCGGCGCGACAGGCGCCTTGCGATGATCGAGTTCGGCGACCTGCTGCTTGCCGGCGGGGTCGGGCTGTTCTACTACGCCGGACACGGTGTGCAGGTCGGCGGCGAGAACTATCTGGTGCCGGTGAACGCGGTGATCGACCGCGAAGAGCACGTCGAGATCGAGAGCATCAACGTCAACCAGGTTCTGGGCCGCATGGGCGGGGCGCGCAACCGGCTGAACATCGTGATTCTCGATTCGTGCCGCAACAACCCGTATGCGCGGTCGTTCCGCTCGGCGCCTGCCGGACTCGCCCAGATGCTGGCGCCGACGGGGACTTATATCGGCTACGCGACGGCGCCGGGCGAAGTGGCGACGGACGGCGACGGCGCGCACAGCCCGTTCACGCAGGCTCTGGTCAACCGCATCGGCGAGCCCGGCTTGCCGCTGGAAGGCCTGTTCAAGCAGGTGCGCCTCGACGTACAGGAGGCGACGGGCGGCAAACAGGTGCCGTGGACGTCGTCGTCGATTACCGGCGAGTTCTTCTTCGCCCCGCCCGCACCTGTGGCCCAGGAGGCGCCGAAGGCCGCCGAACCGTCGCCGGAAGAGGATGCGGCCACTGCGCTGCGGGCGGAGACCGCGTTCTGGACCTCGATTGCCGAGAGCGACGATCCGGCCGACTTCGAGGCCTATCTCGCGCAGTATCCGGACGGCAACTTCGCTGCGCTGGCCCAGCGGCGCATCGCGCGGCTCAACCAGCCCGAAGAAGAACCCGAACAGGTCGTGGTGGTCGAGAAGGACACCGAGGCCGAGCAGGAAGCAGCCGCGCTGCGCGCCGAGACCGCGTTCTGGACCTCGATCGCCCAGAGCAGCATCATTGCCGACTTCGAGGCCTATCTCGCCCAGTATCCGGACGGCGCCTTTGCTCCGCTGGCGCAGGCGCGCATCGAGTCCTTGCGCAATCCGCCGCGGCAGGTGGCGCGCGCACCCCAAGCAACGACCGAGATTCCGCAGCGCACGCTTGAAAGCTGGGACGGCAAATACCGCTGCACGCCGACGACGATAAACGGGCGGCGCTTTTGCGGTTCGATCCGCGGCAGGATCACGATCGAGAACGGCGTTCTTAAGGGCGTCTTCGAACAGCGTGGCCGCCGCACCGCGACCTTCCCGGTCGAGGCGCGGATCGACGCGACCGGCAGGATCGTCGAGGCCAAACCGATCAGCGGCAGTGCGCAGTTCGAGGGCGTCAGTATTGCGAACAAGAAGATCAGCGGCTGGCTGTGGGATGTGGAGCTGGAAGGTTTCCATCTGCGCTTCGTCGATCCGCCGCCCGGCGTCAACTAGTACTCGCAACAGGACGTCTATGAGCTTGGTTCGGTTCTTGGGTTGTTTGGTTTTCGTGCTGCTTGCCGCGCCGGTCGCGTGGGCGCAATCGGACGAGAGCCGCGTCGCGCTGGTGATTGGTAACTCGTCCTACGAGGTCTCGCCGCTCAAGAATCCGGAGAACGACGCCCGGCTGATGGCCGAAGCGCTGCGCGGACAGGGCTTCGAAGTTCTCGAGGTGATCAACGGCAGCCAGCGCGACATGCGCCTCGCCATGATCGAGTTCGGCGATCTGTTGCTCGCCGGCGGCGTCGGGCTGTTCTACTACGCCGGGCACGGCGTGCAGGTCGGCGGCGAGAACTACCTTATTCCGGTCAACGCGGTGATCGATCGCGAGGAGCACGTCGCCGTCGAGGGCATCAACGTCAACCAGGTGCTGGCGCGGATGGGCGGGGCGCGCAACCGGCTGAACATCGTGATCCTCGATTCGTGCCGCAACAATCCTTACGCGCGCTCGTTCCGCTCGGCGCCCGCCGGTCTTGCGCAGATGCTGGCGCCGACGGGGACCTATATCGGCTACGCGACGGCGCCGGGCGAGGTTGCGACGGACGGCGACAGCGACAACAGCCCGTTCACGCAGGCGCTGGTGGATCGCCTCGGCGAATCCGGCCTGCCGCTCGAAGGTCTGTTCAAGCAGGTGCGTTTGGATGTGCAGGAGGCGACGGGCGGCAAGCAGGTGCCGTGGACGTCCTCGTCGATCACCGGCAAGTTCTTCTTCACCCCGCCGGCGCCGGTGGTCGAAGAGACGCCGCAACCGGTGCCCGAGGAAGACACCGCCGCTGCGCTGCGGGCCGAGACGGCGTTCTGGACCTCGATCGCCGACAGCGACGATCCGGCCGACTTCGAGGCTTATCTCGAACAATATCCCGACGGCAACTTTGTGGCCCTGGCGAAGCGGCGGATTGCGCGGCTGAACGCGCCGGAGGAAGAGCCCGAGCCGCAGCAGGTCGTGGTGGTCGAAAAGGACACCGAGGCCGAGCAAGAGGCCGCTGCGCTGCGTGCGGAAACGGCGTTTTGGACCTCGATCGCGCAGAGCAACAGCATCGCCGACTTCGAGGCCTACCTCGCCCAATATCCGGACGGCGCCTTCGCACCGCTGGCGCAGGCGCGCATCGAAGCCTTGCGCAATCCGCCACAGCAGGTGGCGCGCGTGCCGGACGCTGCAAATGTTGCGCCGGCACCCACCTTGGAAAGCTGGAACGGCGTCTATGCGTGCCAACGGGTACGTGTGGATTCCACACGCTACTGCAAAAACACACGAGGCAAGATCTCTATTGAGAACGGTAATCTGGTCGCTGAACTGGAAGTGAAGACGCGCGAGCCGACCTACTACGTGAGGCTCAAGGCAAAGGTCGACGCAGCGGGAAACATCAAGGAAAGCACGCAGGGTTATCTGGGCGGCCTTGGAGCCCAACGGCTGACCGGGACGCTCTGGGACGCGAGGCTGGGGTTCATTCCGCTACGGTTTGCCGACCCGCCGCCGGGTGCCGAGTAGGTCGGGCCTCTTTCGCTCCTGAGCGCCTCCCGCCATCAGTGCTTGGCGGCGATGCAGTTGATCTCAAGCAGCAGTTCCGGATAGGCGAGCGCCTTCACGTAGATCAGCGTGCCAGCCCAGGCGTGGCTGCCGAAGTGGCGTGCGCTCGCAGCGACCAGATCGTCGAGGTCGCCGCCGGGATTGACCATGTAGATCGTCCCCATGACGAGATCGGTCACGTCCATGTCGGCGTCGGCGAGAACCTTGACGATGTTCGCATAGGTGTTCTCGGCCTGGGTCTTGAAGTCGGGCGGCAACTTGCCGTCGGCGTCGAAGCCGGCCTGGCCGGCGATGTAGAGCGTGCGTGCGCCGGCCGGTACCTCGATGGCGTGGGTCCACTTGCCCTCGGGCTTGGGCAGCGTCTCGGGGTTGCGGAAGATGTTCTGGGTCATGGCGGCTCTCCTGATTGCGGTGCGCGCATGATGCCATGTCGGGCGGGAGACGCACCGCGCGGACTGGCCGCGCCGCCGGTGAGGCCGCATACTGGCGGCCGTTCGTTCGAGGAGGAGAGAGACCATGCCCGCCGCCCAACCGTCCGCCGCGGACCGCGAGGCCTTCCTGGCCGCCGCGGCGAAAGCCGTGCCCGGCCTCGATGCCGGCGAGGAACAACGCATTCGCTGCATCGGCTGGGACCAGCAGACGTCCGAGACCATCGCCAAGCTGATCGTCGATGGCGAAAAGACCGGGACGTTCTCGCTGCCCTGGCTGCATAAGCAGGCTCCGGAGAGCCGGCCGCAGATCGGCGAGTACATCATCCAGACGACCTTCGACGGCAAGCCCCAGGCGCTGCTGCAGACCGTCAGTCTGGAACTCGTCACCTTCGGCGACATCGACGCCACCTATACGGCGCTGGACGGGCCGGGGGTGCGCGACGTCGACGTGTGGCGCGGCGTGCACACCAAGCACTGGAACGGTCTGCTCGAACCGCACGGCAAATCGGTCGCCGAAGACATGCCGGTGGTGGTCGAGCGTTTCGCCTGTGTCTATCCGAATGGCTAGGAAGACCAGCGTCGCACGGTGAGCAGCTACGTCTACGTGCTGCGCAGCACCGACGGCGATGCACCCCGGACCTATGTCGGCTGGACCCACGACCTCGACAAGCGCCTTCAGGCGCACAACGACGGGACCGGCGCGCGCTCGACCCGTGGCCGCGCCTGGGAACTGGTCTACGCGGAGCGCTACGTGAACCGCGGCGAGGCGATGAGCCGCGAATGGCACCTCAAACGCGACAAGACGCTGCGCGCGCAGTTGCGCGGCGAATGACAAAGTAATTCCAAGGAGGAACCAGATGCCCGCCTACATGTTCGTCCGCGTCAAGGTCAGCGACCCCAAACGCTTCGCCGAATACGGCAAGGCGGTGGAACAACTCGTGCCGAAGTTCGGCGGCCGCTATCTCGCTCGTGGCAAGGTCGCCGCGGTGCTGGAAGGCGACTTCGACGAGACCCAGGGCACGCTGATCGCGGAATACCCGTCGGTGGAGAAGATCAAGGAATTGTGGGACTCGCCCGAGTACGCGGAGATCAGGAAACTTCGCGAAGGCGCCGGCGAGGCGCATGTCATCGTGATCGACGGCGAATCAGCCTGACGGCGAACCCAGCCTGATTGCGCTTTCCGGGCAGGCATCGACGCAGGCGCCGCAGCCGCGGCATTCGGCGGCCAGCGTCGGGAACGCCTGCTTGCCGCCGTGGGCGGCGACCTTCAACCGGGTAAGGAACGGCAGCGCCGTGCGCTCCGTGCTGGTGAGCTTGCGAATCTCGAAGACACCGAAGGGGCACACGTCGGCGCACTTCTCCTTGCCCTCGCAGCGGAGCGGATCGACCTTCGGCACGTAGGTGCCGGGCGGATACTTGCAGTCGGCTTCGTCGACGTCGTGCATGTGTCCTCGTAGGTCTTCTGCCCTTTAGACGTGCGCCTCCGGACGGCCGGGGTCAACCCTTCGAGACCAGTTGTGAACGCCCGAATAGGGCCACAATCGTGGGCAAGTCTGAAAATGATGGACCATTGGCCCCTGGTAATCCGCCTCAAGCTGAGCGCCGCCGCCGTCCTGTTGGTAGGGGGCGGCATCGCCGCACTGGCGACCGCGCCGGCAGATCCGGCGCGCGCCGCCGCCGTGACCTGCCTCGCCCAGGCCGTCTATTTCGAGGCGCGCGGCGAGCCGCTGGCTGGGCAGTTCGCGGTCGCCGCCGTGGTGATGAACCGGGTCGCCGATCGCCGCTATCCGGACCGGGTCTGCGACGTCGTGTTCCAGGGCGAGCACCGCCGTCACGCCTGCCAGTTCTCCTTCGCCTGCGACGGTTTGTCCGACCGGGCCACGCCGGGCCGCAGCTGGCGCCGCGCCCTGCACGTTGCCGAACAGAGCCTCGCGGGATTTCGTCCCGACCTCACCGGGCGCGCCACGCACTATCACGCCGACACCGTAAATCCGGACTGGGCGGACGCGTTGCAGCACACCGTCGCGATCGGCGGCCACCGCTTCTATCGTGATGGACGCGTCGCCATGGCGAACAGATAGCCGATTTGCCCGCCGCGCCGCCGTGGGCGGCGCTACCATGCGTCGCGAAAGGGAGGGACGCATGACCGACAACAACGCCTACCGCATCAAGCACGAGAACGACGCCGTGCACGACCGTTCACTCTTGTCCGCCGGCTTTCGCGTGGGCAACGTCATCTACATTTCGGGCCAGGTCGCGATCAACGACGACCGCGAGATCGTCGGCGTCGGCGACTTCGAGGCCCAGGTGCGCCAGACCTTTGCCAACATCAAGCGCATCCTTGAGGCTGGCGGTTCGGGTCTCGACAAGATCGTGCACACCACGACCTATGTCACCGACATAGAGAACGCCCGCAAGCACTGGATCGAACTGAAGCGGGAGTACTTCACGTATCCCTATCCCGCCGGCACTTTCGTCGAGATCAGCCGTCTCGGCAGCAAGGAAGCGATGATCGAGGTCGACGTGGTCGCAATCGTCGACGGCGAGACGATCGCGTGACGATGAAGCTGCTGTTCAGCGGCAACGACTACATCCACAAGGTCCTGGTCGTGGCCTATGAGGCGGACGTGCTCGACCGGCTTGAATTCGTGGTCAACAACCCGGTCGGGCCCGACGAGATCATTTGGGACTACACGCCGCTTGGCAAACATCCCGTTCTCGTGCTCGAGGACGGCCTGACGCTCTATTCGGGACTGCTGGCTTGCGAGTATCTCGACTCGCTGGGACCGGGCCCCTACTTGTTTCCGCGCGACGAAACACGCTGGCGGGCGCTGACGCAGATGGTGCTGGGCGACGGCCTGTTCGACGCGGTCTCGGCGCTGTCCGTCGATGCGCTGAAACCGCAAGGCGAGCGCATTGCCACCGCCATGCAGCGCAACCGCCGGCGCATCTTCGGCGCGCTCGACCGGATGGCGCTGGACGCCGCTGCGTTCGACGATGCGGCGTTTCACATCGGTCACGTCTGCTTCGCGGGCGGCCTGTCGTTCCTAGATCTGCGGCGGCCGTTGCAGAAACTGCTGCTCGAACCCGAAGACGCCAACTTCGACTGGCGCGAAGGCCGGCCGGGGCTTGCAGCCTGGTACGACCGCGTCATCCAACGCCCGTCGCTGCAACTGCGGCCCGCCGACCTCGGCATCGTCGGCACCGAGCGCAAGAAGACCTAGGTCAGCGCGCCAGCCAGCGCCGTGCCGTGCGCACCCAGTCGTGCGCCGGATCGCCCTGGGCCAGGTTCATGGCGTAGTGGTCGAGGCCGGCGTACTCGCGTTCGACCACTTCGACGCCCGTCGTCTGCAGCGCCGGCACCATGTCGCGCGCCGTCGTTCTGACGTGGGCGAAATCGTTCTCGCCGTAGGCGATGAAGAAGGGCGCCGTGTTGCGCGCGGCGTGGTCGATCGGGCTCGCCTCGTGTTCGTCGTCGTCGGTCTGAAAGAGAAACTCGCGGTAGGTGATGCCGCGGTTGCCGGGCGCCATGTCGGTATTGCGAAAGGCGAATGCGGTGCTCGTCGCCATGCAGCTTCTGACCGCGTCTTCCGCTAGTCCGAAGCGGGGGTAGAGGTCGTGGCGCAGCGCCAGAAGCGTTGCGAGGGTGCCGCCGGCCGACCAGCCGGCGACGTGGAGCCGTGCCGGATCGCCGCCGTGGCGCGCAATGTTGTCGCGCACCCAGCGCAGCCCGGCGAAGGCGTCCTCCAGCGGCGCCGGCCATTTGTGTGCGGGTACGAGTCTGTAAGACAAGGACACGAAAACGGCGGGCAGATCGACGAAGGCCGGCGCCATGAAGCCGTTCCACTCCTTGTAGCCGTGCGCCCAGGCGCCGCCGTGCAGAAAGACCAGCACCGGGCAGCTCGTCGCGTCCTTCGGCGCATAGACGTCGAGGGTCTGGTAGATGTCTGGGCCATAGGCGATGTCCATGACGGGCGCGAGCGCGTCGGCGGCGACGCGTGAACGCGCCAGCGCGGTCTCGGCATAGGCGTTGGCGGCCTCGGGCACGCGGGTGTTCTCGGGCGTGCGCGGGCTTTGCAGCGGTAGGGCGTCGAAGGCCATGCCTCCCCATAGCACGAGGGGCGGACAACCGCATCGACCGCCTTCCGCGTCTCCCTCAAACGTGGTTCGATTGCCGGGAGGGAGGACTTGCTGTGATCGTGGTTGTCAGCGGCGCCGGTGGCAGAACCGGACAATCGATCGTGCCGGCTCTGGTCGGCGCCGGCCACACGGTGCGTTTCATCACGCGACAGACCCGCTACGGCGGGCCGCTGTCGCAGCTGCAAGATGCCGCGCCCGTCGTCGCGGATCTCGGCAACGACGCCGACATCGCGCGTGCGTGCGAGGGCGCCGATGCGGTCTATCACATTCCGCCCAACATGGATCCGCAGGAAGTGCCGTTCGGCAAGCGCGTGGTCGCCGCAGCCAGGGCGGCCGGCGTCGGCCACCTTGTCTATCACTCGGTGCTGCACCCCCAGGTCGAGGAATTGCCCCATCACTGGAACAAGGTGTTCGTGGAGGAAGCGGTCATCGAATCGGGTCTGCCCTACACCATCCTCGAGCCGTCCTCCTACATGCAGAACACGCGTGGCGACTGGAAGGGCATCTGGGAGAAGGGAGTCCACACGCTGGCCTTTTCGTCGACCGCGAAGCTCAGCCTCGTGGATCTCGAAGATGTCGCCGAGGTCGCTGCGCTGGTCGTCGGCAACGCGCAGCACTTCAACGCCATCTACGAACTCGCCGGGCCGGAGATGCTTTCCTGCGAGGACAAGGCGGTCGTTCTGTCGAAGGTGTTGGGGAAGAAGGTCCGTGCGGGTGAGGATTCGCTGGA
This sequence comes from Alphaproteobacteria bacterium, assembly GCA_038116985.1. Classification (GTDB taxonomy): domain Bacteria; phylum Pseudomonadota; class Alphaproteobacteria; order SHVP01; family SHVP01; genus CALJDF01. The sequence goes on along the minus strand of JAYOEZ010000048.1, from coordinate 8,528 downwards.
CGAATTCCGAGCCAAGGCCATGGCGGCTGGCATGCCCGAACACGTCGTCGAAACACGCGCACGCATGTTTGCGCACTACGACCGGCAGGGCCTGCCCGGCAATCCGAATGTGTTGAGCTGGTTGCTGGGCCGGGCGCCGAACACCTTCGAGCAGTATGTCCGGCGCGAATTGCTGCCGCTGAAGTGAACGTTCCAGCCTGAGGAGAAAGGGCGACACGATGAGCGACTTCGTCGAGAAACGGTTTACGACACGTGATGGGCTGAGCCTCTACTACCGCGACTTCGCGGGCCCGTCGGACAAGACGCCTGTTCTGTGTCTGTCAGGCACGACGGGGAACTCGAAGCAGTATCTTGAAACCGCGACGCGGCTCAGCGCACAACGACGCGTGTTGTGCATGGATTGGCGCGGCCATGGTCAGTCCGACTATGACCCCGACTGGGAGCACTATTCGTACTTCGTCGACCGCGACGACGTGCTGGATCTTCTGGCGCACGAAGGTCTCGACAAGGTGTTCATCATCGGCACCTCGCTCGGCGGCATCGTCACGATGCACATCGTACTGGAGCGGCGCGACGCGGTCGCCGGCGTCGCCATGAACGATGTCGGTCCGGTCATCGGCGCGCAGGGGCGCCAGCGCCTGCACGACAACATGGGCAAGCCGATGGCCTTCGACAGTTTCGAAGAGGCGGCGCAGGCGCAGAAGGAGCGCGCCGAGAAGGGCATCACCCTGACCGACGCCGAATGGCTCGAGCGCACGCACCGCATCTACAAGGAACGCGATGGCAAGATCGTGCCCGACATGGATCCGGTCTATGGCAAGGTGTTTCGCTCGCGCAAACGGCCGCCCGACTGGTGGGACAGCTGGGAGGCGATGAAGGACAAACCGGTTCTGGTGGTCCGCGGCGCAGTGTCGGACATTCTCGACGAAGAGGTTCTTGCCGAGATGGCGCGGCGCAAGCCCGACATGAAGAAGGCCATCGTGCCGGGGCGGGGCCACTGCCCCAACCTCAATGAACCCGAAGCGATCGCCGCGATCGACGCCTTCTTCGACAGCGTCTAGCCGAAGTTTGCCTGGTTACGCGTCGCCGGCGCAGCGCGCGATCAGCAAGGTGATGCCGGCAGGCCGTTTGGCCGCGCCCATGCCGGTCAGCTCGGTCTTGATCGATGCCCTGATCGACGTGGGCGTCTCCTGGCGCAGAATGACTTCCCACTCGCCGTTGCCGTCGAGAGTGCCCTCGACTTCCTCGGCGTGGAACTCGTAGTGACCGGCGGTGTCACGTTCGTGCAGCACCTTTTCCAGGCAATGGCCGACCGCTTCCATCTTGCCGCTCAGACGGATCGACTCGGTGGGTTTCGCTTCCTCGAGCGGTTCGTGAAGCGCGGTGCAGCCGGCAATCAGAGCGGCGGCCGCCAGAATAGCGAGACGTGTCATGGACCCAACGTTACTCGAATGAGCCGAAGGCGTCATCCGCCGCGCTGGTCGTAGACCCGCGACCCTTGTTGAGGACGACCGCGCGGTCCTGGTAGTAGGCCGCGCGCAGCGCCGCGTAGTAGTCGAGTGAGCCGGCGCGCAATTCGTCGAGCGAATCGATCAGCGTCTCGCGTTTCACGATGCCCTCCACGCCCGCCACTGCGAGCCGCGGATAGGGCTCAAGCAGGTAGGTGAGCGGGTCCATGAACGTGTCGGCAACGATGCCGACGCCATCGCGCAATGTGCTGGGCCCCAGAACGGGAATGACGATGTAGGGTCCGGCACCGACGCTGTAGCGGTGCAGCGTCTGGCCGAAGTCAGCCGGGTGATGTTCCAAGCCGATGACGTCGGCGACGTCGAGGAAGCCGAGAACGCCCACGGTCGTATTGATGAGAAAACGTCCGCCGGTGACGGCGGCATCGCCGCTCTCGAACTGCAGCACGTCGTTGGCGAAGCGGATGGGTGCGCGCAGGTTGCTGAAGAAGTTCCGCACCGACTGCTTGACGGGCTCTGGCGTGATGAAGCCGTAGCCGTAGGCGATGGGGCGGATCAGGAAACGGTCTAGCACGTCGTTGAACGCGAAGATCGCCCGGTTGACCGGCTCGATCGGGTCGTAGATCTGGGCCGTGGCGGCGCCCGCGAACGACTCCGCGGCGGGTGCGTCTTCGCCGAAAGCGTCGTCAGTACTGGTTTCGCGCCTCGGCGGCGCGGCGGCGAATTGCTGCGCCGGGCGCGTGGGCGGCGGCGGCGAGGCGATGATGACCGGCGCGGCTGGAGGCGTGGGCGCCGCTATCGGTGAAGGCGACGCCACAGGTGTGCCGCCGACCACCGCGTAGATGGTCGGGGCAAAGGCCGGATAGCTGCTGGTCGCCGTGGCGACGATGTCGTTGCGCAACGACGGTGCGGCGTTGATTGCCGCCACGACGATGTCGGCGGTCTCCGCCGGGTTGGCGGCGATGGCGCTGATCACCGTCGACAATACGGTCAGGCGCACGACCTCGTCCGCCTTCTGAACGACGCGCGAGCCGCCGAGCGGATCGTGCAGATCGTTCGCCATGGCGCTGGAGCGAGACGCCGACGCGGCCGACTGTTGCATGATCTGACCGATCTGGGCGGCGACCTGGTTCGCCGCCGGGCTCTGCGCCCAGCCTGGAGCCGAGAGGGCAACGGCCAGCAGCAGGCCGAGCAGGAGGCGGCGCATCGGGATGCTCAACGCGTTTCCGGCGACGGGCGGAATTCCGCGACGAACCGGTCGACGCGTTCTGCGAGCACAGGGTCGATCTTGCGCAACATGTCGGCGCGCGTTTCGATCGCCCGGGTCAGCCCTTGGGCGGCGGCAAGCGAAGTCCAGTAGAGCGCCTTCTCGTCGTTCTGCCGGACGCCCTCGCCGGCGAGATAGCGTTGGCCTAGCGCCGCCTGCGCCTGCCGGTCGCCCTGCCTGGCGGCCCGTCGATACCAATAGGACGCGCGCACGAGATCCCGCTCGACGCCGTCACCGTCGCGGTAAGCGCGACCGAGATTGTATTGGGCGCGCGGGTTGCCCATCGACGCCGCCTGTTCGAATAGGCCCGTGGCGCGCGCTTCGCTTTGCGGCACGCCGAGACCAAAGCTGTACATCTTGCCGAGGGTGTAGATCGATCGGTCGAAGCCGGCGTCCGCGCCGCGTTGCAGCCAGCGGATCGCTTCGGCGTAGTCCTGCGCGATGCCGTCGCCGGCGATCAGACTGTTCGCCAGGTTATGAATGGCGGGCACGTAGTCCTGTTCAGCCGCAGCGCGCCACCAGCGAACCGCTTCGTTTGCGTCGCGCGCGACGCCCTTGCCCTGGTCGTAGAGGATGCCGAGGTTGTACTGCGCGACGGCATCGCCCTGTTCGGCCTGGGGCCGCCAGACGGCGTAGGCCTGCGCGAAGTCGCCGCGCTGGTAGGCGTCCCACGCGACTGAAACTTGCGCGCTCGCCGTTGCTGCGGCGGTTGCCGCCACGACGACGGCGGCCAGTATGAGAACCAGTCGAGACATCGGATTCGCTTTCTCCTAGCTGCGGGCTGGCGACGCGGACAGTTTCGCGGCGCGGGCGCGAAGGACCTGGATCAGGCCGTTGAGCCCGTTGCGCTGGACCACCGACGCGAACTCGGAGCGCTGGGCCAGCGCCATGCTCACGCCGGCAACCTCCACGTCGATGATCTTGAAGCGGTTGTCGACCAGGCGGACCCGCCAGTCGGCGTCGATCGGCGGGCCCGAAGGGCGGTCGATACGCGTGCGCACAACTGTGTCGCGTTCGTTCGCGGCACGTTCGCCGACCACGGTCAGTGTCTCGCCGGTGTAACCGCCAAGCCGTCGTGAATAGGTCAGCACCAGAAAGTCCTCGAACAGAACAAGATAGTCGGCCTGCTGCTGCGGCGTGGCACGCCGCCAGTTTGCACCGAGGACGAAACGTCCGATGAAGGCGACGTCGAAGTTGGCAGCGAGGATGCGTCGAAACTGCTGTTCGCGTTGCTCGAGGCTGCCCGAGGTCGATTGCAGCGTGCTGATCGCCTGTTGACCCAGTACGTTGATGAACTGCGAGGCGCTGGCCTGGGCGCGTGCCTCGCCGCCGAATGCGAGCGGCGCCACGACGGCGGCGATCAGCAACAAGGGGCGGAGGGTCGAAGCGTACACGGGTGCTCACAAGCCGTTGAACCGCGGGCATGTTTTCACTTCACGCTGCCGGGCGCAACTGCGGGAATGAATCTGGAGAGGAGGCCGTGCATGACGGCGCTACATGACGAAATCGCCGAAGTTCTGAACCGCTACGTGGCGCATTGGAACGACTGGGAGATGGACGCAGTCCGGGGGCTGTGGGATGCCGAGGAGAAAGAGCCGATCTACGTCGCCGAGGAATCGCCGGCGATGGTCGGCTGGGATGCGCTGGCGCGCTACTGGCAGGTGTCGGAGCCCCGCCGCTCGGAGCACTACATCGGCCTTTCGGACCTGATCGTGCGCGAGATCGCGCCGGGCGTCGCGCACGCGTTCTATACGTTGAGCTGGAACGTCTTCATCTACAACAATCGGCTCTATCCCAAGCCGATCGGCGGCACGGTGCGGGCGACCACGCTGCTGCGCAAGAAAGCGGCGGGATGGCGTCTGTTTCACCACATCGAAGCGCCGCTTGCCTCGCTCATCCAGCTCAAGCAAGCGCACGAAAAGAATGTCGATCCGGCGCTGTTCAAGCTGCTTGCCGAAAAGGGGGTCGACGTTCCGGACTAGAGCAGGTCGATGAGCTCGCGCATGTCGTCGAAAACCGCATGCGCGCCGGCTTCCCGCAGCCGTCCGGCGAGTTCCGGATAGTCGTGGCCGCCGCCGGTGAACCCGAGCGTGCGCATGCCGGCCGCGACGCCGGCCTGCACGCCGGGCGCCGCATCCTCGACCGCGACGCAGTTCTCAGGCGCGACGCCTAGGCGTTCGGCGGCATGGAGATAGATGTCGGGCGCGGGCTTGCGCGCGGCGATCGTGACCGAACTATAGATGTGCGGCGCGAAGAAGGCGTACAGCTCCGTTCGGCGCAGCTTCTGGTCGATGCCCTCCGGCACGCTGCCGGAGGCAACGGCGACTGGCACCGCGATCCGTTTCAGCATTTCGAACACGCCGTCCACCGCGCGCAGATCGCTCACGTAGGCTTCAGCCAGTCGCACGCGCACGCCCGCGATCATGTCGGCGGGCAGCGACAGACCGGACTCCTCGGCGACGATCTCGGCCATCCGTTCCAGCGGCACGTAGTGGAAGCGCGTGTGATAGGTGACCGGGTCGAGCGGATAGCCGTTCTCGGTCAACGCCCGGCATACCTCGCGCGCGATCAGGCGCTCGCTGTCCACAAGGACGCCGTCGAGGTCGAAGATCACGGCATTCGTCATGGGTTCAGACTAGCGACGCCGGCGCAAAAGAGAAGGGCGCCGATGCGGCGCCCCTGATCGCACGATTCGTGTCGCTGCTACGAACTCGTGGCGTCCTCCGCCGCGCACCGCGCGGCGCCCAGAATCGGACCCTGGTCGTCGCTTTGCACGAGCACGACGCAGTCGTGGTCGGCATCCAGATCGACCGGCGCGGCGAGGCGCAGCGATTGGCCGCTCCAGTCGCCGATACGATCCACGTTGCGCACGATGTGGTGGTTGGCAAGGGCCTTGCCGTTGTTCTCGCCGCCCTCGACGTTGGTGGTGCGGGCCTTGAGGAAGGTGATCACCCAGACAGCCGCGCTCTCGCCGCTACCCTCGACGGCGACGTCGACGGTGCCGTCCTTGCGTTTCGTGGCGCTGACCGACAGACGCGGCTCGTCGGCCACTGCGGCGATCGCCTTGTACACGTCGTCGCGCCGCGACCCGACGGCTTCACGCTTGCCATCGATGACCATCTGCGGCGTGTAGGATTGGCCGCGCGGCATGCGTGAGGCATAGCCGCGCTGGCGCGCGGTGAATGCAGGGTCGGAGAAGACGTCCTTCCAGACGCTGCCGCGATAGAACAGCTTGTCCCATTAGTCGACGTGCCATTCCAGCGCGATGACGTCGTCGCGCTCTTCGATGAGGTCGCCGAGGAACGCCTCGGCAGGCGGGCACGAGTAGCAGCTTTGCGAGGTGAACAGTTCGACGACGACGGGGCGGTCGGCCATCTCGGCGTAGACCGGCTGGGGCGTCAGCGAGGTCAGGGCGACGGCGCTTCCGGCGAGCGCGACCCCGGCAATCTCAAGAAGCTTCAGTCTGGACAGGACCATGGCGGTTCTCCCGTGCGGCGTGATCGTGGCTTTCACTCTAGGAAGGGCGGCGCGACCGAGTCCTCACGTCGCGCTATGATGGAATCACGAAGCCGCGAGGGACTATGGACCGCAAGAAGATCATCATCGAGGCGCGCATCAACGAATACATGATGCGCGACGAGAATCCTCATGTGCCCTGGACGCCTGAAGAGATCGCCCGGGCGGCGGCCGACTGCCGTGCCGAAGGCGCGTCGATCGTGCACTACCACGTGCGAAATCCCGACGGTTCGCCGTGCCACGATTCGGAAGTCTACAACGACGCGCTGCGGCGCATCCGCGACGCTTGCGACATCCTCGTTCATCCGACGCTGGGCCAGGTCACCATCCAGGGCGACGAGGCGCGGCTGCGCCACATCGTCGAAACGCAGAACGATCCCGTGCTGAAGCCGGACTTCGCGCCCATCGACATGGGGTCGACCAACGTCGACCGCTACGATCCGGCGGCGCGTGCCTACGGCAGCGAAAACCTCGCCTACGTCAACACGATCGGCACGCTGCAGCTCTTTGCGCGCCGCATGCGCGAACTCGGCGTGAAGCCGGCGCTGGTGTCCTGGGCGGTGCCCTTCACCCGCACGCTTGAGGCCTTCTTCGAGATGGGGCTGATCGACGAGCCCGCCTACCTGCTCTTCGGTCTGACCGACAGCGGCATGCTGGGCGGCCATCCGGGCACGGTGCGCGGGCTGGCCGCCCATCTCGACTTCCTGCCGCGCGAGCGCAGCATTCTGTGGAGCGTGTCGAACAAGATCGGCAACTTGTTTGCGCCCGCCGCGTTCTCGATGGAGCAGGGCGGCCATGTCGCCGTCGGGCTCGGCGACTACGCCTATCTGGAGCTGGGGCAACCGACCAACGGCGCGGTCATTCGCGAGTTCGCACGGCTGGCGCGCGCGATGGGACGCCAACCGGCGACGCCGGAAGAAACGAAAGCGCTCCTCGCCATGGCCTGAGCGCTTGGGCGCCCGTCGTTTGTGTGTCATAATAGCACACTAGAGGGTGCGCTTAACCTTGTAGTAGAGTTGTGGTGCTACTGCCGGGGCGCGGGACGTGCGCCTGCGGGTTGTTGACGAGGGCCTTACATGACTCCCCTTCGCCTGGTCATCCTGGCGATCCTCACCATTGCAATCATGAGTTGCTCGAATCGCGACGAACGCGATCGCGTGACGCTGCTGCTCAACGACCGTGAGGAAGCTGCGCGCGTCGAGACGCAGGAGGCCGCGGTCGAGGAAGAAGCGCTCGCCACCAATACGACTCTCATCCTTGCGGCGCTGATGCGCGAAGACGGACCGCAGATTACGGCGACCGACCAGCTTGCGCTGGAGCGCACCACCCAGACGACGCTCGAGACGGTGCCCATCGGCAACGAGAGCACGTGGCGCAATCCGCAAACCGGGACGCACGGCATCATTGCGCCGCGGCGGACTTGGCAGAACGCGAGCGGCAACTATTGTCGCGAATTCACCCAGACCTACGTCAACGAATCCGTCACGCGCGAGGCCACAGGCACGGCCTGTCGCGAGTCCGACGGCATATGGAAACTGGTGGAAGGCTGATGGGCGCACCGGCACATCCTTCCTGGCGCCGCCGCGCGCTTCTCGGCACCACCGCACTGTTGCTGATCGCCGGCGGCGTCGGCGGTCTGGCGCCGAGCGCCCACGCCGACTTCAACGACGGCACCGTGGCCTACCAGGCTGGCGACTACACCCGCGCCTACAACGAATGGCTGCCACTCGCGCGGGCCGGCAACGCCGCTGCCCAGCGCAACATTGGACAACTCTATCGACTGGGCCTTGGTGTGCCCAAGGACCTCAAGGTCGCCGCGAACTGGTATCGCCTCGCGGCCGAACAGGGCCTGGCGCGCGCGCAGGCCAATCTAGGCGTCATGTATCTCCGCGGCGAGGGCGTCGAGCGCGACCCGCAAACCGCCGCGCAATGGTTCCAGAAGGCGGCCGAGCAGGGCCACGCCATTTCGCAGTACAACCTCGCGCTGATGTTCGAACAGGGCTACGGCGTCGGTCGCAACCGCAGCCAGGCAGCCAAGTGGTTCGAACGCGCCGCTGAAGGCGGCCATGACAAGGCGGGAGAGCGTCTCGCCTCGCTGCTCGCCGACGCCGTCGTCCCCGCGGCAGGCGCGCCGACCGACAAGCCGGCCCCGGCGCAACCTGTCCAGACGGCGCGCTCGGAAGAGTATCTTCCGGACCGCATTCTCAATCGCCGCAAGCCGGTCGACCCGCCGCCGGCCCCGGCGGCTGCGCCGACCGAGGCACCCGCGGCCCGCCAGG
>JAYOEZ010000047.1:0-24927 GCA_038116985.1 Alphaproteobacteria bacterium | reverse complement strand
GCGGCGGCGAGACCGCCGAGAGCACCACCACCCAGTCCCAGCAGAACACAAAGCTTCAGGATTCGGCGACGCTAGGGTCTGGCCTGACGTTGTCCGGGAGTTTTCTGGGCCGCTTCTGGCATGCGAGAAATCCGACGACGGCGGGTATCGACAAAGGACAGAGCGGCCTCGATGCGCCGACGTCGACGGGCTCTATTTCCAGCGGCACCTACACCGCGACCTTTTCAAGCCTCACGAACTTTGTTGCGCCCATCAAAGCCGGCGTCAATTCGAGCGTCACTGCTACAAGCCAGCCTTTCGGGACCGGGACGTTGACCGGGTCTTCCGAGCTGTTCTCCGACAACAAGTTCTTCGTCTACGAACTCACCGACCAGGCGGACAACCACAAGGTGTTTGGATTCGGTGGCATCCACACCACATCGTTCCCGACGTCGGGCGTCACGTTCTATAACGCACGGCGCGACTTCGTGCTCGACACCAACACGCCGTTCGTTCTCAAAGCGGACGGCGGTGCCCTGAGCATCGGTTCCGGCATCGGTTCGAGCAACCCGAACGGCGCCATCATCTGGGACACTTCACAATCGACGACAGCACAACGCGCCTTCGGCGCAGTGTTCGGCGGCGTGAGCGGTAGCGGCAGTTCGCAAAGCTCCGTCCTTTCGTTTTTCGTCGGCAACGTCGGATCGCACAATCAGCTCCAGGGTATCTTCATCGGCTCGTCGATGCTGAACGGCGAAGCCAATATCCGCATCTTTGAGGCCGACTTCCTGTCGCAGAGCGAAGCCGCCAGCGTGTCAAACAACGGCTTCTACGGCACCAGCGCCGATCACTTTGTCATCAGCGCCGAGGACTCGATCGACGGTAACCAGCCTGCACAGCGGTACTTCAGCAACAACACTGTCCAGAACTACTACCCCGTCACCAACTTCAACTCGACCACCAGCGGGACAGTAGGCACTCGGACGACGCATACGGCGACAGCGTCCGGGTTCGGCGGCAAGCTGCAAGGCTGGTCGGGCGGCGGTCTCTTTTCGGTGAACAAGTCGAGCGGCGCCGTCACAACTTCGACATTCGCCAACTCGACCAGTGTCCCCGACAACATCGTTGTCCAGACGAGCAAGGAAACCAACAAGGTCAAGGCAAGCTTCACGGTCAACCAGCTGCAATATCCTTTCACGGTGCTGTTCACGCAATTCGGCGACGAAGACGTAGGTGCGTTCGGCGGCGCCTCCAGCGATGGTGGCGACAGCGCGTTTATCGATGACCGCACGTTCGGCGCTGTCGATTCGGAGACCGTCGACGCAACCTTCGGCGGTACGACGGCACTTGACGACGATCTCTACATGTTCACGACCAGCAGCATCCCCGGCACCGAATCCACGACCACCTACTGCTCATGCCAGTACCTGACATGGGGCCTGTGGGGCGGGCAGGTCGAGACGGCCACGACGTTCGAGCGCATTCACAGCGCGCCATGGGTGGCGATGTCGGTCGCAGATCTCACGAATCTGCCAACCACAGGTACGGCGTCTTATACCGGGCATGTCGTTGCAAACGTTCTCAACGGAACGAACGCCTACCTGGCGACCGGAAACTTCACCATGAGCGTCGACTTCGCCAATCCCATCGGCGCGTCGCTCAACATCACCGACTTCGACGGTGGCGGGTTTTCGGGCAACGGCGCAGGTATCACGCTGAGCAACCCGACCGGGGCGCCGCATCGTTTTCTGAACTCCGGGACGCTCACCGGTACGGGCGCGCATTCTGGGCGGACGGCCAGCATCGCCGGCTCGTTCGCCACCAATCCGTCTGGCAACAAGGTGGCCGAAGTGGGCGGACACGTCGGGATCGACGCGACGGGCTACAAGGCGTCGGGGATTTTCGCCGCCAACTGCTCCAGCGGAATCTGCCAGTAGGCCTAGTCCGTCGCGGCGTCGCCTTCGTAGTAAAGGGTGACGAGGTGCGTCGCCTCGGCAAAGAACAGCCAGCGCTCGACGGCCATCCCGGCGATCCCGCTCAACGCTGCAATGACCGCCAGGGCCATGGCCAATACGCCGTCAGTCGCGAACCACACTAGCAGCGCGGCAAGCGGCAAGCCGAAGGCCAGCGTCCCCGCAATACGACGCAGCTTGTCGGCGTGCTTGCGCGCAACGCGGTAGCCCATTTCCTTCTGCAGGTAGTTGGGCTCTGTATGAGGCGGATCTAGGGGGCGAACCTTGGTCCCTGGCTTCATGCCAATCGCGGTCGCCGCGCTGGCGCGAGGCAGCCGGCGAATGCTGCGCCAATAGTTGAGCTTGACGGCGAAGCCAACAATCAGCGCCACGATGGCGATCGTCGGAGCGAGGTGCGTCGTAGTTTGCGTCAATGCGCCGAGCAAACCCACCAGAAGCGCGCCGGATGCGAGACCGAGAACCAGATAGGCCACCGTAACGTCGCCACGATGCCATTGCGGGATGGGCTTGAGGCTCGCATAGATCATCGAGGTCGAGTGCACGGTGGCGACACACAACAGCGAGCCGATGAGCGCCAGCACCTGCATGACCGGCCCTATATCGCTTGTGTCGTTGACAACGAACAGCCAACCGAGCGCGAACAGACCCGTCGGCGCAAAGGTCGCAATGGCCAGCACCCCCTCACGTGAGAGCCAGGACGACCGCCATTGCGTGAGCGCCTTCAGGAAGCGTTCCGGGTGACCGAGATGGAGCAGGGACGAGAGCAGACCAGCCGACACCAGCGCGAATGCGATGATGAAGAAAGGCCAGGCAAACCAGGGGCTCAGAGGCAATCGCTCGAGCAGGGCCAGGACTCCGGCAAGGAACAGCATGCCGTAACCCGCGCCTGACGCCACAGTGAAGAAGATGACCGAGTAGGCGGGATGCATCGGGGCCTACGAGAGGATACGGTCGACCCACTGGAGAAACTTGCTCTCCATGGTGTCGGCCGTCGCTTCGAGTGCGGAGGCGGTCTTGGGCACCTCGCGCGGCGGCAAGTACCGATTTATGGGTGCGTAACCCATCTCAGGCATCAGCGCACGGCCGCCGCGCTCGCGGGTCAGTCGGCTCACCTCCGAGTCCGGATCGTTGAAGTCGCCGAAATGACGAGCGTTGGCCGGGCACGTGGCGACGCAAGCAGGCACCCGTTGCGCTTCCGGGATGTTTTCATTGTAGATGCGGTCAACGCACAGCGTGCACTTCTTCATCACGCCTTCGCTGGCGTCGTATTCGCGTGCGCCATAGGGGCAGGCCCAGGAGCACAGCTTGCAGCCGATGCACCGGTCTTCGTCGACCAGGACGATGCCGTCCTCCTCGCGTTTGTAGGACGCGCCTGTCGGACAGACCGTAACGCATAGTGCGTTGTCGCAGTGCAGACACGAGCGCGGAAAGTGCACGGTACGACCCGCCGAACCTTCGCCTGTTTCATAGCTATGTATGCGGTTGAACCAAACACCATCGGGATTGGCTCCGTAGGGATCTGTGTCTGTCAACGGCGCCGCGATCCCGCCTGTGTTCCACTCCTTGCAGTTTACGGCACAGGCATGGCATCCGACGCACGTATCGAGGTCGATTACCAGGCCGAGTTTTCTCGGCGGCGCTTGGTGCGGCAGGTCGGTCAAGACGCTTTCCTGAAGCGCGCGCCATACTTGAGCACTGCGGGTGCTGCGCGCTTATCACCGCCCGGCAACGGATCGAATTGGGGCCAGCTCTCGGCCTCACCGTCCGCTGCCTTTTCGATGCGCACCCGGAGATCAAACCAGGCGGCCTGGCCGGTCACCGGGTCGGCATTGGCGTGTGGGTCATTGGGCAACGTATCGCCGATCAGATGGTTGAGCAGGAAGCCGCGTGTCGCTTCATGCGCGTCGTCGTCCAGGCCCCAGGTGCCGCGGCGTTTGCCGATGGCGTTCCAGGTCCACACCGTGTCGGGATTGACACCGTCCATCAGCCGCGCCTGGACCCGAATGCGCCCATTGTGGCTGTGAACCCAGACCCAGTCGTCATCCGCAATCCCGAGGCGATCCGCCATCGCGCGCGCCACATACAGGCGGTTGCTGCCGAGAATCTGGCGCTGCCAAGCGTTCTGGGAATCCCACGCGTGGTACATGACCATCGGACGCTGGGTAAGCGCATGTAGCGGATAGTTCTCTCGGTCGATACGAGCCTCTTCGAACGGCATGTACCACAGCGGCAGCGGGTCGAAATACGTCTCAATCCGCTCCCGCTCCGACTCAGGCGGAAGGCGATCGCCGTGCCCCTGTGCGGCCAGCCGGAACCGCTGCAGGGTTTCGGAATAGAGCTGCACAATCACCGGTTCGGCGGTGTCGAGAAATCCCATGCGCTCGCCATAGGCGCGATAGGCCTGATTCACATTGCGGTAGTAGCGCGCCTCTTCGGGAATTGCTTCCGACCAGAAACACCCGTTCTCGATATAGCGTTCTAGCTGACCCGGATTCGGCGCGCCCGTGCCGTGCTCGCGGCCGTCGCCACGCCAACCGGCCAGCATGCCCACGCCTGGCTTGCGCTCGTGATGGATCATGTAGTCGGGCAAGCCACCCGGATAGCGCGCCTCGCCGGACTCATCGACGAGTCCGGGCAAGCCAAGACGCACGCCTAGTTCGATCAGTACGGCCTGGAACGCCCGCACGTCGCGGTCAGGCTTGAGGATGGGCTGACGGATCGAATCGGCCGGCCCGTGCGGATCGGAGATCGGCCGGTCGAGAAGCGAAATGCAATCCCACCGTTCGAGATAGGTGGTGTCTGGTAGGACTAGGTCCGCGTAGGCCACCATCTCGGACTCGAAGGCATCGGAATAGATGATGCGCGGAATCCTGTAGTTTCCGGTCTCCGGGTCCTTGTCGGTCAGCATGTCCATGGTCTCGGTCGTGTTCATCGCCGAGTTCCAGCTCATGTTGGCCATGAACATGAACAGCGTATCGACCGGGTAGGGATCGCCTGCCCAGGCATTCCGAATAACCGTATGCATCATGCCGTGCGCGGCAAGTGGCGCCTCCCAGGAGAACGCCTTGTCGAGGCGCTGCGGCGCGCCGTCCGCATCGACGAGCAGGTCCTCCGGACCGATAGGAAAGCCCAGCGGTGGCCCCTGTAGCGGCTCGCCGGGCGCCACCGCAGGACCGGACGGGCGCACCGCCGGCGGGATTGCCTTCGGGTAGGGCGGGCAGTACTGCCAACCGCCCGGACAATCGATACTGCCAAGCAGCGCCTGCAGCACGTGCAGCGCCCGGCAGGTGTGAAATCCATTCGAATGGGCCGATATCCCGCGCATCGCGTGGAGCGTCACCGGCCGTCCGATCATGGTTTCGTGTCGCCGTCCGGCAAAATCGGTCCACGGTTGCCGAATTTCGATTTCCTCGGCAAAGGCTGCGTGCGCAAGTTCAGCCGCAATCCTGCGCGTCACCTCGGGCGGGACACCGGTCTGTTCGGCGATCGCTTCGGGTGCGTAGGCATCGTCGAGGAAGCGCCGGGCGAGAAGATCGAACGCCGGTACGGCGATGCGCCCGTCAGCCAGCCGGCGCTCGCCGACCAGCGCCGGTTTGGCGTCGGCACTCAGCGCATCGTTCAGCCCATTAGACCCAAGATCCCAGCATTGCGGCCGCCCGGCGGCGTCGCGCAGAAACAGGCCGTCGTCGGCCTGCCCGGGATTGCGGACCACCAGCCAGCCGGCATTCGTGTAGCGGGTCAGGTAGCCGAAATCGACTTTGTCAGCGCGGAGCAACTCCCGGATCAGCGAGAACACGAGAAGACCGTCGGTGCCGGGTCGGATGCCGACCCACTCGTCTGCGATCGCGGAGTAACCCGTGCGCACCGGATTGACCGAGACAAATTTCGCACCGGCAGCCTTGATCTTGGAAAGGCCGATCTTGATGGGGTTCGACGCGTGGTCCTCGGCGACACCGAACATCATGAAGTACCGCGTGCGATCCCAATCCGGCTCGCCAAACTCCCAGAACGAACCGCCCAGGGTGTAGAGGCCGGCCGCCGCCATGTTGACTGAGCAGAACCCGCCGTGCGCCGCATAGTTGAGGGTGCCGAACTGGGTCGCCCACCAGCCCGTCAGGGCTTGGCTTTGGTCGCGGCCAGTGAAGAAGGCGAGTTTCTTGGGGTCGGTGCGGCGAATCTCGGCAAGCCAGCCGGTGGCGATCTCAAGGGCCTCGTCCCACTCGATCTCGACGAAGTCGCCCTTTCCGCGCTCGCCCACCCGCTTGAGGGGCTTACGCAACTTGGCCGGCGAGTGCTGCTTCATGATCCCGGCCGACCCCTTCGCGCAAAGCACGCCCTTGTTCACGGGATGATCGGGGTTGCCCTCGATATAGCGCAGCTGGCCATCACGCAGATGGACCCGAATCCCGCAGCGGCAGGCGCACATGTAGCACGTCGTCTCCTTGACTTCGTCGGAGACCGGCGGGGACGTGTCGATGGGGGTACGGCGCACGGCGTGGGCTTGAGGACTGGAACTGAATGACCGTCGGCGAGGTCGAAACGCGCGCCGACCCTTCCATTATGAGGCGCACGGGCGCATAATCCAAACCCTTACTGTAGTTTCACCTCCCCATCGTCCGGCAGCGGACGTTCGGTCGGCCTTGCCGTAGATGCAGATCTATTTCCCGATCGCCGAGCTTTCCCTGAACGTGTTCCTCGTTCTGGGAATGGGAGGTGGTGTGGGCTTCCTTTCCGGTCTGTTCGGAGTCGGCGGCGGCTTCCTGATGACGCCGCTGCTGATCTTCATTGGGGTTCCGCCCGCCGTGGCGGTCGCCACCGAGGCAAACCAGATCGTCGCGGCCTCGGTATCGGGGGTCATCGCGCATTGGCGGCGCAACAACGTCGACATCAAGATGGGCCTGATCCTGGTCGCCGGCGGCTTTGTCGGATCGACCGCCGGCTCATTCCTGTTCAAGTTGCTACGCGAAATTGGCCAGGTCGATCTCGTCATTTCGCTGTCGTTCGTCCTTTTTCTGGGCGTCGTCGGCACGCTGATGGTGATCGAAAGCGTCCGCATGATCTTGCGCTCCCGCAAAGGCGGCTATCGCAAGAAAGCGCACCAGCACTACTGGGCGCACGGACTGCCCTTCAAGATGCGCTTTCACAAGTCGAAGCTCTACATCAGCGTAATTCCGCCGCTGCTGGTCGGTTTCTTTGTCGGCCTGCTCGCCGCGATCATGGGCGTGGGCGGCGGGTTCATCATGATCCCTGCCATGATCTACCTGCTCGGCATGCCGACTTCCGTTGTCGTCGGCACCTCGCTATTCCAGATCATCTTCGTCACCGCAAACGTGACCTTCTTCCATTCGATCAACACACAGACCGTGGATGTCGCGCTCGCCGTCCTCCTGTTGGCCGGCGCGGTCATCGGCGCCCAGTTCGGCGCGCGCGTGAGTTCGAAACTGCGCGGCGAGCAGTTGCGCGCGCTACTTGGCGTCATTGTGCTGGCCGTGTGCGCCAAGTTGATCGTCGACCTCGTGTTCCAGCCCAGCGATCTCTTCTCCATCGGTTCGGTGGTGGATCACTAGACGATGGTCCGTATTGCCACAGCCCTGTTCATGTTCTTCGGGCCCGCTTGCGCCATGGCGGCCCAGCAGGAGCCCCTTGTCGCCGACATGTCGCAAAGCACGATTTCGATCACGTCCAGCTTTACCGGCGCGGAGATCCTGTTGTTCGGCGCGGTGAAGGAACTGGGCGACATTGTGGTCGTGGTCCAGGGGCCGCGCGAGGACCTGGTGGTGCGGCGCAAGTCGCGGGTCAGCGGCATCTGGATGAATCGTCGCTCGGTCACCTTTCACCGAGTGCCCGCCTACTATGCGGTGGCGTCGAGCCGCCCGCTCGAGGACATCGCTCCACTTGCCGTCCGCGCTCAGTACCGACTTGGTGGCGAGTTCCTGGATTTTGCGGTGGCGGCCGATACCCGCCAGCTTGCCGGCGACGAACTGATCGAGTTTCGTGAAGCCATTCTGCGCAACAAGCGCCGCGACGACCTCTACGTCGAAGACGAAGACAGCGTCCGGTTTCGAAGTCAGCTGTTTCGAACGTCGGTTGCGTTCCCGGCGAATGCACCGGAGGGCGACTACACGGTCAACACCTACCTCGTCCGCAACGGCCAGGTGGTACAGGAACAATCGACACCGCTATCGATCCGGAAGGCCGGGCTCGAACGCACGATCTTCGATCTGGCGAATCAGCAGCCCGCGCTCTATGGCATCATCGCCATCATCATCGCGTTGACGGCCGGCTGGTTAGCCGCCGTGGCGTTCCGCCGGACCTAACTACGCGCCTTTTCTGATCCGATAGGTGAAGATCCCGCCGGTCTCGGTGCTTTCCAGCAACGCGTTGCCCGTCACCTCGCAGAACGCGCGAAAATCACTAACCGAACCCGGGTCGGTCGCAATCACCTCAAGTTCAGTGCCGGGCGCCATCCCCCGCAAGGCTTTCTTTGCCCGGAGCACCGGCAGCGGACACTTCAGGCCCTTGAGATCCAGACATTGGTTCACGAGCCAATCCTAGCGGACCAAACAAGGCGGGCAATCGTTAGGTGGAACGGTCGATGAACCAGCGCATCAGCGCCTGCGCTTCAGGCGAATCCCATTCCGCGCCGCCCTCCATGCGCCCGACCTCGTTGCCGTGGCGATCGTAGACGATCGTCGTCGGCATCACGTTGACCCCAACGGCCCGGCCGGTGGCATTGCGCGGATCGAGGTAGAGGCCAAGATTGGCGAGGTCCAGGCGCTCGGCGAACGGTGCGGCGGTATCCTTGCCGCCACGGTCGACATTGATGGCGACGACCGTGAAGTCCTCGCCGCCGAGCTCGGCCTGTAGACGGTCGATCGACGGCAACTCGCGAATGCACGGCGCGCACCACGTTGCCCAGTAGTTCACCATGACGACCTTGCCGCGGAAGTCGGCGAGCGAAATCTCCCGCCCATCGCCGTCGCGCCAGGCGACATCGTGGCCCGGCCGGCGCTCCAGGGTGAAAGCCTGCACCTGGCCGACCAGTTCGGGTCCTTGGCGGTTGGCATTCTGGAAATTGACCATCAGGGCGACCGCGACTGCCGCCGCCAGAATGCCGCCAAGAGGTAGCCACAGCGACTTCACGGTCTTTGACGCAGGTTTCATGAACCTTCCGCAACGAGATTCCGGCGCGACGCCCTGTTGAGGCCATCGAGTACAATATCGTCCTTCAGCAACTCCGGCAGCGCCAGTCCGTTCGGCGCCAGCGTGCCGTAGATTGCGTTGAACGGTATCCCATAGCGGTTGAAACTGGCCAGATATTGGGCGATCTGCGGGTCGGGGTTGGTCCAATCGGCGCGCATCGCGACGACGTCAGGGCCGCGCAACAGCGCAGCAACCGGGCCGCGATTCAGAACGAGTTCCTTGTTCACCTTGCAGGTGAGACACCACTCGGCTGTGACGTCGACAAACACCACCTTGCCGTCCGCGATGAGCTCCGGGATCGCGGCAGGATCGAAGGGCTGCCAGTACGAATCGTCGGCCACGTCCGCCGATCTGTCGGCATCGCCGATCTGGGGTGCAACGAAAGACAAGACGGTCGCGAGAACAACTACGAACGGCACGGCAGGGCGCAACGCCGCCGGCCAGACGTGACGAGACCCTAGAACCGCCAGTAGAACCAGCATCAGCGCGGCAAGGATGTAGGCGGACGCTGGGCTGATCTGGAAGGCCAGCACCGACACGAGCCAGACCGCAGTCGCCACTAGGGCCAGCCCGAGGAGGCGTCGCACGACGATCATCCAGCGTCCGGGCTTCGGCAGCATCGTGGCCAACCGTGGCACCGCCGCGACCAGAAGAAAGGGCGCCGCCATGCCGATCCCGAGCGCCACGAAGATCGCGAAGATCTCAACCGCGCCGCGCGACAGCGCAAAGCCGACCGCAGTGCCCAGGAACGGCGCCGAGCAAGGTGTTGCAAGGATGGTCGCCAACACACCGTTGCCGAACGCGCCGCCGAGGCTGTGACGTCCCTCACGCGGCGCCCCGCCGGCGCCGGCCAACCAGGCCGGCAGCCGGAGCTCGAAGAAACCGAACAGATTGGCTGCAAACAGCGTGACGATCACCGTCATGGCGACGATGAACAACGGCTGCTGAAACTGCACGCCCCAGCCGATCGCGGCACCGCCGGCACGCAGGGCGACCAGAATTGCAGCCAAAGCCAAGAATGCGGCCACGATGCCGGCGGACGTAGCCACGAAGCTGCGTCGTACCGCGCCGCTGTCGCCGCCGCCATGGCTCACGACGCCAAGGAGCTTGATCGACAGGACCGGCAAGACGCAGGGCATCACATTGAGGATCAGCCCCCCCAGCAGGGCGAGCGCTAGGATCACGACGAAAGGCGCGAATGAGGCTGTATCCGCCTGACCGATTCCCGCCGTGACGATCTGCTCGACGGCACGCTCGCCGTCGAGCAGGGTCAGCGTGAGCGCACTCCCCGGCAGCGCCGGCGTTTCCTTGCCGGCAATCGCGGTAATCGCCACTGGTACGCGCAGCACCGCGCGGCTGCCACCATCGCGCAGACTGACGTCGGGCTTGGTGAACAGGAAAGCCTGCGGGCCTTCGACAAACACATCCGGCGCGGTCATCGGCCGATCGGAATAGGCCACGACCTGCAGGTGCGATCCAGCCTCGCCGGTCACGACATCGGCACGCTCGACAACCAGGCCCCGCTGCGCATCGCGCGGCGGCACGAGCGCGCGATACTTGTTGATGAGCGCCGCATGCTGAGACAACTGCGGCGTCCCCGACGCCGAGACGGGCAAATCCAGCGCCATCGGCAGCGAATGCGGAATGCAGACTTCCTCACACGTCAGGAAGTTGACCTCCGCGCGAATGGCGACGCCCGCCCCGTCGTCCAGAGCGCGCGCCCGTATCGGCAGCACGACCTCTTCCTTGTAGCCATAGGTCTCGAGGTCGAAGATCTCGAACCGGTGCGGCAACGGCCAGTCCATATTGGCCGGCCCCAGGTTGTCCGATCCGTCCCACACGATCGTGGTCGGGAACCCGGCTTCACCGGGCGAGCGCCAGTAAATCTCCCAACCTGGCGCCATCTGATAGTGAACGCCGAGGACCAGCTCCCCGGCGACGTTCTCGGTCGCCGACACGATGCGCGCGCGTCCCTGGCCATAGTCGACCCACTCGGTCGCCGCGGGTTCGGCGGCCGCCTCCGTCGCCAAGCCTACGAGCAACGCGACTGCCGGGGCGATGCGTCCTGCCCACGCGGCTAGCGCGCGGCACTTGTTTGCAAAGGAGACCATACCGGTCTGACTTATATGAGATTTGTGCGCCACGGTCATAGCCGGGCGGGTTCACCCGCGGTCACATTCCTGTGCCGCTTCGGGAGAATCTAGCGCTTCTCGAGTCGCGCAAGCACGGCGCCGATAGCCTTGTGATCGATTTGCCAAGGCTCGAGGAACCGCTCCGCAAACCGCAAGTGAACGCCGGAATCGACAAAAAGTCGAAACAGTTCCTCATCGATGTGGCTGTCGCGAACCATGTCCACCATGATTGCGACGGTTTCGCTGAGTTTCATGGCGTCCTTGTAAGGCCGATCGGGTGATGTCAGCGCCTCGAAGATGTCGGCAATCGCCATCATCCGCGCCGGCACCGACATGTCGTCACGCTTGAGGCCCCTCGGGTAGCCGCGGCCATCCATGCGCTCGTGGTGTCCGCCCGCGTACTCAGGCACCCGCGACAACTCCTTGGGAAACGGCAACGTGTCCAGCATGTCGATGGTCACGACGATATGATTATTGATCATCTCGCGTTCCTCCGGCAGCAGGTTGCCGCGGCGAATCGTCAGATTGCGAACTTCGTCGTCGGTTAACACTGATTGGCGCACGCCGGTCGAATCGGTCCAAGTGTACTTCGCTGCGATGGCGCGCACTCGGTCCTGATCTGATTCGGGCATGTTCTCAACGCTGAAATTGCACTTGGCGATGAAGCGCGCATCCTTTTCTATCCGGGCCCGCTCCATCTCGTAGGCGGCCTCCAGCGCGCGGCGATCCGCACCGTGCTCCGCCAGTCGGCGCAGCAAGGCGATTTCCGCGTCCCGACGCACGATCTCGAAACGCATCCGGACCGTTTCGATCCGGTCGTAGAGTGTGTGGAGCTTGGTCGCCTTGTCGACCACGTACTCCGGTACGGCGACCTTGCCGCAGTCGTGCAGCCAGGAAGCGATGTGCAGTTCGTAGCGCTCCTCATCATTCAGGCTCAAGTCGGCGAAGGGGCCTGCCGTCGCGGCGCAGGCCGCATCTGCGAACATTTCCATGATCGCGGGGACTCGCTGGCAGTGCTCGCCGGTGAAGGGCGATTTTTCGTCGATTGCGGCGGCGATGAGCCGGATGAAGGAATCGAGCAACCGCTTCTGCCCCTCAAGAAGCAGCCGGTTCTCAAGCGCGACGGCGGCTTGTGACGCAAGCGCCTCAGCCAGCGGTTCGATCCGCGACTGGAACGGTACGACGTTGCCGTCGGTATCGTGCGCGTTGATGAGTTGCAGCACGCCGATGACTTCGTCGCGGCTGTTCTTCAGCGGCAGCGTGAGGAACGACACAGACCGATAGGCATTCGCCGTATCGAAAGCACGCGTACCTGAGAAATCGAAATCAGTAGCCTTGTCGACGTCGGGGATGTTGATCGTCTGTCCGCTGTGAGCGACGTAGCTCACGACGGTCGAGCGGTTCTCGTTGCCCGCGCCGTCGTAAAGCGGAATGGGCTTGAACGTCGCCTTGACACCGGTCGACCCGCCAAAAGCGGTGCCCCGCGACAGCGTCCGAACGATGACGAATTCCAGCGTCTCGTCATCGTTACGTAGATAGAGCGTTCCCCCGTCGGCGCCGCAAAAATGCATGGCTTCCATCAGGATGCGCTCAAGCAAACGGTCCCGATTCCGCTCCGAGGAGAGCGCCGTTCCGATATCGATCAGTTTTTCAAGGAGCCGGGCACGATCGTCCCCGGCAGCCGTCCGGACTTCGGTGTCCATCAGGCCTCCCCTATCGGATTCCGCACAATCTGCTGGCCCGGAGTGAACTTAGCCGCTTGCCACCCGGAAGTTGAGAAAAATCGCCCGGCCACGCGCGGCTAAGGCAAGAAAAAAGGCGCCGCTCTTTCGAGCGGCGCCAGGGGGATGGATGAGTAAGAGAGAGAGGGTTTCACACGGTCAGATCGACATACTGGCCAAGGCCGCGCGGCGCAGGACGTTGCTCCGCGGACCGGTCGAAGGATCGCTCGGCGTTTTGCTCCGCGTTCCTGCCGGTCTCATGGAGGTTCTGCGACGCCAGGGCGTCGGCGGTTTGACGAACATCTGCTGCCGCCTTGAGAGAGCCCTCTAGTCCGCCAGGTTGCGACGCCTGCTTCAGCATCGCCGTGGCCAACTCAAGTGCGGGCACGCTATCCATTCGAAACCAACCTCTTTGACGAGCGGACGCGGGAGAATTCCGCGAACCCGTTCTAGCGAGAGGCAGGGTACGGCCGGGCCTGTTAAGGAAGGGTAAACGCAGGAAACCGTCCGAAATCGGGGATCTCAGGCGATCTGTTCACTCGGCCGGACGTCGCGTGCGCGGCTGTAGACCAATAAGGCGGTGATCTGAAGCGCCGCCAGGAAACCGAACATGACGCGATAGGCGACGTCGGGCGTTTCCCCCGACACGACCACCAAGGCGCCGATGATGAGCCCGGTGAGCCACTGCACGACTGCGGCGCCGAGAAACACCGAAGTGTTGTTGGTCGTCATGCCGCGTCCAACGAGGCGCTCCGGGAAGATTGCCCGACCATGCGTGGTGATGAGCGAGCTGTAGCCACTGATGAGGCCGAGCAGTAGGAAAAGCGCCGATATCAGCCACAAGGGCAGTGTCGGTGAGAGCGCGAAGGCCGAGAACAGGGTGATCGTGCCCGCGGTGCCGAACATGATCAGGCCCTTTCGCGTGTCGAAGACGCGATCAAGCCGGCCGAACATCAGATGCCCCATCACCTGGCCGATCGTGAGCAGCAGCAAGACGTTGCCGCGCGCCACGGCTTCTAGGCCGTAGACGTCGGCAAGGAACGGGCCGCCCCAGAGCGCGGCAATGGTAACAACCGCCGAATATGAAACCGAGTTGATCGCAATGATGAACTTGAGCTGCGGATTGCGCAGAACCTCGCCAAGTCCCCGCGCGACCTGGTGCAGCGACTCGGCTTTGCGCGAGTAGTAGGGATGGCCGGGCGGCGCATCGCGAACGACGGCGAACGCCGCGAGCGCAAACACCACCGTAACGCCGCCCATGATGAGAAACGCACCGCGCCAGCCGGCAATCTCGGAGATGAGCGCGAGCGGCGTCGTAGCCAGGAGACCGCCGAGCGTGCCCATCGCGACGAAACTCGAAGCGACCATGGCAAACCGGTCCGGTGGAAACCATCGCGTCGCCACGACCAGCGACCCCATCAGAATCGGCGCAGTTCCGGCTCCCATCAGCGCGCGACCAACCGTTAGTCCGAACGGCGTATCCGATAGCGAGAACACGACCGCGCCGAACGCCGCCAGAAGCACGACAGCGGGCACGACGCGCCGGGGTCCGAACCGGTCGAGCAGGATACCCACCGGAATCTGCGAAAACGCGAAGGCGAAGAAGAACGCGCTCGACAGGCCGCCCATGGCCTCCGCGCCAATGCCGGTCTCGGCCATGATGTCGGGCGCAATCACGCCGGTCGCAACCCGATAGAAGTGGGCGAGGACATAGACGGCCATGAGGCCGATCACGATCGGCACGGCACGGCGCACGTGCGAGCTTTGCGACGTCAACGTTTCTAGTGCTCCAACGGGCGAGGTGTGCCCTCGCGCGATCAGTCGAGGCCGAGAGACCCCGGGTTCATCAAACGCTGCGGGTCAACGAAATCCTTGATGGCCTCGAGAAGCGCGTAGGTATCGGGGTTGCGTCCCTGCTTGTAGAGGTAAGACTTGCCGATCTGGAAATGGGCCGCCCCCATGTCCTTGAACAACGCCGCAAGGCCCTTGCGCAACTCCGTGACAGCTGCACGCGCCGCCTCGTCCTTCGGGAAGACCTTGAGCTTGGCGACGTAGTCGTCTTCCAGATAGCGCTCGTGATAGAGATGGCGCGCATCTTCCCAGAAGAACACGGGCTCCATCAGGAAGGTCTGCTGGGCCACAGTGCACAACAGGTAGCCCCACTCGATCCCGTGCTTCTCGACGAGGTCGTTGTGCTGCTCGAAGAAGTCGTGCACAGCCTTCATGAGTTTTGGCGCGCGCGAGTGCGGTACCAAAGCATGGATCGGCACCCAGCGTTGTCCTTCGGGGCCTAGCATGCTGTTGGGAGGTACGAACGGCGTCGAGCGCATGATCTGCGGCAGGCTGGGCTGAATCTCCCGCCCCGAGGCGCCGGTGCAGACTTCCCTTGCCTCCGCGACTAGCCCGTCGACGACCCGCTCGTCATTGCCATCGAGCACCAGATGTACCGAGTACTCGACACCCTCGAACATGCGCCGACCGCCAGCCGCCACCTTGGCCGCCTCCTTGACGCCGGAGAGTAGGTTCTTGCCTGACCGCGCGACGCTCGCGAGGCGCTTCACGTCGGTCAGCAGCCCCTCCCGCTTGAGCCGCTGGCCCTGGAGATAGGGGTCGAAGCCGAAGCACTCGGCGGCAAGACCGCGGCGGGAAACCTCCGACATCGCTTTGGCGACGTCCTCGTAGTCGTCGAACGCGAACGACAGGTACTTGGTGACCTTGGGGTAGGGAATCAGCCGCAGCACCACCTTGGTCTTCATCCCAAGCGCCCCGGTATCGCCCAGGAACAGCCCGGTCAGGTCAGGTCCGTAGGTGCGGAAGAACGGTGTCGGGTTGAAGGGCGTCGCCCACGACCCGGTCTTGATGATGCGGCCGTCCGCCAGCACAACCTCGAGGCCGAGGCACGAATCCGCTGCTGTGCCATGGAGGCCTGAGCCAAAGAAGATGCTGTTCTGCGACATCGCGCCGCCAACGGTCGAGTACATACCCGACAGCGCCCCGAAGTACGGCGTGCGCAGCCCCTTCTCCTTGAGCGCGTCGTAAAGTGCCTGCCATGTACACGCCGACTCGACGACGACGTACATATCCTCAGCATTGATCTCGAGAATGCAATTGAGTCGTTGCAAGTCGACGAGCACGGAATCCGACTTGGTAGGCAGATAGCCGTCGGTATAGGACAGCCCTCCACCGCGCGGAATCACAGCGTAGCCTGCCTCCGTCGCCGCTTTGGCCGCTTCGGACAGATCCTCGGGGCTCCCCGGCTGGATGACGAAGGGAACAGGATCGGCCTCGCGAAAGACGTCGCTTGAGAAGAACTGACGATCAGCAGCTTCGGTGAGGACGTGGTCATTGCCAAGAATCTGGCGCAGCCGGCCTTCGAGTGCCGATGCGTTGTCGTTGACCGCGGCCGCGTCGCTCATACTGTTCCTCCCGGGAAGCGCGGGCCTCCTCCGTGCCCGGCGCAAATCATCTTGTCACGCACGCTGCGCCTCTCGCAAGGCGGCCCCACTGGGAGTGCCGCCGATCAACGCAGCCAGGGCGCCAACCCCCTGATCAACTTCGACGGCACGGCCGCCGGCAAGAACAGCGACTCCGGATGCTGCCGAAGCGGCGACGTCGCCGGTCTGCGCAATCGCCAGCAAAGGAGTAGTCAGGCGTGACAGGTCGCTCTCGGGCCGGTACCTCAACGCTGCCTGGGTCGTGAGACCGTAGGTCCGGCGCGCCTTAAGCACTTCGATCACCCGCGCATGCAGGTCGGCTGGTGGCGTGTCCAGGTCGACCGGGCGTATCGCAGCGCGCTCGCGGCGATACCACGGCCAGTAGATCGCCTCGTCTCGAAGCATGAGCCACGTTCGATACAAATGCGCCCCGTCCCAGGACGGCTCGACAGGGGGTGTCAGGTTCTGGGCAAGATCACGACGGCGACCGTCGTCGTGGAGCGGCAGGTCGTGAAGCATGACCCGAGAAACCAAGCCGGGATGTCGAGCTGCCAACGACAAGGCGACCGCCGCGCCGCTACCCCGCCCGTAGAGATCTGGAGCCTCGCAGTCCAGCAACTTCACCAGCGCAGCGATCTCGTCCGCATAGTCGTCAATGGTCGGCGCATCGGAGTCGAGCGGCGTCGAGTCGCCGTTTCCGGGAAGATCGGGCGCAAGAACCGTGTACCGACGAGGCAACTCACGCATCAATGGCTCCAGGGCCAGCGAAGAGCCCGGACCGTCGTGCAGCAGTATCAGAGGGCGCACGCCCTCGCCGCGCTGGCGCAAGAGAATCTGTCGGCCATTCGGGCGATCGATAAATACCCTGCTGGTCCGCCGCCCCGGTTGCGCCCGCGCCAGGTCCTTCGGAACCCTGCCTTTCGCAAAGGCACGGACCAGACGGGAAATCTCTTCGCGATATCGCTCGAAGTCGCGGCCCAGCGGCACGATTCGTTGCTTGCCGCGCAGCGGCGGCAGCAAGTCGAGACAGTGAAACAGCATGCTGTCCTCGCGAGCCGTGAATACGGCTGGCACCTGGAGCTTCTTCACCGCGGCATGGGCGCGATAGCGAAACGCCGCTTCGACCACGATTCGCAAATTGTCGCCGGCGCGGAAGTTGTCCATGACGCCGTCATGCATGGCTTCGGGCGAGGGCATGTCGATATCCCGGCGCGCGGCGGCCTTTCGCCGGTACCAGGGAAACCAGAAGATATGGTCGCGCACGTGCGACCACGTCGAAACCAGATGACTGCCATCCCACTTGGCGGCAAACGGCATGAGGTAGTACGCGTCCTCACCGTCGTCGCTCTTGACCACACGAGTGATGTCGGCAACTTCGGCAGCCGTGAACAGGGGTAACGAGTCCAGCACAACGCCGGTGACGCGACCAGGGTGGCGACAAGCAAGTTCCAGCCCAATGCACGCCCCGGTCTTGGTGCCGAAGACCGCCGCCGTCCTTAGACCGACGGCCGCCATCGTCGATGCGAGGGCATCTGCGAAATGGCGCATGCGCGGATTGCGTGTAGCTAGCGGATCGGAGTCGCCGCAGCCCGGTGTATCGAAGGCAAAGACGGTGCAATGCCGCGACAGCTTTTCGATGAGCGGGACAAGACCCGCCGAGGACTGCGGTGACTGGTGGATCAGAACGACCGGTGGTCCGCTTCCAGCGCGGCGATAGTGAACCATGCGGCCGCCGACCTGGACGAAGCGCCGCCTGATCGGTCTGCGCGCCATGCCGCGATGCGCTAAAGCGTGCCGTCCTTGGCGCGCTGGCGAAGTTCGGTCTTGAGAATCTTCCCGCCCGCGTTGCGCGGCAGGACATCAATGTAGGCGTAGGACTTGGGCAGTTTGTACTTGGCAAGCTTGTCGCGGCAGTAGGCGTCCAGATCGGCGTCCGCTACGTCGGACCGCCTGACGATGACGGCCTTGACCGCCTCGCCCCACTCCTCGTCGGGAATGCCGATGACACTCGCCTCCGCCACGGCGGGATGCGAAACAAGCACTTCCTCGATCTCGCGCGGGAAGACGTTGACGCCACCCGAAATGATCATGTCTTTCTTGCGGTCGACGAGATAGAGATAGCCTTCCTCGTCGTGGCGGCCCATGTCGCCCACAGTGCACCAGCCGTCGTCGGTCAGCGCCTCCGCCGTGGCCTCCGGATTCTCCCAATATCCGCTGAACAGAAGCGGCGAGCGCGCGAAGAGTTCGCCGACGTCGCCCTGCCGCACCTCTTTGCCCTCCTCGTCGCGTAGCGAGACCTCCACCGTGGCATAGGGCAGACCTACGCACTGCTGCTTGCGCAACTGGTCCTGCGGCCTTAGCGACGTGACGAAGCCGCCCTCTGTCGATCCATAGGTTTCGTGAAGCAGGCCTTCGCCGAAGTAGTCGACGATCTTCTCTTTTGTTGCCTGCAACAGGGGCGCAGCATTCGAGATGATGGCGCGCAGCGTGTCGGGGCGGTGCTTGTCGAGCACAGGCTTCTCCAACGCGAACATGCGATGGAAATGCGTCGGCACGAAAAACGAGTTGGTGAGGTGCATCTCCGAAATCTTGCGCAGCACCAGTTCGGGATCGTACTTCGGCAGGATTTCGCAGAAACCGCCAAAGAAGATCGGCGCCATAGCGAAGGCGAAGCCTGCGCCATGAAACAGCGGCGCGAGTGCCAACGCTCGGTCGTCCGGCCCGTAACAGCCGAACTCGACCCCCATTGTGTAGAAGGCGAGCGTGCGCGAACGGTGGGACAGCAAGCAGCCCTTGGGCTTGCCCGTCGTGCCCGAGGTGTAGGGAATGCAAAACACGTCCCATTCCTCGACCGGCACCGTCGGCAGGTCCGGTTTGGCCGCCATCATCCAATCTTCGTAGTCCTTGCCGATGACGATGAAGCGCTCGACCGTTTCCAGGTCGGCAGCACGCGCGACGTCCTCGATGCTTTCGTGCACGAAAAGCACCTTGGCGCCCGAATCGTTGCAGATATGCGCAACCTCCGGCGGCGTCACTGAAGGCGGCACCATGGCGGGTGCCACGCCGGCGTCGGAAAGACCGGCGACAATCTCAAGAAACTCAAGGCAGTTCGGCGCGAACAGCGCGACGTGGTCGCCTTTCTTCAGGCCAAGGTCGTGGATGGTCGCCGTCGCGACCCGGTTGAAGCGGTTGACGAGTTCCGCATAGGTGAACTTCCGTTCGCCCATCGCCAGCGCCACCTTGTTGGGCGTGCGGCGCGCCGACGTCCGGACGCCGGTCGAGATGAGGTTGGGACGGTAGCTATCCGGTCGGCCCGGAACCGTGGCGAATTTAGGCGACATTCTCGAGTTCGACCTTCCAGGAATCGAGCACTTCGCCCGTCGTCATGACGCGGGCAAAGAAGAATCCCATCGTCATCAACGCGACCTCGGAACGATCATCTTCGACCTCGCCGACAGCGTCGCTGACGACGAAGCAGCGGAAGTCGCGCTGGCAGGCGTCGCGTACCGTGGTTTCGACGCACATGTTCGTGGTCACGCCGCAGAAGACGAGATTCCTGATCTTCATCGCCGCAAGCATCGATTCGAGCTGGGTGGCATAGAACGCGCTTGGCCGATTCTTCTGGATGACCGCGTCGTTCGGCTCCGGCTTGAGGGTCTCGAGAATCTCGGCGTCCCAGGTGCCAAGCGCGCAAAGACCGACGTCTTTCAGCCCCGGCATGATCTCGTCGACGATGAAACCGCCGTCCTTGAAGTCCTCTTGGTAGACGTACTGTGTATAGATCACCGGAATGCCTGCTTTGCGCGCGGCCGCCACCATCTTGATGCAGCCCGGCTCGGCCGCCTGCAGGCGTTCCCAGGGGAAGCCGAGCTTCGCCATCCGCCCACCGTCACGGCAATAGCTGTTCTGCATGTCGACGACCACGAGGGCCGTCTTGTCTGTGCCGAGTTCCATCGTCATGACAATTCCCCCTAGGCTGCGTTGCTCAGCTCGACGCCCCACGAATCGAGTACGTCGTTGACCGACATGACGCGGGCGAAGAGGTATTCCATCGCCTTGAGGGATGTCTCGTGACGGAAGTCGTCCACCTCGCCAACGGCGTCGCGCACCACGAATGTCCGGTAGCTACGCTGCGAGGCGTCGCGCACCGTGGTCTCAACGCAGATATTGGTCGTCACGCCGCACACCACGATGTTCTCGATACCCTGTGCGCGCAGATAGGATTCCAGACGCGTCGCATAGAACGAACTGGGCCGGTTCTTGTCGATGATCACGTCGCCCTTCTCGGGCGCCATATCCTCGTGAATCTCGGCGTCCCAGGTGCCCTGCACACAAAGGTTCACGTCCTTGAGCATCGGCATGATCTCTTCGACCTGCACCCCGCCGTCGCGGAAGTCGGGCTCATAGACGTAGCGGGTCCAGAACACCGGCACCTTGGCCTTGCGGGCGCCGGCTACCAGGCGCTGCACGCCTGGCGTCGCGGCCGCGAGTTTCCCGGTGTCGAAGCCGAGCTGGCCCATGCTGCCCTTCGGCTCGAGAAAGCCGTTCTGCATGTCGACCACGATCAGCGCACAGTTTTCCTTGCCCAGTTCGATCGTCATGGTCTCCTCCCCAAGGTTTCGGTCGGCGCTTCTAGCGCGCAGCCGCCTTTTTGGCGGTCTTTGTCTTTGCCTTCGATTTGGTCGGGCGCCGGACGGTCGCGCTGAGGCGACGCAGCGACTTCATCTTCGAGCGTTCGTCCAGCTTGAAGATGCGAATCGCATTGTCGCGCATGATCTTCTGATACGACTCGGGCCGGAAGTTGAGGTCGCCGACCTCGCGCACGGCGCGGATCGGATCGATCACCGGCCAGTCGGTGCCGAACAGGAACTTGTGCGAGCCGTACGAATTCGCGTAGTGCACCATCTGCTTCGGCCAGTGCTTCGGCGCATAGGCGTCGCCGGCGGTGTAGATGTTCTCGTGCTTCCAGCACATGGAGATCATCTCGTCGATCCACGGCACACCGAGATGGATGCCGAGCAGCTTGAGCTCCGGATAGAGGATCGCCACACGATCGAGCGTGATCGGCTTGGCGACTGAAGGCAGCCGGCGGTCGCGCTGGTAAACCAGGTTGTGCCCGACCTGCATCATGATCGGAATGTCGAGTTCGATGCACTTGGCGTAGATCGGGAAGACGTAACCGTGGTCAGGCGCGAGATCGAACCAGTGCGGATAGTAGTGGGCGCCGACAAAGCCCAACTCCTTGACCGCGTATTCGAGCTCGGCCAGTTGCTGCATGCCGAGCGTCGGATCGACGCCGGCCAGTCCGGAGAACCGATCCGGATACTTGGCGCACACAGCGGCAACCCGCTCATACGAGATATGGAAGGACCCCTTGACGCGCATGTCGCCAGCGCGCGTCGCGATCAGCAGCGCATGCTCAATCCCGGCCTCGTCCATCATGCGCAGGTATTCGGGAATACCGATGCCCTTGCGCATCTTCGGGCTCATCCGAACCTGCTTCTTGAAATGGTTGTCGATGCCCGTCTGATCGTTGCGGACTTCGGTCGGCGTGTACAGGTTGCACACGATATCGATATGGCCGGACATGCGCCCCTTCCTCCCCTCGATATGTTCTTTTGACGGCCCGGCGGGGCCGAGGTTTATTGTCCGGACTAATGTACCGGCTGCCCCGGCGGCAGGCAACGCGGGCGGCTTGCCCGTAGCCTGCCGTATGACACAATGCCCGCCCTGCCAGCGAGACTGACCACCCCATGAGCGATCTACGAACCTTTCTGCAAGAAGAAGCGTCCCACGTCTGGCGGCCCGACGGTCCGGTAGGCCTGGTCCAGGAGATCACCGCGCTGCAGCAGGCTTTGGACGCGCGCCAGCAGTACCCGG
This sequence comes from Alphaproteobacteria bacterium, assembly GCA_038116985.1. GTDB lineage: Bacteria > Pseudomonadota > Alphaproteobacteria > SHVP01 > SHVP01 > CALJDF01. The sequence goes on along the minus strand of JAYOEZ010000047.1, from coordinate 2,605 downwards.
TGATCGAGATCGCCCAGCCGCGCGGCGCGGACGGCGCCGTCGGCAACATCCCGGTCGTCTGCAATCTGACAGCCAGCCGCGAACTGACGGCGCGGGCCCTGGGCGTCCAGGACCACCGCGACTTCGCCGCGACCTACGCGCAGCGAACCGCCAATCCGATCCCGCCGATCGCCGTGGCGCGCGACGCTGCGCCGGTGCAGCAAATCGTGCTGCAGGGCGAGGAAGCGAACCTGTTCGATCTACCCATCCTGACGCAGCACACGATGGACCCCGGTCCCTATCTGACGGCCGCGCATGCGACGACGTACGACCCGGATTCCGGCGTCGACAACACCGCTATCCAGCGTTGCTGGGTCAAGGAGCCGCGGCGCATGTCGTATTACCCCTACCCTGCCTCCCACAACACGAGGAACCTGCGCAAATTCTGGGGCAAGGGCGAGGCCTGTCCGGTCGTCTTCTGGATCGGCCACCATCCGAAGGTCCTACTCGGCACGCAGGCGAAGCTGGCCTACCCCGAGAGCCACTGGTCGGCCTGCGGCGGCCTCTTGGGCGAACCGCTGAAACTCGTGCCGTCGATCACCCATGGCGACAAGATCATGGTGCCGGCCGACGCGGAAATCGTCATCGAGGGCTGGGCGCCCGCCAACGTGTGGGAAGCGGACGGCCCGTTCGGCGAATACACCGGTTATATGGGCGCGCAGGTCGCGGCACCTGTTTGCGAAGTCACCTGCATCACGCGCCGCGAAAAGGCGATCTACCACGACTACGGCTCGGGCCATGCCGACATGCTGGTGCCCGACAACATGGTCATGGAAGGCAAGATCTACGGCATGATGAAGCCGATCGCGCCGTCGGTGCGGCGCGTGCACGTCCCGGTATCGGGCCGCCGCTTCCATGCCTATGTGTCGTTCGAGAACCCGGGCATCGGCGAGGTGCGCGACGCGCTGATGGCTGCACTCGCCTACCGGCGCACCAAGGCAATCGTCGCCGTCGACGACGACATCGATATCTTTTCCGATAGCGACATCATGTTTGCGCTGGCGACGCGCGTGCAGTGGCAACGCGATGTCATCACGGCGTCGGGCTTGCAGGGATCGCTGATGGACCCTTCGATCCCGCGCGGCGCCAAGACCGTGGAAAAAGCCGGCATCGATGCGACGCTCGCACCCTCCGAAGTACCGGGCGCACCGCGACCGGTGGCGCCGCGCAACAGCGTGTCGCAGGACGCCCTCGACGCCGCGATCGCGCGCCTGACCGGAATCGACACCAAGGGCTGGCCGGAGCTTTAAGCATGACCGACGACAATATCACGCGCCTGCGGGCGCACTCGCCGCCCGGCGAGAAGCGCGGCGCGGTTTCCTGGGTCCAGTGCGGCTCCTGCGCGGAATGGTTCCACGTCACCGAGGACATCATCACCCGCGGCACCGTGGACCTGCACTGCCCGCACTGCCATACCGAGTTTCTGCCACCCGAAGCGAAGAAGATCGTGCTGGCGTAGGAAGCAGGCAGCCGAGACCTTCGGTTCCGGAGCAGGGAGGCCGGAGCGCATGAAGATTCTCTACACGCCGATGCCGGGCCTCGTGCACCGGGTACAGATCGTCGCCCGCGAGCTCGGGCTCTACGACGACATCGCGTGGGAACGCGCCCAGCCTTACGACCGTCCGGCGCATCTGACCGACGAAAACCCGCTGAGCAAGGTACCGACACTCATCACCGATGAAGGCCTCGCGCTGTTTCCTGGTCACGTGATCTACGAGTATCTGGAAGCGCTGGCGGGACCGAAGCTCTACCCGAAAGATCCGGCCGAACGCTGGCAGGCGCTGCAATTGCTGAGTCTCGGCGAGGGTCTGTGGGACGTCACCGTGCAGTGGAACAACGAGCGCAAGCGCCCCGAGGACGAGCAATCGCCGGAACAGCGGGCGCGCTTCCTCGCCACGATAAACCGTACACTGGACCGGCTTGAGGTCCTCGCCCCGTTGTGGCGCCGGGACTTTCACATCGGCCACATCGCGGTGGCCGGCTGCTACTGTTTCTACGACTTTCGCCGCGGCCGCGACCTCGAAACCAACGAATTCGGCAGCGTGATGCCGGACTTCTACGAAGGCCGGCCGAACCTGACACAATGGCTCGGGGAGGTGCGCGCGCGGCCCTCCTTCGCGCCGACTGACTGATCGAACAGGGAGAGACACATGCCCAAGATTCTCGTGCTCGTGCCGTTTCCGATGACGGACGACGAACTGGCCAACCGCCAGGCGCAGTCCAACGCTGTCGACCTCGCGCCCGGCACCGAAATTCACTACCGCCCGGTAAAGGCAGCGCCGCGCACCTACACCAGCCAGCAGGACTACGTGCTGGCTGATCTGTCGCTGCTGGAGGCCGGACGTTCGGCGCAGGAAGACGGCTTCGACGCAGTCTGCATCGACACCGTCAGCGACTCGGGCGTTTCGGCGCTGCGCTCGGTGCTCGACATCCCGGTCATCGGCCCGGGACGCGCGATGTACGCGACCGCGATCACGCTCGGCGACAAGTTCTCGATGCTGGCGATGTGGAAAGAGTGGTTCGGGCTCTACACCAAGGTGCACAAGGAGATGGGCCTGTCGCACAA
>JAYOEZ010000046.1:0-25562 GCA_038116985.1 Alphaproteobacteria bacterium | reverse complement strand
GGGCGCGTGTCGTCGTCGTCGGCGGTTGTGGAGGAATAGGACGCGAGGTCGTCAAGGCGCTGGTCTCAACCGGCAGCCGAACGACCGTCATGGATTTGGCGGCATCCTATGAACGCCATCCCAGCCCGAACGAAACGACCTTTGTCCCGATCGACGCTCACGATGAGAATTCGATCAGGGCGGGTTACGCCAAGGTCGGCGAAGACGGCGAGATCGACGCACTGATCAACCTTGTCGGATACCGTGACGACCTTCATCGCATTACTGATCGCGATTCGTCGTCATGGGACGACATCATTGCGGGCAACCTGCGATCTGCATTTCTGATCTGTCGCCACGCCCTCCCTCTCATGGCGGTGGGCAGCAGTTTGGTAAACGTATCGTCTGGGCTGGCGACGCGGGTCCTGCCCGGATATGCCCCCTATTCGGCCGCGAAGGCGGGCGTTATCGCGCTGACCAAGGGCATCGCCATCGAAAATGCACCTCGCGTCCGCGCCAACGCGGTCGCGCCGGCAGCCGTCAAGACCGCGTTTCTCGCCGGCGGCACGGGCCGTGTCGATGACGAAGATGGCGATTGGGATTCAGAGTACAGCGGGTATGTGAAGACCATTCCCATGGGCCGGCTCGCGGTCCCTGTCGATATCGTGGGACCAATCCTGTTTCTCGCGGGTGCGGCCTCCGGCTACATGACCGGCCAGGTGCTCTACATCAACGGCGGCGGCCTCATGCCGTGATGGGCCTAACGGTTTGAAATAAAAAGAAAATATCGCCGCGAAATATTTCCGGCGGCCGGTGTCTGTCGTCGCAAGACAAAGTCGTAGCAGGAGCGGCCGAGCGTCAAGTCCCGCGTGGCGAGATGTTGAGCCACGCCCTCCGGTCAAGTCGCCGCCGAAGAGTTAGCCCTCCCTGCAAAGTCGAATCGTTTGTTCGCAGAGCGTCAGGATTGTCACGCAAGTCGTTATCGACTTGCGCTCTGTTGAGTCGATTATCGACTCAAGGATTCGGTCGTCACCGATGCTTGGCGAGTCCTTGGGTACCGCCATTTTTTGCAGTGACTATTGAACCGAAATTCTGTACGATCCCGCGGACTTGCACGTAGTTCTGTTAGTATCGTGTGAAGCACTTGTCTTTACTAAGGACCATATTGGAGGGTTCTAATGGCGAAAGTCGCAGCCTTGGCCGCAAAGAGAAAGTCCGCTAAGCGGAAACCCGCAGCCAAGAAGAAGCCCGCAGCCCGGAAGAAACCGGCGGCTAAAAAGCCAGCGGCACGGAGGAAGACTCGGAAAGCGGCTGCCAAAAAGACAGCGAAGAAGAAGGCCACAAAGAAGAAGGCCGCCAAGAAAAAAGCAGCGCCTAAGCGCAAGGCCAAGCGGAAAGCCGCAAAGAAGGCCGCGCCCAAGCGCAAGGCCAAGCGGAAGGCCGCAAAGAAGGCCGCGCCCAAGCGCAAGGCCAAGCGGAAGGCCGCCAAGAAGGCCGCCCCGAAGCGTAAGGCTGCCAAGGCCGCCCCGAAGCGCAAAGCCAAGCGGCGGGCAAAAAAAAAGTAGCTAAATCATCAACGCTGCGCGCGTCGCCCTCGAACATTGTCGTCTACGACAGGTTCGGTCGGCGGCGCGGCGGCGACTGATCTCGCAGCCTGGCTGCGACAAAGGGCGGCCCCAGTGGCCGCCCTTGCTATTTCTGGCCTAGTAGCGACGCACTAGGAAGACGCCGGCGATCAGCAACACCACACCGACCATCCGACCCGGCGAGATCGGCTGCGACTGCAATCCGAGCAGACCGAAGTGATCCATGATCAATGAAGCGATCAACTGGCCGGCCAGAGCGCCTGCCAGCAGGGCAGTAACGCCGATCCGCGGCGCGACGAAGAGCGCCGTAAAAACGTAGAACGCGCCGCACAGGCCACCGCCGATCCAGTGGTACCACGAGAGGGTCGATACGCCGGCGCTGGTCGGCGTCTGGATGCGCAGTGCGATAGCGAGCGTGACGAGTGCGACTAGGCCCACGGTGAAGTTGGTGATCGCCGCGCTCACCGGATGGCCGAGTCCCCGCGCGACTGTCGCGTTCAAGGCTGCCTGCAGCGGGAGGACGGCGCCGGCGAGGGCGGCCTGCAGGACCAGTAGGTTGTTCAGCATGGGCATTGCCTTTCGGGTGGCAGGAGGTGGACGGTTCGCTCCGCTTATCAGAGACTTCTGCTTCTGGACAGTTTTCCTGGGAGGCGAGAATCGTGGCGCAGTTGGTCGATCTCTTCTGGTCGTTCCGTAGCCCGTACTGCTACCTGGCGCTCGATCGCATCGAGAAACTGGCGCGCAGATATCAAATCGATCTTCGGCTGCGGGTCATCATGCCGCTGGCCGTTCGCAATCCGGACTATTTCGAGTCCTTGCCCCCGGCCCGAGGCGCCTACAACGCGATGGATGCCAGCCGGACCGCGGCGTTCCTCGGCGTACCCTTCGCGCGGCCTGATCCTGACCCCGTCGTGTTCCGCGCCGACAGAAACCGCCCTGCCGACCATCAGCCCTACATCTACCGTTTGTCGCGCCTCGGTGCGCTCGCAGAAGAGAGTGCCCGCGGTATGGCCTTCGTCGGTTCGGTGGCGCGCATGATGTGGGGTGGGGACGTCGCGCGCTGGGATCGCGGTTCGCATCTGCGCGATGCCATTGCCGCTGCCGGGCTCGATCTCGACGAGATGGAAGCGGAGGTGGGTCGCGACCCCGCCCGCCTGGATGCGTTGATCGGCGACAACGAGAGGGCGCTCGCTGACGTGGGCCACTGGGGCGTGCCGACCCTGGCCGTCGAGGGCGAGCCTTTCTTCGGTCAGGATCGTCTCGATGTGTTTGAGTGGCGCTTGCAACAACACGGCGTGCCGCGGGCAGACTAGCCCGCCATTCGTGCGCACCTGCATTCGCATATGGACCCGGAGCGGTGCGCTGAATACCCTTCACGTGGGAGGATCAAGAAATGTCAGCTCGCAGCGCTCAAGCTTGGCGCGCACTGCCCGAAGTGCCGAGGACGCACGTGGTGAGCGGTGCGGTGTACACCGACCAGGCTATCTTCGACGACGAGAAGGAACGGATCTTCGGTCATTGCTGGCACTTGGCGTGCCACGAGAGCGAACTTCCTGAACCGCACGATTTCCGGACCTTCGACTATGTAGGCACACCGTTGATTTCGGTACGCGGCAGCGACGGCGTGATCCGGACATTCGTCAACGTGTGTTCGCATCGCGGCGCCAAGATCATCCACGAGCCAAGCGGCAACGCGCGCCGTCTGACGTGCTTCTATCACCTGTGGAGCTACGACGATCGCGGCGCCTGCATTGATATTCCGCGCCCGGAAGCCTATGCAGCGTCGGGGCTTACCAAAGAAGACTGCGGCCTTCACGAGGTTCGGACCGAGACCTATCTTGGCTTGGTCTTCATCAATTTCGACGATGCCGCGGCCAGTGCCGCCGAAGACCTCGGCGAGCCGCTGAAGCCGTTTGAGGGTCCGCTGGGTTCCGGCGAACTTGAGGTTTTTCACTACAATCGGTCTGTGCTGCACGCCAACTGGAAGGCGTGGCAGGAGACCAACCTCGACCTCTATCACGAGTGGATGCACGTCCTGTTGCGCCAAACTCAGATGACCGCGGCGAGCATGGACAGCCGCGTCGTGAAGGCTTTCCCCAACGGGCACACCATGGGTGGCGGCCTGAAGGCATCCTACGAGAAGTACAAGGGGATGCAGGCGCGGGGCGCGGACATGGCCCTGCCAGGCCTGGCGCCGGACGACTTCTTCTTCGTCGATCTGTGGCCGAACGCCGCGCTCCTCGCGCGCGGGACGGCCATCAGGATCGATGTTGTCACACCCATCGACGAGCGCACCATGCTGGTGGAGTGGCGAGGCCTCGGCCTGAAGGGTGACAGCGAGGAGGCCCGGCGGACGCGCATGCGTCATCACAACCAGTACTGGGGGCCGTTCGGTCGCAACGTTCCCGAGGATGCATTTGCGGCAGAGGCATGCGAGGCCGGTTTCCGGCAGGGCGCCGCTGCGTACCAGATCGTCGCGCGCGAGGAGAACGGGACCGGCCAGGACGACGGAATGCTGCGCACCTGGTACGGCGAGTGGGAACGGCGCATGGGCCGGTCGTGCGCCAATCCCACCAACGCGACGAGCACTGCATGACCGACGTGACCGACCAGGAGATACGCGAAATCGTCTATCGGGCCACCGTGGCGTTGGACCAGGAGGACTTCGCCGCGTTCATGGATCTGTGCGCCCCCGAACTCGAGTATCGCATCACGGCGTACAGTCCCGAGATTCGCAAAGAGATGACTTGGCTCGAGCAGGATCACGACGGCATGCGCGCTTTATTGGACATGGTTCCCCAACATCTCCGGCGGCTCGGGTCGCTCAAGCGGCATACCTCGGTCTACTTTGTCGAGCGCGCGCGGTCGGGCGAAGCAGACGTGACAAGTTCGTTTGTCGTGACCCACACAACGCCGGAAGGGCAATCCAGCCTCTTCGTCGCTGGAACCTATTACGACGTGATCGACCTGGGCTCGGGCAAGCTCAAGAAGCGCCGCGCGCATCTCGAAACGAGAGACCTGGGCATCGGGTCTCACATTCCGATCTAGGTCCTTCTCGGATGCGCATTGAACTCGCCGCGCGTGACGGAGAGGTCGCCTTCGATTGTGATGAGGACAACGAGATTCTGCTGGCGGGGCTCGCGGCAGGACTCGGTCTGCCCTACGAATGCGCGACGGGAACCTGCGCGACCTGCAAGGCGTCGCTCGAGAACGGCGACGTGAACGACGGCTGGGCCGACGCGCCCGCGCGCCGTATGCTCAAGACGGAGCCCCGCGAAATCCTGATGTGTCAGGCGCGTCCGAAATCGGACTGCCGCCTGGCGATCCGCGGCCGCCTGGGCGACTCGGGGGGGTATGTGCCGTCCTGGCGTTCCGGCCGCCTTGCTTCCATCACCCCGCTCAATCACGACGTGCTTCAGCTTGAGATCGAGCCCGACGCCCCGATGCCCTTCGACGCCGGTCAATTCATGCTGGTGGATGTACCCGACGTGCCCGGCTATCGCGGCTGGTCGATGGCCACCTTCGATCCGGCCGGCGACAGGCTGGTGTTCACGGTCAAGCTGATGCCGGGCGGGACGGTCTCGTCCTGGCTGTCAGACGGAGACCGCGCGGGCACCGGCATCAGGCTGTTCGGTCCGCTCGGCAAGGCCTCCTTCCGGCCGGATCGCGACAATGCCGACCTGCTGTGTATCGCCGGCGGTTCGGGGTTGGCGCCCATCCTGGCGATCCTCGATCACGCACTTGGATCCGGACACCTGAAAAGACATCGTGCCGACATATTCTTCGGGGTGCGGAGTTACGAGGATCTGTACTGCGTTGGTCGCTTGCTCGAAATCGCGGCGGCCGCGCCGGAGCGCGTCGGCCTGACCTTTGCCTTCTCGGAAACCATGCCCGGTGCAGCCGAGCGCGCGGCGCTTCCCGGTGTTGCAATCGCGGAAGGCTTCGTGCACGAAATCATGGGTCAAGCCATGGCGGGGCGGTTCGAGAACATTCTGGCCTATATGGCCGGCCCGCCGCCGATGGTGGAGGCGGCCATGCGGCTGTTGGTGATGCAGGGCAAGGTGCCGCCGGCGCGAATCAGATACGACAAGTTCAGCTAGGAGACCACTTCGGTATGAGCGATTGGAAGCGTGTTTGTGCGACAGGTGATGTCGGCGAGAACGAGATCAAGGAGTTCGAGATCGACGGGACCAAGGTTGCGGTCGCTCGCTCTGGAGACGCCCTCCATGTCTATCCCCTCCGCTGCCCGCATATGGACGAGCCGCTATCGACGGGCATATGCGACGGCGCCACCGTCACCTGTTCGTTCCACCTCTGGCAGTGGAACATGATCACGGGTGAATCGACGGGTGAGGCGGAAATCGACCTGCTGATCTATCCCAGCAAGGTCGAGGGCGATGCGTTGTTAGCCGACCTTGAGCAAGAACTGACATACGACTGATTCGGAAATGCACTAGGGATGAAATGAGCCGGCCTCACACCGAGTTCGTTCAGGCGCAATGGCTGCCCTGGGAGACCACGACGCTCCTGCCGCATCTTGATGGCGTTGAGCATCGCGTGCTGAGTCGCGATGCAGACAGCGGCGCGATGACGGCGTTGCTCAGATTCCCGGCGGGCTGGCACGGCAGCGATGCATCTGGAGCAGCGCTCGACGAGGAACTCTACACGTTGTCAGGTGCCGTCAGCGTCAACACCGTTCGGCTTCCCGAAGACTTCTTCGCCTGTCTCCCGGCGGGGTTCCCCCGCCACCACATGGCCGCGGAAAGCGAAACGGTTGTACTCGCGTTCTATCAACCGCGAGAGACAGCAGGAGAGGGCTTCGACCATGATCGATGGGTGCCTCGAACCGACGTCTATCTGTCGATCTGGCCGCCCGCGATGCCGGAACACGGTCTGGATCTTTCCGCCCATCATGCGCGCGCCCGTATCCTTGCCACGGATGCGGTCAGCGGCGCGCAGACGATGGTGGTCGGTTACCCGCCAGTATCCCGTGCGACGACCATTGAGACCCAGGCGGTCGACGCCGAATACTACCTGTTGGCCGGAACCTGCCGTATCAGCGGTCGCGGTGAGATGACACCGGGCGCCTATATTTGGCGACCGGCAGGCCAACCCCGCGTGCCGATGTCAGCCGACACTGCCTGCGTCTTCCTGATCCGCAGCCAAGGTGGTCCGCTTCGTTTCGAATCCCAGGGCACCGGTAGTGTCGAGATCCAGGAAACGCCGGATTGCGTGATACCGGAGACGCTCGCGCAGCGCCTGGTTGCCGGACCGTTTGCCCAGGAGGCCGGGTCGTGAGCCGTCCCCACATCGAGTTCATCCATGCGCCCGACATGCCGTGGGACGAGACGCCTTTGTCGGATATCCGTGCGGACGTCTCGCACAAGCTTCTCAGCCGCGACGAGGAGACGGGCGCAACGAGCTTGCTTGTGAGGTACCCATCCGGTTGGGCCCGGACGGCTCCCGAGGCGCTCGCCGCGGAAGAAGAGATTTTCGTACTGGAGGGTTCGCTCACTCTCGACGGTACTGTCTTTGCTGCCGGCGACTACACATGCCTGCCGGCGGGCTACCCGCGTCGCACGGCGCATTCTCATGATGGCGCAACGGTGCTCACGTTCTTCTCCGCACGGCCAGCCGCCGCCGCCCGCAATGCGGGGTATGACGAACGTCGCTATGTCCCCCGCCAGTCGCTCTACGGCGACGGTTGGGATGCCGACTACAGCGGCGTAAACAGTCCTGAGATCGCGGCCTCCGGGTCGCGCAAGACGCTGTTGCGCACCGACCCGGTCACGGGCGACCAGACCTGGATCATGGGGGTCATCCCGTCCTATCGGGAGAAAGTCGTCGAGAGTCACCCGGTCGTTCAGGAGTGCTACATGATCTGGGGCGACATGTCCGGGAACTACGGCTTCATGACCACTGGGTCGTATTTCTGGCGCCCGCCTGAAATACTGCACGGCCCCTATGGCACCAAGACCGGTGCGATCATTCTCAGCCGGACCGAAGGTGGAAGCCTGACGGTCGACTACTACGACATGGACGAGCCGTTCTCGTATGACCGGCCGCACCGCGTTGTCGTTCCGGCACCAATGGGGCCCTACGCGCACATCAAAGAGCCTGCGCCGCGCTACTAGCGACGGTGCAGTCGGAGCCCGCGAACCGACTGCAAACCAAGGTCGCGGCACCTGCGCGTCAGTTGGTCAAAACGTGTGCGCCCCAATGCAGTTCGTTTGACTCGCCGTCTGTTTGGCTCGAAAGTCTCAGGCGACTGTGGCGCACGGCCCGGCTTCATTCTGTTCTATTTGGTGTTCCGCCGCTGCCATCGCCGCAACACGCGATACCACTAGGGAGGGTGGAATGAGCATCTCGAATGTGAAAGGCCTCTTGGCCGCTGCGGGCATGGGGCTTGCGGCGCTGGGAACCGCCTCGACGTCGCAGGCCGAAGACCTGCTTTATCTGTCTTACGACGTTCCGAACAGCCTGAACGTCGATGGCCCAGGCGGCACGTTCCCGCCGTCATACGGCGGCATGGTCCAGGTTCTGGAGCCACTGGTCTATTTCGACTTGAAGGCACCGGATGCCAATGGCTATTCGGCCCTCGACACGAGCGGATTCGTGGGCCGCCTGGCCGAGTCGTGGTCGTTCGACGAATCGACCCTGACCTGGACGTTCAACCTGCGTCGCGGCGTCAAGGGCTGCAACGGCGCCACCTTCGATGCCGACGATGTGCTCTACACAATGGCACGTGGCAAATCGATCAGCGGCGCCGGTCCGGTCGCCTACTTCCTCGCGAATGTCGGTTCGGTCGACAAGTTCGACCCGTCGCTGTTTGGCGCGCGGGCCGCGGCCAACAAGGCCAAGGAAGAGGGCAAGGAGCCGCCGAGCCCCGATCCCCGCGAACTCGGTGACGAGGTTCAGAAGGTCGACCAATACACCATCAAGATGCGCCAGTCGGCCGCCAACGGCCTCTTTCTGCCGGTCTTCGCCATCTTTGCACTGCACATCTACGACAAGGAAACAATGGAGGCGAACGCGACTCCGGAGGATCCCTGGAGCCATGACTATGCCAACAGCGTGAATGCGCCGGGGTTCGGTCCGTGGTGTGTCGCGGAATGGGAGAAAGATGAAACGCTGATCCTTGAGGCCAACAAGGACTACTACCGCGGCGCGCCACACTTCGCACGCATCGTTTGGAAAAAGGTGCCCCAAAGCAGCAATCGTTTGACGATTCTGCGCACCGGTCAGGCCCACATGGTCGACGCTTTGACGCCGCGCGAGTTCGCCAGCCTGTCGAGCGCGCCTGGTATCAAGGTCGGGGGCGGCTATCTGAACTCAACCGTCATGATGTCGCTTAACTGGAACGTTCCGCCATTCGACAACGTGAAGTTGCGCAAGGCGGTCGCGCACGCGATTCCCTACGATCGGCTGATCAAGGACGTCTATAACGGCAGTGCCCGCAAGTGGGACGGCTTGGTACCGCCGGAGTACCCCGGCTACAAGAGGCCGTCGGAGGTCTACGACTACAACCCGGAAAAAGCCAAGCAACTCTTGGCTGAGGCCGGATACCCGAACGGCGAGGGCCTCGAACAGTTTGCCGATGCGTTCAAGCTGGCGTTCGTGGCCGAGCGTGAGTCCATCGTTGGTCCGGTCGCGACGATCATGCAGAGTGCGTTCAAGGAGGTCGGTTTCCCCGTCCTTCTCGACCCGCTGCCGCTTCAGCAGTACTCGGACCGCCAGTTCGTCAAGAAGGACCTTGGCATGGCGCTCAACGACACGAGTCGTCCGATTGGCATCGACGCGGCCTATTCGGTTGCGCTGCAATACGTCAGCGTGTCGAAGGGCGGTATCAACAACTGGGGTAACTACAGCAACGAACGGGTGGACTCGCTCCTGCTGGAGGCCAAGGACGAAGCCGACCAGAACAAGCGCAATGCGATTCTGGCCGAGATCCAGGACATCGTCATGGATGAACTAGCCCTCGTTCCGGTCCTTGAGTACGAGTTCCAGTACGCTTGGCGCGAAGGCATCAAGGGCGTGAGCGTTCACGCCGAAGGTCAGCCGCGCTTCTACGACCTGCACAAGTAGCAGCGTTGGACGGGAGGGGCGCGATGTGACATCGCGCCCCTTCTTTTTTCCTTTCTAGCGAGAGGCGAGATGCACGACCTGCTGATCAAGTCGGCGCGCATCGCCGACGGCACCGGAGAACCGATTTTCACTGGTGATGTCGCTGTTTCGGGCGGGGTCATCGCGGAGGTCGGCAGGGTTGCGGGTCCGGCAAAGCGCACCGTCGATGCCGATGGCCTGCTGCTGACGCCCGGGTGGGTCGACATCCATACCCATTTCGACGGCCAGGTCACATGGGATCCGCTGTTGACGCCATCCATCTGGCACGGCGTCACTACTGTCGTGATGGGCAACTGTGGCGTGGGCTTCGCGCCGGCGGCGCCGGATCGTCACGAGTGGTTGCTCGGGCTCATGGAAGGGGTCGAGGACATTCCGGGCAGCGCGTTGGCCGAAGGCATGAAGTGGAGTTGGGAATCTTTTCCCGAATACCTCGACGCCCTCGACCGGATGCCGCGATCTCTCGACGTCGCGGCGCAGATCGGTCACGGCGCGGTCCGCGCTTATGTCATGCGCGACCGTGCCCATGAAGAGAACGCAACGCCCGGCGAGATTGCCGAACAGGCGCGTATTGTGCGCGAGGCGCTCGAGGCTGGGGCGGCCGGCGTCAGCACCTTACGTTCGCTGCTGCATCTTGATGTGTCAGGAGAACTGGTGCCCGGTACCTTCGCCGCCGAAGACGAAATGCTGGCGATCGCCGACGCGGTGCGCCAAGCCGGACATGGCGTTTTCGAGATGACCATCCGCGGCGCAAGCGGCTTCGATGCGGCCGGCCCGCCCTCGGAGATCAAGTGGATGCGCCGGGTCGCGGAGCGAACCGGCTGCCCGATCACGTTTCTGCTGGGTCAGGCGCACGACTATCCGGAGGTCTGGCGTGAGGTGATGGACGCCTGCACCGAAGCTGTATCTGACGGCGTGCCGCTCTACCCCCAGGTCTTCGGCCGACCGACCAACTACCTGTTTACGCTGGACGGCATTCATCCCTTCTACCGGTACCCGGCCTACGCGGAGATCGCCGCCAAACCGCACGACGAGCGCATCCGCACCATGCGCGATCCGGCATTCAAGGCGCGCCTCCTTGCGCAACAGGATTCTAACCACGACGCCTTCAACAACATCCTGAAGACGGCTTGGGAGGGCAGCTATGACCTGACCGATCCGCTCGATTACGAGCCGAATCCGGGTCAGTCGATCGCCGCACAGGCGCGTGCCGCGGGTCGCGCACCTGCCGATCTGGGTTACGACAAGCTGCTCGCCGACGATGGCCGGGCGGTTCTCTACTTCACCGCGTTCAACTATGCGGATGGCGATCTAGAGGCTGTGCGTGAGATGCTGCTTCACCCCAATGCGGTCATCGGCGGCAGCGATGCGGGCGCGCATGTCACCTATATCTGCGATGCGAGCGTCCCGACCTTCATGCTGACCCATTGGGCACGCGACCGGTCCCGCGGCGAGAAGCTGCCGCTCGAATGGCTTGTCCGCAAGCAATCCGCCGACAACGCGCGGCTCTACGGCTTCGACGACCGTGGTGTCATCGCACCGGGCAAGCGGGCTGATCTCAATCTGATAGATCACGACGCCCTGCGGATTGACGTCCCCTACTTCGTCCACGATCTGCCTGCCGGCGCGATGCGGCTGATGCAGAAAGCACAGGGTTATGCCGCGACCTTCGTGGCTGGAGAGTCGATCCAGGAAGACGGTGAGGCGACCGAGGCGCGGCCGGGCAAATTGATCCGCGCCGGCGCGCACTAGCGGAGATACGAATCATGAAAGCGGTTGTCATCGACGCGCACGGCGGGGCGGACCAACTGGCGTTTCGTGACGTCCCGACGCCGGAAGTTGGTCCTGGCGAGGTTCTGATCAAGGTCGATACCGCGGGGATCAACCGCTTCGACATGCTGGTGCGCAACGGCAACGTGCCGAACGCGTCGGTGACTTTTCCGCACATTCTGGGGGTCGAGGGCGCCGGCATGGTGGCCGAGGTCGGGGCAGGGGTCCTGGGGTTCGAGCCGGGCGACCGGGTTGTGCCGGTGCTGACCGTGTCGCAGGGCATCTGCAAGGAGCCGGTCTGCTATTGCCAGCAAGGTCATGACAATGTCTGCGCCAAGTTCGACAAGCTCGGCCACACCCGCTGGGGGACCTACGCCGAGTACGTGAAAACCAACCAGTTCAGTCTTCTGCCGCTACCCGACGAGGTTTCGTTCCTCGATGCGGCCACTTCACTGGTGGCCTACGCCACCGCATGGGAGATGGCGCGCAAGGTGAACCTGCGTCCCGAGGATACCGTTCTCATCAATGCAGTCGGCGGTGCCGTCGGCAGTGCCGCTGTGCAGATTGCCCATATGACAGGGTGCCGCATCATTGCCAGCGCCGGCTCTGACGAGAAGTTGCGCCGCGCGCAGCAGGATGGCGCCGAGGTCGGCATTAACTACCGGACGCAAGACCTGACCGTGGCGGCGCGGGAGGCGACCGGCGGCCGCGGCGTTGACGTGGTGCTCGAAACGATCGGCGGTGACATACTGCGCCAAAGCCTCGATGCGCTCGCCTACAACGGCCGGCTGTCATCCGCCGGGTCGATCGAGCCGACCGAAGCGCTGGTCGACGTTCGCCGGCTTCTGGTGCGCACGCAGATTGTCATGACGGGGACCCACTTCACGCCCAAGGAATCGATCAAACAGGTGCTGCGGTTCCTTGCAGCTGGGGCGTTGCGTCCCGTCCTGGCTGCGCGCTTCGCGCTCGCCGATGCACGCAAGGCGCACGAATTGCTGGAGAGCCGCGACTTCTACGGCAACATCGTGCTTGAAGTCGAAGGCGCTACTTGATCGCGCCAGAGATGACCCATTTGCCCTGGTAGTATTTCACTCCCGAGCGTGCGCTCGGCGTCCGCGCCACGAACGCCTTCGCCTTCTTGAAGCCCGCCTTGGCCGCGTGGTCAGGGAAATCCAACGTATCGAGTTTGGTCTTGAATGGCTCGGCGTTGTAATGCGTCTCCCAGTCAAGCAGCGCCTGGTTGAACGGGTCGGATTGCGTAAACCACTCCGTCTCCGTGTGCAGCATCATCCCGCCGGGCCGCAACAAGCGGAAGCACTCACGCATGATGTTGCGATACCCGCTGAGCGATGTCTCGTGGGTGAGCAGGTGCGAGACGATCAGGTCGAAGCTCCCGTCGGCAAAACTGGTGTGCTCGGCGTCCTGCTGAGAGAACGCGATCGGCACGCCCATGTCTTCGGCGCGGGCGTGGGCGTAGCGTAGGATGCTCGTGCCCACGTCGATGGCCGAGACCTTGGCCTTGGGGTACAGCCGCGCATAGGGCAGGAGATTGCTGCCGACGGAGCACCCCATTTCGAGGATGGCCTTGGGCTGGAAGTCGGGGTGGGCCTTCTTCAGCCAGGCGCAAACTGACGCGCCCATGTCGTCGTTCTGCGGGCCCATGCCGCCGCCGCCGTAGAAGTAGATGCCCCGGTCGAACAGTGCGCCCGCCGACACGTCGTCGCCCCCAAGGTCGCCGGTGTAGTTGCCGGGCATACAGTGGATGTCGACCGCCGTCAGATAGCGTGGCGGTTTCACCTTTGGATCCAGCTTCAGCGAGCCGCCGGCCTTGCGCCGCGGATGTTTGCTCTTCGCCACGAGCTCGTCGAGCTGACGTTCGACGACCTCGCCCACGGCATCGAACAGAATCTCCTGGTCGGTGCGTTTCAGCGAGCTCCACATCTGATAGTACGGCTGGCGAAGCAGCGCGCGCCGCGCCTCGGTGCGATTGGGTGCCCGCTGATGGCGCCGGCGAAAGGCGGGGTCGATCTGCGAATCGAAGATGGCACGCGTCCCCGCCTGCACTTCGCGGCGCAGATAGACCGCGAGATCCATGGCAAAGAACTCGCGGGATTCGTCGTCGTGGCCCTCCTTGACCAGGAGATTGTGCCGGTACTGCTGTTCCATCGCTACATGTCCAGTTCTGCCAGTTGGTAGTACTGATTCAGGCGATCATAGCGCAGTTGGACGGGCAGGAAGTCGGGCCCGTGCGTCCAGATTTCGAAGCGCGGGATGTCGCCGGGGTTCAATGCGATCCGGTCGCATTTGAAAGTGCCCGCAGGCACGGTCACCTCCTCTTCCCCGAGGTATTCCAGCCACAGCGTCGCAGGGGTTGGCGTCACCGTCGTACTGTTGCCGATCATTGGCCCCGATCCACCGTTGCCCAGCGGCGAAGAAGCCATGCGCGGATAGACCAGCTGCTTTTCGGACTTGCGCGACATGTCGAACGTTGCGTTGGTCCACGCGTCGCACGCCACGGCGTGGCTTACGAACAGGGGGATGCGCCCGTCTGTTGGCCAGCGCTGGCTGATGCGCCCGGCATCGACGGTGTAGGATTCGCACTCAATTCCGTCGTCCTTGATCAGGAACCAGCCGCTTCCCTGGAAACGATCGCCGATGGTCAGTCGAATGAAGCAATCGAGCGGACGCCAGGCTTCGTCGACGCTGAACGTGACGTCGCGCAGGAGGTCGTCGTCGTCCATTTCGGTCAGCGTGCGCATGGTGCGGCGGCCGTCCGAATGAACGGTATGGGTGAACCACTCGCGCCCCATGACCCCGACGTCGTCGGTAATGTAATCGATCCGGCCTCTGATCTTTCGGTGTTGCATGTCGTCCTCCCCATTACGATGCTCGGTGCGGTCGCCCGCTCGTTCCAGTGCTGCGATGTTAGACTAACGGTTCTTGGGGAGGCGAACAGTGACCGAAGCGCGTGGACAAGCAACTCAACTTCGCGACTCTTCCGTTCTACGCCCTTGCGGTGGGGGCGATCGCCCGGCTAGCGCCGCCGGGGGAGGGGGTCGGATTGACGTCCGGTGTTGCTATGACACCGGGAACCAGCATGCTATATATGCCCGGACCGGGACCAAGAATCCCGGATAAGACACGGACATAGCTGTCCAATTGGGGTCAGGGGAGGCCGGATGGTTCAGCGCTTCATAGTAAAGCGCGTGCTGATTGCGCTGCTGCAGCTCATTGGCATTTCGCTCGTAGTATTCTTTCTGATTCGCTTGCTGCCCGCCGATCCGGTGGCGCGGATCGTTGGTCTCAATGCGACTGCGGAGGCGGTTCAGCAGGCTAAGGAGAACCTCGGGCTCGACGAGCCGGTTTACCAACAGCTAGCGAACTATCTCGGCATCTTTTCGACATCCAACGACGATGGGATTCTCCAGGGAAGCCTGGGCGACTCTTGGGTCACCAGTTCGCCCATCATCGAAGAGGTGACGCGCTTCCTGCCAATTACGCTTGAGATGATCACCTATGCGCTGATCATCGCGTTTCTCCTTGCCCTGCCACTGGGCATGTCGAGCGGTACGAGGCCAGGAGGCTTCGCGGATCGCTTTACGTTCGTGTGGGGCCTGTTCGCCGGGTCGCAGCCGGAGTTCTGGTGGGGCCTGATGTTCGTGTTTCTGTTCTTCTTCGTCTTCCAGCAGGCGGGCTGGCCAAGTGCGCCGCCGCCGCTTGGACGACTGAACCCGCTGATGACGGCGCCCGATCCGATCACGGGTTTCATCATGATCGATTCAATCCTGCGCGGCCGGTTCGATGTCTGGATCGATGCGGGTAAGCACTTGATGCTTCCTGTGTTCACGCTGGTGTTCGTCGTTTCGGGGCCGATTGTGAAGATGGTCCGCCAGAACATGATCCGCGTTCTTCGGTCGGACTACATCCTCTACGCCCGCGCTTCGGGCCTCCCGCCGCAGAAGGTGGCCCGCTACGCGCTTCGCGCGGCGCTGGCCCCGGCGATGACGCTCACCGCGATCATCTACGGCTTCCTGCTCGGCGGCGCCGTTCCGGTTGAACTCATCTACTCGTTGGGCGGCATTGGCGAGTACTCGATCCGGTCGATCCTGAACCTTGATTTCCCCGCAATTCAGGGAACGGTTCTCGTCATTGCCATGGTGTCGCTGATTATCTATCTGGCCATCGACATCCTGCACGCCTTCCTCGATCCACGAATCACGTTCTAGGCCCATGAGCGATCAAAGCAATCAGCCGGGCGGTCACACCCCGACCCCCGAGGATATCGATCAGCATGTTGAACCGCACATGGTGACGGAAACGATTCCGACCAAGCGCCGTCAGATCGATCTGTGGCGCAAGGTCAAGGAAGAGCGCCTTTTTGCGTTCGGCATGTTCATCGTCGTCTTGTCGATCTTTCTGGCCCTCCTGGGGCCGGAGATTTCGCCCTACGATCCGAACTTTGCCACGGGCAATGTGTCGGTGCCGCCGCCACCCATCTTGGAGTGGCCGAAACTATTCATCGATACGGTATTCCGCGGCGCAGATCCGCCACACTGGTTCGGGACGGACAACTCGGGCCTGGACGTGTTCTCGCGAACCATGGCCGCACCGCGTACCGACCTTTCGATCGCACTGATTGCGGCCCTGTTCTCGATGATCCTGGGGACGACGCTCGGCCTGTTGGCGGGCTTCTTCAGGCATTGGTCCACGGAAATCCTGATGCGTACCTCGGACTTGCTGCAGGCGTTCCCGGTGTTCATCACCGCGATGATCCTGGTCGCGCTTTCAGGCCGCAGCACTACGAACATCGTTATCGCGCTGACCGTCGTCTACATGCCGATCTTCATTCGGCTCACGCGCGCCGAGGTCCTGGGACAGATGCCGCGCGGCTACGTCGAGGCGGCGCGCGCCGTCGGGAACTCCGAATGGGTGGTGGCCTTCCGCCATGTTCTTCCCAATTCTCTGGTGCCGTCGTTGATCCAGCTGTCGACCACCGTTGGGTTTGCGATCCTGTTGACCTCGGGCCTCAGCTTCGTTGGTGCAGGCGTTCGCCCGCCGACGCCGGAGTGGGGGCTGATGATCGCCATCGGCGCGCCGCAGATCATTCTTGGCGAATGGTGGCAGTCGATCTTCCCGGGTGTTGCCATCTCGTTGACCATCTTCGGCTACGCCGCCGTCGGCCACGGTCTCGAAGAAGATTACCGGTAGGGGGCAGGCCATGGTTGTAGATACGAAAGACGCACCGCCGGCGGGAACCTCGTCCGGTCACATCCTTGAGGCGAGCAACGTCAACGTCCGTTTTCCGATCGCCGAGGGGCCGGATGTCTATGCGGTGAGGGACTTCAATCTCGCGGTGAGGCCAGGCGAATTCGTCGGACTGATGGGCGAGCCGGGCTGCGGCAAGTCGACCGCGGCGATGTCCTTCCTTGGGCTGGTGCGCCCGCCCGGCATCATCGAGACAGGCACGGTCAACTTCATGGGCGAGAACATCCTCACCATGGACGATGAAAAGGTCCGCGAAATGCGCGGACGCGACATCGGCATGATTGTGCAGAATCCGCGCTACTCGCTGCACCCGATGATTCGCGTCGGCGACCAGATCGCCAATGTGTATCGGGCGCACAACGACGTCTCCAAGCGCGAAGCGTGGGATCATGCGGTCGAGATGCTGAAGATGGTCGGCATCAACGACCCCGAACGGCGCGTGAAGGCATACGCCCACGAACTCTCGAGCGGTATGGCGCAGCGCGTGCTGATTGCGATCGCACTCAGCTCTCGCCCCAAGCTGCTGATCGCCGACGAGCCCACCTCGGGTCTGGACGTGACCATCCAGGCCCAGTTCCTCGACCAGATGTGGGACACGTGCCGGCAGGCGAATTCGGCCGTTGTGCTCGTGACGCAGGACCTCGGCATCGTCGCCAATTACTGCGACCGAGTCGTCATCATGCACGAAGGCACCGTCGTCGAAGACGCGGATGTCTACACCTTCTTCAAATCGCCGCAGCACACCTACAGCCGGCGTATTCTCGAGTTGCAGCGTGAAGCGCAGGAAGCCGGCGAGTCGGTTCTCGGAAAGATCGATCTGTCGGCGGATCCGATCCTTGAAGTCAACGACATGAGCAAGCTCTTTCCGATCCGCGGATCGGAATCGAAGGTTCACGCCGTCGAGCGTGCGGACTTCAAGCTTCGCGCCGGTGAGTGCTTGGGACTGGTCGGCGAATCGGGTTCGGGCAAGACGACGATCGGCCGCTGCGTCCTGCGCCTGATCGAGCCGACCGAAGGCCAGATCGTCTTTCAGGGCCGCAATCTTGCAGATCTCGATACCAGCGAGTTCCGAAAGTTCCGTGGCGATCTGCAGATCGTGTTCCAGGATCCGCTTGATTCGCTCAACCCGCGCTGGACCGTGCATCAGGTGCTCTCCGAGCCTCTGAAGCTGCACACCAACCTCTCCGACAAGGAGCGGGAAGATCGCATCACCGAGCTGCTAAAGCTTGTCGGGCTGGAGCCGTCGATGCGCTTCGCGCTGCCGCGAGAGATGAGCGCAGGGCGCCAGCAACGCACGTCGATCGCGCGGGCGATTGCGTCGAATCCGGACTTCATCGTGCTCGATGAGCCGACTTCAGCGCTGACGCCCGAAACGACGGCCGAGATCATCAGGCTTCTCATGGATCTCTCGGCGAAGCTGGGCATCGCCTACCTGTTCATCTCGCACGACCTCACGACCGTGAAGTACATCTGCCATCGGGTGGTCGTCTTGTACCTTGGGCAGGTTGTCGAAGTCGGCACCAAGGACCAGGTGTTCAATCGGCCCCGACATCCCTATTCACGCGCGCTTCTGGCATCGCATCTGTTCCCCGACACGGCGAACCGCCGCGTAGACAGGGAGGTGCGTGAAACGTTGTCCGGCGAGATCCCGAGCCCGATCACGGAGAACCTCCCGAAGGGGTGCTATCTCTACGGTCGGTGTCCGTCGCAGGTCGACAAGTGCCGCGATATGCCACAGTCGCTGACGGAACTTCCCGACGGGCGGAGCGTGCGCTGCTGGCGTGTCGCGGAGGGCGACCTCCCCGAGGAGCTGCTGGCGCACTAGAGACTTCCAGTGTCGCGCTACGACTACATCGTTGTAGGCGCCGGTTCGGCCGGTTGCGTCATTGCGAACCGTCTTTCCGAGAACCCGCGGCACCGGGTGTTGCTGCTGGAGGCGGGCGGGCGCGACATCAATCCGATGATCCACATTCCGCTCCTGTGCGGCGTTCTCTATCCGTCGCGCATGAGCAACTGGAGCTACACCTCGGAGCCCGACCCCAACCTCAATGACCGTGAGATTCCGATCCCGCGCGGCAAGACGCTGGGCGGGTCTTCGTCGATCAACGGCATGGTCTATATCCGGGGACATGCACGCGACTACGATCTGTGGCGCCAGCAAGGGTGTGAGGGCTGGTCCTACGACGACGTCCTGCCCTATTTCCGCAAGTCCGAGCAGCACCTTGATCGCGCCGACGACTTCCACGGAAACGACGGCGCGCTGCGCGTGAAGCGGGGCCGGATGGAGAATCCGCTGTTCGATGCGTTCATTGCCGCGGGCCATGCCGCCGGCTATCCCCTGACCGACGACTTCAACGGTGCGCAGCAAGAAGGTTTCGGGCGCTACGACTTCACGATCGCCAATGGCCGGCGCCAAAGCACCGCGGTCGCCTTTCTCAAGACTGCGCGCCGACGCCCGAACCTCGACATCATAACGAACGCGCACACGACCAAGGTTGTGTTCGAAGGCAAGAAGGCGGTCGGCGTCGAGTACGAGCGCGCCGGTGAGCGAGCGCTGGCCCACGCCGAAGCCGAAGTCGTGCTGAGCGCCGGCGCGATCAATTCGCCCGCCATTTTGCAGTTGTCGGGCATCGGGCGTGCCGAGGATCTGGCTGCCATCGGCGTCAATGTGTTGGCGGAAAGCAAGGGCGTGGGTCAGAACCTGCAGGATCACGTCGCCGTCTACGTGCAGCACCTGTGCACGCAACCGGTGACCTTTCGCAGCATGTTTCGGCCCCACGTGGCGCCGCTGGCGCTCTTGCAGGCGGCGTTGTTCGGCACCGGTCCCGCTGCGGCGTTTCCGCTCGAAGGCGGCGGCTTCGTCAAGACGCGGCCCGAGTTGGAGATTCCGGACATACAGTTCCACTTTCTTCCCGGGCTGGGCCCGGAAAGCGGCGGCCTTCACACCCACGGGTTCTTTTCAAATGTGTGCTGTCTGCGTCCCGAGAGCCGGGGATGGGTGCGCGCCAAGTCGCGCGATCCGCACGTTCAGCCGGCGATCCACACCAATTTCCTGTCGGCGCCCAACGATGTACGGACGCTACGTGACGGAGTGAAGATTCTACGGGATGTGTTCTCTCAAAAGGAATTCGACGCCTTGCGCGGTGCCGAGAAAACGCCCGGCCCCGGCGTACAGGACGACGATGGGATCGACGCCTGGATTCGCGAAACCGCGGAAACGATCTATCACCCGGTCGGGACCTGCAAGATGGGGGGCGACGACACGGCGGTTGTGGATCCGCAACTGCGGGTGCGCGGTGTGCAGGGCCTGAGAGTGGCCGACGCGTCGATCATGCCGACCCTCGTTGGTGGCAACACCAATGCGCCATCGATCATGATCGGCGAGAAGGCGAGCGACCTGATCCTGGCTGCGTGATGCAAGCCGCGCTATGGCGCGGCGCAGGATCGTTTCTATAATCGCTCGTCCACAATTTGGAGCGCGTAGCGCTCCCCGGAGGAACGACCATGGCACTCAAGAAAAAGAAGTCCGCGAAGAAGGCCAAAGCCAAGGCACGAAAGGCGCCTGCGCGGAGTAAGTCTGTGGCAAAGCGCAAACCGGCCAAGAAGGCGGCCGCAAAGCGCACAGCGCCCAAGAGGAAGGCGGCCGCCCGGAAGCGGGCTGCCGCGAAGCCGGCCAGCAAGGCCAGAACCCTGATCGTCTTGTTCAACTTGCGGCGGGGGGTTAGTCCGGCCGCCTACGAGAAATGGGCGCGCCAGACGGATGTTCCGATCGCCGGCGGCCTCAAGTCGGTCAAGGATTTCAGCGTCTACCGGGCGGAAGGCATCTTCGGTTCGAAGAAGAAGCCGCCCTACAAGTACTTCGAGATCCTGCATGTTACGGGGCTCGACTCGCTCGTCGCCGACATCGGCAAGGAACCGCGCATGCAAAAGGTCGCGGCTCAGTTCCAGAAATTCGCCAACAACCCGGTCTTTATCGTGACCGAGAAGTTCGCGGGCTGATCAGCAAACGGGTAGGCCGGGTCCTGAGGGGCCGGCCTACCCGTACATGGCCAAAGGGAGGGGGCATGTACGATCTGAAGGGAAAGGTGGCGCTCGTCACCGGCGCCGGCCGGCATCGCGGTCTGGGCGAGGCGATGGCCAAGCGGCTCGCGGCCGAGGGCGCGAAGGTCGTCATCACCGACATCGGGGCCGAAAAGGGCGCGCAATTTTCGTCCCAGCATATCGGCATGACCGACGAGATGAACGAGATCGTGGGCGAGATCGAAAAGGCGGGCGGCACCGCTGCGGCGCAGGTCTGCGATGTTCTCGATGAAGCGCAGGTTGAGGCGGCGGTAAAGAAGGCCGTGGCCACCTACGGTCGCCTCGACATCATGATCAACAACGCCGGGATCGGTTACCTGATGACCGACATCCTCAACCTTGAGCAAAAGGATTGGGATGCCGTTCTGGGCGTCAATTTGCGGGGCGTGTTCTTCGGCATCAAGCACGCCGCCACGCAGATGATCGAACAGGGCGAGGGCGGGACGATCATCAATGTCGCCTCCCAGGCGGCAAAGCGCGGCTTCGCCGGTGCCGCGGCCTACGTCTCCTCGAAGCATGGCGTCGTCGGTCTGACGCGCACCGCAGCGTTGGAGTTCGGCGGTCACAACATTCGCGTGAACTCGATCTGTCCCAATCACGTCACGACCGGCCTCGGTGCCTGGCAGAACGAGCACTTCAGCGCTGCGGGCGGCCAGAGCGAGGACGACTACATGACTGCGATGCGTTCGCGTATTCCGCTCGGCCGCGTCGGCTTGACCAGCGACATCGCCGCCATGGCAGCGTTCCTGTGCTCTGATGAGGCGAGTTACGTAACCGGGCAGAACCTCGACGTCTCCGGCGGCGAGGAGATGCACTAGAGATGTACGACCTCAAGGACCAGGTCGCGGTCGTTACCGGCGCGGGTCGACATGGCGGCATCGGCGCCGCCATCGCCCAACGGTTAGTGGAAGAGGGTGCCCGGGTCGTCCTGACCGACATCGGCGAACCCAAGGGCGAACGCTTCGGGGCCGAACACATCGGCACTGCCGAGGAACTCCAAAGCATTGTCGATGCGCTCAACGCCGACGGCGAAAAAGCGGCTGCCGTGGTCTGCGACGTTCGCGATGAAGACCAGGTCGAAGCCGCAATCAATGTGGCGGTCAATAAGTTCGGGCGCTTGGACGTGATGGTGAACAACGCCGGTGTCGGCTACATCATGAACTCGACGCTGAAGTTGACGCGGGAAGACTGGGACGCGGTGCTCGACGTCAACCTGCGCGGTGCGTTCTTCGGCATAAAGCACGCTGCCAAGCAGATGATCGCCCAGGGCGGCGGCGGGCGCATCGTCTCGATCGCCTCGCAGGCTGCGAAGCGCGGGTTTCCTGATCTCGCGGCCTACGTCTCATCGAAGCATGCGCTTGTGGGACTCACCCGGACCGCCGCGCTCGAGTTTGGGCCGCACAACATCACCGTGAATACGGTTTGCCCCAACCACATAACGACAGGGCTGGGTGCGCGTCAGAACGAGTTCCGCGCCAAGTCGTTGGGGATTACCGTCGAGGAACTCCTCGAAACGCGCGCGAAGCAGATTCCCCTTGGGCGCGTCGGCAAGACCAGCGACATCGCAGCCATGTGCGCATTTCTGTGTTCGCGCGAGGGCGAATACGTAACCGGTCAGAACCTGGACGTATCCGGCGGCCAGGAGATGCATTGAGGAGGCAACGGTGAGCGAGATCCTCAAGGTTCGCGAGTACATCAAGGAGACCGCCCCGCCGCTGGATGCGACGCGCGAGGAGATTCGGGCGCTGCGTGAGGTGGCAGCGGCCAAGCGGCCCCGCACGCCTGGTGTCGATCACGGCACCGTCGACATGGGCGGCGTTCCTGCCGAGAAGTTGACCGTCGCGGGCGCCGATGACTCGCGCGCGATCATTCACCTGCACGGCGGCGGCTACGTGTTCGGATCGCCCGCAACGCATCGCCCTATTGGTGCCTATCTGGCGAAGGAAGCCGGCGTTCCCGTCTACATGGTGGATTATCGCCTCGCCCCTGAACATCCATATCCGGCGGCGATCGATGACGCCTTGCAGGCGTGGGAATGGCTTACGGGCCAGGGCGTCTCGCCCGGCAATATCGCGGTCAGCGGTGATTCCGCCGGCGGCGGCCTCGCGGTGGCGCTGTCGATGACGCTGGTCGAGCGTGGCGAACCGGTCCCGGCCGCGCTGCTGCTGATGTCGCCGTGGGTCGACATCGCCTGTGGCTTTGACACATACGATCTTATGGAAGGCGTCGATCCGACGGCGACGCGCGAGCGCCTGCTCGGCATGGCGCGGGCCTATGTGGGCGATGACGGCGACATGACGGACCCGAAGGTCTCGCCGTGGCGGGGCGATCTGTCCGGGGTGCCGCCGATGCTCATTCAAGTAGGCGGCAGCGAAGCGATGATGGGCGACGCCATTGCGTTGTTTGGTCAGGCCAAGCGGCACGGCGTGCAGGTCGACCTCGAGGTGTGGCCGGAAATGATCCATGTTTGGCACCAGTACACCGACATGCTCGAAGACGCCCGCCGCGCGCTGACGCGTACGGCGGCCTATGCGCAGCAATACTGGAACGGCGGCGCCCGCGCGGCGGCGGAATAGGGAGATTGCAGTGAGCGAGACGAAGCCGATGAGATGGCCGGGTGATGCCAAGATCGCTCTGTCGGTCGTGGTCAACGTCGAAGAAGGTGCCGAGGGTAGCATCCTCGACGGTGACAAGGGGATGGAGCCGGTCGATGAACTGGGCGTGTTTGTCAAAGGGCCGCTGCGCAATTTCGGCAACGAATCGAACTATCAGTACGGCATCAAGGCAGGCTTTCCGCGCGTCGCGCGTCTGCTCGATGCCTACGATATCAAGGCGACATGGACCGCCTGCGCGCTTGCGCTCGAGCGCGCGCCGCAGATTGGCGACTACATTCGCGATCGCGGTCATGAGGCCTGCTCGCACGGCTATCGCTGGCAGGCTCAACACCGCATGGATGAGGCGACCGAGCGCGAGTACATCCGCAAGGCCGTCGAGTCCATCGAGAAGACTACGGGCACGCGGCCCTACGGCTGGCTCTCGCGCTATCTGCACACCGCGGACACGCGGCGCCTGCTGGCCGAGGAAGGCTTCGCCTACCACATGGACGACTTCTCGGACGACGTGCCGTTCTGGGAGTCCGCCGGCGGCAAGCCGATTGTCATCATGCCGTACGCCGTTGATTCCAACGACATGAAGTTCTGGACCGATCCGGCGCTGACGCCGGACCAATGGCTGAAATACGCGACCGACACCTTCGACTGGCTCTACGCTGAAGGCGTCGCCGGTGAACCCAAGATCATGTCGCTCGGTCTCCACCTGCGGATCATCGGTCGTCCGGGTCGAATCGGCGCGTTCGAAGGCTTTCTGAAGCACGTGCGCGCGCACCGCGGGGTTTGGGTAGCGACGCGGCTGGAAATGGCGCAGTCTTTCGCCGAACAGGTTCCGTCGCCGGCGTGAGCGAGACGCTCAACACACCGCAACAGGCCTACGAGCATCTCGTCCGCGTGATGCGTGACGGGCTTCGTGCGCCCGGCCCCGAGAATGCCTTGCGGGTCGTGACGGATTGCGTTGTGGAGATTCTCGGTGACAAGACGGCACACCTGAGACCGGGCGGCCTTAAGCAAGGTGAGGTCCAGTACGCGGTCTCCGCGGTTGTCATGATTGCGCCGGACCGCGCCCATAACGTGTTCATTGCTCAGTCGGGATTTCCCCCGGAACAGCAACATATGCAGATCGACATCACGCTGGGGCATCCCGGTCGCGTCGTGCGCGAGCAGGAGCCGTTACTGCTGGCCAACACCGACGAGCACACCGATTTCAAGCAGATCCTCAAGACCTCACGCATGGGATCATCGATGTATGTTCCCATGTTCTTCGGCGGGGCGATGGTGGGGCAGCTGATTGCGGGCTCCCAGGCGCGCTACAGCTACCGGGAAGTCGATTTCGACCTGATGCAGCGCTTTGCCGACCTCGCGGCGCTGCTGTGGCAGGCCCACAGGGGCCCAGAAGAACTGGCGGAAATCATCGCCTCCTGACCGCTAGGCGGCGAGGGTAGGCGGTCAGATTGCGCGGATGTGGGCGCTTGCGCTAGGTTTCGGCCAATTCGTTAAATGTCCGGACAGGAGGGCGCGTATGGTCGTCGTGGCCAAGGAAATCGGCGAAAAACGGTACCGCGAGTCCGCCGGTCGCTATCTGGAGGATTTTGCGGTCGGCGACGTATATGAGCACCGGCCCGGCCGAACCATCACGGAATCCGACAACACGTGGTTCACGCTCCTGACGATGAACCAGCATCCGCTCCATTTCGACAAGGAGTTCGCCAAAGACAGCGAGTTCGGCCGTTGCCTGGTCTCCAGCCCGCTCACGGTGGCGATCGCAGTCGGCCAAAGCGTGGCTGATACGTCGTCCAAGGCGATAGCCAACCTAGGGTGGAGCGACATCAAGCTGACCGGGCCGGTCTTCGTCGGCGATACGCTCTACTCTGAGTCGGAGGTATTGAACGTGCGCGAGTCGAAGTCGCGTCCCAATCAAGGTATCGTCACGATCAGAACGACGGGCAAGAATCAGGACGGCGACGTGGTCATTTCGTTCGAGCGCTCGATGCTGATTCCGAAACGTGGCCACGCGGTCGACGACCGATCTAAGAATTACTGAAGTATCGATATACAGGTTCGGCCGACGGCCGATTGAAAAAGACGGAGGCAAGCATGAGTGCCGCAGAGCAGTTCGAAGAAGGTCTGACCCAGGAAGAAGAAGCCCAGA
>JAYOEZ010000045.1:0-25760 GCA_038116985.1 Alphaproteobacteria bacterium | reverse complement strand
CTTCTGCACGGCGCCCGCGGCGCACGCGCCGAACCCAGCCTGCTGCGTCGCCCGCTCGAGGCCGAAACCGATCCTGCGCCGGACATCGAGGAGGACGACGCGCCCGAGCCGTCCCTCGGCGCCAAGGCCGACGCGCCGGCGATCACCGCGCCGATCACCCGCGTCGCCAAGTCGGTGCCCAAGCTGCGCCGCGGCAAGCGCGCCGCCGCCGAGGCCCAGCCCTCGCTCGACCTCGGGCCCGGCAACGAGGTGACGCTCCCGGCGCTCAGCCTGTTGGCCGAGGGCAAGGTCGCGCGCACCGCCATCAGCGAGGACGCGCTGGAACAGAACGCGCGCATGCTCGAAAGCGTTCTCGAGGACTTCGGCGTCCGCGGAGAGATCACCAAGGTGCATCCCGGTCCCGTCGTCACGCTCTACGAACTGGAGCCTGCGCGCGGCACCAAGGCCTCGCGCGTCATCGGCCTCGCCGACGACATCGCGCGGTCGATGAGTGCAGCCTCCGCCCGCGTCGCCGTTATTCCGGGTCACAACGCCATCGGCATCGAGCTGCCCAACGCGCGGCGCGAGACGGTCTACCTGCGCGAGCTTCTGGCCAGCGCCGACTACGAAAACCAGAGCTCGAACCTGACCCTCGCGCTCGGCAAGGACATCGGCGGCGAGCCGATCTTCGCCGACCTCGCGCGGATGCCGCATCTGCTGGTCGCCGGCACCACCGGGTCGGGCAAGTCGGTCGCGGTCAACTCGATGATCCTGTCGCTGCTCTACCGCATGAAGCCCGAGCAGTGCCGCCTGATCCTGATCGACCCCAAGATGCTCGAACTGTCGGTCTACGACGACATTCCGCATTTGCTCGCGCCGGTGGTCACCGAGCCCGGCAAGGCCGTCGTCGCGCTGAAGTGGGCGGTGCGCGAGATGGAACAGCGCTACCGCGCCATGTCGCATCTCGGCGTGCGCAACATCGCCGGTTACAACCAGCGCCTCGCCGACGCCAGGAAGAAGGGGGAGAGCCTCAATCGCACGGTGCAGACCGGCTTCGATCAGGACACCGGCGAACCCGTGTTCGAGGAACAGCCGCTCGACCTCGAGCCGATGCCCTACATCGTCGTCGTCGTCGACGAGATGGCCGACCTCATGCTCATCGCCGGCAAGGAGATCGAGGCCTCGGTCCAGCGCCTCGCGCAGATGGCGCGCGCCGCCGGCATCCATCTCATCATGGCGACCCAGCGCCCCTCGGTGGACGTCATCACCGGCACCATCAAGGCCAACTTCCCGACGCGCATCTCCTTCCAGGTCACCTCGAAGATCGACAGCCGCACCATTCTCGGCGAGCCCGGGGCGGAAACGCTGCTCGGCTCGGGCGACATGCTCTACATGGCGGCCGGCGGCAAGATCAGCCGCGTGCACGGCCCCTTCGTCTCCGACGGCGAGGTCGAGAAAGTGGTCAGCCATCTGCGCCAGCAGGCGGCGCCCGCCTACATCGAATCGATCACCGAGGAGCCCGACGCGCCCTCGGCGCCGGGCGCCGGCGGCGAAGGCGGCAAGGACGACGAGATGTACGACCGCGCCGTCGATCTGATCTGCCGCGAGGGCAAGGCCTCCACCAGCTTCGTCCAGCGCCACCTGCAGATCGGCTACAACCGGGCCGCGCGCATCATCGAGCGCATGGAAGCTGAAGGAATCGTGAGCCCCGCCAACCACGTCGGCAAGCGGGAAGTCCTTGCCCGAGTGATCCCGCGCGAAGAACAATAGGGACATGCTGAACCGTTTCCTCGCACGCCGGGCGCTCCCGGCGCTGGTTCTCTTGTGCGCGTCGTTCGCGGCGCAGGCCGCCAACACGCCGAGCGCCGCCCAGCAGCAGGCGCTCGCCCGCGTCGAGGCGTACCTCAACGACATCCGCACCATGCACGCACGCTTCGTGCAGTACGCCGAGGACGGCGCCGTCGCCTCGGGCGACCTCTACCTGCAGCGACCCGGGCGGCTGCGCTTCGAGTACACGCCGCCCACGCCGATCCTGATGGTCGCCACCGGACGCACCTTCGTCTTCTACGACGCCGAGCTCGACCAGGTGACCTACCTGCCGCTCGGCGCGACGCCGCTTGCCTTCCTGCTCGCCGACCGCTTCTCCTTCGCCGACGACGACCTCGCGGTGACCCGTATGCGCGACGAGCCCGGCGCGCTGTCGATCACGGTGACCGATCCCGAGAATCCGGGCGAGGGAGAAGTGACGCTGGTGTTCGGCGACGCGCCGCTGGCCCTGCGCCAGTGGATCGTGGTCGATGCCCAGGGACGGCGCACGACCGTGGCGCTGACCGACATGCGCACCAACCTGACCCTCGACGAAGAGCTCTTCCGCTTCGTCGATCCCAATCCGTTCCGCAATTCCGACCCCGAAGGCGGCTGATCGGCGCCCGCCGTCTTGAAAGGACGGCGCGAATGCCTTTCTATCAGGGGTGGCCGGCGCGGTACCCGCGCCGTTCTTTCCGGCAGGATGAACCGATGAGCGCACGCAAACCCGTCGTGGGAATACCCGCCAGCGTCATTCACATGATGGCGCGCCGAATGCCCATGCACGCGGTCGGCCACACCAACGCCGAAGCCGTGGCCCGCGTCTCGGGCTGCCACCCGATCGTCATCCCGGCGATGGGCGAGGACCTCGACGTCACCGACATCGTCGGCCATCTCGACGGCCTGCTGCTGACCGGCGGCGCATCGAACATCGAACCGCATCACTACGAAGGCCCGCCGGCGCGCGAGGGCGACCTGCACGATCCGCACCGCGACGAAACCAGCCTGCCGCTGATCCGCGCCTGCATCGACCAGGGCGTGCCGGTGTTCGCGATCTGCCGCGGCTTCCAGGAATTCAACGTCGCGCTCGGCGGCACGTTGCACCAGTTTCTGCACGAGGTTCCAGGCCGCTTCGATCACCGCCGCGACCGCACCAAGCCGATCGAGGTGCAGATGGGCATCTGCCACGACATCGAGGTGCGCAAGGAAGGCCGGTTGCACGCGCTCGCCGGCGGCGAGACAGTCGGCGTCAATTCGCTCCACGGCCAGGGCATCGACAAGGCCGCGCCCGGCACCACGGTCGAAGCGGTGGCCCCGGATTCGACCATCGAGGCGCTGAGCGTCAACGAGTCGCCCGCCTTCGCACTCGGTGTGCAGTGGCACCCGGAGTTCGGCGTCGAGAAGAACCCCTTCTACCGCAACCTGTTCGAGGCTTTCGGTGACGCCGCGCGGCAGCGCGCCGAAGAACGCCGGGCCGGCACCCGATGAACGACACACCCGACGACGACGAAGAAGAGGACGGCGACTACGACGAGGTGCTGGATCAGCAGATCCAGCGCCTGACGATCATGGCGCGCTTCGCCCGCGCGGTGATCGACATCCCGTGGTTCACCCGTCTCGGAGAACCGCTGTCGTCCGACGACAGCGCCACCGCCGGCGCCTATCTCGCCGCCGCCGGCTTCCCCGACGCCGCCGTCGCCCAGGTCGAATCCTGGGACGAAGCCGCGCTGGTCGCCGAAAACCCGGACTGGAACACCGACTGGTGGGAAGCCGAGGAACAGCTCAAGGCCGGCCTGCTCGAACAGGCCCTGGAACATGTCGACGAGGTCGAACTCACCAACGCGCTCAACCATATCGCCGCGCAATGCGCCGGCGTCGCGCTGGAAGCCGCCAGCAACATGGCGATCAACGCGGGCTTCACGCCCGAATCCGACGAGGAATCCTTCCTCAATGCAGCCGCCGGCTGGGCCGTCGCGGGCGCCTACCAGGCCGCCCTCGTGCTCGCCGCGGGTGCCGAAGAGGATCATCCCTTCGCCCTCAGGTTTCGCCTGTTCGAGGCGGGCCGCCTGCCGCTCGGCGTCGCCGGCACGACCCTGTCGGTCTTCTAGGCGCCGCGCTGATGGCGCTGCGCCTCGCTACCTGGAACATCAACTCGATTCGCCACCGCCTGACGGTGGCGCGCCGCTTCGCGCGCACCTGGAACCCTGACGTCATCTGCTTCCAGGAAACCAAGGTGCCAAACGAGCTGTTCCCGCGCGCCGGCTTCGAGGACCTCGGCTACAGCCACTTCGCGATCCACGGCCAGAAGGGCTACCACGGCGTCGCGATCGTTTCCAAAGTGCCGCTGCAAGACGCCGGAACGAAACAATGGTGCGACAGCGTCAGCGCGCGCCACGTGTTCGCGACGCTGCCCGGCGGGATTGAACTGCACAACTTCTACATCCCGGCCGGCGGCGACGTGCCGGACCCGGCGAAGAATCCCAAATTCGACGAGAAGCTGCGCTTCTACCGCGAACTGGAAGACTGGGGTCGCGCCCTGCCGGCCGCGAAATGCATTCTCGTCGGCGACCTCAACGTCGCCCCGCTCGAGACCGACGTCTGGTCGCACAAGCAGTTGCTGCGCGTCGTCTCGCATACCCCGGTCGAGGTCGAGCATTACGACCGCGCCTTCGCCGCGCACGACTGGGTCGACGCCATGCGTCGCATCGTGCCGCCAGAGGACAAGCTCTACACCTGGTGGAGCTACCGCGCGCCAGACTGGCGCCGCGCCAACAAGGGCCGCCGCCTCGACCACGTCTGGATCACCGGCGCCCTGACCGACGCCCTGCAGGGCATGGAGGTCGCCTACCGCGTCCGTGGCTGGAAGAACCCCTCCGACCACGTCCCGGTGCTGGTCGATCTGGACATCTAGTCCGAGCGATACAGGAAATATCGCCCCTCATCGACACCGTCTGGCAAATCCAGGGTCGCAAGGCGTGTCGTGCCCATCGCCAGGTCGCTCATGACCACCGCGCCTGGCGCCAGCAGCGGCGCCATGGCGGACGCCAGCGCGGCAGCGAGCGCTGCGCTTTCCGCCGCATCGCCCGAACCGATGTCGCAGTGCGCCAGTACGGCCGTCGCGCCGAGACGCGCGATCGCCGTGGGCAGGGTGTCGAAGAAGTCGCCCTCGAACAGATGATCGGCGTCGGGGATGCAATCCGGATGCGCCCTGACCGCGCGCTCGAACACGTAGATGTCGCGCTCGGGGAACAGGCCGCGCAGGTGATCGTACGTGCGTCCGTTGCCGAGACCGAACTCGAGAATGATCCCATCGCGATCCGCGATCAGCGCGGCGGCATGATCGAGACAAGCGCGCTGCGCCTGAAGCCTGCGAATCGCCGAATCAAGCCTGCTCACCTGCGCGTCATCCTGAGCCGCGCGCCGACGGCGCGCGAGTCGAAGGGGCCGAATCGAGCCGGCTCACGCGAAGACGAAATCTAGTCGGCGGCGCGGCCCAGCGCGCGGGCGAGCTGCGAGTTGGTGCGCTCCACGCGGGCTGCGAGCTCGCGCATGATCTGCACCGCCATTTCCGGAAACTCCCGCACGAGCCGGAAGAACAGTTCCTTCGAGATGCGCAGCACCGTGACGTCGGTGAGCGCGCGCACGGTCGCGGTTCGCGGCACGTCGCACAGGATGGCGATCTCGCCGACGAAGTCGTGTTTCTTGGCGCGTGCGACCGAGGTCAGTTCCGCGGCGCCGGTGTTGATCAGCACGTCGCATTCGCCGTCGATGACGATGAACGCCGCGTCGCCCATGTCGCCTTCCTTGCAAAGATCCTGGTCCTTGCGAAAGGTCAGGCGTTCGCTGGTGAACGCGAGCAGCTTGAGCTTGGACGGCTCGAGGTTCGCGAACAGCGGAACGTTGCGCAGCAGTTCGACTTCTTCGTTGAGGCTCACCGCGGTTTCTCCCCCTAGGAACCTATTTTTCTTCTATCAGCTTGGCGAGGCCTTCACCGTCACCCAGTTCCTGATAGGTGCCGGCTCTTACGATCTTACCGCTTTTCATCACGGCAATCCGGTCGAACGACGCTGCGAAGTCCGGATTCGGCAGAATCCAGACCAGGCAGCGGCCGTCGAACTCCTTGCACAGGCGCTCGGCCATCCGGGCCTGTGCCGACATGTCGACCGAAGACAGGCCGTCGGCCACGATCATCAGGTCGGGCCGCTTGATCACCGAACGCGCCAGGATCAGCTTCTGGCGCTGGGTCGGGGTCAAACGCGCCCCTGCAATACCTACATGGAAATTCAGGCCCACCCTGACAACCGTGTCGCGCAAATTGCTCTCTTCGATCACGTCGGAAAGCAGCTGGCCGACCCGCGTGGCGGCCTCGGCCTCGCCGTAGGCGATCTTGCCAAACAGGATGTTGTCCTGAAGGTTCGTGGCGCCGATATACATGTCGGGGTCGTAGAACTCGACGGCGCCCTGCAGGTCTTCCGGCAGGTTGTCGGCGAAGATCTTGCGCGCCTCGAGGATCTGGTCCTGGAACGCCTCGTCGACGATGCCCAGACGATGCCGCGCCGGGATCAGCAGGAACGGCAGCGACATCAATCGGCCGCGCTCGTCAGGCTTGAGCTGATCGAGGTTGTCCTTGCCCACCCGGCTCAGGATCGCCTGATAGAACGGCAGGTCGTCCGACGAGATGAAGCTGAACTGCTGGAAGAACTCATGGTCCGGCGGCAGGTCGGCGAACAGTTCGACCATCGTCGCCGCGACCTGATGGCCGGTCTGGAGCACGCGCTCGGTGAGCTTGGCCTTGTCGAGAACCTCCAGCACGTAGGCGTTGTTGCCGAGCCGGTCCATGTTGAAGGAATCGCCCACCGGACTGCCGAACAGCAGGTTCTCGCCCACCGTCGCATTGCTGTTGTAGCGGAACGGATCGAAGCGCTCGACGAGATGCGCGGTCGTTTCGTCGGCGTCCATCTTCTCGCGCAGTCGTGTGCGCGCCTTCAGCACCGCATCGGCGACGCCCGGTTCGCTGTCCGGGTCGATCGTCGCGCGCAGGCCGAACTGATAGACGTCGTTCGTCAACTCCACGAGGTCAAGCACGTCGAGCGCGCGCTGCGCCAGCGTGTCGGGTCCGTCGGCGCCGGCCGCCGCATAGTCCGTCCACTCGCCATAGACGTCGTCGGCCGAGTTGCCCGAGGCGCGCGCCTCACTGACCCGCGATTCGTGGAGATGTGCGGTTTCCTCGTCCTCGTTGGCGCCGAGTTGCTTGTGGCGCAGGCCGTAGTAGAGGTTGTCGCCAATCGTCGCCGCGAAGACGAAGCCACCCGATCCGACATAGGACATGCGTCGTCCAGTTACCGCCTCGGGCGCCTGAGCAATGTCGGAGCCGGCGATCGAGATCGAGCCCGACGACGGCGGCACCAGCCGTGCCAGCAACATCGCCAGATCCTCGCGTCCCGAACCAGGCGGGCCCAGCAACCCGATCCGCTCGTTCAGTTTGAACTTCAGGTTGGCGGCGTCGACGACGGCGTTTTCCTGGTCGTCGTAGAGCGTCAGGTTGTTGATCGCGGCATCGCCCGTCAGCGGCTCGGCGGTCTCCGGTTCGTCGTCCTGCATCGAAGGATCGAGCAAGCCGGCCGGCTCGAACTGCGACACCACGACCTCGTACTTGATCCGCGAGTCGGCCTGGATCTGATAGTAGTTCAGCAACTCCTTCCACGGCGCCGCGAGATCCTTGTGCGCGGCGATCGCCGCCATCAGCGTACCGACCTCGAGGTTGCCCTCGATCACCAAATAGCCGCCGATCGAGTAGAAGAAGAACGGGCCGAGCTGCTGGATGAAGTTGTTGAGGAATTTGATGACGAACTTCTGGCGGTAGATCTTGTAGCGCACGTCGAAGATCGCGCCGAGACGGCGGGCGAACTCGGCACGCTCCCGGCGCGATCCGTCGTGGACGTGGACTTCCTCGACGCCACTGATCGTCTCGCCGATGCGGTCAGACAGCTGGCGCACCAGCTTCACGCGCTCCTTGCCGAGCAGGTTCACGCGGCGCTGCAGCTTGGGGATGATGTAGAGCTGGATCGGATACAGGGCGACGGCGGCGGCGGCCATGATCGGGTCCTGCGCGAACAGGAAGCCGAGGATGACCAGCAACTGGCCGCCTTGGAAGGCCGGCTGCGAATAGGCGTCGCCGATGAAGCCACCCAGCGGCTCGACCTCGGCCGTGATCATGGGAATGATCTCGCCCTGCGACATGTTGCGGAAAGTGCTCTTGGGGAAGCGCAGGACCCGCGAATAGAGGTCGTAGCGCAGCCGCCGCAGCATGCGCTCGCCGGTCAGGCCCTTGTAGACGTTGATGACGTATTTGAAGCCCTGGTTGATGACCACGAGGACAAGAAACAGGCTGCAAAGCAGGATCAGCCACGACACCTGGCCCACCTCGGGCGCACCCATGGCGGTCGCATCGAGGCCGAAAAGCTCGATATTTCGCGGGAAATCCTCAGGATTCGCCTGGATCGCCTTGTTGATGATCTGCTTGGGCAGCTCGTAGAAGGCGTAGAGGAACGGAAACGAAACAACCGCCAGAATCGTCAGATTGATCTGCTGGCGCGAGCTGTAGCGCAGAATGTACCGAAATATGCTGTGTTCCATGGCGCCGCCCTGCCCAGTCGGCACCGCCCCCCTATGCAGGCGCCGTCGAACCCTGTGTAACCGCCCGCAGCATAGACAAAATTTGCGTTTGGGCCAGCCTTGGAGGCTATGCCATAGTCCCGGCCATGCCGGGCGAGGGCACCCATAAGAACCGGGCCGGGGGGCAAAGCGCCCGGGTTCTGATCTACAGCCACGACACGATGGGCCTGGGCCATCTGCGCCGTTGCCGCGCGATCGCCCATTCGCTGGTGCGCCGGTACGAGCATCTTTCGGTGCTCATCCTGTCCGGCTCTCCCATTATCGGCAGTTTCGACTTCAGGGCGCGGGTCGACTTCGTTCGCGTGCCTGGCGTCATCAAGCTGCGCAACGGCGAGTACACCACGCTCAATCTCGACATCGATTTGGAAAAGACCTTGTCGATGCGTTCGTCGATCATCCGCCACACCGCCGACATCTTCGATCCCGACGTGTTCATCGTCGACAAGGAGCCGCTCGGCTTGCGCGGCGAAGTCACCGATACGCTGGAAATGCTCAAGGAGCGCGGCACCCGCCTCGTGCTCGGCCTGCGCGACGTGATGGATTCGCCGACGCTGCTTGCGCCCGAATGGCAGCGCAAGAACGCCATGCCGGCGCTGCGCCGCCTCTACGACGAAATCTGGATTTACGGCCTGCCGCAGATTTGCGAACCGCTGGCCGACCTGCCGATGCCACGCTCGGTCGCCGACAAGATGACCTACACAGGCTATCTGCGCCGCAACGTGCCACGCGCCTCATCGCCGCGTCCGATTCCGAAGATGCCGCAGGATCCGTATCTGCTGGTGACCACGGGTGGCGGCGGCGACGGCGAAGAGTTGATCGAGTGGGTGCTGCGCGCCTACGAGCACGACCCGCTGCTGCCTTACCCCGCGCTGCTGGTGCTTGGCCCGTTCATGCAGCCCGAGCGTCAGGACGAATTCAAGCGCCGCGCCGCCAAGCTCAAACGCGTCGAGGCCATCACCTTCGACCCGCAGATGGAGTCGCTCGAGGCCAATGCCGCCGGCATCATCGCCATGGGCGGCTACAACACGTTCTGCGAAATCCTGTCGCTCGACAAACGGGCGATCGTCGTGCCCCGCACCGAGCCGCGCCTCGAACAGTACATCCGCGCCTCGCGCGCCCAGGAGCTGGGCCTTATCCGCATGCTCGAGGCGACCGAACTCGACCCCAAGGTCATGGCCGCAGCGATCCGCGCCATGCCGCAGCAGCGGACGCCTTCTGAGGTCGTCGTGCCGGGTCTCCTCGAGGGACTCGAAAACGTCAACCGCCTGATCCAGCCGTGGATCAGCGACGCCGCGGTCGCCGCCAACGACGATCTGATTCCGCGCCAGGCCTGAGCGCGGCGCGCGCGTGACGGGTCCCGTCGCTTTCATCCTCAAGGGTTATCCGCGGCTCTCGGAAACCTTCATCGCGCAGGAAATTCGCGCCCTGGAGGCGCGCGGCCTCGATGTCCGCATCGTTTCGCTGCGCCATCCCACCGACCCGGCGACTCATCCGGTCCACGCCGAAATCCGCGCGCCGGTCCTCTACCTGCCGGAATACCTCTATCAGGAGCCGGGCCGCGTCTGGCGCGCCTGGCTGCGGGCGCGCAAGCTGCCGGGCTACGCCGCCGCCCGGCGCATTTGGCTGCGTGACCTCGTGCGCGATCGCACCCCCAACCGGGTACGCCGCTTCGGCCAGGCACTGGTGCTCGCCGCCGAGACGCCCGAGACCATCGTGCGCTTCCATGCCCACTTCATTCATACGCCGGGCTCGGTCGCGCGCTATGCCGCGATCATGCGCGGCCTGCCGTTCTCGTTGTCGGCCCACGCCAAGGACATCTGGACCATTCCCGAATGGGAAAAGCGCGAGAAGCTCGCCGACGCCGACTGGGCGGTGACCTGCACCGCGGGCCATCGCGACCATCTCGCTGCGCTGGCGCCACCGGGCCGTGTCGCGCTCGCCTACCACGGCCTCGACCTGACGCGTTTCCCGCCGCGCGCCGAACCGCGCCGGCCCAAGGACGGCCGTGACGGCCACGACCCCGTCGTCATCCTGTCGGTCGGGCGCGCGGTCGAGAAGAAGGGCTATGACATTCTGTTGCAGGCGCTGGCCCGCCTGCCGGTGAGCCTGCACTGGCGCTTCGTCCATGTCGGCGGCGGCGCGCTCGTGGCCAAGCTGCGGCAGACTGCGCGCGACCTGCACATCGCCGACAGGATCGACTTTCGCGGCGCGCTGCCGCAGGCCGACGTGCTCGCGCTCTACCGCGACGCTGACCTCTTCGTACTCGCTAGCCGCACCGCCCGCTCCGGCGACCGCGACGGCCTGCCCAACGTGCTGATGGAGGCGCAGAGCCAGGCGCTCGCCTGCGTCGCCAGCGACACCGCAGCCATCCCCGAACTTATCGTCGACCGCGAGACCGGCCGCCTCGTAGCGCCGGAACGGCCCCAGGCGCTGGCTGACGTGCTGGCCGAACTGATCGCCGATCCCGGCCAGCGCGCCCGGCTCGGTGCGGCCGGCGCGGCGCGGGTGCGCGACGCCTTCGGTCTCGACGCCGGCCTGGTCGTGCTCGCCGAGCGCTTCGGCCTCGACCGGCGGCTCGCAGCCGAATAATGCGCGCCGCCTTCTATGCGCCGATGAAGCCGCCGGGACACGCCGTCCCGTCGGGCGATCGCAGCATCGCACGGTTGTTCATGGCCGCCCTCGAACGCGCCGGCTACCGCGCCCAGGTCGCCTCCAACCTGCGCACCTGGAGCGCCGATCCCGCAGCCTTCGCCGGTTTGCACGCCAAGGCCGTCGCCGAGGCCGCGCGCCTTGCCGCCAAGTGGCAGAACGAGCCGCCCGATCTTTGGTTCACCTATCACGTCTATTACAAGGCGCCCGACTGGATCGGGCCGGCGGTCAGCCGCGCGCTCGGCATTCCCTACGTCGTCGCCGAAGCGTCCTATGCGCCCAAGCGGGCGGGCGGTCCGTGGGCCGTCGGACACGAAGCCGCCGGCGATGCGATCCGCAGTGCCGACCTGATCCTCAGCCCGACCCGGCTCGACATGAGTTGCATCGAAGCCCTGCTGCACAACAAGAAGCGCAACGTGTTCTTCCCGCCGTTCCTCGACCATCGCCCCTTCGCCGAGGCGGCGGCCGCGCGCGACGTGCACCGCGCCGCCGTCGCGCAGCGCTTCGGCCTCGATCCCGACCGGCCGTGGCTGCTCACCGTGGCGATGATGCGCGACGACGCCAAGCGCGCCTCCTACGACGTGATCGCCGGGCTGCTTGCCGACCTGCCGGCGAACGGATGGCAATACCTGATCGTCGGCGACGGCCCGGCGGCGCCGGCGATTCGCGAATCCCTGGCGCCATGGCAAGACGCGATTCGGTTCGCCGGGGCGTGCGCGCCCGACGACCTGCCTGCGCTCTACGCCGCCGCCGACATCTATCTCTGGCCCGCCGTCAACGAAGCCTTCGGCATGGCCTTCCTCGAAGCCCAGGCCGCCGGTCTCCCGGTGGTCGCCGGCAACGAGCGCGGCGTGCCCGACGTGACGCAGGACGGCAGCACCGCGCTCCTGGCGCCGCCTACAAACCACAAGGGCCTGGCGGCGCTGACCTCGAAACTCCTCGGCGATGCCGCCTTGCGTGCCACCATGGGCCGCGCGGCCGCCGACTTCGTCGCCCGCGAGCGCTCGCTCGACGGCGCCGCCGCGCGACTCGCCGAACTGCTGGCGCCGCTTCCGGGAGGACGCACGCCATGACGGTGCTGGCATTGATCCGCCACGGCCCGACGCATTGGAACGTCGACAAGCGCGCCCAAGGCCGCACCGACATCCCGCTGAGCGAGGCCGGCCGCCGCGAGGTCGCAACATGGGCGGCGCCACCAGAGATTCCGCGCGGCCGAATCTTCGCCAGCCCGCTG
This sequence comes from Alphaproteobacteria bacterium, assembly GCA_038116985.1. GTDB lineage: Bacteria > Pseudomonadota > Alphaproteobacteria > SHVP01 > SHVP01 > CALJDF01. The sequence goes on along the minus strand of JAYOEZ010000045.1, from coordinate 13,417 downwards.
CGCCGGGCGCAGGAAACCGCCGCACTGCTGCTCGGCGGCGGCGAACCGGAGCCGCGTCTTGTCGAGATGGCCTGGGGTGACTGGGAAGGACGCACCATCGCTGAACTGCGTCGGACTCTCGGCGAGGCCATGGCGGAGAACGAGGACCGCGGCCTCGACTTCCGACCCGACGCCGGGGAAAGCCCCCGCGAGGTGCTGGCGCGCGTGCGCCCCTGGATCGAAGAGGTCGCGGCGCGCGGCGAGGACACCACCGCCGTGACCCATCTCGGCGTCATCCGCGTCGTCATGGCGGCGGCGCTGGACTGGAACATGGTCGGCAAGCCGCCGGTCAAGATCGGTCACGCCACCGCGCACCTGTTCGACATCGCGCCGGGAACGATTAGGGTGCGGCGCATGAACGTGCCGTTGTCACCACCCGACAAGACCTGATGCGCCGCCGCGTCTTCTTTTACGTCCAGCACCTGCTCGGCATTGGTCATCTGAAACGCGCCGCGACGCTGGCGCGGGCGATGAGCGACCGCGGCCTGGCTGTCACCATTGTGTCGGGCGGCAACGACATTCCGGGTCTCAACATCGGCGATGCGGATTTCGTGCAGCTTCCGTCGACCCGTGCGACCGATTTGTTTTTCAAACAGCTCGTCGACGAAGACAACCAGCCTATCGACGAAGGCTGGAAGCAGCGCCGCGCCGAAGCATTGTTCGACGCCTATCGCGCGCTCGACCCCCACGTCTTGCTGTTCGAGCTATTCCCGTTCGGTCGCCGCCAGATGCGTTTCGAGATCACGCCGGTCCTCGAACACGCGATCGCCGCGGAACATCGCCCCGTCATCGTCTCGTCGGTGCGCGATATCCTCGTCGCCCAGCAGAAGCCCGAACGCAACGAGGAAATGCTGGAGCGCGTCCGCCGCTACTTCGACCACGTCCTGATCCACGGCGACGAAAAGCTCATCCCCTTCTCGCGCACCTTTCCGCTCGCGGATCGGATCAGCGACAAGTTGCACTACACCGGCTACGTCGTGGACACGACGGGGCGCGGCGCCATCAATACCGGACAGGGCAAGGACGAAGTCATCGTTTCGGCGGGCGGCGGCGCCGTCGGCGCCGACCTGCTCAAGGCGGCCATTGCCGCGCGGCCCATGACCCAACTCGGGGATCGCACCTGGCACGTTCTCGTCGGCGTCAGTCTAGATCAGGAAACCTTCGACGGCGTCGCGGCGCTGGCTGGTGACGGAATCGTCGTCGAACGCGGCCGGCCCGATTTTACCGCGCTCGTCGCCAACGCCGCGTTGTCGATCAGCCAAGGCGGCTACAACACTGTCATGGAGGTGCTGGAAGCGGGCACCCGCGCCGTCATCGTGCCCTATGCCGGCGGCGTCGAGACCGAGCAGACCCTGCGCGCCGAAGAACTCGCGCGCCGCACGCCGATCCAGGTCGTCGACGAAACGACGCTGACGCCGCAATCGCTGGCCCGGGCGGTCGATGCGGCGTGGCGGGCCGCGCCCCCGGACAACGGGATGATCGACACCGGCGGCGCCGCGCGCAGCGCCGAGCTGCTCGCAGGCTGGGCGGAGGCGGTGGCCTGGACCTGATGGACCCCGCCTGGGACATCCTCGAGGCCGAACTCGCCCACTGGCCGGAGCCGCCCGCTTTCTGGCTGCGCGACGACGACGCCGTCGCTCCCGCACCGCGATTTGCGCAACTGACCGACCTGTGCGCGCGCCACGACGTGCCGCTGTGCGCCGCCGTGATCCCCGCCGAGGCTGAAGATGCGTTCGGCCGCTGGCTGCAGGCCCAGCCGGTCCGCGCGACGGTCGCCGTCCATGGCTGGGCCCATGAAAACCATGCGCCGTCGAGCGAGAAGAAGGCGGAGTTCGGCGACCATCGCCCGAGCGACGACATGACCGCCGAGCTTGCCCGCGGCCGCGCCAGGCTCGCCGCAGCCTTCGGACCGTTGGCCCGCCCGGTTTTCGTGCCGCCATGGAACCGGATCGGGCACCGCGCCGCGGGTGCGCTTTCAGTTGCCGGCTTCTCGGCCCTGTCGGCCATGGCGCCCGGAGCGCCAGATTCCGTGACGGGCGTCACTGTGGCGAACGTCCACATCGACATAATCGACTGGCGCGGTAGGAGGGCCTTCAGGGGCCTTCAGCTGGCGCTTGAAGACGTGTGCGGCCGCCTCGCAGATCTGCGCGGGCGGAACAAAAGGGGGGAATCGACAGGAATCTTGACCCACCATGCGGTCCACGACGCGGCGGCATGGGCCTTTCTCGATGCGCTGTTCACGCGCACGGCGGGACGGGTCCGCTGGCTGACTGTCGATGACGTCCTTGCGGCCGCCCGGTGAAGCAATACAGGTACGCCCGGTCTAGCCTTCTGGCCGACGACGCCAAGGCGGTGGCCGGCCTGACATTCTCTATCGTTCCGCTATTCTTGGATGATCTTTCTCGCGTCGCGCTTTATGTTTTTTCGGTACTTGCGTTGTTATTCGGTTTTTTTGCGATCAGGACAGCCATCCGCCATACGCGGGTCATAGAACTGTCCGATACTGGGATCCGAGCACGTGGCGCCTTCGCCCGCGGGCTCGGTTGGGAGGAACTGGAAACAGTACAGCTTCGTTATTACTCCACGCGCCGCGACCGCGAATGCGGCTGGATGAGCCTCAAGGTTTCAGGCGGCCGTACCACGGTCGTCGTCGACTCGTCGATCTACGGGTTCGAGACCATCGCCCGCCGCGTCGCTGCCGAAGCGCGGCAGCGGGAGATCGAGATTTCTCCGCTCACCCAGACGAATTTCGCCGCGATGGGGATCAACGCTGACTGATTGGAGCCGCGTAGTTAGTCCGATGGGAAACGTCCTACTTGTCCGCAATCTGAACGTCGAGTTTCTCGCGCCGGAGGGCCGCATCGAAGCGGTGCGCGGCGTGTCGTTCAGGATTCCGCAGGGCAAGACCGTCGCGCTCGTCGGCGAATCCGGTTCCGGCAAGTCGGTCGTCTCGCAATCGATCATGGGCATCCTGCCCAAGGCGGGTCGCATCACCGACGGCGAGATCATCTTCTTCGATCCGGACAAGCCGCAGCAGAACTTCGTCGATATCGTCAAACTGAAGGAACCGGAGATGCGGCGTCTGCGCGGCGGACGCATCTCCATCATCTTCCAGGAACCGATGACCTCGCTGTCGCCGCTGCACACGATCGGCGACCAGATCAGCGAAGCCTTCCTGCTGCACAACAATGCCACCAAGGCCGAAGGCATAGACGCCACCCGCGAGATGCTCGACATGGTCGGCTTCCCCAACGCCGCCCAGGCCGTGAGGACCTATCCGTTCGAGCTGTCCGGCGGCCTGCGCCAGCGCGCGATGATCGCGATGGCGCTGATCTGCCGGCCGGCAATCCTCGTCGCCGACGAGCCGACGACCGCGCTCGACGTGACGATCCAGGCGCAAATCCTCCAGCTCATGCGCGACCTGCAGGACCAGCTCAAGATGGCGATCCTGATGATCACGCACGATCTCGGCGTGGTTGCCAACATGGCCGACGAGATCGTCGTCATGTACCACGGCAAGGTGATGGAGCAGGGCACGCTCGATCACATCTTCCGCCAGGCCCAGCACCCCTACCTTCAGGCGCTGCTCAAGGCAGTACCGCGCTTCGGCATGAAGGACGACGAACGTCTTGTCCCGATCCGCGAGATCAAGACCGAGGCCGGCAGCCTGCTCAAGACCAAGGATCCGTGGCCGGAGGATCAGGAACGCCGCAAGGTTCCCCTGCTGAGCGTTAAGGGCGTCACAAAGACGTTCCAGATCCGCAAGAGTTCGATCTTTGGCGGCAAGGACTCAGGCTCGGTGCGTGCTGTCGACAATGTCAGCTTCGATGTGCCCCGCGGCACCTGCGTCGGCCTCGTCGGCGAATCGGGCTGCGGCAAGACCACGACGAGCAAGATGATCATGCGCGCGCTGGGCGCCGATTCGGGCGAGATCGTCTTCAACAACCGCGGCAAGGAAGTCGACGTGCTCAGCCTGCGCGGTGCGGCGCTGCTCGATTACCGCCGGCGCGTGCAGTACATCTTCCAGGATCCCTACAGTTCGCTGAATCCCCGCATGACGGTGTTCGACATCATCAGCGAACCCCTCGTTATTCATAAGATCGGCGACGAAGCCGAGCGCCAGGAGCGGGTGCGCGAGCTGATGACGCTCGTCGGTCTGCCGGTTCAGTACCTGCGCCGCTATCCGCATTCGTTCTCCGGGGGCCAGCGTCAGCGCATCGGAATCGCCCGCGCCCTCGCCCTGCAGCCCGATCTCATCATCTGCGACGAACCGGTGTCGGCGCTCGACGTGTCGATTCAGGCGCAGGTGCTCAATCTTCTCAAGGACCTGCAGCAGGAACTCGGTCTGACCTACCTGTTCATCTCGCACAACCTCGCGGTGGTTGATTACATCGCCGACCATGTCGTCGTGATGTGCGCCGGCCGTGTCGTCGAGAGCGCGCCGCGCAGCGAGTTCTTCGACAACCCGGTTCACCCCTACACCAAGGCGCTGCTTTCGGCGGTGCCCGACCCCAATCCGGACCGCCGACTCGACTTCCGCGCCCTGCGTGAAGGCAAGGCGTCGGACCCCTCGGCCTGGCCCGCACCCTACGCCTTGAACGGGTCAGACCCCTCTCATATGGTCGATTTGGGCGATGGACACTTCGTCCGTGCCGTCGGCCAAAACATCTCAGTGAAGGACTTGCGCGCATGAGCCCAATCCGTGGACTCTCCCGTTCCCTTCTCGGACTGATCGCCGGCGTCGCGCTGGCGGCCGGCAGCTGGAGCGCGACTGCCGCCGATCTGGTGGAAACCCCGATGTTCCGCGACATGGTGCGCAGCGGCACCCTGCCGCCCATCGAGGAGCGGGCGCCCGCAGAGCCCTCCATCGTCAAGCTCGAAGGTGACAAGAGCGTCGGGCGCTCGGGCGGTGATCTGAGGATGCTCATCGGCCGCTCGCGCGACGTGCGCCTGCTGGTGGTCTACGGCTATGCGCGGCTGATCGGCTACAACGAAAACCTCGAACTCGTGCCCGACATCGCGAAGGACATCGAGGTCGAGAACGACCGCGTCTTCACCATTCACCTCCGCAAGGGCCACAAGTGGTCCGACGGCGAGCCCTTTACCTCGGAGGATTTCCGCTACTGGTGGGAAGACGTCGCCAACAACGCGCGCCTGTCGCCCGCCGGTCCGCCGGTCGACATGTTGGTCGACGGCGAGCCTCCGGTCTTCGAGGTGATCGACGAGACGACGGTGCGCTATTCGTGGTCGAGCCCGAACCCGTCGTTCCTGGCGCGGCTCGCTGGCGCGTCGCCGCTCTTTATCTACCGACCGGCGCACTTCCTGAAGAAGTACCACAACCAGTATGCGTCGCGTGAAGAGCTCACCGAGCTCGTCGGCAACGCCCGCAACTGGGCTGCGCAGCACAACCGCGTCGACAACATGTACAAGTTCGACAATCCGGAGCTACCGACGCTGCAACCGTGGATGAACATCACGGCGCCGCCGGCGAACCGGTTCGAGGCGGTGCGCAATCCCTACTATCACCGCGTCGACGAGCGCGGCCAGCAGCTCCCCTATATCGACCGCATCTATATGGCGCAGGCCTCGCCGCAGCTGATTCCGGCAAAGGCCGGATCAGGCGAAGTCGATCTCCAGGCGCGCGCGATCTTCTTCAACAACTTCCCCTTCCTGAAACAGGGCGAAGAGCGCAACGACTACACCACGCTGCTGTGGCGCGAGGCAAAGGGCTCCCACATCGCGCTGTTCCCCAACCTCAACATCGAGGATCCGGTGTGGCGCCAGGTCTTCCGCGATGCGCGCTTCCGCCGCGCGTTGTCGATGGCCGTCGATCGCAGCCTGATCAACGAGGCGCTCTACTTCGGCCTCGCCATCGAAGGCAACAACACGGTGCTGCCGGAAAGCCCGCTTTTCAACGACGACTATCAGCTCAAGTGGGCGGTCTACGATCCGGATACCTCCAACGAGTTGCTCGACGACATGGGCCTCACCGAACGCGACGGCGACGGCATTCGCCTCCTGCCCGACGGCCGGCCGGTCGAGATCGTCGTCGAGACCGCCGGGGAGAGCACCGAGGAAACCGACGTGCTCCAGCTCATCACCGAGAACTGGGCCGAGATCGGCGTCAAGCTGTTTACCAAGCCGTCGCAGCGCGAGGTGTTCCGCAACCGCATCTTCGCCGGCGAGACCCAGATGGCGGTGTGGACGGGCTGGGAGAATGGCGTGCCGAACGCAGGCTTCGAGCCCAAGGAACTCGCCGTTACCTCACAGCATCAGTACCAGTGGCCGCGTTGGGGCCAGTACTACGAGACCAAGGGCAAGAGTGGCGAACCCGTCGACATGCCCGAAGTCCTGCGGCTCCAGGCGCTGCACGACCAGTGGCTCAACTCCAAGTCGCTCGATGAGCGCGAGGAGATTTGGCACCAGATGCTCGAGATCCAGGCCGACCAGGTCTACACGATCGGCATCGTCTCGGGCGTGATGCAGCCTATCGTGGTACGCAACGCATTGCGGAACGTGCCCAAGGAAGGCATCTACAACTGGGATCCGGGCGCGCATTTCGGGCTCTACCGGCCCGACACGTTCTGGTTCGCCAACTAGGTCCCGGTAAAGCGCGCCGCCCATGTTCAACTATCTGATCCAGCGCGTGCTGATCATGATCCCAACGCTGTTGGTGATCAGCTTCCTCATTTTCATCATTATCCAGCTGCCGCCGGGCGACTTCCTGTCGAACCGACTGGCGGAACTTCAGGCCCAGGGCGACAGCGCAGCGACCGAGCGCATCCAGTTCCTGCGCGCCCAGTACGGGCTCGACCGGCCCTTCCTCGAACAGTACGCCGTGTGGCTCGGCGTGTGGCCGGGGCCGGACGGCTTCTCCGGAATGCTCCAGGGCGACATGGGCCATTCCTTCGAGTTCGACCTGCCGGTCAGCGACGTGGTCGGCGACCGCATCTGGCTGTCGGTCGTCGTCTCCTTCGCGACGATCATCTTCACCTGGATCGTCTCTTTCCCGATCGGCGTCTACTCGGCCACGAACCAGTACAGCTGGGGCGACCACAGTCTCACCTTCATAGGCTTCCTGGGGCTTGCCACCCCGAACTTCCTGCTCGCCCTCGTGCTGCTCTATCTCGCCAACGTCTGGTTCGGCACGGAGATCGGCGGCCTGATGGACGAGCAATACCTCGACCAGCCGTGGAGCTGGGGCAAGTTCGTATCGGTGCTCGAGCATTTATGGGTGCCGGTCGTTGTCATCGGCACCTCAGGCACCGCCGGCATGATCCGGCGGCTGCGCGCCAATCTGCTCGACGAGTTGCAGAAACAATACGTCACCACCGGGCGCGCCAAGGGCCTCGGGCGATTCAGACTGCTGATGAAGTACCCGCTGCGCATGTCGCTCAACCCGTTCATCGCCGATATCGGCAACCTGCTGCCGCAGGTCGTGTCGGGTGCCGCCATCGTTTCGGTGGTGCTGTCGCTGCCTACAACCGGGCCGATGCTGCTGCAGGCGCTCGAGTCGCAGGACCAATTCCTGGCCGGTTCGTTCCTTATGGGCCTCGCGCTCCTCACCGTGATCGGCATGTTCCTCTCGGATGTCGCGCTGGCCTTCCTTGACCCGCGTATCCGTCTTGGCGCGAGTGGCACGCGATGACCGTCCGTTCCTCAGAAAAGCCGCTCGAGCACTTCGTCAGCCAGGAGCCGTTCGACCCCTATTCCATCGAGACCATGTCGCCCGAGCAGGAGCGCTTCTTCATGGCCTCGCAGTGGAAGATGATGTGGTGGAAGTTGCTGCGCCACAAACTCGCAGTGTTCTCCGGCATCATCCTGCTGATTTTCTATTTCTCGATCCTGATCAGCGAATTCCTCGCACCCTACGAGCTCAACTTCCGTGACCGGCGCTCGATCTTCGCGCCGCCCCAGGCGCTTCACATGTTCCATGAGGGCAAGTTCATCGGGCCGTTCGTCTACGGCTACGACCAGAAGCTCAACATGGAGACGCTGCAGCGCGAGTACACACCCAACCCCGACAAGATCTACAAGGTCCGCTTCTTGTGCCGGGGCGACGACTACAGGTTCTGGGGCGCCATCGAGGGCAACTTCCACCTGTTCTGTCCCGCCGAAGGCGGCACGCTGTATCTGCTCGGCACCGACAGGCTGGGCCGCGACATGCTGTCGCGAATCATCTACGGCACGCGAATATCGCTGACCGTCGGCCTGGTCGGCATCACGATCTCCTTCCTGCTCGGCATCGTCCTGGGCGGGCTAGCCGGGTACTACGGCGGCTGGGTGGATTCGCTCGTCCAGCGCACCATCGAAATCATCCGATCGTTTCCTGAATTGCCGTTATGGATGGCGCTGTCGGCCGCCCTGCCGGTGACCTGGTCGCCGATCCTGATCTATTTCGGCATCACCATCATTCTCGGTCTGATCGACTGGACCGGTCTCGCGCGTGCCGTGCGCTCGAAACTCCTGGCCTTGCGCGAGGAAGACTTCGCCACAGCGGCGGTGCTGCTCGGCGCGAAGCCGCGCCGCGTCATCGGCCGCCACCTGCTGCCCTCGTTCATGAGCCATCTCATCGCCTCGGCGACGCTGTCGATCCCGTCGATGATCCTCGGCGAAACCGCCTTGTCGTTCTTGGGACTCGGACTCCGTCCGCCGATCACGAGTTGGGGCGTCCTGCTCAACGAGGCGCAGAACATCAACGTCGTCGCGCTGCACCCGTGGCTGATGATTCCCGTGATCCCGGTCATCATCACCGTGCTGGCACTGAACTTCTTCGGCGACGGCCTGCGCGACGCGGCAGATCCCTACAAGTAGCCGTCAGACCTTCCTGAGCCAGAGACTGGTCTCGACCGCCCCGGCCTTGAGCGGCAGGCGGCCCAACACGCTGGCCTGAAACGCGTCCGTCATGCGCGTCGCCGCATAGCGGCTCGCCCACAACGGCACGTAGGCGCCGCCCTGCAGCAGCGCGGCCACCGCGAGCTGCTCGTTGTAGCCGCGCCACGCCCAGGTCCGTGGATAGTCGTCCGGCAGGAACACGTCGTGGATGTGCACCAGCACGCCCTTCGGCAAACGCGGCAGTACGCGATTGAACAGCACGTCGACATCGGTGCCCGGCATCAGGATGTGGCTTGAATCGACGAACAGCACGTCGCCCGGCTGCAACGCCGCGAAGGACGCATCGCCTGCGCTCTGCACCGTCTGGCGCACGCAGGTCACCGGCAGCGCGTCGATGGCCGCGCGCGGCGCCGGGTCGATCGCGGTGATCGCGCAGGCGAACCCGCCGTCGGCCACCGCTTGCGCCATGAACCGCGTCGAGTGCCCCGAGCCGACCTCGACGATGCGGGCGGGTTTGTGGTGGCGCACCAGCGCATAGGCCGCTGCGCCGTCGGCGCGGGGAAACCAGTCCTGCTCCCAGCGCGGCCTTGGTGCGGGGCCGTTCATGGCCACAAGGGTTTCCGCATGGCCGTCGATCAGCGCCAGGGTGTCGCGGAACGCGCCTTCGTGCCCCGCCATCGACACGCCGATCTCAGCATAGGCGGGCTGCGCCGTCGGCACCGTGTCGGCATAGCGGTAGGGTATGAAGAAGCCGCGGCGCGCCGCCCCGGTGATCGTCGCAAGGCCCAGCCAGAACCGGCGCAATGTCATGGGGTTCTTCGGGTCCGCGCGGGCGCGGACCGGCGCCTCAAGCGAAGCTCGGTTCGGAAACGCCCGGCCGCAGGATCATGCCTTCACGGGCGACCAGCGATCCCGGCCGCATCAGGTCGACCTGCTTGGCGATCTCGTCCATCGTGTCGTCGCTGTGGTCGGGGTCGTGGTGGAATACCACGTACTGCTTGGCCTTGGCGAGATCGCACAGCCGCGCGCCTTCCTGCCATGTCGAATGGCCCCAGCCGACGCGATGCTTGTATTCCTCGTCCGAATACATGCCGTCGTAGATGACGATGTCGGCGCCCTCGATCATCGACAGGATGTTCTCGTCGGGTTGGTCAGGCGTGTGCTCGGTGTCCGTCAGGTAGCAGATCGACTTGCCCTGGTAGTTCACCCGATAGCCGGTCGCGCCATTCGGATGGTTGAGGACGCAGGTCTGCACCTCGACGTCGGGATAGGGATTGAGCGTCTCGCCCGCCTCGAAGTCATGGAACGACAGCTTGCACTGGAAGATTTCGAGCGGCACCGGGAACAGCGGCGCCATCATCAATTCGGTCAGCGCATAGCGGATCGTGTGCTTCGGTTGCAGGTGACCGGCCCAGATCTCGAACTCGTTGGTCGGCATGAAGGCCGGCCGGAAGAACGGCAGGCCGCAGACGTGGTCGAAATGGGTGTGGGTCAGATACAGGCTGGCCTTGAGGTTCTGCTTCTTGACCAGGTCGTTGCCGAGATAGCGCAGGCCGGTGCCGGCGTCGAACACGAGGAGGTGCTCGCCGCACCAGATTTCCAGCGTCGACGTATTGCCCCCATACTTCACGATGTCCGGCGCGGAACACGCGACACTGCCGCGAACACCCCAAAACCGGACAAAAAAGTCGTTGCCAGACAAGTTCGGCGACTCCTGCGAAACGTCGGGCATTCTCGCTTACAGGCCTGTGAATGAAAAGGGCGAATCAGCCCTGATCCGATCAGGGCCGACCCCTATAACAGACTGATATATAAGCCGGATTAGGCGTTGAGACGGTAGCCGCCGGGCTCCGTGACAAGCAGCGTCGCGTTCGAAGGATCGGCTTCGATCTTCTGGCGTAGACGATAGATGTGCGTTTGCAACGTGTGAGTCGTGACGCCCGCGTTGTAGCCCCAAACCTCCGATAGCAAGACATCGCGCGGCACCACCTTGTTGCCGATGCGGCAGAGGTACTTGAGGATCGAGGTTTCCTTCTCTGTCAGGCGGACCTTCGATTTCTTCGGATCGTCCAGCATCAGCATCTTCGCCGCCGGGCGGAACGTGTAGGGGCCGATGGCGAAGGTCGCATCCTCGCTCTGTTCGTGCTGGCGCAGCTGCGCGCGGATCCGCGCCAGCAGCACGCCCAGCTTGAAGGGTTTGGTGATGTAGTCGTTGGCACCGGAATCGAGCCCGAGAATCTGGTCCGAATCGCTGTCGGCGCCGGTCAGCATCAGGATGGGAACGCTGACGTTGCCACGACGCATCATGCGGCACACCTCACGGCCGTCGATGTCCGGCAAACCGACATCCAGGAGAACGAGGTCGTACTGGCCTTCCTTGGTGCGCTCCATCGCTTCCTGGCCGCTCGAACTCTCCACCACCTCGAACTCTTCGTGGAGCGTCAGCTGCTCGGACAGCGCCCGGCGCAGTTCGTCATCGTCGTCTACCAGCAAAATACGCTTGTTCGCCGCCATGCTCTTGATCCTGGACGCTGAATCGGTCTGTTGAAATCCTAACATCGAAACCCCACAAAAAAATCGGGCCGTTCTTAAGGACTTAGGCGTTGCCTGCGCGGGGTTCCAGCACCGATCGATCATCACACGAGTTGTTTACCGTTACCGTCTGCCCGGTGTATGAGCGCAGGCGGCCGTGCCACGCGCGGCCGCCCCGTCGCGTTGTAGGATGCTGAAAATTTGAGGAAATTTCCGGTTTGAGCGGTCCCGGCAACCAGGCACGACAACACCGCGCGGTCATCCGCGCCATCGCCGATCTGCGCCGCGGCGTCCCCGTCGTCGTCCGCGAGGACGCGCGGGCCCTGGTCGTTCTGGCGTCGGAGTTCGCCGACGACGGGCTGACGCCCCTGCGCGCCCTCGGGCTCGACGAGCTTCAACTCGTCATCACCGCGCAGCGGGCCGCGGTGCTGAACATCCCGCCGACCGGCCGCGATTCCGTCGTTCTCGCGCTTTCGCCACACCTCGACGGCGCCACGCTGCGCAGTCTGGCCGACCCTACCAGCGACCTGGACCACCCGCTGCGCGGCCCGTTCCGTCTCGCGACCAGCGACATCGGCCCTGCGGGTGCCGCGGTGACGCTATGCAAGCGGGCGCGTTTGTTGCCCGCGGCCGTGTGCGGGGTCGTCCCGGCGGACGATGCCGCGGCCTGGGCCGCCGAGCACGACCTTCTCCTCGCCGACGCCACCGCGGTCGCCGCCTATGAGGGTGAAGAGGCGCGTACGTTGACGCCGGTATCCGGTGCCGCCGTTCCGCTTGCCGAGTCCGAGAACACCCGCATCGTCGCCTTTCGCCCCGCCGACGCCGGGATCGAGCACGTCGCCATCATCGTGGGCGCGCCGCATGCGGAATCGCCCGTCCTGGTGCGGCTTCATTCGGAATGTTTCACGGGCGACCTGTTGGCCAGTCTGCGTTGCGACTGCGGCGACCAGTTGCGCGGCGCGATTCGGCTGATGCAGGAAGAAGGCAAGGGGGTGCTGCTCTACCTCGCCCAGGAGGGACGCGGCATCGGTCTGATCAACAAGCTGCGCGCCTACGCCATCCAGGATCAGGGTTTCGACACCATGGAGGCGAACCGCCGCCTCGGCTTCGAGGACGACGAACGCGTCTTCCAGCCGGCCGCCGAGATGCTGCGCCATCTCGGCATCGCCAAGGTGCGATTGCTGACCAACAACCCGGACAAGGTGGAAGGTCTGCGCCGACTCGGCATCGACGTCGTGGAACGGGTCGGCCACGCATTTCCCCCCAACAACCACAACCAGGCTTACCTCGCCACCAAGGCACGCCACGGCCACAAGCTGTAGCCCGTTAAGTCCCCGTAAACCCTGACAAAGGCGCCCGGCAATTCTGTGCGGGCGAGCGGCGCATCCTGCCCGGCCCGGCGCGACCGGCGCAGCGGCAAACGCCCCATTTCCGCCAAAAACAGGCCCTCGTTCTGGCGTGGAGATTGCTTAGACAAGGGTGCATGAGCATCGGTACGTCCATCTCCGACCCAGCATTCAATCCGCTCGCACATCATCCCGATCTGGCGGCCCCGAGCGCGTCCAATGCACCCGACTCCCTCTTTTGGGGCGATGACGGGCTGCGCTTCGATGATCTGCTCGACACTATTAATCCACTTCACCACATTCCTGTCGTCGGCAACATATATCGCGCCATGACGGGTGACGATATCGCGCCGGGTGCTCGGCTCGCCGGAGGAGCCCTTTTTGGTGGACCACTCGGCTTCATTTCCAGCCTTGTCAACACGGCGGTCGAGAGTGCAACGGGTCGCGATATCTCCGGCCATATGCTGGCGCTTGTCCCCGACGGCGCTAGTGAAGCACCCGCGGTGGCCGACGCCGCGGCGACCGCGCCGCAGCTTGCGGCGGCGGAAGCGCCCACCGCGACACCCACGGTGGAGGCGCCGCAAAAGGCGGACCGAACGACCGGCATGGCCGCCCTCGCCGCGCTGCAGCGCTGCGTGACCCACGAGGCTGAGGGCACCTTCAAC
>JAYOEZ010000044.1:0-26139 GCA_038116985.1 Alphaproteobacteria bacterium | reverse complement strand
GAACTCGACGAGATCCTGTCGCTGTCGGACCGCATCATCGTGATGTTCGACGGCGCCATCGTCGGCGAAGTGGCTCAGGCCGACGCCAGTGAGCGGAAGCTCGGCCTGATGATGGCCGGCGAGCGGATCGAGGACGCGGCGTGAGCGCAACCACCCCGCCGACCCAGGTGCCGCGCTGGGTCACGCACGTCCTTGTACCGATCTCGAATCTGGTCGTCGCCTTCATCATCGCCGGAATCATCATCGCGGCGATCGGCGAAGACCCCTTCATGGCGATGCGCCTGCTGGTGCTGGGCGCCTTCGGCGCGCCGGACCTGATCGGCTTCACGCTCTACTACACCACCAACTTCATATTCACCGGGCTCGCGGTCGCCATCGCGTTCCATTGCGGCCTGTTCAATATCGGCGGCGAAGGCCAGGCCTACATCGGGGGACTCGGGGTCGGGCTTGTCGGCCTCGCGTTGGGCGGGTGGCCGGCACCCGTCGTGATCGTCGTCGCGATCGCAGCTTCCATGCTGTTCGGCGCGGGGTGGGCGTTCATTCCGGGATACCTGCAGGCCAAGCGCGGCAGCCATACGGTGATCACCACCATCATGTTCAACTTCCTGGCCGCGGCGCTGATGACCTACCTGCTGGTCGAGGTGCTGATAGAGCCCGGACAGCAGGCGCCGCAAAGTCGCGAGCTGAACGAGAACGCGTGGCTGCCGTTCATGCACGACGTGCTGGGTTGGCTGGGCATCGAGATCGCCCGCTCGTCGCTCAACCTGTCCTTCGTGGTCGCGTTGATCGTCTCCGTGCTGATGTGGGTGTTCATCTGGCACACGCGCTGGGGCTACGAGATTCGTACCGTCGGCGCCAACCAGGCCGCCGCCGTCTACGCCGGCATCTCGCCGTCGCGCAACATCATCCTGGCCATGGCGATTTCCGGCGGGCTGGCCGGCATGGTGGGCATCAACGAGATCATCGGGGTGCACCACAAACTGATCCTGGATTTCACCGCGGGCTTCGGGTTCGTGGGCATCGCCGTGGCGCTGATGGGGCGCAACCATCCGCTCGGCATCTTCTTCGCGGCATTGCTGTTCGGCATGCTCTACCAGGGCGGGTCCGAACTCAGCTTCGATATCCCGACCATCACGCGCGACATGGTGGTCGTGATCCAAGGCCTCGTGATTCTGTTCTCGGGCGCGATGGAGCACGTGTTCCGTCCACACATCGTCAACGCATACCTGCGCGTCGCCGGGCGACGAAGCGTGGCGGCAGCGGAGTAGCGCGTGGCCGAGACCTTCACCATTCTCGTGCTCCTCCTCGACGCGACGCTGCGCGTGGCAACGCCGTTGATCCTGGCCGCCCTTGCCGGGCTGTTCGCGGAACGCTCGGGCGTCGTCGACATCGGGCTGGAGGGCAAGCTGCTCGGCGCGGCGTTTGCTGCCGCGACGGTGGCGGCGGTCTCCGGCTCGGCGTGGCTCGGACTGGTTGCCGGCGTTTCCTTTTCCGTCGCGCTGTCGATGCTGCACGGCTTCGCCTGCATCACTCACAAGGGCGATCAGGTCGTGTCCGGCATGGCGATCAACATTCTCGTCGCGGGATTGGGGCCGACGCTCGCGCTCGCCTGGTTCCGAATCGGCGGACAGACGCCGCGTGTCGAGGGACCGGCCCGGTTTCATCCCTGGGACTGGCCACTGGCCGAAACGCTCGAGAACGTGCCGGTGATCGGCGGCATATATTCCGAGATCATCTCGGGCCACAACATGTTCGTCTATCTCGCGGTCCTCGCCGTGCCGATCACCGCATGGGTGGTCTACAAGACGCGCTTCGGCCTCAGGCTGCGCGCCGTCGGCGAAAGCCCCGAAGCGGTCGATACGGCCGGCATTTCCGTCGACCGAATGCGCTATCACGCGCTGATCGTCACCGGGTTCCTGTGCGGTTTGGGGGGCACCTACATATCGATCGCCCAGAACGCCGGCTTCCTGCGCAACATGTCTGCAGGCCAGGGGTTCATCGCGCTGGCGGCGCTGATCTTCGGCAAGTGGCGGCCGTGGCCGACGATGTTCGCGTGCTTCCTGTTCGCCTTCACCGACGCGGTACAGACGCGTCTGCAGGGCGTCGACATTCCGGGCATCGGCATCATCCCGGTGCAGTTCATCCAGGCGCTGCCCTTCGCGCTGACCGTGATCCTGCTGGCCGGCTTCGTCGGCAAGGCGGTGGCGCCGCGGGCCAGCGGCCTTCCCTACATCAAGGAACGATGAGCACGCTCGACGACATGATCGAAGCGGCACGCGCGGTGCGCGAGCGCGCCTACGCCCCCTACTCCAACTTCCAGGTCGGCGCCTGCCTGCGCACCAAGAGCGGCAAGCTGTACGCCGGCGCCAACGTCGAGAACGCGGCGTACCCGCAAGGCCAGTGCGCCGAGGCTTCGGCGATCGGCGCAATGGTCGCCGGCGGCGACAACGAGATCGTCGAGGTGGTGGTGATCGGCGGCGGCGACGGGCTGTGCACGCCCTGCGGCGGCTGCCGCCAAAGGATCAACGAGTTTGCCGACCCCGACACGCCGGTACATGTCTGCGGGCCCGAGGGCCTGCGTCAGACCTTCACGCTGGGCGAATTGCTGCCCGGTGCTTTCGGGCCGCGCAATCTGGAGGACACATGACCGCCGACGCCATCGAGGCGGCGAAGGTCGTCGCCGAACGGATCGACGCCAAGCCAACGGTCGGGATCATTCTGGGTTCCGGCCTCGGCGGTCTCGGCAACGAGATCGCCGACATCACGAGCATCTCCTATCGCGATCTGCCGGGCTTTCCGCTGCCGAGCGTCGAAGGACACGCCGGCAACCTTCTGGTCGGCACGCTGGGCGGCGTGACGGTAGCGTGCCTGCAGGGGCGCGCGCATTCCTACGAGGGCGACCTCAAGGCGATGGTGACCCCGGTACGGACACTCAAGCTGATCGGCTGCGACATCCTGTTCGCGACCAATGCCGCCGGATGTCTTGTCGCCGACCGGGCGCCGGGCAGCCTGATGGCGATCTCGGACCACATCAACCTGCAGCCGGGCAACCCGCTGACAGGTCCCAACGACGACGACTTCGGGCCGCGCTTTCCGAACATGGTCGACGCCTACGATCCGGCGTTGCGCGGCCTGCTATCGCAGACAGCGCAGGATCTCGGGATCACCCTGTACGAGGGTGTGTATGCCGGCTATCTCGGCCCCAACTTCGAGACGCCGGCCGAGATTCGCGCCTTCCGCACCCTGGGCGCCGACGCCGTCGGCATGTCGACGGTGCCCGAGGTCCTGATCGCGCGGCACTGCGGGCTGCGCGTCGCCGCGGTCTCGGTGCTGACGAACCTCGCCGCCGGCATGAGCGACGCGCCGTTGACGCACGACCAGACGCTGCACTTCGCGGACTTGGCCGCCAAGGACCTGATCAGGCTGGTGACGGCGTTCCTCGGCAGGCTCTAGCCCGATTCAGCGGCGGCGACGTTTCTCCCGCACGACTTCCTTGACCATCTTGCCGAAGGCCTTCTCGCGCGAGCGCCGCTCGTGCAGCGCCTCGCGGTTGTAGGATTCCTCGGCGACGAGCTTGCGCCAACGGGCGAGGCGATCGGGATCGAGATCGCCGGCCTCGATCGCGGACCGCACCGCACAGCCAGGTTCGCTGTCGTGACGGCAATCGGCGAACCGGCAGGATGCAGCCAGGGCGGTCACATCATCGAAGACGCTATCAATGCCGTCGCGCACGTCGGTCAGCTGCAGTTCGCGCATGCCCGGCGTGTCGAGCAGCCAGCCGCCCGCCGGCAAGCGATGAAGCGCCCGGGCGGTCGTCGTGTGTCGGCCCTTGGCGTCGTCCTCCCGGATGCCCTGAGTCGCAATCGCCGCGCCGGTCATGGTGTTGACCAGCGTCGACTTGCCGACGCCCGACGAGCCGACCAGGGCGACCGTTTGTCCCCGCCCGCACCATGAGGCCAGCCGGGCGACGTCGCCGGGTTCTCGAGCATCGACGGTTTCGACCAGCAATCCGGGCGACAGCCGCGCGACTTCTGCGGCGAGCGCATGTGCGTCATCGCTCAAGTCGGCCTTGGTGAGCACCACGACCGGCATAGCGTCGGCTTCGTTCGCCAGCGCCAGGTAGCGTTCGATGCGCGCCGGGTTGTAGTCCTGGTTGCACGAGGAAACGACGAACAGCGTGTCGACGTTGGCGGCGATCAGCTGGATCCGCCTTCCCGTGCCGGCAGCGCGGCGCTTGAACACGCTGAATCGTTCCAGGCGACGCAGCGGCCGGTGCGTCGTCGCCTCGATCAGCAGCCAGTCGCCAACGGTCGCAGCCGACTCCTCGTCGTTCTCGGCGGTTCTCAGCGGCGGCACCGTCTCGTCGATACGCTCGCCGACAACCTGCAGCGCATCGCGGTGTACGGCCATGACGCGCACGGGGGTCGTCGCGTCCAGTTCGTCGGTTTCGAGTTGGGAACTGAAGAAGGGACGCCAGCCGAGTTCGGCCAGCTCTGTTTCATGTTGTGTCATCGGACTCGCTCAATGGATTGCCCGCTGTGCAGGCATGGGGACCGCGCAGCCGTCCGCGATGACGGACGGTACGTGGGACCGGCGGGCTCCGATGCGGGCTGCGGCAGACCGGCTGCCACGTTCGTTGCCCTGCTAGCGGGATACCCCGGTCGAGCGAGACACAATCGCGTTCACAAAAACCTCTTGGCCCGAAACGGGCACGGCCACCCTAGCGCGGACGCGATCAGCGCTCAATCGGCGGCGCTGCGCATCAACGCGCGATCACCGCCATGAAGCGCGCCGGGTCCTGGAAGATTCGCAGGCTCGATATCTTGCCGTCCCTTACGGTAAAGAGTTCGGCGACCGGCGCGTCCTTGCCGTCGCGCCTGAACGCATAGGCGTGCACGACGTGTCCGTCGCCGCCGGCAACGACCTGACGATCCACCATGTCCAGCCGCGTCCCGGCGAGGTTCGCCCCCATTTGCCGGCAGGCCGCGACGAAGGCATCGGGGTCCGCGAAGTCCTGCATCGGCCCCTGGGCCGAAAAGTCGTCGGCCAAAAGTGCGCGCAGTCCATCGAAATCGCCGCTGCCCCAGGCGGCGTAGTAGGCGTTGGTGATGTCTTCATCCTTACTCATGGCGCTGTCCTCCCCTCTTTTCGCTGCGAATCTATATTCGTGATCAAGAATATTCCACTACTCAAATATTCAAATAACATGATAGTGTTCAGGCATGGAGAACGCGCTGAAGGCCATCGCGCATCCGGACCGTCAGGCCCTGTTGCGTCACCTGATGAAGGGCGAGGAGACGACCGGCGCGCTGGCCAAGAAGGCCGGTCTGCGCCAGCCGACGACGAGCCAGCATCTCAAGGTTCTGCGCGAGGCAAACCTCGTGCATGTCCGGGCCGACGGCAACAAACGGCTCTATCGCGTCGACGTCGTCGCTTTGCGCAAGCTCAGGGCGCAGCTCGATTCATTCTGGGGCGGGAGCCTCGACAGGCTCAAGTCCGCCGCCGAGAAGCGCCGTGGCAAGTGACGCGCCCGATGTGCTGGTGCGCGAGGTGGTTATCGCCGCGCCCGCGCACGTGGTCTACGACCTGCTGACCACAGCCGAAGGTCTGTGCGCGTGGATGGCGGCGGAAGCGACTGTGGACCCGCGGCCTGACGGCACGATCCGCTGGCGCTTCGAGAATGGAGACGTCGTGCGCGGTGCCTTCGTCGCACTCGAACCGAACAAGCACATCGCCTTCACCTATGGTTGGGAGGTCGGGTTCGAGGACATCCCGCCCGGCTCGACAACGGTGACCATCGACCTCACCGAAACCGGCGACGGCACTGCCCTGCGTCTGACCCATGCCGGCCTGCCGACCCGCGCCGCCGACCACGACGACGGCTGGCACTATTTCCTCGACCGCCTCGCCGCAGCAGCAGGAACCTGACATACCAACGAACCCGGACGTCGAAACCTTCCTGAAGAAGCTCGATCATCCCCTGATCGAGGAGATCCGCGCGGTCCGCAAGATCGTACTGGGCGTCGACAGGCGGATCACCGAATCAATCAAGTGGGGCGGACCGACGTTTTCCTTCGAGGGCAACATCGCCACCATCCCTCCACGGACGAAGAATCAGGTGCAGCTGTTCTTCCAGCAGGGCGCCCTGATCGGCGCGCGCCATGGTGTGCTGGAGGGGGACGGCAGGGAGGTCCGCACGATCAACTTCAAAGACATGGCCGAGGTGAAGGCCAAGAAGGCCCGCCTCGAGAAGGTCATCAGGGGCTGGATCAAGAAAAAGGGCGGCTGACGCGGCGTCACCCCTCCCCCTCCGACTCGGAAGCGCTCGCGGTTCCTGTCAGAATAGCGCTCTGAGAGGACGCCCCGGAAAGGGGCGCGAGAGGGAGGCATGAGCACCCATAACGTCACCCCGATGCCAGGGGCGAAGGCACCCGCGCCGATGCACCTGGCGCGCAATCCCGGCACCGCCCTGGAGCTTGATTGGCTGCGCGACCTGCGCGTGAACCGCAGCGCCGTCGAACGGCGCGCTGCGACGATCCCGACGCGCCGCACGGTCAAAAAGGAATGGCAGGCCGCCTGGCTGCTCAAGGCGATCACCACGATCGACCTGACGACGCTGGCGGGCGACGACACCCCTGCGAAAGTGCAACGACTGTGCGCAAAAGCGCGCCAGCCGGTGCGGCCCGACGTTCTCGCAGCGCTCGGCATGGCCGACCGCCCGTTTCATGTCGGCGCAGTCTGCGTCTATCACGCCATGCTAGAAACGGCGCTGCGCGCGCTTGAGGGCAGCGGCATCCTGGTCGCCGCGGTGTCCGCAGGTTTCCCCGCAGGATTGTCGCCGCTGAAGCAACGGATCGCCGAGGTCGAGGAGTCGGTCGCCGCCGGCGCGACGGAGATCGATATCGTCATTACCCGCGCGCACGTCCTGACCGGCAACTGGCAGGCGCTGTACGACGAGGTCAGCGCGTTCCGCGAAGCCTGTGGCGATGCGCACCTGAAATCGATCATCGCCACCGGCGATCTCGCCATCCTGCGCAATGTCGCCAAGGCGAGCATGGTTTGCATGATGGCGGGCAGCGACTTCATCAAAACCTCGACCGGCAAGGAGGCTACAAACGCGACGCTGCCGGTTAGCCTGGTCATGTTGCGCTGCATCCGCGACTACCTCGAAGCGACGGGACACCGGGTGGGCTTCAAGGCGGCTGGCGGCATCTCGACGGCCAAGGCGGCGTTGAACTACCTCTCGCTGATGAAGGAAGAACTCGGCACCGACTGGATGCAGCCGGCGCTGTTCCGAATCGGCGCGTCCAGCCTGCTAGCTGATGTGGAAAGACAGCTGGAGCACCACGTGACCGGCGCCTACTCCGCCTACAACCGCCATCCGGTGGCGTGATGACGGTCGCGGAAATCTTCGACACGCTCGACTACGGGCCGGCCCCCGAGGCGGCCAACGTCGCCGATGCCTGGCTGGAGGCGCGCGACCGCCAGACACAACTCTTCATCGGCAACGAATGGCGCGCGCCGGCGGACGGCGCCTACTTCGACTCGATCAATCCCGGCACCGGAAAGCCGTTGGCCAGGATCGCCCAGGCCACAGCCGCCGACGTCGATGCCGCAGTCGTCGCCGCGCGGGCCGCGCAACCGGGTTGGGCCAAGCTAGGCGGCGCGGGCCGCGCACGGCATCTCTATGCGCTGGCGCGCATGGTGCAGAAACACGCGCGACTGTTCGTGGTGCTTGAGTCGATCGACAACGGCAAGCCGATCCGCGAGACGCGCGACATCGACATTCCGCTGGTGGCGCGCCACTTCTATCACCACGCTGGATGGGCGCAGCTGGTCGAGACGGAATTCACGGACCATGAACCCGTCGGCGTCGTGGGCCAGATCATTCCGTGGAACTTCCCCCTGCTGATGCTGGCCTGGAAGGTCGCGCCGGCGCTGGCGGCCGGCAACACGGTGGTGCTGAAACCGGCCGAATTCACCAGCCTGACGGCGGTGCTGTTCGCCGATCTTTGCCTGGACGCGGGCCTGCCGCCGGGCGTCGTCAACATCGTCACGGGCGACGGGCGCGTCGGCGAGGCCATCGTCGGCCACGACGACATCGACAAGATCGCCTTCACCGGCTCGACAGAAGTGGGCCGCCTGATCCGCGAGGCGACGGCGGGCTCTGGCAAGGAACTGACGCTGGAACTGGGCGGCAAGTCGCCCTTCATCGTGTTCGACGACGCCGATTTGGATGGCGCGGTCGAGGGCGTGGTCGACGCCATCTGGTTCAACCAGGGCCAGGTGTGCTGCGCCGGTTCGCGCCTCCTCATGCAGGAGAGCATCGCGGACACGCTCGTCGCAAAGCTCAAGGCGCGCATGCAGACGCTGCGGATCGGCGATCCGCTGGACAAGGCGATCGACATCGGGGCCATCGTGGCGCCGGTGCAGCTCGAAAAGATCGAGCAACTGGTCAATCAGGGCGCAGCCGAAGGCGCGTCGCTGTGGCAGCCCGACTGGGCCAAACCGGCGGAGGGATTCTTCTATCCGCCGACGTTGCTGACAAACGTCGGCCCGGCCTCGACGGTAGCGCAGGAAGAAATCTTCGGGCCGGTGCTGACGGCGATGCCATTCCGCACGCCGGGCGATGCCATCGCGCTTGCCAACAACACGCGCTACGGACTTGCGGCCAGCGTGTGGACCGAGAACATCAACCTCGCGCTCGACGTCGCACCGGCGCTGAAGTGCGGCGTGGTGTGGGTCAACTCGACCAACATGTTCGACGCTGCGGCCGGCTTCGGCGGCTATCGCGAGTCGGGATTCGGCCGCGAGGGCGGCCGCGAAGGCATGTACGCCTACCTGCGGCCACGCTACCACGCCAAGCTCGAGGCGGCGGAACCTGCTGCGCCCCTGCCCGCCCCCGTTCCGGCGGGAGCCGCGTCGAGCGGCGGCATCGACCGGACGCCGAAGATGTACATCGGCGGCAAACAGGCGCGGCCCGACTCCGGCTATTCGCGTCCGGTTCTCGGCGCGAACGGCGAATTGCTGGGCGAGGTCGGCGACGGCAATCGCAAGGATATTCGCGAGGCTGTCGAGGCGGCGCGCAAGGCCGAGGCCTGGTCCAAGGCGACCGCGCACAACCGCGCCCAGGTCATATATTACATCGCCGAGAATCTCGACGCGCGCGGCCACGAATTCCGCGACCGCCTCGCACGAATGCCGGGCGTCAGCAAACGCACCGCAGGCCGCGAGGTCGACGCCGCGGTCCAGCGCCTGTTCACATACGCCGCCTGGGCGGACAAATACGACGGCCGCGTGCATGCAACGCCGGTGCGCAACGTCACCGTGGCCATGAACGAACCGCTCGGCGTGATGGGCGTGATCTGTCCCGACGAGGCGCCGCTGCTGGGGTTCGTGTCTCTGGTCGCGCCGGCGCTGGCCATGGGCAACCGCGTGGTCGCGGTGCCGTCGGCGACCAATCCGCTGGCCGCCACCGATCTCTACCAGGTGTTCGACACCTCCGACGTGCCGGGCGGCAGCGTGAACATCGTCACCGGCGACGGCGACGCACTGGCCAAGGTGCTGGCCGAGCACAACGAAGTCGACGCCGTGTGGTACTTCGGAGCGAGCGGCAGCGCCATGGTCGAGAAGGCCTCGAGCGGCAACATGAAGCAGACCTGGGTATCGGATGGACGGCGCCGCGACTGGCACGACCGCCTTCAAGCAGAAGGTGAGGAATATCTACGTAAGTGCACGCAAATTAAAAATATTTGGGTTCCCTATGGGGAATAGCGCCGTCGCGGCATGACCGCTTTCTTTCCCCAGGAACTGATCCGAAAGAAGCGTGACGGCGGTGCGTTGACGGCGGCGGAGATTGCCTTCCTCGTCGCCGGGCTGACCGACGGGAGCCTGTCCGAAGGCCAGGCAGCGGCCTTCGCAATGGCGGTGTTCTTCCAGGGCATGACGATGGACGAACGCGTCGCGCTGACGCTGGCGATGCGTGATTCGGGGGCCGTCGTCGACTGGTCAGGGATCAACCTGCCGGGGCCGGCGCTCGACAAGCACTCGACCGGCGGCGTGGGCGACAAGGTGAGCCTGATCCTCGGGCCCGTCATCGCGGCATGCGGCGGCGCGGTGCCGATGATCTCGGGCCGCGGCCTGGGCCACACCGGCGGCACGCTCGACAAGCTCGACTCCATCCCCGGCTATGCGACGCAGCCCGATCTCGATCTGTTCCGCAAGGTCGTGCGCGAAACCGGTTGCGCGATCATCGGGCAGACCGCGGACCTCGCCCCCGCCGACGGACGGCTCTACGCCATCCGCGATGTCACCGCGACGGTCGAGTCCATTCCATTGATCACGGCGTCGATCCTGTCGAAGAAGCTTGCGGCCGGTCTCGATGGGCTGGTGATGGACGTAAAGACTGGCAACGGCGCCTTCGCCGCGGGAGAAGCCATGGCCCGCGAGCTGGCGGAAAGCATCGTCAATGTGGCGAACGGCGCCGGGCTGCCTTGCGTCGGGCTCATCACCGGGATGGATCAGGTGCTCGGGCGCAACGCCGGCAATGCGCTGGAGGTGCGCGAGTCGATCGACCACCTGACCGGCGCTTCGCGCGACCCGCGTCTGCATGACGTGACGATGGCACTGTGCGCGGAGCTGCTGGTCATCGGCGGCCTAGCTGGCAACCCCGACGATGGCCGGCGACGCGCTGAGGACGCCCTGTCGTCGGGCGCGGCGGCCGAGCGCTTCGCCGCGATGTGCACCAGACTGGGCGGTCCCGCCGATATCGTCGAAGCCCCGGACAAACACCTGCCCGCCGCGCCCCACAAGCTCGACGTGGCGCCCGAGGCGCCGGGCACGGTGATGGCCATGGACACCCGCAACCTCGGCCTGGCCGTGATGGAACTGGGCGGCGGGCGGCGGCGCGCGGACGACACCATCGACTACGCGGTAGGCCTGAGCGCCGTGGCGGGTCTCGGCGAGAAGGTCGACGCGGCGCGCCCGCTGTGCGTGGTCGAAGCGCGAACCGAGGACGATGCCCGACGCGTCGCCGCGCTGATACGCGAGGCCGTCACCGTCGGGAGCGACGCGACCGACCCCGGCTCCATCGTCAAGGCGAGGATCGCCGCGTGATCCCGAAGGCAGAACTGCACGTCCATCTCGAAGGAACGGCACCGCCGGCACTGGTCCACAAGCTCGCCCTCCGCAACAAGATCGATCTGCCCGACGACCTGTTCCGTGACGACGGTGAATTCCACTGGCACGACTTCATCCACTTTCTGGAGGTCTACGACGCAGCTTCGAGCGTGATCCGCACGTCGGAAGACTACCGCGACGTGACCTACGAATACCTGATGGCCTGCGCCGCCGAAGGGGCGGTCTACGTCGAGGTGATGTCCTCGCCGGACCATGCGGCGGCAGCCGGCATGAGCTATGTCGACCATCTGGACGGCATTACCGCGGGCATCGCTGACGCCGAGCGCGACTCCGGTATCGTCGGCCGGTTGATCGTGACCTGCGTACGGCATTTCGGCGTTGAGCGTTCAATCGAAGTGGCGCATCAGGTCGTCGCCAATCCCCACGAGCACGTGGTCGGCTTCGGCATGGGCGGCGACGAGTCGGCTTGGCCGCCCGGCCAGTTCCTCGAGGCGTTCAATTACGTTGCAGCCAGCGGCCTGCCTTGCACCGTGCATGCCGGCGAGTGGGCCGGCCCCGAGGGCATTCGCGAGGCGCTAGAGGTGCTGCCGGTGCAACGGCTGGGTCACGGCGTGCGCGCCATTGAGGATGCTCACCTTGTGGCCGAGATCGCCGACCGCGGCATCACGCTGGAAGTCTGTCCGGGCAGCAATGTCGCCACGGGGATTTATCCGAACCTGCAGGATCACCCGATCCGACGGCTGGAGCAGGCCGGGGTCAAGGTCACCGTGAACTCGGACGATCCGCCCTATTTCGCGACCTCGATCGGCAGGGAATACGATCATCTCGCCGCGATCGGCATCCCGGAATCGACGCTGATCGGCTACACGCGGACCGCCATCGAGGCCGCCTTCGCCGACGCCGAAACGAAGCAACGCCTGCTGGCGTTGCCCACGCTTGCATGAGCCGAGTCGCCACGGCTAGGTAGTCCCATGGGGAACCGAGTCAGGGTCAAGATCTGCTGCATCTCCAGTGTCGAGGAAGCACGACTCGCCGTGCGCCACGGCGCCGATGCGATCGGCCTCGTCTCGCACATGCCGAGCGGCCCCGGCGTCATCGACGAACTGCTGATCGCCGAAATCGCGGCGCAGGTGCCACCACCGGTCGCCACCTTTCTGCTCACAAGCCGCAGCGACGTCGATGCAATCATCGACCAGCAACGCCGGTGCCGCGCGACCACCCTCCAGTTGGTCGATGCGCTACCTGCGGGCAGCCACGCCAAGCTGCGGCGGGCGCTGCCGGGCGTGGGCATTGTTCAGGTGATCCACGTGCGCGGGCCGGAGGCGATAGACGAAGCACGCGCGCTTGAGGGCCACGTCGATGCGGTGTTGCTGGATTCGGGCAACCCGGACCTTGCCGTCAAGGAACTCGGCGGGACGGGCCGTACCCACAACTGGGATGTCTCCCGCGACCTCGTCGCGGCCGTCGACGTACCGGTGTTTCTCGCTGGCGGGCTGAAACCCGAGAACGTCGGCGACGCGATCGGGCGCGTCGGGCCCTTCGGGCTGGACTTGTGCTCTGGCGTACGCACCGACGACAGGCTCGACGCCGGCAAGCTCGACGCGTTCATGGGCGCGGTGCGCGCGGCAGGTTGATGGGGATCGTCACGGCAATCTCCAGGCGCCCTTGGGCGCGCGCGGCCGTCAGCCGCGTCGGCGCCGGCTACATTCGCTTCGTCCGTGCCTCGGGGCGCTGGCGCGTCGACAACATCGAAACGCCCCGTTCGTTCTGGGACCGCAAAGAGCCTTTCATTGGCGCATTCTGGCATGCACGGCTCCTGATGATGCCGACCAATTGGCGATCCGACGTGCAGATGAACATGCTGATCGCGGCGCGCGGCGCGGATACGGAACTGATCGTCGACATCATTTCGCACTTCGGGCAGGCCTCGATCCGCGGCTCGGCGCTGCACGGCGGTCACGACGCGACACGCGACATGGTGCGCGCGCTACGCGCCAACGAGTACACCGCCATCACACCCGACGGCCCACACGGTCCGCCGATGCGCGCAAAACGCGGGATCATCGATCTCGCCCGGCTGACCCAGGTGCCGATTCTGCCAACGTCCTATGGCGCTACGCCGCGGCGGCGCATGAAGGGTTGGGACCGGACCCTGATCCCCTACCCCTTCGGCCGCGGCGTCATCAACTGGGGTACTCCGATTCTGGTGCCGCACGACGCCGACGAAGAGACCATCGAGGCGAAACGGCTGGAACTCGAACAATCGCTGATCCGCCTCACGATCGAGGCCGACCGGCTATGCGGCGTGGCCGAGGCGCACGAAGAGGCCATGCTCGACGAGGCGGCCCAGGCCATCAACGGGAGCCCGGTCTGACTACGCCAAAACCGGTCAGCGTCGGCGTCCTGGTGAACCTGGAGTTCGACGCGCGGGCAAGCGGTCACGTCCGCGTGTGGAAGAGCTACGCGCAGGCCGCGGCCGGCCGCGATGACGTCGACCTGACGGTGTACTTCCTGGGTCCACGCCGCACCGTCGAAATCGCCACGAACGTTCGATACGAAGTGGTGCCCGGGACGGCGAGCACCCGCCGCCTGCGCCTGCGACAGGGCGGCGGTCATGCGGACATCGGATTCTACAACCGGCAGCTCGCACGCCTGCTGGAGCGCCACGACGTGATCCACACCACGGACTTTTTCAGCTTCGGCGCGACCGGACGCCGCGTCGCCCGACGGCAGCGCAAACCGTTCATCTACTCCGTCCACACGCTGCAGCCGGAGTTCAGCCGCATCTACTGGCCCGAGATCTCGGAAGGCATTTTTGGTCAATGGCTTACGAGTCGTTTCCTAATCAAGATTCTTAGGACCGACGACCTCATTTTCTGGTTCCTGTCCCGCGGCCTGCGGGGCATGCTGAAGGCAGCCGATGCGGTCATGGTGTTCCACCCGGACAACCTGCCAGCCGGCGACGACCTCCCGCGAGCCAAGCTTCTGCCGTTGCGTCGCGGAAGCGACATCCGACAATTCAGCCCCACGCGACGCGAGCCTGTGGCGTTGCGCCGCCAATTCGCCATCCCCGAGGACCGCGTCATCGTGCTGTTTGTCGGCCGCATCGACGAAACCAAGAGTGCGCGCCTCGTCGCGACCGCTCTCGCGCATCTCGTCGCCGAGGGCATTCCCGTACACGGCCTGTTTGTCGGTGCCGGTCGCGACACCGACGCTGTTCGCGGCTTGCTCGGCGCGCATGCCTCGCTTGCCGGTGTGGTGCCGCATGAAGATCTGCCGGCGATCTATGCCAGCGCCGATCTCCTGGTCTTTCCCGCGCGCTACGAAACCTGGGGAAATGTGGTCATCGAGGCCAAAGCATCCGGCCTGCCTGTACTTGTCGGCGCAGGTCTCGCGACCGCCCGACACATACAGCGTGACGGTGACGACGGCGTCGTCGTCAAAGAGCACTCAACGCGGGCATGGGCCGAAGCCATTCGCGCGCTCGCGACGGACGCAGACCAGCGCACAACCATGGGCGCCGCGGCGCGGCGTTGGGCCGAGACCGTCCCCCTTTCCTGGGAAGGCACGGTGGGGCAGGACCTCGTTCCGGTCTGGCGGCGGCTCGCCGGTTTGGCCTAGACCGTGGGTTCGGTGGCGAGATAGGCGTCCATGATCTCAGAGGCGGTCGCCTTCCAGACGCCTTCATGTCCCGAAATGTAGCCAAGCGCGTCGTCCAATGCGTCGATGCGGTGCGGCACGCCGATCAGGAACGGATGCAGGGCGATGCACATCACCCGCCCCGACTCGGCGCCCTCGCGGTAGAGCACGTCGAACTGCCGCTTGATCATCGTGGCGAACTCTTCGGCCGTGCGGTTTGCGCGCAGGAAGGCCGGAAGGTCGTTCATTTCGGACGAGTACGGCACGTTGACCAGCCGCTTGCCGTCGATGTCCATCAGGTAGGGCTGATCGTCGTTCACGAAGTCGCAATAGTACTCGCACCCTGCTTCAAGAAGGATATCCGGCGTGTCCCAGGTCATACGTACGCCGGGACTGAGCCAGCCGCGCGGCTTCTGGCCGGTGGCTTTTTCGATGCGGTCGAAGGTTGCAAGGATGGCGCGGCGGCGTTCGGCCTCGTCAAGGCCATCGACCATGTGCGAGTTGGTCTCGCCATGGCCCATGAACTCCCATCGAAGGCGCTGCGCCTCTTCGATGATGTCGGGGTATTCGTCGCAGACGTCGGCGTTGAGGGCGACAGTGGCCCGGATTCCGTGCTTCTCGAGCACTTTCATGACCCTAAATGTGCCGACGCGCCCGCCATAATCGCGTTGCGACCATGCCAGGACGTCCGGATTAATCCCGATCCCGAACGGGACAGGCTCGTTGAACGGGAAGAACTCGATATTGGGTGCGACCCAAAGCGCGACACGAGCGCCCTTCGGCCACGCGATCGGTGGACGTTTCAATACCGACACGTAGCGAAACGGTCCGAAGCGGCTCGGCTTCATATGCAATCCTTCACAACGGGTTTCGCCAAAGCTTCGCGCGCGCGTCGCGCGATAACAAGCCATCCTGTGACCGCGGCGGCTTGACCCGCGAATGCGGACGCAAGATGCTCGTCGTTGGCACGGCATCTGAATGATGTCCCTGAGGAGGACCGCTGGGTTGGGCATGCGACGCTTGTCTTGGATCATCGCCGTTACGACGGCGCTGGCAGTTCCGCTGCCGGCGATGGCGCAGGACTCCCTGACGATCACCGGGTTCGTCCAGGGCACGACGGCGCTCTCGATTGCCAACGATACGACCTACATCGACTGGGACTACGATCAACCGCTGGAGAATGCGCTGCTCGCGATCCTTGATATCTTCTCCAATGCCTCGGAAGGCTACGAAGTCGTCCTGGTGAATCTCAATGTGACGGAGGAGCAGGCGTTCGAGTTCGACCTCCTCTATGGCGATCAGATAGTCGATTTCGAGGGCCAGCAAGCGGTGCTGAGCCGCGTGACGCAGGTCGACGGTTCGCAGACGCAAGGTCCCCGCGCGTTGCGGATCAGCGCGCCCCCCAAAACGGGCGAAGCCAGCACCAACGCCACGGTGTCGTTGCAGCTTGTGGTCAAAGCCCCTTAGACGCACTTGATCTAGGGTTGCAGGGCGGGAAGCCGCACCGCTCGTACGAAAACGATACAGCCCCTGATCCGATATGAGACACATTCGCCGGATGTGTCACCAATGCGTCTCGCCTTTTTCCGAAATATCGCGCGGAAAACCAATAAAATTGCGTCTATTTGCCCGTTAGCCGTGGGAAGCGGCAGTT
Source organism: Alphaproteobacteria bacterium (assembly GCA_038116985.1). Lineage (GTDB taxonomy): Bacteria > Pseudomonadota > Alphaproteobacteria > SHVP01 > SHVP01 > CALJDF01. The sequence continues at coordinate 9,707 of JAYOEZ010000044.1, read as the reverse complement.
GGCATGGGGCTTGCGGATATGTCGGTACCGCCGTCCACACCGGCGGCTGAGAGAACAAACCGCACGCCAGCTGCAACACACGAATTAGAACTTGAGGTTTAGTACAATGAAGGTTTCTCAATCGATTTCCCGCAAGATTGCCGGCGGCGTGCTCGGCGCAGCGCTGATCGCTTCGGTTCCGGCGGCGATGGCGGCGACCTCGGCTCAGCTCACGCTGACCGGCACCGTCCAGCAGATTCTGGCCATCACGGTCAACCCGACGGCTTCCGCCACCGGGCTGGACCTGACCGGAACGGTTACCGCGCTTAAAGTCGCGACGGTCATCGCCGAGTCGAACGACACCGGCGGGTATACCGTGGCCGTTTCCTCCCTGAACCAGGGCAACAGCGATTGCGGTGCGGCCAACGGCCCCTGCTTCCACAGCCCGACCGCGACCACCAACGACGGTCTGTCGTTCAGCCTGCTGCGCAACGCGGCGGCGGTCTCCTTTACCGGTGACGCCGGCACGTTCGTTTCGACCACGGCCCGTTCGGCCGTCGGCGGCGACAGCTACGACGCCAAGATCACCTATGACGGTACGTCGGCGAACCTCGATCAGGCCACCGACTACACCGAAACACTGACCTTCTCGATCACTGCGCCGTAAGCCCTTCCGCTTATCCGCGCAGGTACGCTAAAGTACCTGTATGATTGAGGAATCTGCGTTTCCGGGGTCCGGAGGATCTTCCTTCCGGACCCCTTCCACGTTCGGTCGTCTGTTCGCTGCAGCCGTTGTCTTCCTGGCGATGGTGGCGGCGATGCCGGCCTGCTCGACAGCCGCGCCTTCCTGTCGCTGAACATTTCGCTTGCCGGGACGGGTCAGAACATCTCGGCGACACGCGACACCGACACCGGAACGAGCCGCCTCGACTGGACATACAGACCTGAACAGATCATCGGCGGGGTAGCGGCGACGGCCGGCGTGCAGCGCACCGCCGGCAACAATCGTCTGACCGGCGAGCTTTCGCGCGTCGGCTACCGATCCGAAACCTCGCTGTCGCACGACGTGACCATGCCGCGCGACAGTTCATCCGAAGCTGAGCGGCGGACAAGCGCTCGCCTCGGGACATCGGTCGTGTTCGCCGGCGGCCACGTCGCTCTTTCGCGTCCGGTGACCGACGCCTTTGCGATCATCGTTCCGCATCCGTCGCTCAAGGGGCAAACCGTCGGTATCAACCCGCGCGGGGAACGCAGCTACATCGCCGAGGCCGACATGTTCGGCCCCGCCGTTGTTCCCGACCTGTCGTCCTATCAGGTGCGGCGCGTACTGGTCGACGTACCCGACCTGCCGATCGGCGCGGAGCTCGGCAAAGACGTTTTCGACGTGGTGCCGACGGTGCGTAGCGGCACTCTCATCAACGTCGGCACGGCCGCCAGTGTACTCATAGAGTTCGTCATCCTCGACGAAGCCGGCGAACCCATCTCCTTGCAGGCCGGCGAGATCAGCAAGATCGGCGACGAGGCCTTCACGCCGCTGCTGGTGTTCTCGAACCGCGCCGGCGTCATGACGTCGGACGGCGTCGTGCCCGGCCAGTACGAGCTTGTTCTCTTCGCTTTCCCCGACGCACCCGTTCAGTTCGAGGTGGCCGAGGACGCTGCGGGAATCATCAGCCTCGGCACCTTCCGCTTCTCCTCAACCGGCGCAGTCCAGGAGGACGGCACGACGGTCGCGCCGCAGCCCGAGGAAACACCGGCCGCACCCGACGCGGACGAACTCGCGCCGGTGCGCGAAGCCGAGGCCGGGGAGGAACCGCCAGCTACGGAAGATGCCGACGAAGAGACGCAGGTGGCCCGGAGCGATCCCGCAGACGAAACACCCGAAGCGCCGGCACCGCCCGAACCCGAAGAAACGGCAAGCCTAGCGCCGACCGAGGAACCGGCACCGACGACCGGCAAACTGCCCCGCGAGCGCGCCGACGCGCCGAGAAACGTCGGCGTCTACCGGATACAACTCGCGGCGTTCCGTAGTCCGCAGGACGCCGAGACCGCGTGGCCGGTGATCCGCGACCGCTACCCCGACCTTCTGTCGCGTCTGCGCGCGGTCGTGGTCGAGGTCGATCTTGGAAGGCGCGGCGTGTTCTACCGACTGCAAGCAGGAAGCCTGCCCGACCTGCCGGCGGCCAGACAGCTCTGCGTGACGTTGCGCGCAGTTGGCCAGAGCTGCCTGATCGTCGCGCCGGCCGGCGCGCCGCCGGTGGAACAGCCGCCGGCCAGCGGGCGCGATCGGGCGGACGCGCCAGACGCAAACGACGACGATACGGCACGCACAGCCGCGGTGCCGGCGGTTCCCGTCGCGCCGGTTGCGGCTTCACCCGCGCCGCCGCCCGCTGCAGAGAACGTCGAGCGCATCGCGACACCAATCGCCGAGACCCCATCACCCGCGCTGCTGGGCGCTTCCGTACAACTCGCATCGCTTCGCACCGCGAGTGCTGCGCGCGAGGAAGCGAGACGGTTGCAGACGCGCTTTGCGGATCTGCTCGGTACGCTGGGTATTACCATTGTGCCCGTCGTCCTTGGGCCTGACCGCGGCATATTCCACCGCATCCAGGCAGGCCCCCTGCCCGACGACGCTTCAGCGCGCCAACTCTGCGCGGCCTTGCGCAGCCGCGGACAGGGTTGTCTCAAGGTCGCAGCCGCGGCCCCGTCCCCGCGCGACCGAGCCGCCGTCCCGACGCCGAGCGACACGGCGCCGCCGCCGGCGCTGCGTGACGAGGATCGTGTGCCCGCGCCGGTTCGGACGACGCAACCGCCGCTCGACACGCCCGACACCATCGTGATTTCGTCTTCCGGGGTGTCGCGAGCGGTCCCCGAATCCGAGCCCGCTCGCGCCACGACGTTCCGGCTGCAACTCGCCGCATTGAGTTCGCGTGGCGGCGCCGAAGCCGAACTCCGCCGTCTTCGCGACTTGCTGGGCAGCACGCTGGCCAAACTGCCGAGCGACGTGGTCGCCGTCGATGTTGATGGCGCAGCACGTTACCGGATCGAAGCCGGGCGCTTTGCCACGCGCGCCGCGGCCCTCCAGGGCTGCCGCGCCTTCCAGTCGGCGGGCCAGCCCTGTCTCGTGGTTGAAGCCCCCGCCATCCGTCAGGCCCGCCGGACTACCGGCGGCCCCTTGTCATTGTTGAGGACACCGCAATGAGAATGCGACTCGTCACCGGACTCCTGCTGCTCGTCGGCCTGTCGGCCGCCGCGCACGACGCCCATGCCGCCTGCCAGGGGCTCAAGTTCGGCTCGGTGCCGCAGTTCCGCTGGCAGGGCGACGGTTCGGGATACAGCCCCTTCGATCCGACCACCTACAATCAGGAGGGCACGATCGAGGTGAGGACCAACAGCGGCAGTTGCAGTTTCTTCATCACCGTATCGGAGGGCAACGCGTCCGACTTCAACCGTTTCATGAGGGGTTTCTGGCAGAATCTCGACTACAACATCTACGACGACGTTTCGCAGAGCAACGTGCTGAAGGATCTTCCAACCGCGACGATCAGCGAAGTCATCAGCGGCCGCTTTACGTCGGACAAATCGCAGACATTTACCTATTCGGTGTCGATCCCGCCGGGCCAGGTGAACGGACGCGGGCGCTATCGGGATCGCGTAACCTTGCGCCTCTACGAAGGCACGCTGAACTCCTTCGACCAGGAGGACACTGAACGGCTTTCGCTCCGGGCACGCATTCCGGAAGTTGCGGAAGTCGCCATCGTGCCGACCGGTGGTGCGTTCAATTCGGGCGCGACGGCCTACACCGTCAACTTCGTCGTGCTGCAGGAGGGCGAGCGCGAGCGTTTCGACATGCTGGTCCGCGCGAACTCCGGCTACCGCGTGCTCATGAGTTCGGAAAACCGCGGTGAACTTGAACGGGTCGGCGGCGCCAGCGGCACGGTGCCCTACTCGCTCTCCATCGATGGCCGCATCATCGACCTCGACCGCAGCAGCGTCGAGGTTGCGTCGAAGAACTGGAGGACCGGTCTCGACGGCGACCGCTACGGCGTGGAGGTGAACATCGGCACGCTTGCCGACGCCGTGCCCGGCACCTACCGTGACGACATCACCGTCACGGTAAGAACCAACTAGGACGCGACATGACCACTCTGACGCTGGACCAGGCGAGCACGATCGTCGATGCAACGCTCGCCGAGGCGCGCCGCCGGGACTTCAAACCCATCATCGCGCTGGTGCTGGACGCCGGCGGCTACGCCAAGGCGCTCAAGCGCGAGGACGGCACCGGCCTCCTCCACTACGACATCGCCATGGGCAAGGCCTGGGGCGCCGTCGCCATGGGCAGCGCCTCGCGCGCGCTGGGCGAGCGCATGGAGCAGAGGCCCAGCGTGGTCGCCGCAATCGCCGCCGCTTCCGGTGGCCGCTTCATGCCGATCCCCGGCGGTGTCCTGATCCGCGACAAGGAGGGGAACCTTCTGGGCTCCATCGGGGTCAGCGGCGAGTTGTCCGACAACGACGAAGCCTGCGCCGTCGTCGGAATCGAGGCAGCAGGACTGGTCGCGGATGCCGGTCAGGCGACCTGACCGATCCCCAAAATTCTGCGATTTTGTACGGACATTCGGCACCAACCCTCCTAGGATATGCATGACTGAACGCTGATGCGGCCGCCGTGGAACGGTGGCACAGCGTCGACTAGAGGGAGGAACTCAATGTCTGATTTTGCCAAGGTTTCGCGACGCACCCTGCTCAAGGGCGCGGTCGCAACGGGCGCCATCGCCGGCTTTCCGGCCATCGTGCGTGCGCAGTCCAAGACGCTTGTAACGACGTTGTACGGCGGCATCTACGAGAAGAACTACCGCCTTGCCGTGATCGATCCGTTCGAGAAGGCCACCGGCGCGAAGATCGAGATCAAGTACGGCGGCTCCGGCGAGTGGTTCACCAGCGCCGTCGCCAACAAGGACAACCCGGAACTCGACATCGCGTTTCTGTCGCTTCCGGTGGCGATGAAGGCGATCAAGACCAAGGGCGTGTTCATGGACCTGCCCGAGGAATTGGTGCCCAACGCAAAGGACGTCGATCCGATCTTCTACGACCTCTACGACCGCAAGGGCGTGGGCTTCAACTATGCGCCCTACGGCATGGTCTATCGTACCGACCACGTCAGCCCGGCTCCGTCGTCGTGGGCCGACCTGTGGAAGCCGGAATTCGCCGGCAAGATCCTGCTTCCCGATCTGTCGGGCGGCGGCGCCTACGAGACGATCGTCATCGCGGCCATGCTGAACGGCGGCAGTGAGACGGACTTGGAGCCCGGCTATGAGGCGATGCGGAAGCTGAAGGAGAACGTCTTCCGCTTCTACAAGAACAACAACGAGCCGATTCCGATCTACGAACAGGCCCAGGCCATCATCGGCGGCTGGTACAGCGCCCGTGCCTACGCGATCAAGGACAAGGGCGTCCCCTTCGACTTCGTTTCGCCGAAGGAAGGCACGCCGGTCGGTGTGCTGTCGTACCACATCGCGGCGAACTCGCCGAACCGCGACCTCGCCGTGGAGTTCGTCAACTTCTCGCTTTCGAAGAAGGCGCAGGAAGACTTCGCGAACAACATGGAGTACGGCGTCGTGCACAAGCACGCCGAACTGAAGGGGCGTGCAAAGGATCGCATCACGCCGCACAGCCAGCTGATGCGTCTTGACTGGAAGAAGATCGAGCCACAAATGTCGGCCATGGCGGAGCGCTGGCAGCGCGAAGTCGTCAGCTAGACGAGAGACATCGGGGGAGCCAGCCGGCTCCCCCGACCGTTCGACCTCCGACACATAAATGCTGTCGCTCCGTTCGCGCGTCCTCTTGATGGCGCCAGCCATCATCGTGGTCACGGCCCTGCTCGTGCTGCCGCTGGGCTATCTGATTCGCACCAGCTTCTTCATCGGCGAGGCCGGGATGCCGCCGCAGGGCGGCGCAACGATCGCCAACTACGCCAAGCTGTTCAGCGACACGTTCTACATCCGCATTCTGGGCAAGACGCTGTGGCTGTCGTTCCTGGTCACGGTCGTCGCCACCATCATCGGTTATCCGCTGGCCAACTTCATGTGGCGAGTGTCGAAGAAGTGGCGCGGCATCCTGACCATCATCGTGATGTCGCCACTCTTGGTAAGCATCGTGGTCAGTTCCTACGGCTGGCTGGTCATTCTCGGGTCCACCGGGATCATCAACAACTCGTTGATCTGGCTCGGGATCGTCGAGATTCCGCTCAAGATCATGTTCACCGACATCGCGATCGTCATCGGCCTGACACACATCGTCCTGCCCTTCATGGTGTTGTCGATCCTGGCGGCCCTGGAGCGGATCGACCCCGTTCTCGCCGAGGCGGCCAAGACGCTGGGGGCCAACGACCTGCGCACGGCTTGGTTCGTCACGCTGCCGCTGGCCCTGCCCGGTTTTCTCGCGGGCACTACGATCGTCTTCAGCCTCGCCGTTTCCGCCTATGTGACGCCCGCGGTGCTGGGCGCGAGCGGCCCCAATTTCATCACGACGCTCATCTTCCAGCAGTTCGTGAGCCTGTTTAACTGGCCGCTGGGCGCGGCTATCGCCGCCATGCTGCTGGTCGTGGCGATAGGGATCGTCTTCCTTTACGTGCGCCTCTTCTCCCGGCTCGGGGGACCCGCGGTTCACGCGCAAAACGTGGCGGCGCGCGCATGAGCATCTCGTTTCGCCTGCTGATCGCCGCGTTGATCATCTTCATCCTTGCGCCCATCGTCGTGGTGGTTTTCGCGTCGTTCAGCGCGACCGGGGTCGCGGAGTTTCCGCCCTCGGAATGGTCGACCAAATGGTATCCGCACGCGCTGTCGCAGCGTCTGTTCACCGAATCCGCCGTAACAAGCGCCTGGCTGGCGCTGGTCTCGACGTCGATCGGCGTGCCCTTTGCGTTGGGCGCGGCGCTCGTTCTGGTGCGGACGCGCTTCCCCGGCCGGGATGCGATCCAGACCTTCCTGCTGACACCGCTCATCGTGCCGTCGATCGTGATCGGCCTGTCGATCCTGCTCGCCTTCTCGGCCGCCGGCATCCGTGAGGTGCCCATGCGACTCATCGGCGCGCACGTTCTGGTCACCTTCCCCTATCTCGTGCGCACCATCATGGCGAGCCTGACGCGCATCGATCGCTCGGTTGAGGAAGCCGCCCTCACCCTCGGCGCCGGGCATTTCATGACGTTCTGGAAGATCACGGTGCCGCTGATCCGGCCCGGCATCATCGCGGGGATGCTGTTCGCCTTCATCGTGTCGTTCGACAATGTCTCAGTGTCGTTGTTCCTGACCAACGTGAAGCTGAACACGCTGCCGCTCGCAATCCTCAACTACGTCGAGTACAACTACGATCCCTCCGTCGCGGCGATCTCCACGATGCTGATCGCTTTTTCACTCCTGGCCGCCGTCGTGCTTGAGCGTCTGGTCGGTCTGCGCCGGGTGGTGGGAGGCTAGTCCGTTGGCAGACTTGCAACTTCGCAACCTGTACAAGTCGTTCGGCGCAGCGACCGCCGCCGTCGACGATGTGTCGCTCGACCTCAGGTCGGGTGAATTCGTCACCCTCCTCGGCCCCAGCGGCTGCGGCAAGACGACGACATTGCGCATCGTCGCCGGCCTTGAGAAACCGGACCGGGGCGAGGTTCACCTGGGCGGCGCGCACGTCACCGCATTGCCGCCCTTCCGCCGCAACATCGGCATGGTGTTCCAGAGCCATGCGCTGTTTCCGCACATGACCGTGGCCGAGAACGTGGCGTTCGGCCTGCGCATGCGAAAGGTCGATGCGCGGGAACGCCGCGAGCGGGTCAAATCGACGCTCGATCTGGTGCGTCTCGGCGACTTCCTGCAGCGCTATCCCCACCAGCTCTCTGGCGGCCAGCAACAACGCGTGGCACTGGCCCGCGCGCTCGTGGTTAGTCCGGACATCCTGCTGCTCGACGAACCCTTCGGCGCGCTCGACCGCAAGCTCAGGGAGACCCTACAGGAAGAGCTGCGCGTCCTGACCCGCGAGATCGGCATCACCTCGCTGTTCGTCACCCACGATCAAGAAGAAGCGTTGATCCTGAGCGATCGAATCTGCGTCATGAACACCGGCAAGATCGAGCAGGTCGGCACGCCCCAGGAGGTTTTCGAGCACCCTGCCACGCACTTCGTTGCGGACTTCATGGGTGTCGGCAACTTCATGCCGGCAACGATCGAATCGACGGCCGGTGGCGAGACGATTGCCTCGGCCGACGGGGTCCAGATCGTCGCGCAGGGCTACGACTTCAGCGCCGGCGACAAGGTCAACGCCGCGATTCGCGCCGAGAAGATCGAGTTGCTTACCGAAGATCCCGGCGACCAGGCGAACGTCGCCGCGGGCCACCTCGTGCATGCGATCTATCAGGGCGCCAACTCGAACTATCGGGTCAATTGCAGTGCCGCGTCGCACGACCTCACCGTGCGCGCGGGCAATGCCGGGGCCGCACAACTTGGCGCGCTCGAACCCGGGCAGGCCGTTTGGCTGCGCTGGCCGGCTTCGGCCGTCCGTCTGTTGGCGCGAGACTAGGAACCGACCATGGACGGAACGTGCGATCCCCAGTTCGAGCCGTTACGCGAAGCGTTGCGCCGCAACTTCGACGAAAGCGGCGAACTCGGCGCGTCACTAGCGGTCTATCACGAAGGCCGCCCGGTGGTGGATCTGTGGGGCGGCAAAGCCGACGCCGATGGACGGCCCTGGGACCGCGACACCATGGCCTGCATGATGTCGGTGTCGAAAGGTATCTCCGGACTATGCATGGCGATGCTGTACGACCGCGGCCAGCTTGATCTCGAAGCGCCGGTCGCGAAGTACTGGCCGGAGTTCGCTCAAGCCGGCAAGGAAGGCGTCAGCGTCGTGACCGCCTTGTCGCACCATGCCGGAATCCCGGCTTTCGATTCGGCCAAGCCAGGTGACATCTTCGACTGGGGCACCATGGTCGACGGACTTGCGGCGCAGGCACCATACTGGCCGCCCGGATCGAAGCTGTTCTACCACTCGGCGACGCTCGGCTTCATCGCAGGCGAGATTCTGCGGCGCATCGACGGTCGCACGATCGGCGATTTCGTGCGCGATGAGATCGCCGGCCCGCTGGACGCGGACTATTTCTTCGGCCTGAAGCCGGACGAGATGCAACGCTGCGCCACGATGATCGCCTCCGCGGGCAACGTCGTGAACGCGGCCAAAGCGCCCGGCGCGCCGGAGATGCAGCGTCTGTCCTGGCAATCCCTGCACGAATCGGAAGACTTCAACTCCGAGGCATGGCGGTCGTCGCAAATTCCCTCTGTAAACGGGCACGGTACGGCACGGGGTGTGGCGCGAATCTACGGCGCGCTGGCGATGGACGGCAGTATCGACGGCATCCGCCTCCTCAAGCCGGAAAGCCTCGGACCGTTTCTCACCGAACGCGGCAGCGGCACGTCGGAGGGCACCGGGCTCGACCTGCGCTCCGGGCTCTGCTTCATGCTGTCCTCGCCCAGCCGGCCCATGGGCGGGCCGCGCGGCTTCGGTCACTCGGGCGCCGGTGGCGCGCAAAGCTTTGCCGACCCGGACACCAAAATCGGAATCTGCTATTGCCCCAACCTCATGCACGATGGCAGCGACGTCGGCGTGCGCGCAGACCGCATTCTGAAGGCGCTCGACGCCTGTATGCGTTGAACGCGGCGCCACCCCTTTTCCACCCTGCCCCTCCATGCTAAGGC
>JAYOEZ010000043.1:0-26753 GCA_038116985.1 Alphaproteobacteria bacterium | reverse complement strand
GTGTTGAGCACAGCCGACGGCAGCACGATTACGATCAGTGCCCAGCCTATGGCTGCCTCGTCACTTGGCATTGCCGCAACCGATCTGTCGACCAGTGCGGGTGCCGCAACGGCACTCACCGCGATCGACTCGGCGATCACTTCGGTGGCCGACAAGCTCGCATCACTTGGTTCGGCTTCAAAGCGGATCGAGGTTCAGACCGACTTCACCACTTCCCTCGTCAACATCCTGACGGAAGGCCTGGGCAACCTGGTCGACGCTGACCTTGCAGAAGAATCGGCGAGGTTGCAGGCCCTCCAGATCCAACAGCAGTTGGGCGTGCAGTCGCTCGCGATCGCGAACGCCGGCCCGCAGACGATCCTGGGCCTCTTCCAGTAACGGGTTCCAGGGGTTTCGAAGCGGGGCCGGTCAATCGCCGGCCGGCCCCGGCTCCGAACGTCAGATGCGAAAGACGAGGACTTAGACGTCAACTTAGAACGAGTAGACACATGTACAACAAGGTCAAATACGCGAGTGTAAGCGCGACAAAAAGCGCGCGGCGCGAGGGTCTGACGGGTGAACGCCCTGGGAGGTTCCCATGGCACTGAAGTTGACCCTGAAGCCCCGGGAGCGGTTCGTTATCAACGGTGCCGTTGTCGTCAACGGAGAACGCAGATCTCATCTGCTGATCCAGAACAATGTGTCGATTCTTCGCGAGAAGGAGGGGATGCAGGAAAACGCCGCCAACACGCCGGTGCGGCGGATCTACTTTGCGATCCAGATGCTTTATCTGGACGACGCCAACCGTGATGCGTACTACCCGGTCTTCGAGAGACGCTTGGAGGAGTTTCTGAGCGCGATCAAGGATTGGGAAGCACGGGCCAGATGCGCCAGCATCCTGAGCGACGTGCAGAACGGCAACTACTACCGTGCCCTGAGCACGTGCAAGAAGCTGTTTTCGTTCGAAGAGGCTCGCCTCAACTACGTGCCCAGATCTGAAGGGCCGAGCGAGAACACCCTGCAAATGCCCGTGCTACAGCGCGCTGTGGGCGGTTGACGGACGAAATCGGGGGATGATCCGGCGCTTGGTTCGGTGTTTTGGTTAACGTGTGGTATCATAACGAGGTAACCTAGGAATTAGGAAAACGGTCCCAAAAGGACCGGTGCGGATGAAGTAAGATGGTCGTGGAAATCAATCCATTAGGCTCCGTGGCGCAAAATGTGGCGCAGGGGCGGACCGAGACGACTTCGACGCCACGCGGATCGGCGGCGCCTGTGGCCAAGCCACAACAAGAAGGTGCTGCCGCTCCGTCGGCTCCAGACCCGCAGAACGCGAAAGAAGATGCTCAGGACGAGCCCAAGGAGGAGCCAGGTCGTCGGTCGAGCGGACCGTCGCTGGCTGACCTCGGGGGTACGCGGTTGTCGATCCTCCAGGATACGGCAACGCAGCGCTTCGTTTATCGCGGTGTGAACTCGGTGACGAAGGAAGTGGAACGCCAGTTCCCGACAGATGCGGAATTGGCCCGCTCTGCTTTCCTTCAGGAGATTCGCGGAAGCCGCGTCGACGAGCAGACCTAAGAGGCGTGCGGCGCAGAGGAAATGGCTGGGGGCGTCAGGCACATGTCTGGCGCCCAACCGGCCTTTTTTGCGTTCCCGATCAGACGACCTGGTTGATTGCCAGTGAGACCGGTCTTGCGGCTCTACTCGGTTTGGTGCGCTGCGCATAGCGGGAGTAGCCGCCTTCCGGCCGATTCTGTCGCGCAACCTCTTGGCTGACGTTGCGCACCATGCGCTCCGTGACGACTTTAGCGGCCGCGAGAACGCGTCCATGCTCGTCGAGGATCTTGCGGAAGGCCTCGATCACCTTCTGGAGTTCGCGCATTTCGCCGGGCGCCTCGCGAGAAAACACGTCGCGATTCCGTCCGATGATGGTGAGTTCTTCCTCGTAGGCAGAGCCGAGTTGGGTCTTTTGCTCCTGAAGATCGGCAATCTCGCGCGGCCGGCGTTCCTTGAGCAGCGTTGTCTCGCGTTGGATGATCTGTGCGAGCTTCTTGGTGATGTCGATCAGGGAGAGGATGCGATCGGTGGCAGCCACGGACTAGACCTCCTGCTGGCGCATGATCTCGCGATACACGGCGTCGGCGATTCCGATGCCGCCCTGGCGACTGATCGACTTCGCCACTTCTTCGTTCATCATCGACTGAAAGATGGTTTCCTCGTGCCCGCCGCCGAACTCGCCGGGCTTCACGCCGGCGTACATCGACTGCAGAACCTCGAAGAGGAACACGGATTCGAAAGACTCCGCTGTTTCGCGCGCTTGTCGCGCATTGCGGGCCGCGATCTTGTCGTAGCCGTTCGCGCTCTGCGCGGCCGCTGCCGACTGCAGGTCCAGAAGGGGTGAGGGGATGGCGCTGGCGTAGTCCATTACATCAACACGATTTCTGCTTGCAGGGCGCCGGCGGTCTTCAGCGCCTGGAGGATTGAGATCATGTCGCGCGGGCTGATGCCGAGTGAATTGAGGCCGTCGACAAGTTCTTGGAGGTTCACACCGCTCTCGACCACAGCCAGCTTGGAATCGCCCTCGACGATGTCCAACTGGGTTCGCGGCACCACAACGGTGTCGCCGGTTTGTGCGAACGGGGCCGGTTGCGAGACCTGCGGCGTTTCGGTGACGCGGATGGTCAGATTGCCCTGCGCGATCGCCACGGTATTCACCCGGACATCGTTGCCAAGGACGATGACGCCGGTCGTTTCGTCGATCACAACACGTGCTGGCTGGTCTGGCTCGATGCGCAGCTGTTCGATATCTGCGAGGAGGGCGGTCATGTCATTGGCGTATGCGGCAGGTGCGGTAAGCAGCACCGTGCCAGGGTCCGACATGCTGGCCGCCTCGATGTCCAGAAAGGCGTTGATCGCCTCAGCAATCCGGCGTGCGGTGGTGAGATCCGGGTTTTTTAGCGCCAGCCGCATGCGCCGCAAGTCCGCCATCTCAAAGGGAATTTCCTGTTCGATGATGGCGCCGTTCGGGACGCGTCCCGCCGTCGGCACGCCTTTGACGAAAGTGGCGGCGTCGCCCTGGACGGTGAAGCCGCCGACCACGACCGGGCCCTGTGCCACCGCGTAGACCTGTCCATCGGCGCCAAGAAGGGGGGTAACGAGAAGCATGCCGCCAAGAAGGTTGTCGGCATCGCCCAGCGTGCTGACAGCCACATCGATCCGGCTTCCCTGGCGCGCGAACGGCGGCAGGTTGGCCGAAACCATGACTGCCGCGACGTTGTTGGTGTTGAGATCGACATTGCGAACGTTGACGCCGAGCCGCTCGAGCATGGCTTGCAGGCTTTGGCGTGTGAAAGGCGAGTTCCGCAGCGAGTCACCCGTCCCGTTGAGGCCGACCACCAGTCCGTAGCCGACGAGCAGGTTGTCGCGAACGCCCTCGAAGTTGACGACGTCCTTGATCCGCGAAGCGGCCTGGCTCGGGGCGCTGCTCAACGGCGCAGCGATCGCAGCAATTAGCAGAGCGGCGGTCACGCGGCGGAAGCGGCGGAGCACGGTTCGCTGGATCATCGGGATGTTCATGGTTAACAGCACCAGGTTCGGGGACTTCTTCCTCGCGCCATACGTTGCGAACAGCGTGCCAGCATGGGGACAGCTTAACAGACTGAAAACGCTTGATATTTCCGGCCCTCGTGCCTCGCTTGCGGCAATCTGTGCCGCCGACCTACCGGTTCCGGCGGCAATCTCTGCCCAGCGGCCGGGCGCGTTTACAGGCTGTTAACCATGGTCGGCAATAATTCGGCCCTTAGTTTCAGGAAGGGTTTTCGCGTCAATGAAAGTCAACGGTCCAGGGCCGATCCAGACCAACGCCGTCCGCCGAATTCGCAAGAACGGCAGCGGCGCCAGTGGCTTCGCCGAACAGGTCGCAGCGAATGACGAGGAAACCGCGGCCTCCGGACAAGCGCGCGGCCCCAGCCCGCTCGCGCCGGTTGATGCGCTTATTGCCCTCCAGGAGGTCGATGACGCGACGACTGGCCGGCGAAAGGCGATGAACCGAGGTCGGGAGATGCTAGACCTGCTCGACGGGGTTCGGCACGGGTTGTTGCTGGGTGGAATCTCCCGCAGCAAACTGGACGCTCTCCTGCAGGCTGTGAAATCCGAGCGAACCGCAGTGAATGACCCCCGGTTGGCCCAGATTCTCGATGAGATCGAGCTTCGCGCGGCGGTCGAAGTGGCCAAATACGACACCCGCTGACCGGCCTTTCTTACTGTTTTACAGTTATTTAGCAGCCTGAACTGGGTTCTTGCTGCGGCTGGGTCCGGTCCCTATACTGCGGCGCCTTTTGGCGGGGTGTGGCTTTTCGGTATCAGTAGGATCTGAGGACTCGATGGCAAGCAAGGCGAAGGCGCGCAAAGCCGTTTCCAAGAAGAAGAGCGCAAAGAAGGCCGCTTCGCCAAAGAAGCGGGCGGCAAAGAAGACTGCGCCCAAGAAGAAGCCGGTGGCGAAAACTTCGGCCAAGAAGAAACCGAAGGCGAAGAAGGCGGCCAAGAAAACCGTCGCCAAGAAGGCCAAGCCGAAGGCGTCCTCCAAGAAGGTAGCCAAGCCGAAGAAGGCCGCCGCCAAGCCCAAGAAGCCTCTTGCGAAGAAGGCGGCACCCGCGAAGAAGAAGAGCAAGACGGCGGCTGAGAAATCGAGCGTTCGCAAGGCGACGCGTCGCGCGGAGCCGGTGGTCGAACGTGATCCGCTGAAGGAAGCGGAGGAACGAAAGAAGGCGGTCGAAGAGGAGCGCAAGCGCCGCACTTTGATGTACAAGCGCGTCAAGGTGCCGAAGTCCTATCAGCCGACCGAGAAAGAGCCGTTCATGAACGCCAAGCAGTTGGCGTACTTCAAGAACAAGCTTCTCGACTGGCGCGACGAGCTGCTTCGCGAGTCCACCCAGACCTTGGCCCATCTCCAGGAGACGAGCCTCGCGGAGCCCGATCTGGCCGATCGCGCGTCGGCGGAATCCGACCGGTCGCTGGAACTGCGGACGCGCGATCGCGAACGCAAGCTGATCTCCAAGATCGATTCGGCGCTCGAGCGAATCCTGGACGGATCCTACGGGTATTGCGAGGAAACCGACGAACCGATTGGCCTCAAGCGCCTTGAGGCGCGACCCATCGCAACGTTGAGCATCGAAGCCCAGGAACGTCACGAGCGTCGCGAACGGGTCTATCGCGACGACTAGAATTTCCATTTCATATGCAGCAAATGAAAAGGCCGCTCCATTCTGGAGCGGCCTTTTCTCTGGCAAAGACGGACGTTGCTAGAACGGGAACAGAATGTCCATGACTTGCTGGCCGTAACGTGGCTGCTGGACATCCGTTAGTTGCCCGCGTCCGCCGTAGGAAATCCGGGCTTCTGCGATGTGGGTGTGCTGGACGGTGTTGGTGGCGGTGATGTCTTCCGGGCGTACGACGCCGGCAATCAGAAGCTCGCGCACTTCAAAATTCACGCGGACTTCCTGGCGGCCCTGGATGACCAGATTGCCGTTAGGCAGGACCTGGGTGACGAGGGCTGCGACTGTCAGATTGAGTTCCTCGCTACGGTCGACTTTCCCGACGCCCTTGGACTTTGAGGTGCTGCCGAGACTAAGCGCTGTCGCCGGATTGAACGATTCCGGCAGAAGTTTGTCTTCGAGCTGCGTTTCGAGTCCGAACAGGTTCGTGACGTCTGCATCTTCCGTGTTTTCGCGCGTCCGCTCAGTTTCGTTGTCAAAGGTCGCCTGGTCGTTGATCGAAATGACGACGGTCAGGATGTCACCAACGCGCGCTGCCCGCTGATCCTTGAAGAAGGCCCGCGCACCCTGGCGCCACAGCGAGTTGGCCATGAACCGATCGTTGGTGGCCGCCGGCATCGGCAGGCTGACGACGCGATAGCCGGGTTCCTCCGTTGGGTTCTGGATTGGCGTGATTGGCGGTGCGGTGCCTATCTGCGCCATCCTGGTCACCGCGTTGCAGGCGCTTAGCGATACTGCGGCGGCAAGCACCAGTGAAACGGTGCGCAGAGAGGAGAGGGACGGGGATGTCATGTCGCGTTCCTTTCGGCCTTAGTTCACGGCCAGTTGCGATATGCCGGCGAAGGGGATTTCGATTTCGCCGTCGCCGCTGACCACGCCCTGAACGGTCTTGCGGCTCTTGAGATTCGTTACCCGGACCACGTCGCCCATAGCGCCGTCCTCGACGGCCTGGCCGTTGGTCTGCAGGAGCATGAACTTGGTTTGCACGGTGATCGTGACCAGATCGCCCTTGCGCACGAGGCGGGGGGACCAGACATCGTTGGTGCGGATCGGCGCATCGGCGCGCAGCATGCGCTTCGCCTCCTTGCCGACGATCTGATCGAAGTCGCGGATCGTCGCATAGCGAATGTCGGATTCACGCATTTCGGCCCAGATCACGTCGGCTTCGCCGACGACGTCACCCTTGCGGACGATGCGGGTCAGCATGGGAATCTCGACCAGTGCCTGAGCAGTGCCGTCGATGGTGGCTTCCTGGGTCGCGAATTCCGGTCCCCAAACCCGCACCAGGCCATTGAAGCGGCCACTATCGCGGTCGTAGGACAGGTTCTCGATAGCCAGATCAAACGGGCTGTCCACGGGCAGGGAGATATTGAAGCTGCGGTTGCGCAGGTCGAGTTCGAAGCGGCCGTCGAGACCGCTGCGCTCGAGTTCCTGGCGCAGCGCAAAGGCAACGTCATCATGTGTCAGTGCGGTGCTTGCGCGGCGCACCACGACAACGTTGACCGCGGGGCCCGGTCGCCAGTCGATCCCGTGCTCGCGGGCAAAGCGGGCAAGCTGCGCCGGCCGCAAGATGGTGCGGTCGCCCGGCTGGGGCGACGGGCCGACCCGCACCCCGGAGGCTTCGCCCGCGCCCTCGAAGATATGCCCGAGTGTAAGTTCGGGTCCTTCGACCACGATCGGGTTGCGCAACTGCGGCGCAGCCGAGGCGGCCGCGGACCAGAGCGCGCACGATGCGGCGAGCAGGAGAAGTGAAAGGGATCGGGTGACGTTCATGTCGCAATCGCCGTTTCAGGCGCCTCGCTACCTCAGGTTCGTAATCGTCCGCAGCATTTCGTCGGACGCGGTGATGACGCGGGAGTTCATTTCGTATGCGCGCTGGGCGGTGATCAGGTTGGTGATTTCCGACACCGGGTTCACGTTGGCGGTTTCGAGAAATCCCTGAAGGATCGTGCCGACACCGGCGGTGCCCGGCGTGCCGACCGTGGCCGCACCCGAAGCTGGAGTCTCGAGCAGCAAGTTGTCGCCGATCCCTTCGAGGCCGGCCTCGTTGGGGAAGGTCACGAGTTCGAGCTGGCCAACATTGGTCGGGTCTACCTGTCCGTCGATCGATGCCAGGACTTCGCCGGATTGGTTGATCGTGACGCCGATGGCGTCCGCCGGAACGGTGAGGCCAGGCGAAACCTGGTAGCCGTCCTGGGTCACGATTTCGCCCGTCGGCGAAAGCTGGAAGGAGCCAGCCCGGGTGTAGGCTTCCTGCCCGTCGGGCAGGACGATGCGGAAATAGCCTTTGCCCTGGACCGCCACGTCGTAGGTGTTGCCGGTCTGAACGACG
Organism: Alphaproteobacteria bacterium; assembly: GCA_038116985.1. Classification (GTDB taxonomy): domain Bacteria; phylum Pseudomonadota; class Alphaproteobacteria; order SHVP01; family SHVP01; genus CALJDF01. Next base: position 19,169 of record JAYOEZ010000043.1, on the reverse strand, counting down.
GAGCCCTGTTCGGTGATGCGGTAGACCGCCCCGGCGTTGACGCCAGTGCCGAGCTGGATGCCGGCAGGAACGATCGAACCGCCATCGGTCGAGGTCGAGCCCACGCGAAGCTGGTTCTGATAGATGAGATCCTGGAACTCCGCGCGCTGCCGCTTGAACCCCGTGGTGTTCATGTTGGCGATGTTGTTGGAGATCACCTCGACGTTTAGCTGCTGGGCCAGCATGCCCGTGGCAGCGATGCTAAGAGACCTCGTCATGGCGTTATCCTCTGTCTAGTCGTTCGTTTGTTTAGGCGTTGACCACTTCGCCGAGCCGTTCGACGGCGCTGCGCTGCAGGTCGTGATTGGTCTTCATCATGTTGGCCGTGGAGGTGTAGGCGCGCGTGACGTCCATCATGCGCGTCATTTCCACGATGCCCTGGATGTTGGAGGCCTCGAACATGCCCTGCGCGACGCGGGCATTCTCGGGGTCCTGGGGTGGCTGATCGGTGTTGTAGAGACTGTCGCCGATCTTCTGCAGGCTTTGCTCGTCTTCAAAAGCCACCAGTTGGAGCCGGGCGATCTCTCCCAACTCGCCGATTACAGCGCCTTCGGCCGAGAAGGTGATATTGCCGTCGAGCGGGTCAATCACGATCGGATCGCCGCCTTCGTCGAGAACGGGGAAGCCGGCCTGGGTGACGAGCGTGCCTTCGCCGTCCAGCTGGAAGCGGCCATTTTGCGTATAGCGCGGGCCATCCGTTGTACCGACTACGAAGAACGCCTTGCCGTCGACTGCGAGGTCGAATGGGTTCCCCGTGCGCTGGAGCGGTCCCTGCTTGGTCTCGCGCCAAATGCCGCGATCCTGGACATACGATAGCTTGGTGCGATTCTGCGCCTTGACCAGGAACTCCTCGAAGATGGCGCGTTCGCCCTTGAACGCAGCGGAGTTCATGTTCGCGACGTTGTTCGCGATGATGTCGAGTTGACGGCCGAGCGCGATTTGGCGCGACAGGCCAATGTACGAGGTGTTCTCCATTTCCCTTCTTCCTTTGCCAGCAGGTCCGTTTTGGTCCCGCTTCTACGATTGAAGGTGCCCACCTATGGCAGCCAATCAGGTGCAGCGAGCGTGCCACCTGGGAAAACCCAACAATTTCAGTTAGTTGGCGCGTCTCGGCACCCACGGGACCCGGCAGCAACCGCACCAGAGCGGCATGCCTTGCCGGGAGGAACTTGCCGCAGCCGTGCCGGTCGGTCGCCGATTCTGGTATTCTCGGCACCGGCGCACGTGCGACCTCAACCAGTTGTTAACGATATGCGCTTAGCTTGGCGGTACGCGGATAAGACGGGTCGCGCCAAGCGTTCCCAGCAGAACGATGGAGAACGAGACAGGCGATGAGCGACACCGACGACGAAGAAGAAATCGATGAAGTTCCCCCGGATGACGGTGGTGATGAAGACGAAGATGAAGGCGGTGGCAGAAAGAAGGGCGGACGTCGGCGCAAGCTCATCCTGTTCGTCGGCGCGCCGCTCGTCATTCTCATCATTGCCGCGGCGGCCTACCTCTTCGTCCTACCCATGTTCAGCGGCGGCGATGAAGACGCGGCGGCCGTCGAAGAAGATCACGGCGAAGGCGGCGAGCATGCCGAAGGTCATTCGGGCTTTCTCGAGATTCCCCAGCAGACCGTCAATCTCAGCACGACTGACGGAACGACTGCATTCCTTCGATTTGCCGTCTCGCTCGAACTTGCCAGCGACACGCCGGAAAATCGCGCGACAGTTGAGGCCAACATGCCGCGCATTCTCGACAATCTTCAGGTCTACATGCGCGAGCTTCGTGTCGACGAAGTTCAAGGTTCAACCGGCATGTTCAGGCTGAAGCAGGAACTCCTGATGCGTATCAACCGCGCGGTGGACCCCGTGCGGGTGAGCGACATCCTCTTTACCGAGATGTTGGTGCAATAGGACAGCGATCGCAGCATGGCTGATACCGACGCAGACGACGACATTACAGCCGAGTGGGAGAAGGCCCTTCAGGAAGAGGAGGGATCCGTCGACGAGGGTGACGCCAACGTAGCGGCCGAGTGGGACCAACTCGCCGGCGAAGGCGATGCGTCGGGACGCGTTCTCAACCAGGACGAAATCGACAGCCTGCTGGGCTTCGATTCGGGTTTCGGCGAGGATTCCGAGCGGACAGGTATCCGGGCCATCGTCAATTCGGCGCTGGTCTCCTACGAACGATTGCCGATGCTGGAGGTCGTCTTCGACCGTCTCGTGCGGATGATGACGACTTCCTTGCGCAACTTCACATCGGACAACGTCGAGGTGTCACTCGACAACATTACGTCCATTCGTTTCGGCGACTACCTCAACTCCATTCCGCTGCCCGCCATTCTGGGTGTCTTTCGAGCGCAGGAATGGGACAATTACGGACTTCTGACCGTCGACTCGTCACTCATCTATTCGATCGTCGACGTTCTGCTGGGCGGTCGCCGTGGCACGGCGGCGATGCGTATTGAGGGACGACCCTACACGACGATCGAACGGTCGCTGGTCGAGACGATGGTCGAAGTTGTCTTGCACGACCTTTCGGCGGCGTTCGAGCCGTTGAGCCCGGTCACTTTCGCCTACGACAGGCTGGAGACAAATCCTCGATTCGCCACTATTGCGCGGCCTGCGAACGCGGCCATTCTGATCCGCCTGCGGGTCCACATGGAAGATCGTGGTGGCCGCATCGAGCTGCTTCTTCCCTATGCCACGCTGGAGCCGGTTCGCGAGCTCCTGCTTCAGATGTTCATGGGCGAGAAGTTCGGCCGCGACTCGATCTGGGAAGGCCATTTGGCAACCGAACTCTGGTACACGCAGGTTCAGATCGAGGCGGTGCTTGACGAACTGGTGATGAAACTGGGTCGGGTCATGGACCTCGAGGTCGGCGATACCGTCATGTTCAACTGTACCCGCGAATCGGAAGTCGAACTGCGGTGCGGTGGTGTGCCCCTGATGCTTGGCCGGATGGGCCGCGTCGGCAACACCATGGCGATTCGCGTGACCGATCAGATCAAAAAAGGAGAGTCCGAGTAATGGAGCTTCCGGTTCTATTGGACGGCGCGGTCGCCATCCTCCTGCTTATCACGATTGGTTACTGTGTCGTCTTGTACGCGCGCCTCAACGAAGTTCGGCGTTCCAATACAGCGATGAAGAAACTCATGTCGGAGTTCACCTCCGCGACCGAGCGCGCCCAGGCAGGCCTGCTGTCGATCAAGTCGACGGGCAGCGAGTTGTCGCATGCGCTCAGCGAGCGAATCGACGAAGCGCGCGCGCTCAAAGGCGACCTGGCCTACGTCACGCGGGCGGCACAAGCGCTGGCCGAGCGTCTCGACGGCGCTCTGGACAGCGATCTTCCAGCGCCGGCACCCAAAGTGCCGCCAAAGCGAAAGAACGGCTCGCCGCGGAGCAAGGCGATGGTGCGCACCTTCAGTGAAAGCGAACGTGAATTGATGATCGCACTGCAGCAGGCAAGGTAGGGCATGAGCAAACGCGTGCGCCTTCTACCGATCCTCATCATCTTTGCCTTTCTCGCTTTTGGGGCAAAGGTAGGGGGACTCTGGAGCGACGCGGAGCGCGTCCTGGCGCCTTTTACGGTTCAGGGGGCGATTGCCCAGGAGACGGATGAAGATCCCTTTGCCGAAGCAGACGGCGAAGGTGCAGCGGACGGGGAGGCTGGCACCGAATCAGGCAGCGATACTTCCGATGATGCCGCGCTTGCCGACCCGGGTGAAGAACAGCCTTCTGGTTCGGCCGCGAGCGGGCAGATATTCACCGAATCAGAGGTTCGTCTGCTCCAGGATCTTGCGGCGCGGCGCGAGCAGCTTGAGGCACGCAGTCGCGAACTCGATATTCGCGAAAGCTTGTTGGAGGCAGCGGAGCGCCGGATCGAGGACAAGATCGCCGAGTTGAGGGAGATCGAGGCCAAGATCGATGCGCTGATCACCCAGCATGACGCGCAGGAAGAACGCAAGCTGCGCAGTCTGGTCCGCGTCTACGAAACCATGAAGCCCAAGGACGCCGCGGTTATCTTCAACGAACTTGATCTCGACATCCTGCTGGACGTTGTCGAACTGATGAACGAGCGCCGGATTGCGCCGATTCTGGCCGAAATGGATCCCCAGCGGGCGACGACGGTTACGACCGAGCTGAGGACGCGCAAGAAACTGCCCGAGACGCTTGAAGGCGCCAGGGCCGATACGGCCGCCGCAGCGCCGCCGCCGCCGGCGATCCCGACGGAGAATGGCCAGGACGGTTAGACCCGGCGCCCCACGGATTTTGTGGTAAGGCTTCTACGTCACACAATCTATTGATATTGTTAGCCTAATCCTGTGTCGGTCACGGTCCGGGTTGGTGGCAATCGCACGCGATATTCTTCTTTCGACCAAGCGAGCGCGGCGGTGCCTTGGCGCCCTTTCGTTTGCCTGTCTCGCGTTGCTCGTTGCGACGACGGCCGCCCGTGCGCAGGAGGTCGTCCTAGCTCGCGCGTTTCAGGGACCGACGTTTGCCCGGGTCGTGTTCGATTGGCCTGCACCCGTCCAATACCAGGCGCGGGCCGGCGGTAACCTGCTGAGCATCGACTTCGATCGAGCGCTGACGGCCGATCTGGCGCCCATTCTCGATACTCTGGGCGGAATCATTCTTGAGGCTCGCGTCGGATCGGACGGCCAGTCCGTCGTTCTGATGATGAGCGACGCCTTTCAGATCAAAACCACGACCAACGGTGGGTCGGTGATCTTCGACATCCTCACGCCGGGCCGAACGGTCGCGGCACGCCCGCAGGCGTCGAGTAGTCCCCCGGCGGCACCGCCGCCAAGGTTGCAACAAGCTGCGCGTAGCGCGCCCGCGGCGACGCCATCTGAAGCGCCGCCCGTTCGCGTTCGCGCGGGCGTACACGACACTTATAGCCGGGTCGTTTTCGACTGGCCTAGCGACGTCGGCTATCAGGTCGACAAGACCGGCGGCACGATCACGGTTCGCTTCGACAAAACGGCGACGTTCCGAATTTCGCAGGCTCTTGCCGGCGGGCGTCTGGCACGAATTGGCGCGATGAGCGGCGGACCGTCCGATGGCGGTGCGTCTGCTTTGCTGTCGGTCGATGAGGGCAGTCGCGTCAGGCATTTCCGCAACGGTCGTTCGGTCGTTGTCGATGTGCTGGGCGGGGAAAGCCAGGTTGCGGCGCGGCCACCCCAGGCGCGGAACGAGTCACCCTCGCCGTCCACGCCGCCGCGCCGGGAGGCGCGGCAGCCGCCTGCGGTTCCGGTCGCGCCGGTGGAGCAGCGTCCGGCGCCGCAGACACCGGCAACTGCAGATGCGCACGAGGGCTCTGATCCAGGAAACCTGAGTCTTTCGCTTTCGCTCACAGAAGGCGTCCTTTCGGCGTCGTTTGCATGGAACGCGCCCGTCGGTGCGGCATTCTTCGAGCGTGCCGGCTATGCGTGGGCCGTATTCGATGCCGAGGGCGAGGTTTCGATCGAGCCACTTGCGGCCGGGCTGGGCGAGACCGTCCTCCTGGCCGATACCGTGCCTGCTGACGGGGCAACCGCCGTACGCCTGCGCGTTGCTCCCGACTACTTTATTTCAGCGGCGACGCGGGTCGGCGGGACGTGGCGCCTCGACTTCCGGCACACGCCCGGGTCGCCGGCTGCGCCTGTCGACCTGCGCCGCGAAAAAAGCGGTGGCGGCACGGCGCGTGTCGCGGTGCCACTTGCCGAGCCCGGACATCACCACACGCTGCGCGACCCGGAAGTGGGCGATTTGATCGAGGTCATTCCTTCGACGCGCGCCGGGGCCGGGGTCGCCGCAGAACGCGCGTTCGCGCAGTTTCGCGTGCTCGCCAGCGCCCAGGGCGTCGCCGTGGAGCCGTGGTCCGACGACGTATCCGTCAGCGTCGAGCCCGCCGGGGTGCTCGTGGATGCTCCGCAGGGACTGCTGCTGTCGGCGGATGGCCTTGTCGATGCCCCGTCGCCGAGAACGGGAATCCAGGTTGCCGATGCAAGTCACGGGGAAGGGGCCACAGGAGATGGTCACGCGGCCGCCGACCAGACGGACGATAGCCATGGCGCTGACGGCGATGGTGAGGCGCATGACGGCGACGATCACGGCGGCGTGGCGGCATCGGATGACGAGGACCTGGTGTCCGTGGATATGCTCCTTCGCTATGCGGCATGGGGGCATGGAAACGCTGACTACTACGACACTTTGGGCGAACTGAACGTCGCCGTGTCGCTCGCGCCCCAGGAACGCTGGGCGGACGCGCAGTGGGATCTCGCGAAGTTCTATTTCGCCCACGGGATGGCGCCTGAGACGCTAAGCGCATTGCGCCTGCTGGCTGCGCGCAACCCGACCGTCGAGCGCGACGGTGCCTTCAAGGCAATTCGTGGTGCCTCGAACCTTGCTATGGGCCGAACGGGCGAGGCCGCCCAGGACCTGTTGGACCCGTCGTTCAGCGCAGATCCAAGTATCTCGCTCTGGCGTGGCGCCGTGTATGCGGAACAGGGCGATTGGCCGAGCGCGGCGCAGGAGTTTGCGATCGGTTCGTCTGCGATCGGCGAGGTTCGTCCGCCACATCGCCAGGCGGAGTTCCGACTCAAGGCGGCGCGTGCCGCACTCGAGATCGAGGACCTGGCGAGTGTCGAGACAGAATTGGGCGGTTTCGAAACGCACTCTGCGGCAACGCCGGAGCGCATCAGCGAGGCAAAATACGTATTTGGCCGCGCACGAATTCTGGCCGGCGACCCCGAAGGCGGCGTTGCGATGCTTCGCGAGGTGGTGAACGAGGGCTTCCGCCCAACCTGGGCCAACGCGCAGATCGCGCTAACGGACTATTTGTTGGACAGCGAAGAGATCGGCCCAGATCGCGCGGTGGACAATCTCGAGCGACTGAAGCATGTGTGGCGTGGCGGCGAGTTCGAGCTTCACCTCCTTATGAGGCTGAAGGACCTGTACCTTCGGAACAACGACTATCGATCGGCGTTGCTGACGCTGCGTTCGATCATCGACTACTTTGAGGACTCAACAGAAGCGGACGTCGCGGCAGAGGAATCGGAGCAGATATTCCGCCGGTTGTTTCTCGAGGGCGAGGCCGACCGCCTCGATGCAGTTGCTGCGGTCGGTCTCTATAACGACTTCTTCGAGCTGACGCCGGAGGGCGATGATGGTCAGTTGATGCTGCGCAATCTGGCCGACCGGCTGGTATCCGTGGATCTGCTAGGGCAGGCGGCGACGATTATCGATTTCCAGGTGAACAACCGCCTCAGGGGTGCCGATAAGGCGCGCGTTGCGGCGAAACTGGCGGCGATCTATCTGATCGATCAGCAGCCGCAGAAGGCGCTCGAAACACTCGACAAGAGCCGCTTCCGCGCGATCCCCGGATCGCTTTTGCGTGAACGGCGCTATCTGCAGGCGCGGGGGTTGATCGACGTTCAGCGCTTTGAGGAAGCTCTGGGGCTGCTTCGCCAGGACGATTCGACGGACGCACACCGATTGCGCGCCGACATCTATTGGCGCACGAGCGACTGGCCCAGTGCCGCCAAGTCGTTTGAAGCCGTGTTGGGGAGCCGACACCAGGACCCTGCGGAACTCAGTCTTCCCGAGCGCCAGCAGGTACTGCAAATGACAGTCGCCTATGCGTTGGCGAATGACCTGGAGTCGATCGCCGGTGTCCGCGGCCGCTACAACCAGTTAATGGCCGGAACCGATGACGAGACGGCTTTTGAAGTCCTCACCGCGAACCCCGACCGTGGATCCATTGGGTTCCGGCAGGTGGCGAGCCGGATCGCGCAGCTGAACACGCTGGACAGCTTCCTCGAACGCTACCGCAGCGACCTGCGGGAGGGCGGCGTCGGCGCCATCAACTAGGCGCCCTGCGGCCAGCCTCAGCCGAAGCTAAGGACCAGGCTGTTGGTCACCAGGTTCCATCCGTCCACGAGTACGAAGAAGACGAGCTTGAAGGGAAGAGAGATCAGGATCGGCGGCAGCATCATCATGCCCATCGACATGAGGACAGACGCCACCACCATGTCGATGATGATGAACGGAATGAAGAGCAGAAAACCGATCTCGAAGGCGCGGCGCAGCTCGCTGATCAGAAACGCGGGGATGAGCGCCTTGAAGGGGGTGGCGTCCGGTTCCGTCGGCAGGTCAGCGCCAGTCAGGTCGAGAAACAAGCCCAGATCCTTCTCGCGCACCTGACCCAGCATGAATGTGTGGACCGGCCTCGAGACGCGATTGAAGGCCTCGGGCTCGTTGATCTCATCGTTGATGAGGGGGACGATCCCTTCCTGGTAGGCCGTTTCGAATGTCGGCGCCATCACGTAGGCGGTAAGGAACAACGCTAGCCCGACGATGACGACGTTGGGCGGCGTCTGCTGAACGCCCATCGCGCTTCGCAGGAGTGACAAGACCACTACGATCCGCGTGAACGAGGTCAGTACGACCAGAAGCGAGGGCGCCAGGGCGATGACAGTCACCAGGGCGACGAGCTGAAGAATTCGCCCAGTGAGCGGGCCGGTCTCCGGGCCGAGGTCGAGCGATAACTGCTGGGCGAATGCCGGGCCGGCAAGAACCGCGCCGCAGGTTATGGCTGCTGCGAATACGGCAACGCGGCGCCGCAACAGTACCTGCAGAATAGAACGAAACATCAGGACTGGCCTCCCAGGCCGTTCTTGCCGCGCATGCCAAGAATGCGGCGGACGTTGTGCGTTTCTTGCGTGTCGAAGGGCGCTTCATCGCCCGAAGGGGCCTGCGCGCCGCTTTCGACGACGGTGTCATGTTCGGCGCCGAGCAAGATGAGGTGTTCGGTATCGTCCCGGCGTACGAGGATCAGCCGCCGCTTTGCATCGACCGGTAGGACTTCGACGATGCCGAGCCGGCGGCCCTTGGCCGCGGTTCCTTTGGCGCCGCGCGTCGCTTTCGGCAAGGTGGCGCGCGGCGTGAATCCGAACCGTTTGGCGAGCAGGGAGATGACCCCGATCAGTCCAAGAACGAAGAAGAGAGCCAGCAGGCCCCGCAGGATTTGATCGAGATCCATGTCCGCCGTCGGCCCTTCTTACTTCGAAGCTCGCGCGGTTTCCGCGGCGGCCTGGGCCATGATCTTGCTGAAGCTCGCAGTGATGACGTCTTCGAGGGCATTCATTCCGTCGATGAGTTTTTCTAGGCGCGCTGCGTACGGGCGCGCTTCTAGCGCGGGAAGGGCGAGAAGGTACTCGCAGAGGCGTTCGGCCCGCGTCTCAAGGTCGTTGAGGTCAACGGCCAATCCGTCTCTGGCCTGCGCAAGCGCGTCGTTGACGAGATTGTTGAGATTGATCAGTTCGGTTCTGGGGTTCATTGCCTGGGTCTTCATGAGTCACCTGCCAGTTCTTCGCTGTTGGCCCGATACACGTAGCCGAGGATCTCGGCCACGACGGCCATGACTTCGGCAGGAATCGGACTATCCACTTCGATTACGGCCAGCACTTCTGCGAGATCTGCGTCTTCGCGAATCTCGATCCCATGTTGCGCTGCGATCTCGACGATCTGACGCGCCACGGCCCCATAGCCGGACGCCAAGACGGAAGACGCCTCGGCGGAATCCGTCTCGTCCCCTCGAATGGCGACGGCAACGTCGCGTTTGGATTTGGCCATGGTGGCCGGGGTGGCGGTCATGATCGGGCTCTCCGCATCGATGACCGTATGATGCGGCAGGTATGGTTAACGGAGGCTTAACGCCCGTCTAGTGGAGGCGAGATTGATCCCGCGGCTCGAAGGCGACCACGTTGGTGTCTTCCGCCGGCAGCGTCACGAAGAACGTGGTTCCCTTGCCGTCTTCGGTCTGGAACGCGATCGTTCCGCGGTGTCGCTCCACCAGTCCCTTGGCAAGTCCAAGGCCAAGCCCAGATTTGGCGGTCGCGCTGGCCGATCCAAACGGCTCGAAGAGGGTCTGGCGCTCGCTCATAGGGATTCCGGGGCCTTCGTCGCGTACCGAAATCTTGACGCTGGGACCGTCCGCTTCAAGCAGGATGGACGCCGTCGTCCCGGGAGGCGCCGCTTCGATGGCATGGGAGAGTAGGATCGAGACGACCTGTTCGAGTTGGTCCTCATCGCCGTACACGGCTGCTCCGCCGCTATGGTCCGTAAGCGCAACGGCAACGCTGCCTTCTTGCGCGTGGATATCCGATTCGGCGATCACCCGCCTGCATAGCTGGCCAATGCTCACTGGCTTTGACACGAGTTCTATTTCGCCGGCTTCGAGTCGCTGCATCTGCACGACTTCGCTTACAATGCGGATCAGCCGTTCAGTGTTCTGGCTGGCGAGGCTGATCAGGCGCGGTTTGTCGATCAGGTTTTCTTCTTCGTTGTTGAGAGCCTTGATGAGGCCGCGCATCGCGGTCAGCGGCATCAACAAGTTCTGGCTGATACTGGTGACGAACTGATCTTTCATGGCGTCGATGCGGCGACGTTCCGAAACGTCGCGACCGCTTACGAAGATTGTCTCGCCCTCACCGGAGAAGGAGATAACCCAGCTGAACCACTTGGGTTGGCCACTCCGCGTGTCGAGGCGCGCTTCGAAGGCGGCGGTGCTGTCACGCTCCGGACCTTCTTCGAGCAGGTCGCGGAATTTCTGACCGTCGATCCCGGATAGCAGGACCCCGAGATTGGTGCCGACGAGTGCCTCGGACGGGTGTCCCAAGGTTTTCTGCCAGGTGGGGTTCAGGCGAAGAATCCGGCCGTTCTCGTCGAGGACGGCGATCAGGTCCTGGGAAATGTTGAGGTAACGATCCGCCTCGCGTTCCAACAGCTTACGTTCGGTGTTGTCGCGGACGACGGCCAGCCGCTCGTCGTCATCAACGTCGCTGACGGAGACTTCTGCGGTGAAGTACGATCCGTCCGCGCGCCGTCCAAGGGCTTCGTTATCCGCGGATCCTGGTGCCGCACCGGGCGGCAGCGGCATCAGTTCCTTCAACGTTCGCGGACGCGTCGTATCTTCAGGACCAAATTGCCGCACTGCGGAGCGGCTCAGGCTGCGCACCTCGCCGCCGCGCCCGATGCTGACGATCGCGTCGAAGCTGTTTTCAAGCACCGCGGCCATCCGACGCTGCCAACGGCTTGCTTCCTGGGACGTCAGCTTGATCGTCTCGGCCTGCCTGCCAATGGTTCCCAGCAAGGCCAACCCGTAGCCGAGGAGGACCATGAGGATCAGAGGCGAAGTGTCCAGCATGACTGGAAAGGCACTTTGGAGAGCCAGCGAGATTGCCGGCGCACCGAAGACGATTCCTATCATCACGAGGGTGCTGCGGCGCCAACCGGCCTGCAGCATGACAAGGACACCTATGCCGCCCGTTGCGGGGGTCAGGCAGAGAACCAGCCACGCGGGCACGTTCTTGAGCATGCGCCCCTGGACGACGGCTTCGTAGGCGAGGGCCTGAACGAATACGCCGGGAAGTGCCTTGTGGCGCGGCGCGGCGAGTTGATCGCCGAGTTCGATCGCGGTCGATCCTACAATAATGTCGCGTCCACTGAGTTCGTTGTGGGGGATCTGTCCCAAGATGACGTCGATGAAGGAATAGACCGGAATTGTTTCGGGCCTGATCCCATAGTCGATGTAGAACGGTTCCGCACGGGCAACGTCACGAGCTGCCAGACGCACTCCCATGAACGGGAAGAGGAGATCGCCGAAATCCTGTACCGGCTCGATACGGCGAATGTTGCCGTCGCTGTCCGGCCTGACGTTGATCGATGCGAGCGTTGCGTGGCGTGCAAAGCGGGGCAGGGGCAGGGCGTTGATGACCTTCTGCGGGTCACTGGGTGCCGCAAACTGCCTGAACGTGGGAAGAATAACGGATTCACCGTGTGCTGCGAGAGCGTCCTCGAGCGCTTGATCCTGAAGTTGCGTCGACTGGGTGCTGAAATCGATGTCGTAGGCGACGCGTCCGACGCCCATGGCGTCCAGCATCGATAGTAGCTGCGCGTGGAAGCTGCGAGGCCAAGGCCAGACGCCTACGGCATCAAGGCTTGCCGGGTCGATCGCTACGACCGCGAGGTCGCCCGTGGCATCGCGTTCCAGCAGGCGAAAACGCAGGTCTCCGATCGTGCGGTCCACGAATCCCAAACCGCCGCTGAGATAGATCGCCGCGACGAGGGCGAAAAGAACGAGAGTCTTTAGAGCCGTCCCCATGGTTCGCGGCTACGGCCCGTTGCCGTTGCCGCCACCGTTTCCACCAGCGTTGCCGCCACCGTTTCCACCGGCGTTGCCGCCACCGTTTCCACCGGCGTTGCCGCCGCCGTTTCCACCAGCGTTTCCGCCGCCTTCATCGACGCTGGTGAGTCCGAACCCGTTGCCGTTGCCATTGCCATTGCCGCCGGCGTTGTTCCCGTTGCCGCCGTTGCCACGGCTGGCCTCAGCGGCTTGGCTGTTGCCGCGCCCGCCGTTGCCGTTGGCCGCGCCATTGCCGTTGTTTGATTGCGAAGCGTTTGGTGGCGTCGCGCCTCGAACTGACTCCGGATCCTGACCGGCTGGCGTATCGTCAACGTTGATCGACAGGCCAGCGCCGCCTACGCCGAACGCGACGCTCGCGGATTGACCAGGGGTCACGTCGGCAGACTGGAAGTCGGCGCTCGGACTTGGCGGCGTCACACCGACTATGCCTTCGCTCACCGCGACATCGGCGCGATCAGCCGCAACCGTCACGCTGAACACGGTGCCCTTGACGCCGGCCACGAGGAACGGCGTACGCACCTCAAAGCGCGGACCGCCGCCAGTGACGATGTTGTAGACCGCACGACCGACACTCTGCAGAACCCACGTCGAGTTGGTTTCAGGCTGCAGTTCCACTCGCGTGTTGGGGGCGATCTCGATCTCGTCGCCGTTGCGTTCGATCACCGCTCGGCTGCCTGGACCGGTCACGACGACGGCCGATCCGCCCACTGAATCTCCGGCCGCGAGGACTTGAAGTCCGCTTGCCACATCGGGCGCACCACGGACGGATCCGGACACGGAGATAACCGTCCAGTTTCCCGTCTGCGCGCTGGCAGAAGTTGCAAGTGAAATAAGCGCGACAGCAATTAGCGTCGCGAGTGCTGCGAACCGGCGCCGCACCATGGCCAGTCCTCCCAACCCAAAAAAGTTACCAAAACAACAGCATCCTCGACGCTGGCCCTCGTCTCGGATTGGTCAGGATTGTAAGGGACCGACACGCCGTCGCAAAGGCAATTTCTGCCCGGCAAAAGCTGCACTTCTCGGCAAATTTTACCTTTCCTTAATCCAAATCCCGGAGAGTCACCGGTAACCGATCGGAGTCGCACGGGGACCACCATGGACCTCAACAAAATACCGCTCTTGAAGATGATCTCGACCCAAATGGACTGGTTGAACCAGCGCCAAAAGGTCTTGTCGCAGAACATCGCCAACGCGGATACGCCGGACTATCAGGCGCGCGATCTCGTGCCTTTGGACTTCGCCGATCTTGCTCGCGGACAGTCCAGGAAGCTGAAGATGGCCGTCTCAAGCCCCTCGCATATCGACGACCCCAACTCGCGCGACGGCGCCTATCGGGGGAAGAAGGACAAGGATTTCATCTCTGAGCCCTCGGGGAACAGTGTTGTGCTCGAGGAACAGGCGATGCTCGTCTCGGCAACGCAGGTCGACTACGAACTCATGACGCGGCTCTACCGGAAGCATGTCGGCATGTTGCGAACCGCGCTCGGCCGCAACGTCTAGTGACAAGGAAGTCATCCAATGGCGAATGAAACCGAACTGCTGAAGTCGATCATGGTGTCGGCGTCCGGCCTGCGCGCGCAAAGCGAGCGCATGCGGGTCATCGCCGAGAACATGGCGAATGCCGACTCGCTACCGCAGGCACCTGGGCTCGATCCCTATCGACGCAAGACGGTGACCTTCAAGAGCATTCTCGACCGCGAGCAGAATGTGGACCTCGTAAGGATCAAGAAGGTCGGCTTCGACCGATCAGATTTCACACGTCAGTACGATCCGGGACACCCAGGCGCCGACGAGGATGGTTACGTTCTCAAACCCAACGTCAACTCGCTGATCGAGGCGATGGACATGCGCGAGGCGCAGCGCAGCTACGAAGCCAACGTTAATGCGCTGGAGACGGCGCGCGCCATGCTGATGCGCACCATCGGCATTCTGAACAGCTAGTCGACAAGGAGAGCCCGAAATGGCCACCGCCCCAATTCTCAACGTCGCCTTTCCCGCCACCGGCGCGATCGGCAAGGAACCGTTCAGGCCGAACGGTGTCGGAACGCCGCAAGTCAACGGTCAAAGCTTCGCCGAACTGATGAAGCAGGTTGCGGTCGAGGGGATCGAACGTACCAACACATCGGAGATGCAGGGTACCAAGTCGCTGAACAAGAGTACCGACGTCGTTGACGTGGTGACCGCCGTAACGAACGCCGAGGTGACTCTCGAAACGGCCATCGCGGTGCGCGACCGCATCATCCAAGCCTATCAGAGCATCATCAGGATGCCGATCTAGCCGTGAACGTCGGAGAGTTTCTCGATATCTCGCGGGACGGCATCACCGTCCTTCTCTTCACCGTAGGTCCGTTGATGATGATCAGTCTGGCCGTGGGCCTGGGCATCGCGTTGTTTCAGGCGCTGACCCAGATCCAGGAGATGACTCTCACGTTCGTTCCGAAAATCCTGGTCACCTTCATTTCGTTGATCATGTTGTTGCCGTTCATGATTCGTCAGGTCACCGGGTTTATGGAGCGAATCTCCGAGCTGATCATCTCCGGTTTCTAGCGAGGTTTTGCCGCGCATGCTGTCGGAGATACTGCCGCTCGACGTTTTCGCGGTCTTCCTCGTTTTCGTCCGTCTAGCGGCGGCACTGATGCTGATGCCCGGTATCGGTGAAGCCTATGTTTCGGTCCAGGTACGCCTGGCGGCTGCGGGCGTGTTGACGTTCGCGATCTCTCCGCTGGTGATGGGCACGCTGCCGGTATTGCCGGCGACACCCCTTGAGCTGTTTCTCCTGATTGTCGGCGAGATGGTGATCGGCCTTTTGATCGGCGCCGCCGCGCGCCTGATGATGAGCGCGCTGCACGTCGCGGGGACGGTGATCGCCTTCCAGTCGAGCCTGGGTTTCGCCTTGTTCGTGGATCCGACGCAAGGGACCCAGGGCGCATTGATCGCCACGTTTCTAACCGTGCTTGGTCTCGTACTTATCTTCGCATCAGGGCTGCACATGATGATGATCCGCGCCCTGGCGGACTCTTATGTCTTGTTCACGCCCGGTCAGCTCCCGCCGGTGGGCGACTTCGCCGAGCTTGCGACGCGGTATGTCTCGAGTTCATTCCGGATCGGCATTCAAATCGCGGCACCGTTCGTGGTGTACGGCTTGGTCTTCTATATAGGGCTCGGCATCCTGGCCCGCCTGCTGCCGCAGTTGCAGATCTTCTTCATCGCCATCCCGCTGCAAATTTTTCTCGCGCTGATCATTTTCGGTCTGATTATCTCGCCTTTGATGATCTGGTTTCTCGACCATTTCGAGTTCCGCTTCGCTGAACTGCTGGCGACACGCTAATGGCCCAAGACCAAGACAAATCACAAAAAACAGAAGAGCCGACTCCCAAGCGGCTCGACGAAGCCCAGAAGAAGGGCCAGGTCGCCAAATCGCAGGAACTCAACCACTTCTTCATCCTGTCGGCTGTGACCCTGATGGTGGTTATGTTCGCTCCAAGTGTTCTGCGGGGCGTTGGCGGTATCATCCTGCCGTTCCTTGAATCGCCGCACGCGATCCCGACCGATCCCGGTCACCTGCGCGACATGAGCGTCAAGATCGGAGCGGGCTTGATCGTGATTTTGGCGCCGCCGGTGGCGCTGGTCATTGCCGCTGCGTTGGCTTCGAACCTCATGCAGCATGGGCTCATCTTTTCCTGGGAGCAGACCAAGCCCAAGCTGAGCAAGATTTCGCCGCTTCAAGGAGCGAAGCGGATGTTCTCGCCGCGGTCCCTCGTCGAGTTGACCAAGAGCGTGGCGAAGTTCGCAATCCTCGGTGGCGTGATCCTCACCTTGATCCTTCCCGAACAGACCATTCTGTCGCAGATGGTGTCTGTCGATCTGCGCGAGTTGTTCAAGATCGTCCGAGCCGAAGCGCTACGCATGCTGATCCCGATCGTCGTGATCATGCTGTTCGTCGGCCTGGCGGACTTCTGGTATCAGAAGTACGAACACAAAAAGAGCCTCAAGATGTCGAAGCAGGACATCAAGGACGAGAACAAGAACACCGACGGCGATCCTCAGATCAAAGCGCGCATCCGTGCGTTGCGCGCCGAACGTGCACGGCAGCGTATGATGGCGGCGGTGCCCACGGCCGACGTCGTCATCACCAACCCAACTCACTATGCGGTGGCGTTGCAGTACGAGGCGGCGACGATGGCGGCGCCTAAACTTGTGGCCAAAGGAATCGACGAGGTCGCATTGCGCATTCGTGCCGCGGCGGAGGAGAACGATATTCCGATCGTTGAGAATCCGCCTTTGGCACGGGCGATCTACGCGACCGTCGAGGTAGATCAGGAAGTTCAGGCCGACCACTACAAGGCCGTCGCGGAAGTCATCGGCTTCGTCATGAAGGTCAAGGGCGACGCTGCCAGACGTAAGTTCACCGAAGAACCGGCGGCCGCATAGGGCCCCTCGCAACAGCCTGTGCATTGCTGCATAGGTCGCACGCGAATCGCATATCTCTGCGGAACAAGCTTCGAACAAAGCGCGAAAAACCGATATATTCTAGGGGGATAAGGGCCTCCGTCGCCGCGTGGAACAAAGCGCGATCGACGGGTGATCACATCTGTGCTCGGGGGGCGTTATGAACTGGCTGGTGTTAGTCTCGTTCACGTCCGACCCTTCAGTTCCTCTCAGGATATGAGCAACAAAGACCGTACCATCGTGGTCGGCGCCGGCCCTGTCGGTCTGACCGTTGCCTATTCACTTGCCCGCGCAGGCATTCCAGTCGTGGTCCTCGAAAGCGAGCCCGAAGTTCCGACTGATATGCGCGCTTCAACCTGGCATCCGCCGACGCTCGACTTCATGGATTCGCTTGGAGTCGCGGACCACCTCATCTCCAAGGGGCACGTTGCACCGACGTGGCAGTACCGTATCAAGGAGACGGGCGAGCGGGCGGTCTTCGACCTCGGACTCTTGCGTGACGAGACCGCGCATCCCTATCGCCTTCAATGCGAGCAGTTTCACGCGGTCCGTTTTTTGGCGGACCGCCTCCGCGAGCTTGACGCCGATGCACTCCAGTTCGGCGCCAAGGTTACCGATGTGGCGCAGGATGCCGACGGTGTGAGCGTGGTCGTCCAGCGCGACGGAGCACGCGAGGCGATCGCGGGGCGTTTTCTGGTCGGCGCGGATGGCGCCCACAGCGTCGTTCGCAAGTCGCTGGGTTTCGGGTTCGCGGGCAAGACCTACGAAACGATGCTCCTTGTTGCGACGATCGCCGACTTTCCTTTCGAGGACCACTATGACGGCTTGTCGGCCGTGAACTATGTTTGGGGGGAGGACGGGAACTTTAGCCTTCTCCGGGTTCGTGGGAAATGGCGGTCGGGCATTCGCCCCAAGCCCGGCCGGCCGGCTGAGGAGTCGCTGACCGATGAGGCGATCCAGGCCCATTTCAATGCAATCGTCTCGCGTTCCGAACCCTATGAGGTGGTGGCGCGAGGCATGTATCGCGTTCACCAGCGGGTGACCGAAAGGTTCAACGCCGGCAGGTTCGCACTGGCCGGTGACGCAGCCCACCTCAACAGTCCCAACGGCGGGATGGGCATGAATTGCGGTATCCACGACGCGGTCTGCCTGGCAGAGAAACTTGCCGCGATCTGGGGCGGCAGCGGACTTGAGCTTCTGGATCTCTACGACCGCCAGCGACGTCCGGTGGCCACGAAGTACGTGAACGAACACGCGGACGCGAATCATCGTCGAATGCAGATTAGGGACCCGGAGGGGCACAAGGCCTTCATTGACGAGATGAGGGCGGTTGCCGACGACCCGGTTCGTGCGAGGGCGCTCCTGATGCGCTCCTCAATGATCGAAGGCGTACGCGAAGCTGCAGCCGCATCCTAGACGGCATGAGGAAAGGAACGCTCGGTCCTGCATATCCGGCCAGCAGTGGCGCCGGAACCTCGCTACAATTGGAACAAAAAGAAAACATTGACGATGAGAACAAAGCATGTACATTGGCACCAAACCCGCTGCGAGACTTGGACGTGGCGGACTAGGAAAGGCCGTAGGCCTGTGAAATAACAAGGAGCGCGCGATGTCGGACGTTTCGCTGAGGGTGGTTGGTAAGGACTCCATGGACAAGAAAAAGGCGCTGGACGCGGCTCTGGGCCAGATCGAACGGGCCTTCGGCAAGGGCTCCGTCATGAAGCTTGGCACCGAGCGGGTGATCGAGGTCGAGGGTATTTCGACCGGCTCGCTGGGGCTCGATATTGCGCTCGGTATTGGCGGCCTGCCCAAGGGCCGCGTGATTGAGATTTTCGGTCCGGAGAGTTCAGGCAAGACCACGCTGGCGCTGCACTGCGCGGCCGAAGCCCAGCGCCTGGGCGGCATCGCGGCCTTCGTCGATGCCGAACATGCGCTTGACCCGGCGTATGCCCGCAAACTCGGGGTGAACGTAGACGACCTGCTGATTTCGCAACCCGATACCGGCGAGCAGGCGCTTGAGATCGCGGACACGCTCGTGCGGTCCGGCGCCATCGACGTACTGGTGATCGATTCCGTCGCCGCCCTTGTGCCGCGCGCGGAACTCGAAGGCGAAATGGGCGACACTCACGTAGGTCTCCAGGCCCGGCTCATGAGCCAGGCATTGCGCAAGTTGACCTCGTCGATCGCCAAGTCGAATTGCATGGTGATCTTCATCAACCAGATTCGCATGAAGATCGGCGTGATGTTCGGCAATCCGGAGACGACCTCCGGCGGTAACGCCCTGAAGTTCTATGCCTCGGTCCGTCTCGACATCCGCCGTATTGGTGCGATCAAAGACAAGGACGAGGTCGTGGGCTCCCAAACCCGCGTCAAGGTGGTGAAGAACAAGGTCGCCCCGCCGTTCAAGGTCGTGGAATTCGACATCATGTACGGCGAAGGACTCTCGAAACTGGGCGAGGTGCTCGACCTGGGCGTCAAGGCCGGTGTGGTCGAGAAGTCCGGCT
>JAYOEZ010000042.1:0-26816 GCA_038116985.1 Alphaproteobacteria bacterium | reverse complement strand
TGATCGTCGGCGACCAGAAGGGTCGCGTCGGCTGGGGCAAGGGCAAGGCCCGCGAGGTGCCCGAGGCGATCCGCAAGGCGACCGAGTCGGCCAAGCGCAACATGATCCGGGTGCCGCTCCGCGAGGGTCGCACGCTGCACCACGATGCGACGGGTCGCTTCGGCGCGGGCCGCGTCGTTCTGCGCGCCGCGCCTCCGGGCACGGGCATCATCGCTGGCGGCCCGATGCGCGCGATCTTCGAGACGCTCGGCGTTCAAGACATCGTGACGAAGTCCATCGGAACGGCGAACCCGCACAATATGATCAAGGCGACGTTCGACGCGCTGGAGAACCTGATGTCGCCGCGTGGCGTTGCAGCAAAGCGCAACAAGAAGGTCGGCGACATCATCGGCCGCCGCCGCGAAATGGAAACCGAAGCACAGGCGTAACAGATGGCCAGCAAGAAGACCGTCAAGGTCACGCAGATTCGCAGCCCGATCGGCCGTCCGGCCGACCAGCGCGCCACGCTCGTTGGCCTGGGCCTGAACAAGATGCACCGCACCAGCGAGCTTGAGGACACGCCCTCGGTCCGCGGCATGATCGACAAGGTCAGCCACCTCGTGCGGGTTGAAAGCGAGTAGGAACGATGCAGCTCAATACCATCGCTGACAAGGAAGGATCGCGCCGTCCGCGCAAGCGTATCGGACGCGGCATCGGTTCGGGCACGGGCAAGACTTCGGGCAAGGGTCACAAGGGCGCCAAGGCGCGTTCCGGCATCGCGATCAAGGGCTTCGAAGGCGGCCAGATGCCGATCTACCGGCGCCTGCCGAAGCGCGGCTTCAACAACATTTTCAGCAAGAACTACCAGGAAGTGAATGTCGGCCGCCTGCAGCAGGCGGTGGATGCCGGCAAGCTCGACGCGTCCAAGCCGGTCGACGCCAAGGCGCTGATTGCCGCGGGCGTCATTCGCCGCGAACTGGACGGTATTCGCATCCTTGCCAAGGGCGAACTCAAGGCGGGCCTGACGATCGAGGCAGCCGGCGCATCGAAGGCCGCGGTCGCGGCGATCGAGAAGGCCGGCGGCAAGATCACGGTGACGGTTGCGCCGAAGGAAGAGGCCGCGCCCAAGGCCAAGGCCGGCAAGAAGAAGCGCAAGGCCGAAGAGGCGCCCGCCGAAGGCGACGCCTGAACCGCGCACCGGCCTTCATAGGGGCCGGCGCGTTCTCATAGGAAAGAGCATTCATGGCATCAGCCGCTGAACAGCTTGCCGCCAACATCAACCTCGGAGCCTTCTCCAAGGCGACCGAGCTCAAGAAGCGGCTGTGGTTCACGCTTGGCGCCCTGATCGTCTACCGGCTCGGCACGTTCATTCCGATCCCGGGCATCGACCCGGTGATCATGGAAGACATCTTCCAGCAGAACGCCGGCGGCATTCTCGGCATGTTCGACATGTTCGCGGGCGGCGCGCTGGGGCGGATGACAATCTTCGCCCTGAACATCCTTCCCTACATCTCGGCCTCGATCATCATGCAGTTGATGACGGCAGTATCGCCGCGCTTCGAGGCGCTGAAGAAGGAAGGCGAATCGGGCCGCAAGAAGATCAACCAATACACTCGCTACGGCACGGTTCTCCTCGCCGCTCTGCAGGCGTATGGGATTTCCGTCGGCCTCGAGAGCATGACGAGTTCGCAGGGTTCGGCCGTCATCGATCCCGGCACCTTCTTCCGCATTACCACGGTCATTACGTTGACCTGCGGCACCGTCTTCCTGATGTGGTTGGGCGAGCAGGTGACTGCGCGGGGCGTTGGCAACGGCATTTCGTTGATCATCTTTGCCGGCATTGTCGCCAACCTGCCTTCGGCGCTCGTCGGAACGCTTGAGCTGGGCCGCACCGGCGCCATGTCGGCCGGCTTCATCGTGCTGCTGCTGGTCATGATGCTGGGCGTCATCACCTTCGTCGTGTTCATCGAACGCGCCCAGCGCCGCATCGTCGTGCAGTACCCCAAGCGACAGATGGGCAACCGCATGATGGGCGGCGAAAGCTCCCACATCCCGCTGAAGCTCAACACCTCAGGCGTGATTCCGGTCATTTTCGCGTCGTCGCTACTGTTGCTGCCGATCACACTGGCCAACTTCACCGCCGGTGGCGGCCCCGACTGGCTCATCACAGTGTCGGCCCTGCTGGGCCGGGGCCAGCCGCTCTATCTGTTGCTGTACGCCGGCGGCATCGCCTTCTTCGCGTTCTTCTATACGGCCATTGTCTTCAACCCGAGCGACACGGCCGACAACCTGAAGAAGTACGGCGGTTTCATTCCGGGCATCCGGCCCGGCAAGAACACGGCCGACTATCTCGACTACGTGCTGACGCGACTTACCGTCGTCGGTGCGACCTATCTGGTGGCGGTCGCCATCCTGCCCGAGATCATGATCTCGCGGTTCGCGGTGCCGTTCTATTTCGGCGGCACCTCGTTGCTGATCGTTGTCACGGTGTCGATGGATACCGTCGCGCAGATCCAATCGCATCTGCTGGCCCACCAGTACGAAGGCCTCATCAAGAAGTCCAAGCTGCGGGGCCGCAACCGGTGAACATCATTCTGCTCGGCCCGCCGGGCGCCGGCAAAGGCACCCAGGCGCAACTGCTCGAACGCGATCGCGGTTTCGTCCAGTTGTCGACCGGCGACATGCTGCGCGCCGCCGTGGCCGAAGGCACCGAAGTTGGCAAGAAGGCCAAGACGATCATGGATCGCGGCGAGTTGGTGCCCGACGACGTGATGGTTCAGATCATCTCCGACAAGCTGGACGAACTCGGGACGACGCCGTTCATTCTCGACGGTTTTCCGCGGACGGAGATTCAGGCCCAGGAACTGGATACCCTGCTCGGCAGCAAGCAGAAGACCCTGGATGCCGTCATTGAGTTGAAGACTGACGATGAAATTCTCGTAGAGCGGGTGGTTGGGCGCTTCACCTGCGCCAGCTGCGGCGAGGGCTACCACGACTCGTTCAAGCAGCCCCAGCAAGAAGGGGTCTGCGACCGGTGCGGCGCCACCGAGTTCAAACGCCGCTCCGACGACAACGAGGAGGCCATGCGGACCCGCCTGGCGGCCTATCACGGCCAGACGGCGCCGCTCATCGACTACTACGGCAAAAAGGGCATCCTGAAGTCGGTCGACGGTGCCGCCGACTTCGCCGCCGTGACGGCTCAGATTGCGGCCGTCTTGGACGGAAAATAGGGGCTTTCTGTTGACTTTCCACAGGCACAACATCATTATCCGCCCGCCTTTCGGGCGAAGGACAACCGACAAACGGACACGTCTCGCTGCGGTCGAGGACCGGCAACAGTGGGCGTTTTTCTGTGCGGGAGAGAGATCGTGGCGCGCATAGCGGGCGTAAATATTCCAACAAACAAGCGCGTCGAAATCGCGTTGACCTACATCTTTGGCATCGGCCAGACCAAGGCGCGGGAGATCTGCGGCAAGGCCAATATCGCTGCCGAGCGCAGGGTCAACGAGTTGACCGACGCCGAAGTCATCCAGATCCGCGAGATTATCGATGCGGACTACACCGTCGAAGGCGATCTGCGCCGCGACGTGTCGATGAACATCAAGCGTCTGATGGACCTGGGCTGCTATCGCGGCCTGCGTCACCGCCGCCGCCTGCCGGTTCGCGGTCAGCGCACCCACACCAACGCTCGGACCCGCAAGGGCCCGGCCAAGCCGATTGCCGGCAAGAAGAAGGCTTAGGGAAGGACGATGGCAAAGGATACCGCGCGCGTTCGTCGCCGCGAACGGAAGAACATCACTTCCGGGGTGGCGCACGTAAACGCCTCCTTCAACAACACGATGGTGACCATCACCGATGCCCAGGGCAATGCCATTGCCTGGTCGTCCGCCGGTGCCAACGGATTCAAGGGCTCGCGCAAATCGACGCCCTATGCTGCGCAGATTGCCGCCGCCGAGGCCGGCAAGAAGGCGCAGGAACACGGAATGAAAACACTGGAAGTGCAGGTGCGGGGCCCCGGCTCCGGCCGCGAGTCGGCGCTGCGCGCGCTGCAGGCGGCAGGGTTCACCATTACGTCGATTCGCGACGTGACCCCGATCCCGCATAACGGTTGCCGGCCGCCCAAACGCCGCCGCGTTTAGTCTGCCGGGCTTCAAGCCCGAATCGTAAACGGAAGGCCGGTCCATTGTGGCCGGCGAGCAATACGAGGTTGTGGACGTGATTCAGAAGAACTGGACCGAGCTGATCAAACCGAACAAGCTCGCCATCGTGCCGGGTGAAGACGCGGCACGTGTGGCGACCCTTGTCGCCGAACCGCTGGAACGCGGATTCGGCCTGACCTTGGGGAATGCCCTGCGCCGCGTTCTCCTGTCCTCGCTGCAGGGCGCGGCGGTCACGTCGGTTCAGATCGAAGGCGTGCTGCACGAGTTCTCGTCGATCCCAGGCGTCCGCGAGGACGTCACCGACATCGTGCTCAACATCAAGACACTCGCCCTGCGTATGCACGGCGACGGACCGCGCCGCGTCACGCTGCGCAAGACCGGTCCGGGTGAGGTCAAGGGCTCCGACATCCAGCTCGGTCACGACATCGAGGTCATGAACCCCGATCTCGTCATCTGCACCCTCGATGAGGGCGCACAGATCTCGATGGAGATGACCATCGAAACCGGCAAGGGTTACGTAGCCGCCGAAGTCTCCAACGAAGACGACAATCCGATCGGCCTCATTCCGGTCGACGCCGGCTACAGCCCGATCCGTCGTGTCTCCTACAAGGTCGACAACACCCGCGAAGGTCAGAAGCTCGACTACGACAAGCTGACCATGCGGATCGAAACCAACGGCGCCCTCACGCCGGAGGATGCTGTGGCCTACGCCGCACGCATCCTGCAGGACCAGTTTCAGCTCTTCATCAACTTCGAGGAGCCGCGCCCCGAGACGAAGGAAGAGATTCGTCACGAGCCGGAGTTCAACCCGAACCTGCTGCGCAAGGTCGACGAACTCGAGCTTTCGGTCCGCTCGGCGAACTGCCTGAAGAACGACAACATCGTCTACATCGGCGACCTCATCCAGAAGACCGAAGCAGAGATGCTCCGCACTCCGAACTTCGGCCGCAAGTCGCTGAACGAAATCAAGGAAGTCCTCGCCCAGATGGGGCTCCACCTCGGCATGGAGGTGCCCAACTGGCCGCCGGACAACATCGAGGAACTCGCCAAGCGTCTGGACGAGAACTTCTGAAGCCGGGAGAAGACCAATGCGCCATCGTAGAAGGGTTCGTCGTTTCAGGCGGTCAAGCGCGCACCGCCAGGCCATGTTCGCCAACATGGCTGCGGCCCTGATCAAGCACGAGCAGATTCGTACCACCCTGGTCAAGGCCAAGGAACTGCGCCCGATCGCCGAGCGTCTCATCACGCTGGGCAAGCGTGGCGACCTCCACGCCCGCCGCCAGGCGATCGCCAGGATCGGCGACGAGAAGCAGGTCACCAAGCTGTTCGATGAGCTGGCTTCGCGCTATGCCGACAGGCAGGGCGGGTACACCCGCGTGCTCAAGGCAGGCTTTCGCCATGGCGATTCGGCGCCCATGGCCGTTGTCGAGCTTGTCGATCGCGACACCGACGCCAAGGGCCAGGATTCCGGTCCGGTCGACGTCGACGATGACAACGAGGCTGAAGCGGCCTGAATCGGTCGCTGAACACAACGAACAAGAGGGGCGGCCCGTGGGGCTGCCCCTTTTTCGTTGCGGCGCTACACTCGGTCCATGCTCCGCAACCTGATCATCGCCACTCTCGCCGGACTGCTTGGCGCGGTGGCCGTGCCGGCTCTGGCGCAGCAGGCCGTCGTCCCGGAATCGCGCGAGCAGATTCGCCTTTCCTACGCGCCGCTCGTGCGCGAAGTGGCGCCGGCCGTCGTCAACATCTTCACCCGCAAGGCCGAGAGCGATCTGCCGGTATCGCCGCTGTTCGATGATCCATTGTTCCGCCGCTTCTTCGGCGACGATTTTTTCCGGCGTTCGCCGCAGCAGCGCCAGCAAAGCTCGCTCGGCTCGGGAGTCATCGTTCGCGCCGACGGCATTGTGGTGACCAACAATCACGTCATCGAGGGCGCCGACGAAATCATCGTTGCCTTGACCGATCGGC
Source organism: Alphaproteobacteria bacterium (assembly GCA_038116985.1). Taxonomy (GTDB): domain Bacteria; phylum Pseudomonadota; class Alphaproteobacteria; order SHVP01; family SHVP01; genus CALJDF01. Next base: position 20,706 of record JAYOEZ010000042.1, on the reverse strand, counting down.
GCCAGTTCGAGGCGGAGGTCGTGCTCGCCGACGAACGGACCGACCTCGCGGTCCTGCGCATCGACACACGCGGCGAGGAATTGCCCGCCCTGGAACTCATGAACTCCGACGATCTGGAAGTCGGCGACCTTGTGCTTGCTCTGGGTAACCCGTTCGGCGTCGGTCAGACGGTGACCAGCGGCATCGTCTCGGCACTTGCCCGTACCCGCGTCGGCATTAGCGACTATCAGTTCTTCATCGAAACCGACGCCGCCATCAATCCCGGCAACTCGGGCGGCGCCTTGGTGACGATGGACGGACGCCTTGCGGGGATCAATACGGCGATCTTCTCGCGCACCGGCGGGTCCATCGGTATCGGGTTTGCAATCCCCGCCAACATGGTGGGCTCGGTCATCAACGCGGCCGTCGGCGGCGGCGAGATACTCCGGCCATGGCTGGGCGCGGCGGGACAACTGGTGACTGCCGAACTTGCGGAATCGCTCGGCTTGGAACGTCCGGGTGGCGTCCTCGTCAACCGCATCTTCGAGGGAGGCCCCGCCGATCCCGCCGGTCTGCGCAGCGGCGATGTCATCCTCGAGATCGACGGCCGCTCCGTGGAAGACCCCCAGGGCCTGCTCTACCGGATCGCCATCCGCGCCGTCGGTGAGGTGGCGGTACTGGGCGTCCTGCGCAACGGCCAACGGATCGAGATCGCCATCGATCTGATGGTCGCACCTCAAGACCCGCCGCGGAACATCAAGGACATCGGCGGGCGCAATCCGCTCACCGGTGCGCGCGTCGCCAACCTGTCGCCCGCACTGGCAGGCGAGCTCGGCTTCGACGAGTTCGAGTACGGCAAGGGCGTCATCATTCTCGCCATCGCCCGTTTCAGCCCGGCGCAACAGGCGCGTGCCCGGCCCGGCGATGTCGTGCTGGAGGTCAACGGTGTCGCGGTGGACACGGTGGCCGACCTTGTGGAGGCACTCGACGCCGCCGAGCAATGGCGCATCGTGCTGCAACGTGGCGAGCGTCGCTTCGCCATCACGGCGCGCTCATGAGCAACCTGTTCGACGCCGCCGGCCTGTCCGACGGCACCCCGCATCCGCTGGCTGACCGGCTGCGACCGCACAGCCTCGACGAGGTGCTGGGCCAGGACCACCTGCTCGGACCGCAAGGTCCGTTGCGCCGGCTTCTCGACGCCGGCCGTTTGCCGTCGCTGATCCTGTGGGGGCCGCCCGGTACCGGCAAGACCACGATCGCGCGCCTCCTGGCCGACCGGGTCAACCTCGAATTCGTCCAGCTGTCGGCCGTATTCTCGGGCGTCGCCGACCTGCGCAAGGCGATCGACGCGGCCCGCGAACGCCGCAAGGTCGGCCGTGGCACGCTCCTTTTCGTCGACGAGATTCACCGCTTCAACCGTGCCCAGCAGGATGGTTTCCTGCCCGTGGTCGAGGACGGCACCATCGTTCTGGTCGGTGCCACGACGGAAAACCCTTCCTTCGAACTCAACGCGGCGCTGCTGTCGCGCGCTCAGGTCCTGGTGCTCAACCGCCTCGACGACGACGCGCTGGAACAACTGCTGTCCCGAGCCGAGGAGATCGAGGCGCGTGCGTTGCCGCTCACCGAAGGGGCGCGTCAGGCCTTGCGCGCGATGTCCGACGGCGACGGCCGCTACCTGCTCAATCTCGCGGAAGACCTCTTCGCCATGGCGGGCGAGGCGCCGCTTGATACGGCCGGCCTGGCCCAGGCCGTGCAGAAGCGCGCGCCGATCTATGACAAGTCACGCGAGGAGCACTACAACCTCATCTCCGCCCTGCATAAGAGCCTGCGCGGCTCCGATGCCGACGCGGCGCTTTACTGGCTTGCGCGCATGCTGGCCGGCGGTGAGGCGCCGCTCTACATCGTGCGCCGTCTTGTCCGCTTCGCCGTCGAGGACGTCGGCCTGGCCGACCCGGAGGCCGTCCATCAGGCCCTGGCCGCCAAGGACACTTATGACTTTCTTGGATCGCCCGAGGGCGAACTCGCGATCGCCCAGGCGGTGATTTATCTCGCCACCGCGCCCAAATCCAACGCCGCCTACAAGGCCTTTGGCGCAGCCGGCCGCGCAGCGCGCGAGACCGGTTCGATGATGCCGCCCAAGCACATCCTCAACGCGCCGACGGGCATGATGAAGGATCTCGGTTACGGCAAGGATTACGCCTACGACCACGACACCGACGAGGGCTTCTCGGGTCAGGACTATTTCCCCGACGACATGGCGCGGCAGACGTTTTACCGCCCGGCCGACCGCGGCTTCGAGCGCGAGGTCGCCAAGCGCCTTGCCTACTGGAAAAGCCTGCGCGAGAAGGCGGCCGGCGGGAAATGATCTTTGACGGCTTCGTCGGCATCGACTGGTCCGGCGGCAAGCAGCGTTTCCAGAAAGGCATCGAGGTCGCGCTGTGCCGTCCGGGCGCCGGCGCGCCGCGGCGAATCGACCCGCCTGAGGGCCGCTGGAGCCGTGCCGCGCTATTCGACTGGATGGCCCCACGGCTCATTCGTGAACGCCTGCTCGTCGGCCTCGATTTTTCGTTCACGTTTCCCTTCGTCGACCGCGATGCGTACTTCCCCGGCATACCAGGTGCTCCCCGCAATGCGCGTGCACTCTGGGCGCTGGTGGACCGGACATGTGCCGACGTGCCCGGTTTCTACGGCGGCGCCTTTGCCGAACGCGCTCCATGGTCGGCCTATTTCTTTCGCGCCAAGGGGCAGAAGGGGCGCCGCTTCGACCGCCGCCACAAGCGCGTCGAGGAGGCTTGCGCCGCGGCAGGCCTCGGTCACCCGGAGTCGGTCTTTCACCTGATCGGCGCCAAGCAGGTCGGGCGCGGCTCGCTTGCGGGTATGCGGTTTCTTCATGCGCTCGATCGTCAGGTCGACGGCCTGACGATCTGGCCGATGGACGACGACCGTGGCGGTTCCGTCGTCGTCGAAATCTTCCCGCGCGCCTTCATTGCCCGCGCCGGCGGCGGGTCGGCGAAGTTGAGGGAGGCCGCGACCCTCAATCCCGTGTTGCGCCAATACGGCGCGCCCGGCTTCCGCGGCGATGCGCCACTCGACGACAACCGGACCGATGCCCTTGTCACCGCTGCCGCCCTGCGCGCCCTGGCGGGCGATCCGGCGCTCTGGCGGCCCCGGGCCATGACCGCTAGGGTGCGCCGGACCGAAGGCTGGATATTCGGGATAGGCGACCCGTGAATCTCGTGATTGCCATCGCGCTGGGCGGTGCGCTCGGCGCCGTCGCCCGCCACTATGTCGGCGCCCAGATGCTGCGGCTGCTGGGCGACGGCTTTCCCTGGGGCACGATCACCGTCAACGTTGTCGGCTCGTTCGCCATGGGTGCTCTGGTCGAGATCATGGCGTTGCGCTGGAACGTCGGGCCCGAGTTGCGCGCCTTCATGACGGTCGGCATCCTCGGCGCCTTCACGACCTTTTCGACCTTCTCGCTGGATTTCGTCGTGCTCACCGAGCGCGGCGCGCTCGGCCTTGCGGCCGTCTATGCCATCGCCTCCTTCGCGCTCTCGGTACTGGCGCTGTTTGCGGGCCTCTGGCTGCTGCGCACGCTGCTGGCGTGAGCGTCGAGAAGGTCACCGTCGACGACGCGGACGACGGGCTGCGGCTCGATCGCTGGTTCCGCCGGCACTACCCGCACCTCACCCACGGTCGTCTCGAAAAGCTGCTGCGCCGCGGCGAGATTCGAGTGGACGGCGGCCGCGTGCGGGCCAGCACCCGGCTCGATGCCGGCATGGTCGTGCGCGTGCCGCCGTTGCCGCCGGCAGACCCATCAAGGGATGCTGGCTCCCGGTCGCCGCAGGTCTCCGCGGCCGACGCCGCCGATCTCCAGGCGCGCGTCCTGCACCGCGACGACATGCTCCTCGTCATCGACAAGCCTGCCGGCCTTGCGGTCCAGGGCGGCAGCGGCACGACTCGCCATCTCGACGGCCTCCTCGACGCGCTGCGCTTTGACGCGGACGAGCGGCCGCGCCTCGTCCATCGCCTCGACCGCGACACGAGCGGCATCCTCGTCCTCGCGCGAACCCGCAAGGCCGCTGCCGCCGTAGGGGCTGCGTTCCAGGACCGCGCGGCGCACAAGACCTATTGGGCATTGGTTCGCGGCAAGCCAGCCGCGCCGGACGGCCGCTGGGACACTCTGATGGAAAAGAAGACGGGTGAAAGGGGCGAGCAGGTCGCCTCGGGAGAACAGGGCAAGCGGGCGCTGACCGACTACCGCGTGCTCGCGTCGGCCGAAGGCTATTCGTGGCTTTCGCTTGAGCCGCATACCGGCCGCACCCACCAGTTGCGCGTTCACTGCGCCGAGGCGGGCCTCCCCATCGTCGGCGATCGACGCTACGGCGAACGCGCACCCGCCGACGGTGCACTCGGGCGCGGCCTTCACCTGCACGCACGGCGCCTGGAGATGCCGCACCCCGACGGAGGAAGTCTCGACGTCGTGGCGCCGGTACCGCCCCACATGGCGCAAAGCTGGGCTCGTCTGCGCTTTGACATGGAGACGGAGGGCGCCGAGCCATGAACGACGACCTCTGCCTCGTCATCTTCGACTGCGACGGGACGCTGGTGGACAGCTTCGCCGCCATCTACGACGCCATGGCTGCGTCGTTCCGCGACGCCGGGCGTCCTGCGCCGCCGGAAGGGGCGTTGCGTGCCATGATCGGCTTGCCCGTGGCGCACCAGGTCGCGACGCTCGCGCCCGATGCGGGGCCCGACCAACGCCTGGCATTGGAGAATGGCTACCGCATGCACCGTGCCACCGAGCAGAACCCCCACGAACCCCTGTTTCCCGGTGCGCGCGCCTGTCTCGATGCGCTTGAGGCGGCCGGAATTCTGATGGCGGTGGCTACGACCAAGGGCGCGCGCGGCCTCGGGGTGACCCTTGAACTGCACGACCTGCATCGCTACTTCGTGAGTTTGCAGACGGGCGACAGGCATCCCAGCAAGCCAGCGCCCGGCATGGTCTTCGCGGCGCTCAGGGAATCCGGGGTGTCCGCCAAGCGGGCAATTCTCGTGGGCGACACCCGCTTCGATATCGAGATGGCGATCAACGCCAGTGTGACGCCTGTCGGCGTCAGCTGGGGCTATCATGATGTAGGAGACTTGTCGGCCGCCGGCGCCACTCACGTCGCGACGGATTTTGCCGATCTGTCCCGTTTCCTGCTCGAAAGGCTGTCGACCTGATGCGGCGCATCAAACTCTTGTTCTATGGCGTTCTGACCGCCGTTGTCCTGGCGATCATCGTCGGCGCGGTGGTGTCGTTGTTCTTCGATCTGAACGGGCTCAAGCCGACCCTTGCCGAAGCCGCGCGTGAGGAGACGGGGCGCGATCTGGCGATCGACGGCGACATCACGTTGTCGCTGTTCCCGCGCCCCCGCGCGACCGCGACCGGAATCCGCCTGTCCAACGCCGAGGGCGGCAGCGAGGCCGACGCCATCACCATCGACGCCGCGTCGGTGCAGATCAGTTGGTTTCCTCTGCTCAGCGGCACGCTCGATGTGCGTCAGGTCCACGCCACAGGGGTGCGCGTGCTTGTCGAAGAGACCGCGTCGGGACGCTCGTCACTCGCCTTCGAACCGACCGACGCGTCGCCGAGCGACAGCGATCCTGTGGCACCCCCCGACATCATCGACGTGCGCAACATCACGATCGTCGTGCGCGACGGTGACGAAACGGCTTATGACGTCGAGCATGTTACGTTCAGCCCCGACGGACTCGAAGGGCCGACAGGCGTTTCTTTTGCCGCCCGGCTCGGCGCCGAAAGGGTGAGCGGGACCGGGACGCTTGGCAACTTGTTCGCGCTCGGGGAGCCGGCGCCGTTTCCACTGGCGCTATCAATCAACGTCGGCGACGCGACCCTGAGCGCCGACGGCACGATCCGCGATTTCGACACCACGCCCCAGCTCGACCTTGGCATCAAGGCGGCGGGCCCTTCGCTTGCCGGCTTTGCGCGCTCGCTTGGCGCAGACATCGCGGCAACCACGCCCTTCGACATGGCGGCACGCATCAACGGGCCGGTCGATCGTATTAGGGTGGACGAGATCGCCTTCACATCCGGCCGCACGGCGCTGGCCGGCTCGATCACGCTCGACGCGACCGGTGAGCGGTCGATGGTCGCCGCCGCCTTCAGCTCGTCGGGGATCGACGCGACCGGTCTGTTCATCGGCGCCGCTGCGCCGGAACGCGAAGCAGGTGAGACCGGCGATGGGCTGCTTCTCGACGATGCCCCGCTGTCGCTGGGCTTCCTGCGGGCGGTCGATGCGGACGTAACGCTCGAGGCCGCCGGTGTCGATCTTCTTGGTGTGGTCCTCGCGGATGCGGTGTTCTCCGGACGCGTCCAGGGCGGGCTTGTCGAGATCGAGCGTCTCGAGGCGCGTCTGCCCGAAGGTGCCGTGCGGGCATCCGGTCAACTTGACGCCCGCAGCGACACTGCCGCGCTGACCCTGGAGGCCGCCGTATCCGGCCTCGACGTAGCCGAGGTGCTGGACACGCTCAATGTCCCGGCGCGGTCGACCCGTCGCGCCTCTGCCAGCATCTCACTGTCGACGACGGGCGCGAGCTTGCGCGAGATCGTCGTCAATCTCACCGCAACGGCGAGCCTGAGCGAACTTGAGGTGGTCTTCGAGGACGCCGCAAGCCTGGTGCTGACCGACGCAGAGGCGCGATTTGAAGGCCGTGACAAGCCGGTCGCCGTCAGTGCGCGCGGCACATTGCGCAACGAACCGCTGCGCGTTTCCGGCAGGATGGATGCGCTTGCCGGCTATGTGCCGGGAGAGCCCTATTCCTTCCAGGCCACGATCGATGGTGGTGGCGCAACGCTGAGCGTCGAAACCGACATGCATGCCGCTATGGTCCAGGGCCTGTCGGCAAGAATTACGCTTGAGGGCGCGAAGCTTGCGGACCTGTCGCGCATGGCTGGCGAAACATTGCCCGAAGTCGGGCCCTATCGTGCGTCGGGTGTCTTGGCCTTTGCCGAAGACCGGGTATCGCTCAGCGATGCGCGCTTTGCGATCGCCGACAGCAACGTCAGTGGTGACGTCGCGCTCCTTCTCGACGGTCCGATCCCTGGGATCAGGGCCGATTTGCGATCGGAGCGTCTCGACCTGACGGCGCTGGCCCCGGATCCGGCGCTGGCGGGCGCTATTGCCGAAGAGGCCGGTGGCTCCGCCGAGGACGTGGCACCCGAAGGTGATGTCCCGTTCCTCAGCGCGGCTCCCTTTGATCTGGCGCCGCTCTTCGCGGTGACCGCCGATCTCAGGTTCGCTGCGCAGAGCCTCCGGTTGGACGGGCTGACGGTGACGGATGTCGGGGTTCGCGTCGTGTCTGACGGAACCGTTCTGCGGCTGGAGGACCTCTCGGCCAGCATCGACGGCAAGACGGTCGGCGCGACCGGTAGCCTTCGTTGGACCGCACCACAGGCGATTGTCGCGCTGGACGCCGTGGTCGGCGGCGTCGACGGCAAAGCATTGCTCACGAGCATGGGGGTCGAGAATCGAATCGACATGGGACCGCTCGATCTTGAGGTCGCGATGCGCAGTCAGGGCGAAAGCCAGGTAGCGCTGTTCGACAACGCGGAACTCGAGGTCGTCGCCCGCGGCTTTCGTTTCACGCTCGCGCCCGACGATGTCGTCCCGCACGAACCCGTGCTCCTAGACGAGTTGCGGATCGCAACGAAAGGACGCGAGTCGCCGCTAACTGCGACGGCGACGGGCAAGCTGGGGGCCGAGGCGCTGGAGATCAAGGCAACCCTGGAACCCCTGTCGCGGCTCCGGCTTCTGGAGCCGGTGCCGATGGACGTCGTGCTGCAAACGGTCTCCTCGCACGCCCGCATTACCGGCAAGGCGCCGGACCGCCGCCAGCCCGGGGCGCTGGACTTTACGGTCTCCGCCGAGGGCCGAATTCTGCGAGAGATGGCTTCGCTGGCGGGGCTGACGCTCAATCCAGAGGGGCCGTGGAAAGTCGAAGGTCTCCTATCGGTGGCCGATGAAGTTGTCGAGTTGAAGCAGGCGCGCGTCGCGGTGGGTGGCTCGGACCTTGAAGGAACGTTTCGTGTGGTGTCGGCGAACGGCATTAGCCTGGTCGTCGCCCGTGCCACCTCGAAGCGCCTCAATCTCACGGACTTCGTGCCCGAAGAACGACCCGTCAGGGAAGAATCGACAGACGAAGACGGGCCGCTTTTCGATACCGCGCCGATAGATCTGTCGCCGCTCCGAGCGCTCGACATGCAACTCAACCTGGAAGTCGGTCAGTTCGCGGGTCGCAGCGTGACCGGTGGTGAGGTGTCGCTTTCGGCCAAGGCGAAGGACGGTGTCCTGACCATCGACCGCTTCGCCGCGACCCTGGGCACAGGTCCGGTCATCGGCGCGGCGTCGGTCGACGCGCGCGAAGATGCCGCTGTGGTGAGCGTCTCTCTGGTAGGCGGTCCCTTCGACCTCGGCGACGTCCTGCTCGAACTGAGTCAATCGGCAGGATCGGAAAACGTGGTCGATCTGCCGGTCGACGTCGACATCGACCTGTCGAGCCGCGGCGCGTCGCCGCACGATCTTGCCGCCGCCGCCTCGGGCAAGCTGAGTCTTACTGGCGGCAAGGGACAGATTCGTCAGCGCTCCTTCCGCTTTCTCGACCAGGGCCTGTTGCGTGAGTTGGCGCCGTGGGCCAGGGACCAGGCGGACCGCACGGAGATCAATTGTTTCGTCAGCCGGTTCGAGGTCGACAAGGGCGTGGCGCGCTCGACGGCTCTTCTGCTCGACGCCCAGTACCTCAGTATCTCAGGCCAGGGATCCGTCAATCTGGGCGACGAAACGCTCGATCTGACGTTGACTCCGCGCCCCAAGGAAGTGCGCCTGCTCGATCTGGCGGTGCCGGTATCCGTCAAGGGGCCCATCGCCGATCCGTCGATTGCGCCGACTACGGCGGGCACCGCCAAGAAAGTCGTCACGACGCTGGGCGCGCTCGTCAATCCGCTGGTGCTCCTGGTGCCGGTGATAGAAGGGGTGTCGGCGGAAAAGAACCCGTGTCTCGAAGCGCTTGAAAGAGCCGCCAACGGCAAGCCTGCGCAACAACCGCAGGAAGGCGGTGCCGTGGGCGGGGTCATTCGCGGGATCGGCGAAGGGATCGAGGGCGTCGGTCGCGGTATCGGTCGCATTCTCGGGACCGACAAGGAATGAAACGGTTCTACACCGAGGCCTCGGCTGGCGACGCCGAGGAGGGCGCCGTCGTTCTGCTCGATGGCCGGCCGGTGCGCACCCCGGCCAAGGCGCTGTTGGCTGTGCCCGGCCAGTCACTTGCCGAGGCGATCGCGGAAGAGTGGGCGGCCCAGGCCGAGGAAATCGACCCGCAGACGATGCCGCTGATGCGGCTTGCCTGCACCGCGCTCGACCGGGTCGCACCGCAACGCGATGCAGTGGCCGACGAAATCGCCCGCTACGCAGCGACCGACCTTTTGTGCTACCGCGCCGATGCGCCCCGGGAGCTCGCTGACAGGCAGGACGAGACCTGGCGGCCGCTGCTCGACTGGCTGGCCGAATCACACGGCGTGCGGCTTCAGACCACGGTCGGCATCATGCCGGTTGCCCAGGATGAGGCGGGTCTCGACCGCCTCCGCAAGGTGGTCGGGCCGCACGACATCTTTGAACTCGCGGCGCTGCATACGCTGGTCAGCGTCAGCGGCTCGCTCGTCATCGGACTGGCGCTCAGCGTCGGGCGGCTCGAACCGGACGCGGCCTGGCGGGCCAGCCGCATTGACGACGACTTCCAGGCCGAACGCTGGGGCGTCGATCCGGAGGCCGAGCGGCTCGCCTCCGTCGCCGAGGCCGACCTCCGCGCGGCCGCTCGATTTCTCGGCCTGATTCGCAGCTAGCGGCTGATTTCTGCGCCCCACGGGCGTGCCCCCGCGGAACTGGCCGGTTATGATGCCCCGTTCGCTGAGGGTCCGGGGTTTCCATGCAAGACATCATTCTCGAGTTGGAGAAGAAGCGTGCGGCTGCCCGCGAAGGCGGCGGCGAGCGCCGCATCAAGGCCCAGCATGCCAAGGGCAAGCTGACCGCGCGCGAGCGCCTCGAGGTTCTGCTCGACGAGGGCAGCTTCGAGGAATTCGACATGTTCGTCGAACATCGCGAAACCGAGTTCGGCATGGCCGACCAGAAGGTGCCTGGTGACGGCGTCGTCACCGGCTACGGCAAGATCAATGGCCGCCTGGTCTTCGTTTTCAGCCAGGATTTCACCGTGTTCGGCGGCTCGCTGTCGGAAACCCACGCCGAAAAGATCTGCAAGATCATGGATCAGGCGATGAAGGTCGGTGCGCCGGTCATCGGCCTCAACGACTCGGGCGGTGCGCGAATCCAGGAAGGCGTCGCCTCGCTCGGCGGCTACGCCGATGTGTTCCAGAAGACCATCCTCGCATCGGGCGTCGTGCCGCAGGTCTCCGTCATCATGGGGCCGTGCGCCGGCGGCGCGGTCTACGCCCCGGCGATGACCGACTTCATCTTCATGGTGAAGGACACTTCATACATGTTCGTCACAGGCCCGGACGTGGTGAAGACGGTGACCCACGAAGTCGTCACCCAGGAGCAGCTCGGCGGTGCGGTGACCCATACCACGAAGTCCTCCGTCGCCGATCTCGCGTTCGAGAACGACATCGATACGCTGATGCAGGTGCGGCGCATGATGGACTTCCTGCCGCTCTCGAACCGCGAAGAGCCGCCCGAGCGCCTCACCGAGGATCCGATCGACCGTCAGGAAATGTCACTCGACACGCTGGTGCCACCCGATGCGACCAAGCCCTACGACATCAAGGAACTCATTCACAAGGTCGCCGACGAAGGGGATTTCTTCGAGATCCAGCCAGAATTCGCCAAGAACATCGTCGTCGGCTTCGCGCGGATCGGCGGCCAGCCCGTGGGCATCGTCGCCAACCAGCCGATGGTTCTCGCCGGTTGCCTCGACATCAACTCGTCGCGCAAGGGCGCGCGCTTCGTGCGCTTCTGCGATGCCTTCAATATTCCCATCGTCACCTTCGTCGATGTGCCGGGCTTCCTGCCGGGTACCGATCAGGAATACGGCGGCATCATCAAGCACGGCGCCAAGCTTCTGTTCGCCTACGGCGAGGCGACCGTGCCCAAGGTCACGCTAATCACCCGCAAAGCCTACGGCGGTGCCTACGACGTCATGGCCTCGAAGCATTTGCGCGGCGACATCAACTATGCCTGGCCGACGGCGGAAATCGCTGTGATGGGCCCGAAGGGCGCAGTGGAAATCATCTTCCGCGAACAGGCGAAGGATCCGGAGAAGGTCGACAAACTGACCGAGGACTATCGGCAACGCTTCGCCAATCCGTTCATTGCCTCGCATCGCGGCTTTCTCGACGACGTCATCATGCCGCACAACACGCGGCTGCGGATCGCCCGGGCGCTCGAGATGCTACGCACCAAGGAACTCGAGAATCCCTGGAAGAAACACGACAACATTCCGCTTTAGGGGCGGATGCCTTGCCACGCATGATCGACTACCGCGTCGGATACAGACCGCCGATCGCCGACCTCGTCGCCCTCTATCGCGCGACGACCCTTGGCGCGCGCCGGCCGGTCGACGACGAGGCGCGGATGCAGCGCATGTTCGACAACGCCAACGTCCTGGTGACGGCGTGGGAGGGCGACCGTCTGATCGGCCTGTCGCGGGCGATGTCCGACATGGGCTGGGTCTGCTATCTGGCCGACCTCCTTGTGCACGAGGACTGCCAGGGCCGCGGCGTCGGCAAGGAACTCATCCGCCGCACCCACGAGGCGGCTGGCGGCCGCGACGCCATCACGCTGATTCTGATTTCGGCGCCCGAAGCGATGACCTTCTACCCGTCGGCCGGATTTGACAAAATCGACGAAGGGTGGCGGGTCAAGCGCGGCAGCGGCGCTGTCGGCTGATCCTGTAACTAATTGATAATGAACGGGTTTTCATGTTCAAAAAGATCCTGGTAGCGAACCGCGGCGAGATCGCCTGTCGTGTCATGCGCACCGCCAAGCGTATGGGCATCCCCACCGTTGCGGTCTATTCCGACGCCGATGCCGGCGCCCCCCATGTGCAGATGGCCGACGAGGCCGTGCGCATTGGTCCCGCGCCCGCGGCCGAAAGCTACCTGGTGATCGACAATATCGTCGACGCGATCAGGCAGACGGGCGCCGAGGCCGTGCATCCCGGCTACGGGTTCCTGTCCGAGAACGCCGCCTTCGTGAAGGCGCTCGACGCTGCCGGGATCACCTTCATCGGGCCGCCGCCGGATGCCATCGCGGCGATGGGCGATAAGATCGAATCGAAGATACTCGCCGACAAGGCCGGCGTGTCGACGGTGCCCGGTTTCCTTGGCGAGGTGCCCAACGCGGCCGAGGCGGTGAAGATCGCCAAGGACATCGGCTATCCCGTCATGATCAAGGCGTCGGCCGGCGGTGGCGGCAAGGGCATGCGCATCGCGCGCAACGATGCTGAGGTCAAGGACGGCTTCGAGCGCGCCGTCAGCGAAGCGAAGTCCTCCTTCGGAGACGACCGCGTGTTCATCGAACGCTACGTCGAGACCCCGCGCCATATCGAGATTCAGGTGCTCGCCGACAAGCACGGCACCTGCGTCTATCTCGGCGAGCGCGAATGTTCGATCCAGCGCCGCCACCAGAAGGTCATCGAGGAGGCGCCGAGCCCCTTCCTCGACGAGAAGACCCGCAAGGCGATGGGCGAGCAGGCCGTCGCGCTCGCCAACGCCGTCGGCTATACGTCGGCGGGCACGGTCGAGTTCATCGTCGACCCCAAGCGAAACTTCTTCTTCCTCGAGATGAACACCCGACTCCAGGTCGAACATCCGGTCACCGAATGCATCACCGGTCTCGATCTCGTCGAACAGATGATCCGCGTCGCGGCCGGCGAGAAACTCGGACTCAAGCAGGCGGACGTCAAACTCACCGGTTGGGCCGTTGAATCGCGGCTCTACGCCGAAGATCCCGTGCGCGGGTTCCTGCCGTCCATCGGCCGCCTCTCGGGCTACATCCCGCCGCGCCAGGACGACACCATCCGCGTCGATACCGGCGTCGAAGAGGGCAGCGAGATCTCGCGTTTCTACGACCCGATGATCGCCAAGCTCGTCACCTACGGAAAGAACCGCGAGGCGGCCGTTGACCGCATGGGCGAGGCGCTCGACGCCTTCTATGTCCGCGGCATCAACCACAACATCGGCTTCCTGCGCGACGTGATCGACCGCCCCGCCTTCCGCAAGGGCGACCTGTCGACCGCCTTCATCGACGAGACCTGGCCCGAGGGCTACGCCCCGCCCGAGCCGGCCCCGGCGCAGATCGCTACCGCCGCCGCGATTGGCGCGCTCGCCCACTACCGCCGCACCGTGCGCGGCGGCAACGGTGAAGCGCATGAATGGGTCGCGAGCATCGGCGATGCCCGCGTCGTGCTCGAGGTCGTCGCCACCGAGGCCGGCTGCACCGTCATTGCCGACGGCAAGTCGATCGAGGTCGCAAGCGACTGGCGTCCAGGCTTCGCGCTGTTCGAAGGCACCGTCGGCGGCAAGGCGGTGATCGCGCAAACAGATGCGCTCGCCGAGGGAGTCGCGGTCACGCTGGGACCGCACCGGCTGCCTGTCGTCGTGCGCCCGCGTCGCGTGGCCGAGCTCATGGCGCTCATGCCGGTGAAGGAACCGCCCGACATGAGCAAGTTCCTGCTCTCGCCGATGCCCGGCATGGTCGTTTCGATCAACGTCGAGCCGGGGCAGAAGGTCGAGGCCGGGCATTCGCTCGCCATCGTCGACGCTATGAAGATGGAGAACGTGCTCACCGCCGAGCGCGAGGGCACGGTCAAGGAACTCCACGCCAAGCCCGGCGACAGCCTGGCCGTCGACCAGATCATCCTCGAATTCGAATGACCGGCGGGGACACCCCCGTCACCCGTCGCATACGAATCTCCGGCAAGGTCCAGGGCGTCTGGTACCGCGGCTGGACGGTCGAGACCGCAACGCGCCTCGGCCTCAGCGGCTGGGTGCGCAATCGCCGCGACGGCACCGTCGAAGCGTTGGCGCACGGACCCGAATCGGCCGTCCGCGCGTTTGTCGCCGCCTGCGCGAACGGCCCGCCGGCGGCGCGGGTGACCGATGTCGCCGCCGAACCGGCCGCAGCCGCCGCGGAAGACCTGACGGGCGTCTTTGCGCAGCGTCCGACGGCCTGAAGGCCTGCAGCCTTTACAGCAGCGGCATTGCGACACCGCGGCGCGCTCAGGTTTTACCCTTTATTTCAGTGACTTATTGAGCATCTTCGGATATCGCCCCACGCTGTATCATCGCCATTCAAGGCAAGAAGACACAGCGCCGGCCTAGGCAACCTCGCCCGGTTCCGCGGCGGCGAAGCGTTCGAACATCGTCGCTGCTTCCGGCGCGCCTTCGAAGGTCACCTCGAAGCAGTGACGCAGGGCAGCGTCGACCTCGTCCATCGTGGCCGTGATGCCCAGATCGACCAGCGACGTCACGCCGGCATCGGCGATGCCGCAGGGCACGATGCCGGCATAGTGGGCGAGGTCCGGTTCGATGTTCAAAGAGATGCCGTGGAAGGTGATCCAGTGCCGCACCCGCACGCCGACAGCAGCGATCTTGGCGTCGCCGCCGTGGCGGCCGCGGTCCACCCACACGCCGACGCGCCCCTCGCGGCGCTCGCCGCGCACGCCGAATCCCGCCAGCGTGGCGATGATCCAGTTCTCCAGGTCGCAAACATAACCGCGCACGTCGCCGCCGCGCTTGCGCAAGTCGAGCATGACGTAGGCCACCCGCTGGCCGGGCCCGTGATAGGTGTACTGTCCGCCGCGGCCGGTCTCGAACACCGGAAAGCGCGGGTCGAGCAGGTCATCGGGTTTGGCGCTGGTGCCCGCCGTGTAGAGCGGCGGGTGTTCCAGCAGCCAGACGAGTTCCGGCGCTTCTCCGGCGCGAATCTCCGCAACCCGGCGTTCCATCGCCGCCACCGCTTCGGGGTAGGGCACCGGCGCCGCGCTGATCTGCCACTCGATCGGGTCCATGGCCCAGCCTAGCACACGGCCTTTCTTAACCCTTCGTTCACCAATAACATCTATTTCTCGTAGGACCTGGAGCCCGCAAGGGGGCGGAAAGCTGCATGGCGAAAGCCGTAAACAACGTCAGCGTGGAATTGTCGGTCGTCCTCGGCCGCTCGAACATGCCGATCAACCAGTTGCTCAAGATGGGCCGTGGTGCCGTCATCGAGCTGGACACGACGGTCAACGACCACGCCCTGATCCTGGCCAACGACCAGATCATTGCCCGCGGCGAGGTCATGATCGTCGACGACCACGTCGCGGTGACCATCACCGACACCGTCGGGCTCAACGAGATTCCCTAGGCGTCCCCTCGGGATAACCCCGAAAAACCAATGTTTTATGCGCGCCGCGCCTTGAAGCGCGGCGGCGGATTTGCTATTCGGCTGCCACCGAGCGGTCGTGGCGGAATTGGTAGACGCGCAGCGTTGAGGTCGCTGTGGGAGTTGATCCCGTGGAAGTTCGAGTCTTCTCGACCGCACCAATCCTGGTTTAGGCCCGCGGATGCGTCCCGCGGGCCTTTGTTGTCTTTGGACGCGGCAAGGCCGCTAGGCTAGGGTCTGCCTCACACACGGCCGGCTAGGCCGGATGAGTGACGCGGGGAGTGGCGCATGGCTGAAGATCTCGATCAAATGGCGTTGGAGTATCACCGGTGGCCGACACCGGGGAAGATCAGCGTCACGCCCACCAAGAACCTCGCCAACCAGCGCGACCTCTCGCTCGCTTATTCGCCGGGCGTTGCCGCGGCCTGCAACGAAATCGTCGCCGATCCGAAGAACGCCGCCGCGTACACCGTGCGCGGCAATCTCGTCGCGGTCATCTCGAACGGCACCGCCGTGCTCGGGCTCGGCAACATCGGGCCACTCGCCTCCAAGCCGGTGATGGAAGGCAAGGGCGTGCTGTTCAAGAAGTTCGCCGACATCGACGTCTTCGACATCGAGGTCGACGCCTCGGACCCCGACAAGTTCATCGAGGTCGTCGCAGCGCTCGAGCCGACCTTCGGCGGCATCAACCTCGAGGACATCAAGGCGCCGGAGTGCTTCATCATCGAGAAGGCGCTGCGCGAGCGGATGAACATTCCGGTGTTCCACGACGACCAGCACGGCACCGCTATCTGTGTCGCCGCGGCGCTCTACAACGGTTTGCGCGTCGTCGGCAAGGAGATCGAGAAGACCAAGCTCGTCTGTTCCGGTGCCGGTGCCGCGGCGCTCGCCTGCCTCGACCTGATGGTGTCGATGGGCATGAAGCTCGACAACATCGTGGTCGTCGACCGCAAGGGCGTGATCTACGAGGGCCGCGACGAAAAGCCGGACCCCTACAAGGATCGATTCGCGGTCAAGACCAACGCGCGTACGCTTGCCGACGCGGTCGATGGGGCGGACGTCTTCCTCGGCGTCTCGGGTCCCGGCGTGCTCAAGGGCGAGATGGTCAAGACGATGGCCGAGAAGCCGCTGATCCTGGCGCTCGCCAACCCGACCCCGGAAATCACCCCCGAGGAAGCCAAGGCGGCGCGGCCTGAAGCCGTCATCGCCACCGGGCGTTCGGACTATCCCAACCAGGTCAACAACGTCCTGTGCTTCCCCTTCATCTTTCGCGGCGCGCTCGACGTCGGCGCGACCGAGATCAACGAGGAAATGAAGATCGCCGCCGTACGGGCGATCGCCGACCTCGCCAAGGCCGAGGCCACCGACGTCGTCGCCAAGGCCTATGCCGGCCAGTCGCTGGAATTCGGACCGGAATACCTCATTCCCAAGCCGTTCGATCCGCGGCTGATCGTCGAAGTGTCGCCGGCCGTCGCCAAGGCGGCGATGGATTCGGGTGTCGCCACGCGTCCGATCGAGGACTTCAAGGCCTACCGCGACGAGCTGGCGCGCACGGTCTATCGCACCAGCTTCGTCATGAAGCCGGTGTTCGATCGCGCCCGCGCGGAGCCGAAGCGTCTGGCCTATGCCGAGGGTGAGGAAGAGAACGTGCTGCGCGCCGTGCAGATCGTCGTCGACGACGGGCTGGCCAAGCCGATCCTCATCGGCCGCCGCTTCGTCATCGAGATGCGGCACGAAAAGATGGGACTGCGCTTCGACCTCGACAAGGATGTCGAGATCATCGATCCGCAAGGCGACCCGCGCTTCCGCGAGTACTGGGGCGAGTATTACGATCTGATGAAGCGCAAGGGCGTGACGCAGAACGCCGCCCAGGCCGTGGTGCGTACCCGCAACCAGGTCATCGGTGCGCTCGCCGTACGTCGTGGCGACGCCGACGCGATGATCTGCGGCGTGGTCGGCCGCTACGGGCGCCATCTGCAGTATCTCACCGACGTGCTCGGCAAGCGCAAAGGCGTGGGCAACATGTGTGCAATCCAGACGCTGGTTGCGCCGCGCGGCACGGTCTTCTTCGCCGACACCAACGTGAACTACGAACCCGATGCGGCGCAGATTGCCGAGACGGCGATCCTGGCGGCCGAAACGGTCGAGCGCTTCGGACTGGAGCCCAAGATCGCGCTGGTGTCGCATTCGAACTTCGGCTCGCACCCGTCCGCGTCGTCGGAAAAGGTGCGAAGCGCGCTCGCCATCCTCAAGGAACGGGCGCCCAACCTCGAAGTCGACGGCGAGATGCAGGGAGATTCGGCGCTGTCCGAAGCGATCCGAGAGCGGGTGTTCCCGGAGTCCGACCTCTCGGGCGCCGCCAACATCCTGGTCTTCCCCAATGTCGACGCGGCCAACCTTGCCTTCACCGTGGCGCGCACCCTGACCGAAGGCCTTTCGGTGGGGCCGATCCTCGCCGGTCTCGGTGGCCCGGCGCATATCGTCAACCAGTCGACCACCGTGCGCGGTCTGGTCAACATGAGCGCGCTGGCCGTGGTCGACGCGCAGGTTGCCGCCGGCAGTACCGGAAAGACCGCGGGCTGAGGCTCCCATGAGCGACGCGCCCCGGCAGCCTGACGAAACCGAGGCGGCGGGGGCGCCGCCGGAGGCGAAGGAGTCCGTCGTCGGGCTCTCACTCGACGTCGTCAACGCCGTCGAGGACGCGCTCGAGGCGGGCGAGATCGATGCCGCGGCCGCCGCCGTCGCAGATCTTCACGCCGCCGACGTCGCCGACCTCATCGAGACCATCGACCCGGACTACCGCCCGGCGCTGGTCGATGCGATCCAGGAAACGCTCGACCCCGAGGTCCTGACAGAACTCGACGAGGCCGTCCTCGACGAGGTCGCCGACCAGATCGGCAGCGACGGCATGGCTGCCGCCGTCGCCGAACTTGAAACCGACGACGCCGCCTACGTCCTCGAGGACCTCGACGACGAGGTTCGCGACGCCATCCTCAACCATCTCAACGCCGCCGACCGGCTCGACATCGAGAAGACGCTGGCCTTCCCGGACAACTCCGCAGGCCGTCTGATGCAGCGCGACCTGATCGCGGTCCCGTCCTACTGGAATGTCGGCCAGGTCATCGACTACCTGCGCGAGGCCGACGATCTGCCCGACGACTTCTACGAGCTGATGCTGATCGACGCCGACCACCACCCGATCGGTACGCTGCCCCTGAACATCCTGCTGCGCACCCGCCGCCCGGTGCCGATCAGCGACATTATGGAGCCCGACCCACGCACCATTCCGGTCGACATGGACCAGGAAGAGGTCGCCTACATGTTCCAGCAGTACGACATGGCCTCGGCGCCTGTGGTGGAGGAATCGGGCCGGCTCGTTGGCGTCATCATGTTCGACGACATCGCCGACGTGATCCAGGAAGAGGCCGAAGAGGACATCCGCCGTCTGACCCGCTCGGGTGGTGCCGGTATCCACGACTCGGTGTTCGAGATCACCCGTGCCCGCTTCCTCTGGCTATCGGTGAACCTGTTCACCGCGGTGATCGCTTCGCTGGTCATCTCGATCTTCGGCGGCACCATCGAACAGATCGTCGCGCTCGCCATCCTGATGCCGATCGTCGCCTCGATGGGCGGCAACGCCGGGACGCAAAGCCTGACCGTCACCGTGCGCGCGCTGGCCACCCGCGACATCACGGCGACCAACGCGCTGCGTCTGGTCAACAAGGAACTCATCGTCAGCTTCCTCAACGGCGTCATCTTCGCGCTTCTCTGCGGCATCGGCGCCTGGCTGTGGTTCGGTGATGCGGGTTTGGCCGGCATCATCGTCGCCGCCATGATCATCAACATGATCGCCGCCGGCTTCTCCGGCATTCTCATCCCGCTGGGTCTCAACCGGATCGGCGTCGACCCGGCGCTCGCCGCGACGGTGTTCGTCACCACGGTGACCGACGTCGTCGGCTTCTTCGCCTTTCTCGGCCTCGCGGCCTGGTTACTGCTCTGAGGCCGCTGTGCGGCCTGTTTCATCTGGGAGGATTCGGTTTCGATGGTAGAGCGACTCGATTTCAAGACGCCCGAAGAGTTCAACGAGGTGTCGAAGGGCATGTTCCCCGACCTGTGCGACGTCAGGATCACCCACCTGGCGCACGGCGAATCGAAGGGCGAGATGCCGATCTCGAAGAAACACCTCAACGCCGGCGGCTTCATGCACGGTGCGGCCGTGATCGCGCTGGTCGATTCGGTGACCGGCGGGGGCTCGCGCGTGTCCTGCCCGGAAGGCGCGCTCGGCGCCACCACCATCGAACTCAAGTGCAACTACATGGGCACGGCCACCGAAGGCACCGTCTACGCCACGGGCCGCATGCTCCACGGCGGGCGCACCACCCAGGTGTGGGACGCCGAGGTCGTCGACGACAAGGGGCGCATGATCGCGGCCTTCCGTTGCACCCAGATGGTCCTGTGGCCCAGAACCTGACCGCCGGCCGCTCTCGGCGCTAGCAAACTTGAAACGCCTCGTTCTTCTCCTCCCCCTGTGCGCAGCGGAGGGGGAGGGCAGGGAGGGGGTCTCCGGCGCTTCAAATCCGGCACACCGAGCCGCGGTAGCTTCGCGCAACGACCCCCCTCCGGCCCGCGGCCAGCCGCGGCCCTTCCTCCCCCTGCCAAGCAGGGAGAGGCGTTGGCTAAGCGACCGGGACGGCCCTTGCCGCTGCCGTCAATTCGTACTGAGATGACCGGATGATCCCCAACCAGCTGCCCGCCCTCGACTTCGGCCTCGGCGACACCGCCGACATGCTGCGCGACACCGTGATGTCGTTCACCGCCGACCACGTCGCGCCCGTCGCCCAGGAGATGGATGCGACCAACACCTGGCCCGAGGGCCTGTGGCGCAAGATGGGCGAAGCCGGTCTGCTCGGCGTCACCGTCGAGGAAGACTACGGCGGCGCCGGCATGGGCTATCTCGAACATGTCGTGGCGATGGAAGAGCTATCGCGCGGCTCGGCCGCCGTCGGCCTCTCCTACGGCGCCCACTCCAACCTCTGCGTCAACCAGATCCGTCTCAACGGCAGCGCGGCGCAAAAGCAGAAGTACCTGCCCAAACTGGTGTCGGGCGAACACGTCGGCGCGCTCGCGATGAGCGAACCCGGCGCGGGCTCCGACGTCGTCTCGATGAAGCTGCGCGCCGAAAAGAAAGGCGACCGCTACGTCCTCAACGGCACCAAGTTCTGGATCACCAACGGTCCCGTCGCCGACACCCTCGTGGTCTACGCCAAGACCGACCCCGACGCCGGCTCGC
>JAYOEZ010000041.1:0-27490 GCA_038116985.1 Alphaproteobacteria bacterium | reverse complement strand
TTGACGACCTCGCGTCCTATTCCTCCACAACCGCCGACGACGACGACACGCGCCCCCTCGGCGGGTCCCAGACGGGCAAAATCCGGGGCTTCAGTCATGGCCGGCTCCTTTCAAGGTGCGGTCGAGAAACGAAAACAGACTGTCATGGGCGCGTGCGGTCGCCTCGGCATGAAATACCGGCTGCCCCTCACGGCTGAAACCGTGGTCAGCGTCGGGATAGTCGTGGCACTCGACGTCGGCGTCGTCGCGAAACGCGTCCTTGATCCTTCTCACAATCTCTGGCGGCGCATATTTGTCGAGACCGGCAAAGTGCATCTGCAGGGGCCCCTTGATGGCGGCTGCCTCTTCAAGGCGGGTTTCCAGCCTGACACCGTGGAAGCAGACGTAGGCGTCCGCATCCAGCCGGGCCGCAGAGAGGAATGCGAGCAGGCCGCCGAGGCAGTAACCGACGACGGCGACCCGGCCCGAGCAGGCAGGGTGGGCGCGCATTGCCGCCACCGTGGCGGCAACGTCGGCAACCGCTTGATCGTCATCGAGGCTGTTGCGCGTAGCGAAGGCGCGCTCCCACTCGGTGCCGCTGTAGTCAAACGACGCGCCCGGAGCGATGCGATGGTAGAGATCCGGCGCCATCACCGCATAACCCTGCCCAGCAAGAAGCGGTAGCCGTGCCCGCAGAAACGGCGTCATACCGAAGATTTCCTGAAGGACGACGACCCCTGGCGCAGCGCCGCCCCGAGGCGCTGCGAACAGCGCCCCCATGGAGCGGCCGTCCGAAGTTTCGATCCGGACGGACCCGGTCATCTGGAGCTAATGCGACGGGGTATCGGGGAAGGTCACACCGACCATGCAATCCCGCGTCACCAGCGCTGCGAGCTGCGCCTCACTCATGCCGTCGGTGCCCTCGGGACGCCTGGGCAGGACGAGGTAGCGCATGTCGGCCGTCGAATCGACGACCTTGATCTCGGCAGCGTCGGGCACCGAAGTGCCGAACTCCTTGAGCACGCCACGGGGATCGATCACGACCCGGCCCCTGTACTCCTTGCTCTTGTACCAATCCGGCGGCGGCCCGAGCAGGACGCGCGGATAACAGGAGCACAAGGTGCAGACGACGACGTGATGAAGGGCGTCGGTGTTTTCAAGAACCACGAGGTTGGGCGCCGGTCCGAGGTCATAGCCGAGTTCTTCGATCGCGGCCTTCGGATCCTCAAGCAACCTCGCCTTGTAGGCCGGGTCGGCCCAGGCCTTCGCCACAACCTTCGCGCCGTCGGCGGGACTAACGCTGTCGGTCGCGTCCACCTGACGGCGGACCTCTTCCGCCGTGAACACGCCCTTCTCGATGAGAAGCTCGCGGATCGCCTGCTCGAGCAACTCGAACTCGCGCGAGGTACCGGCTTCCTCGATCGGCGTGTGATCGTGATCGTGGTCATGGTGGGAATGAGACATAAGGGTCCTCAGTCGTCGGCTTCCAGCCAATGTTCGTAGATGTCCGCGCTCAGGGTATCCGTCGCCGGTCCTTTGTAGCCGGGCCAGACTTCGGACTGCTCGAAGCGCACCAGATAAAGCGCTCGCCTCGGCAGGCCTTCCTTGCCGTAGGCCAATTCCTCAGGGTTTCGAAACTCTCCCCAGCGCGATTCGATCTGCCCACGCTTGCCGCGGAGATAGAATGGAGTGCGGATATGGCCCGGCGGATCGCCTTCCTTGACCCTGACGCTCTGGCCCACTTCGAACGCAAAGCTCATGCCGCCTCCTTGCGCCGAAGCGCCTCAAGCTTCTCCGCAATCTCCTCGTCCGTGAGCAGGTTCTTTTCGACCATCAGGCCACGCATCGCGACCAGCCACTTCTCGTAGTAGCTGAGGGTCATGTAGTCGTGCTCGGAAAGCGATTCGATGGAGCGACGCAGTTCGTCGATACGGAAACGCTTGTCCGCAAGCATCAACTTGAGAATCGCGTCGACGCGATTGTCCCATGCGCTGCGGTCGTGTTCTTCGCGGCTCACCGGACCGAAGTCCTTGCCGCCTAGATCGTGCGGTCCTGGCATAGAGCGCATTACAGGGAGTAGAAGCGCTCGCGTCAATGTCGGGCAACTTGCGTACCTACGGGACGACTGGTATGCCCGGCTGGACTTTGCGCCGGATTTGTCGGCGACACCTCATACGCAGGCCGCATGTTCGATTTCATCACCGCCGCGGAGTTGACGGCCCTCGGACAGGTCATCCTCATTGACCTGGTGCTCGCTGGGGACAACGCCATCGCGGTCGGAATGGCCGCAGCAGGATTGCCGGCCCATCAGCGCGGCAAAGTCATTCTCATCGGCATCCTGGCGGCGACTGCTCTACGCATCGTGTTCGCCCTCGGCACGACCTTCCTGCTCAACGTCTTCGGACTTCTAATCGCGGGCGGCATCCTTCTCCTTTAGGTCTCGTGGCGCTTATGGCAGGAACTCCGTGAGGGCGGCCATGAAGCCGAAGTAGAGGGTGAGCACGCTCTCGAAGGCCAGGGAACCTCGAGCGGCAAGACCAAGACCTTCGGCCAGGCGGCCCTGCAGATCATCGCTGCCGACGTTTCCATGTCGCTCGACAACGTCCTGGCCGTAGCCGGAGCCGCCCATGAACACCCCTGGGTGCTTGTCGTCGGCCTCGTCCTCTCGGTTGCTTTGATGGGGACCGCGGCGGTGATCATCGCGCGGGTTCTGCAGAAGTACCGCTGGATCGCCTATATCGGCGTGGTGGTGATCTTCTATATCGCGCTGCGCATGATCTACGACGGCGGCAGCGAATCACTTCACGAAATGATCGCCGACTGGGCCGCGTTCAGACCCTGGATTATCGCCCTGCACATCACCGCGGCGACCGTCTGGATCGGCGGCATGATCTGCCTCCCGCTGCTCTACGCCGCACATGTCAGAAGCGGCGCCCTGTCCGATCCGCTGGCGCACGCCGAACGACTGATCCTGCGGTTCGTCATCGCTCCGGCCATGATCTTCTCGCTGATCTTCGGCGCGGTCCTTCTCGTGATCCCGGGCGAGTCCGCGTTCGCCTCGACGTGGCTTTGGGTGAAGCTCGCCGCCGTCGCCGCGCTTCTCGCGATGCACGGGACCTACGTGGTGGTGCGCCGACAACTTGCGATCGGCGACGCAACCGGTCGAACGGCCATGGGATTCGAAGGCAGCGCCGGTCTCGCTGCGCTGCTGGGCGCCCTGGTGATCTTCATGGTGGTGGCCCAGCCGTTCTGACCTGGCTCCGGATCAGCCGGCCGCAGCCAGCGCGCTCATCCGCGCGTCGATCTCGTCCTGAGTCAACACGCCCTTCTCGACCAACAGCAGATGAATGGCCGACAGCCACTTCTGGTAGTAGGTGAAATTGTAGTAGTCGTCGGGCGCGAGCGATTCGATCGCTCGGCGCAACTCGTCCACCGACCAAAGCCCCGTCACCCGAAGCAGGCGCTGCATGGCGTCGACGCGGTTGTCCCAATCGGAGCGTATGTGCTCGGAAAGGTCTACGGGACCGAAGTCTTTCCCGCCGAGATCATGTGGGCCGGGCATGGAGCGATTAGAGGCCCGTTGGCTTACGAGGTCAACGCACGCGTTGCGACACCGCACCATGCGCCCTACGTTCGGGACGGCACGGGAGGCACATATGCAGGATCCGATCTTTCACGTCGCGTTTGCAGTGGACGACATCGCCAAGGCGCGCACGTTCTATGTCGATACACTCGGCTGCACGGAGGCGGCAAGCCGCCAGGGCAAAAGCTATGCGGTGCTGAACTTCTTCGGCGCGCAGATGGTCCTGATAGAAGCACCGGACGAGGTCGAAGCGAGCAAAGGCGACCCTTCGGTAGAACCCTACAAGCACTTCGGGCTGATTCTCGACTGGACGGACTGGAACGGTCTAGCCGAGGATCTGAAGGCGAAGGGCGTGGAGTTCCGGATTGCGCCCAACGTCAAGGACCACCCCGACATCGGCACCGTCGGCAACATGTTCATCGCCGATCCAGCGGGCAACTACCTCGAATTCAAGTCCTACAAGGACAAGTCGAAGATTTTCTAGGGCCTGCGGGCAACCAGGCTCGCGTAGGCAATGTGGCCGAAGAAACCGCCCTCGGCCGCGCGGCGCCGTGCTTCTGCTTTGAGCGCCTCGGCCAGTTCCTCGCCAATGACGCCCTGCGCGGCGAGCACCTCTGCGCCGCGCTCGGCATGTCCCAGCATATAGACCGGGTCGATGACCTCGGCATAGCCGTGGCTACGGAAACGCTCGACGGTGAAACCGGCATCCTTCACCAGGCTCGGAAGCCGCCGCACAAGCCAGCGGTCCATCACGTTGTGTTCGGTCACCGCGCGCGAGCAGGCCTGCAGCGGATCGTGCTCCGCACGCGCGACCGTCGCAGTAGCGTAGTCGCCGTCGAACACCGCCAGCCAGCCGCCCGGCTTGAGGATGCGAAACGCCTCGGCCAGCGCGGTTTCCGGACCCGGGATGTGGCATAACGCCGTGTGGAACACGGCCACGTCGAACGATCCGTCGCCGAATGCCAGATTGCGCGCATCGCCGACTTCGAACGAAAGCTTGTCGCTGCCCGCGGCAAGTTCGCGCGCCCGTTCGACGAGAATGGGAGACGGATCGAGCCCGAGCACGGCATCCGGTTCACTCCGCTCGGCGATGACCCGGCTCACCGGGCCGGTGCCGCAACCGATCTCGATCACCTGCGCGCCGGAACGCCACCCGATATCGCCAAGATAGGTATCAAGCATGGCGCGTTGATCAGGGTGCGCGGCACGTACCTCCAGCCGATCGGCGATCGTGCGCACGACCGACGCATCGGTTTCGGCAATCTTCGCGTAGGGATCGGATACCATGACGGCGCTAGTACTGGCGGTCGCGCTTGATCGGAAAACGCGACTTCGTCGCCGCATCCTCCGGATCGAGATTCGCGTCCCAAAGTTTCGCCACGTAGCGATCGCCGCGCTTGCCGTTCGACAGATCCGAAACGAGATACTGGATCGGCGGCACCATGATGACGGGTTCGAAAAGATTGCCATCGGCTCCGGCGCGATTCTTGTCGCCGACCGCGCCCGGGATCATGGCGGTATCCGTGGCCCCGCCCGGCAGCAGCGCGTTCACCGTGATGTCGGTATCTTCTAGATCCTGCGCCATGATCATCGTCAGCCCCTCGACGCCCCACTTCGAGGCGCCGTAGGGTGCGTAACCGCGTCGCTGCATGGTGATGAGGCTGGTCGACACGTTGACGATCCGCCCCCAACCCTCGCCCTGCAGATAGGGTACAGCGGCCTTCGCCATGTTGAAGACGCCGTTGAGGTTGGTATCGATCATCATCCGCCAGGTATCGCTGGGGATGGTCCAGAACGCGGGGCGTTCCTTGACGAAATTTGGGTGCACGTAGGTCATGCCGCGACCCGCGTTGTTCACGACGACGTGCAGGTGACCCCACTTCTTGCGCGTGTCGTCCATGACGCGGTCGCAATCCTCGACCCTGGTCACGTCCGCCTGCAGCGGCAGGACGCAGTCATCGCCACCAATCGCCGCGCAGTCGGCTGCGGTTTGCTTGAGCTCGGCGCCCTCGCGCGCCGCCGTGATGGCCACCTTGGCGCCCTGCTCGACCAGACCAAGCGCCATGGCTCGGCCAAGGCCTCGTCCGCCGCCGGTGATGACAACAACTTTATCCTTGATCGATTCGTGCATGGCGCGTCCTCCGCTTCTTGCGTTGGGCCGACTTTATGGTCCGTGACCATGCCCGGCAATGGCGGGGCACGATTGGCGGGCCCGCAGTGGCTGCCTATGATGCGCCAAAGCACAACGGGAGGATTGTCCGATGGCCTTGGCCGAATCGCCCGCGAACAAACGCATCAAGATCCTGAAGGTCGCGCATCCGCAGCGCCAGGGTGATGCCCACGCCGTGATACTCGAACCGAGCCCGCGCCGGGTACGGATCGAGTTCAACGGCGAGATGATCGCGGATACGACGCACGCACGTATGCTCTACGAAGACGGGCACCTGCCCATGTACTACGTCCCGATGGACGACGTGCGTATGGACCTGCTGCACAAGACGGACCATTCGACGCATTGCCCGCACAAGGGCGACGCCTCTTACTGGACGATCAAGGTTGGCGACCGCGAGTCCGAAAACGCCGTTTGGGGCTACGAAGACCCGCTCCCCCAACAGCCCGGCCTCAAGGGCCTTGTCGCCTTCTATTGGGACCGGGTCGATCACTGGTACGAGGAGGACGAGGAGATCTTCGTGCATCCGCGTGACCCCTATAAGCGAATCGACACGATTCCGTCGTCGCGCCGCGTTCAGGTGACCCTCGGCGGCGAGACCGTGGCCGACACGACCAACGCGATCTTCCTGTTCGAGACCGGGTTGCCGACGCGCTACTACATCCCGCGCGAAGATGTTCATGCCAAGCTGGTGCCATCGAACCTGGAGACGGCCTGCCCCTACAAGGGAACGGCGCACTATTACGGCGTCGAGGCCGGGGGGCAGACCTTTGAGGACGTAGTGTGGTACTACCCCGACCCGATCGCCGAGATTCCCAAGATCAAGGACCTGCTCTGCTTCTACAACGAGAAGGTCGATTCGATCGCCGTCGACGGCGTAGAGATTCCCAAACAACCGACCCCCTGGTCGGACTAGACGAGAGGCGAGACAAGCATGACCAAGACACTTTCCCAGCTCCTTGCCGGCGACGGCATCGTCGTCGTGCCGGGCGGCGGCACCGCGTTGGAACTGCGGCTTGCGGAACTGGCCGGCTTCGAGGCGGGCTATGTATCGGGCTACGCGACCGCAGCCGCGGTCTATGGCGTGCCGGATGTCGGGCTGATCGCCTACAACGAGGTAGCAGCCAATGTCCGCACCATCCGCGCCGTTACATCGATCCCCCTAATCGTCGATTGCGACACCGGCTACGGCGATGTCGCCAACGTCATGCGGACTGTTCGTGGACTTGAGAACATGGGCGCTTCGGCGGCCCAGTTCGAAGATCAGACCTGGCCGAAGAAGTGCGGTCACATGGAAGGCAAGGTCATCGAACCGGTCGAAAAAGCCGCGGAGCGAATCCGCGCAGCGGTGGCCGGCCGGTCATCACCCGACTTCAAGATCATCGCACGCACAGACGCGCGCGCGCCACTCGGCCTCGACGAGGCGATGCGCCGGCTCAAGATCTACAAGGAGGCGGGCGCTGACATCCTGTTCATGGACGCAATCGAATCGCCCGAGGAAATGAAGCGCCAGGTCGGCGAACTACCGGGCCCTCACATGGTCAACATGTCGGAAACCGGCAAGACACCCTTGATGTCGGCAGCCGAACTCGAAGAACTCGGGTTCAAGATCGTTATCTTCCCGTCGAGCATGACGCGGGTCATGGTCCGTCAGCTGACGGATTTCATCACGATGCTGCGCAAGACCGGCGACTCACGGTCGTGGCTCGACAAGATGGCGTCGCTGGACGAAACCAACGCCGCGCTCGGCCTGCCGGAACTCAACGACGTCTCCGAAAAGATTCGCGCCGCCTGATCGGTCAGTGGATGGGGTCGCCGCCGCGCGGCCCTTCCTTGACATAGGCACGTGCCACCGGCGAGGCGTGGTGATGGAGGAGTCGCCACGCCCCTTCTTCGCGCACGAAGACATTGGTGGCGGCGAGCAGATTGTTGCCTACCGCTTCGTTGCAGGTCACGAACGCGACGTCGCCCAGAACATGTGCAAGGGGTTCAAGACATGAGACCTTGCCGGCCGCCCCCTCGAGAATAGCCGCCCAGCTCTGCAGTACCTTTTCGCGCTCGGTTATGACGGTCCAACCGGGATGCGTGCAGGCGACCGGCGCCCGCTGTGCCCAGAGGGCCGTCATCGCCGCGATGTCGCCCGCCTCAAAGGCCTCGTAGAAAGCTTCGTTGGCGGCAAGGACCGCAGCTTCATCACTCATCGCCAGCACCTCGGGCAAGACTTCGCCAAATAATAGCAGGCCACTGCGGCTCGACGGGCTCCGAGGAACTTATCCACATCATTTTGAGCGATCCGAACAGCTATCCCCCATATGTAGGCGGTGTGGCATTGACTCGCTCTTGGACGACTGCCTAGCATTCTACTGCCATTCACCCTGTTACTTAGACATGAAGTAAACGTGCCAATAATTGGCCAAAGTCAATTGGCAGGTTTTACTTACCAGGGACTATAGAGAGGGACGCGCAATGCCTGACTGGATCGACAGGATAAAGAACGGTATTTATCGGCTGACAGAAATCGGTGTTGGCCTCATCGCACTGGGCATCGTTATCCAGATTCTCTTCGGAACACCGGCTGCCTTTCTACCCTCCGACATCGTCTCCAATCTTACCGGCCTGATCGCCGACCTCGGCGCAAACGGTCTTGTCGGGTTGATCGCCCTGGCCATCATTCTTTACCTCTTTACCAAGCGCGGCGCGTAGAGACCGACAAGGGGACCTCAGAGCATCTGGCCCGGCGCTCGCGCCGGGCCTTTCTTTTTGATGACCGAACAAACCCAGCCAAAGCGTCGTGGCCAGCGAAAGCCGCGCAAGGTGACCCAGGACTCCCTGCGGAATGCGGCGTTGCACTATCTCGAGCGGTACGCGTCGTCGGCGGCGAACCTAAGAGCCGTCCTGCACCGGCGCGTCCGGCGTGCGGCGCGCTTTCACGACACGGACGAAGCTGCCGCCGAAGAGTGGATCGATTCGCTCGTCGCGGATTTCGAGGCCACGGGACTCCTGAACGATGCAACCTATGCGGAAGGCCGCATCCGCTCGATGCACCGGCAAGGCCGCTCGGTACGCACGATGAGACAGGCGCTGATGCAAAAGGGCGTCAACGCTGCGGTGATCGACGCAGGCCTCGCCCAGCTGAGCGAGGACGCGCCGGCGCCCGACCGCGTCGCAGCGATCCGACTGGCGCGGAAGCGTCGCCTGGGACCGTTCCGCCCGACCGACCGGGATGCAAATCGAGAGCGCGACCTTGCCGCACTGGCGCGCGCGGGATTCGACTATGAGACGGCGCGCGATATCGTAAACGCCACCGATTCCGACGCCCTCGAAGACGAACTCCCGATCGGCTAGGACCGGACACAGTCAGCCAAGGCCTGCGCATGCCCCATACGCTTCACCAGATCGACGCCTTCACCGACACGCCGCTGCGTGGCAACCCAGCCGCCGTCTGCCTACTCGATGCGGAAGCCGACGCTGACTGGATGCAGGACATCGCGCGTGAGATGAATCTTTCTGAGACCGCGTATGTCTGCCGCCGCGACGATGGGGACTGGTCGCTGCGCTGGTTCACGCCCGGCGCGGAAGTTGATCTGTGCGGCCACGCGACCCTCGCGACAGCGCATTTCCTTTGGGACCAGTCGCTTGTGGATCAGGATGCCCCCACGCGATTCCATACCCGGTCCGGCCTCCTCACGTGCACGCGTGACGGCGAGTGGATCGCGATGGATTTTCCCGCATTGCCGACGACCGCGGCCGAAGAGCCCCAGGGCCTGGCCGACGCGCTTGGGGCCAAGCCCGCAGCAGTTTGGCGCAGCACCTGGGACATCGTGGTCGAATATAGAGACGCCGAAGCGGTCCGTTCGCTCGCGCCGCGCTTCAGCGATCTGTTGCCGTTCGCCGAGCGCGGCGTCCTCGTCACCGCGCCAGGCGATGAGGGCTACGATTTCGTGTCCCGATTCTTCGCGCCGGTGCACCGGATCAACGAGGATCCGGTGACCGGTTCGGCGCATTGCATTCTGGCGCCGTTCTGGGCCGAACGTCTGAACAAATCCGAGATGCTGGCCTATCAGGCCTCCCCTCGCGGCGGGGTTCTGAGAGTAAAACCCAACGGCGATCGGGTGACGTTGAGCGGCAAGGCCGTGACCGTGCTGACCGGCATTCTTACCGCCTAGAATGGGACCATGAGCAGATACCTCGCCCTTGTCGCCGCCGCACTGCTCGCAATCGCGTCGGTGCTCGCGGCCGCTATCGCGTTTCCCTGGAGCTGGGTGGCTGCGGGCGCATTCGGCGCGCTGTTCCTGGTGGGCATCTGGGATCTGGCTCAGCGCCGACACAGCTTGCTGCGCAACTATCCGATTCTGGGTCACCTGCGCTGGCTGTTCGAGGGCATTCGGCCCGAGATTCGCCAGTACCTGGTCGAGAGCGACCAGGACGCCGTGCCGTTCAGCCGCGAGCAGCGGTCCCTGGTCTATCAGCGCGCCAAGAACCAGATCGATGCGGTCGCCTTTGGTACGGAACTCGATGTCTACGGCGCCGGCTTTTCCTGGCTCAACCATTCCATGCGGCCGACGACGAAACCAGATCCGGATTTTCGCGTGACGCTGGGCGGCCCGGCCTGCGCCAAGCCCTACCATGCGTCGATCTACAATATCTCTGCGATGAGCTTCGGCTCCCTCGGCGCGCAAGCAGTGCGTGCGCTCAACAAGGGCGCCAAGATGGGCAACTTCGCGCAGGACACCGGGGAGGGATCGATCAGCCGCTACCACAGGGAATTCGGCGGCGACCTAATTTGGCAGATAGCCTCCGGGTATTTCGGATGCCGCAATGCCGACGGCACGTTCGACCCCGCCCGCTTCGAGGAAGAGGCCAAGACCGATCAGGTCAAGATGATCGAAGTAAAACTGTCACAGGGCGCAAAACCCGGCCACGGAGGCGTCCTGCCGGGTGCAAAGGTAACGCCAGAAATCGCCGCAGCGCGCAGCATTCCGATCGGCAAGACCTGTATCTCGCCGCCGAGCCATTCCGCGTTTTCTACACCCATCGAGCTTTTGCACTTCCTGCAGCAGCTCCGCGAATTGTCGGGCGGCAAGCCCGTGGGCTTCAAGCTGTGCGTCGGGCACCCGTGGGAATTCCTCGGCATCGTCAAGGCGATGCTGGAAACCGATATTGTTCCGGACTACGTCGTTGTCGACGGAAAGGAAGGCGGGACCGGTGCGGCGCCGCTTGAATTCATCAACCGCGTCGGCATGCCGCTGGCGGAGGGCCTCACCTTCGTGCGCAACGCACTTGTCGGCGCGGGCCTGCGCGACCGGGTCAAGATCGGCGCCGCCGGCAAGGTCATCACGGCATTCGACATCGTCTGGGCCATGGGGCTAGGGGCCGATTGGTGCAATTCGGCCCGCGGTTTCATGTTCGCTCTCGGCTGCATCCAGGCGCAAGCCTGTCACACAAACCGCTGCCCGGTCGGCGTGGCGACGCAGGATCCGGTGCGACAGCGTGCGCTCGTGCTCGAAGACAAGGCTGAACGCGTCCATACCTTCCATCGCAATACCATGAAGGCGCTTGCGGAAGTCGTGTCAGCAGCGGGCCTGACGAGCCCGGCGGATCTCAAACCGAACATGCTGCAGGTTCGCCAGAAGACCGGACAGGTGCTGACGGCGGAAGATGCCTACCCGCGACTCGTCGAAGGGGAATTGTTAGCCGGCGGCGTCGAACACCCGGTTTTTCGACGCTATTGGCCGCAGGCAAGCGCGGAGCGTTTCGGTCCGGCAAACTAGCCGATCACCGGAACTCGCCCGCTCACAGGATACTTTGGGTCGACGAACCCCGGCGTCGACATCGCCCCGCGCGGCACCAGTGAGTCGACGAACTCCTCGTCGTCGGGATGCCACTCCACGTCACCCACGCCGAGATAGTCCTCCCATTGCGGCAGCGTGCGCGGCCCGGCGATCACGGACGTCACCAGCTCGTTGTTGAGGCACCACAGGACCGCAAACTGCGCCGGCGTCATGCCGAGCTGTTTGGCGCGGTCGGCAAGCTCGGCTGCGGCGGCCAGCGACTCGGGACGCCATTCGGACTCCATCATGCGTGGGTCGCTGCGTCCCGCGCGCGTGTCCGGATCGAGCGCTTTACCGTCGCCGTACTTGCCGGTCAGTATGCCGCGGGCGAGCGGCGAATAGCTTGCCACACCGATCCCGAAGTGCCCGCAGGCCGGCAGAACCTCAAGCTCGGCGGCGCGGCTGACCGCGTTGTAGTTCGGCTGGCACACGACGGGCGGCTGGATTCCCACATCCGCGCAGACGCTGACGATCTCTGCGATGCGCCACGCCGGGAAGTTGGAGACGCCAAAGTGGTGCACCTTCCCCTGGCCGATGACATGGGCGAGCGCATCGACGGTCTCTTCAAGCGGTGTGTCGTAGTCGTCGACGTGCAGGTACATGATGTCGACATAGGGCGTCGCCAGGCGCCGCAGACTGTCATCGACCGCCTTGATGACAGCCTTGCGTCCGGACCCCGACTGGTTAGGACCACGGCCGAACGGGTTGGCGAGCTTCGTCGCCAGGACCCAGCTCTCGCGGTCCGGCGCAATCAGCCGGCCGGTCACCACTTCCGAGTCGCCGCGATTGTAGACGTTGGCGGTGTCGATGAAGTTGACGCCGGCGTCGCGCGCCGAAGCGACGACGCGTTCGGCTTCGGCAAATCCGGTCTGCGCACCGAACATCATGGTGCCGAGACACAGGGGCGATACGTGAAGTCCGCTCGCACCGAGACGACGATAGGCCATATCCATGGTGATCCTCCCTAGCAGGCGAGTCCTCGCATGCCCGCGTGCCGCGGGCAAGGCGGGCGCTAGCGCGCGGGTGCGATCAATTCGTCGACGCGCGTCCCCCACACGCCCCGTCCCTGCGACCGGGCGATCTGTTCCAGCGTCTGATAGAACGGCCGGGCCGTCGGCGAAGCCGTGGCCCACCCTTCGGCGATGAGAAATGCGCCGAGATCTTCGCCGCCGCTCGGGTAGCGCGCGTTGTGACGGCACTCTGCTACATCGGGGTCGGGCAGGTCGAACCGGGGCCGGCAAGCAACGAAGTGCTGGACCTGACGGCGCAGCGCAAGATACGCCGGCGACCCGCAGGTCGCAGGCAGCACCCCGGTGTCGCAGGTTCGCCCTGCGGGAACGATCACAATATCGGCGAGAACGAAGCGTCGGCCATTGACGATCAAGGATGCGTCGGTCTGCACAACGGCCGGCCCGACAGCCTGGGCACCTGCAGGTGCCACGTTGAGGACGACAGCGGCCGCCGCCAACAAAACGAACAAAACATACTTCACACAAAGCAATATAGGACCGACGTGGCGCAATGCCATCCCGCGGGGGACACGATCTGTCACGAGGCAGTCAACCAAAGTGCTGCGCCGTTTCACGGAACCGGGTTGTTCTATCGGTTTCCTCGGACGACACTTGCCTGCGGCGCACGATGCCGAACCAAAGGGCCAAACCATGCTTCTGAACAAACCGCGCGCCTATGAGGTGATGGACCGACACGGGCTCGACGGCCTGATCGCGGCCTCGCGCCAGAACATCTACTACCTGACCGACTTCTGGTCGCACACGCTGATGGTCGAGCGCACGTTCACGATCTTCGCCGTGCTGCCGCGTCGGGAAGACGCACCGGCCGCGCTGGTCATGGGAATGACGGAGAACGGCCGTCTCGCCGAAGAAGGCACTTGGATCGAGAACGTTGTCGGCGTAACGGGCCGCGCGTCGCCAACAGCGGCCAATGTCGGCGCCTCGGGCGAAGACCGGCTCGACCCGCTGAGCGTATTCCTGATCGGCGACGAAGCGCACCTCAGCGGACGCGAACGCCATTGGGTCGACGCCGCACGCTCACGCGTCGACTACCTGGAGCGGACCCCGGCGTTGGGGCTCAAACGCGCACTGGTGGATGCTGGACTCGACAAGGGACACCTCGGTTCGGACGATCCGCGCCTCATAGACTGGGTAAATGCGATGGGACTCGATTCCGTCACCGGGATCGACGCGACCAATGTGTTCCGCGAAATACGCATGGTGAAGAGCGCCGCCGAGATTGACCTCCTGCGAGAAGCGGCGCAGCGCAACGAACATGCGGTCGAAGCCGCGATCGCAGCCATCAGCGAGGGTGCGACGGCTGCCGACCTGGAACGCGTCTACAAGGTAGATCTCGCCCAGCACGATGCCGCAGGCATCTACATTCTGTTCGGCATGGTGCCCGGCATGCGACACGGCAAAGTGGTCAAGGGCGAGCCCTTCCTGGTCGATGCCCTGGGAACCTATCGCCACTACCACGGCGACCTCGGCCGCACGATTTTCATCGGCGAGCCCGACGCCGAAACCCTGAAGCGTGACCGGGCGATGCAGCTTGGCTGGCAGGCCGCCTGCGATATGCTCAGACCGGGCCTAAAGGGATCCGACATCGTTAGGCGCGTCATGGACGTGATGCACAAGGAGGGCTTTCCCAGCTTCAACCACTGCGTTGCACACACGGTGGGCCTCGAGCATACCGATCATCCCATCCCGCTCGGCCCTGACGGACTGGGTGCGGACGCCGACTTCACCATCGAAGAGGACATGCTGCTCAATTTCGACATGCCCTATCAGGAGTACGGCTGGGGTTCGATGCACATCGAGGACACCCTGCGCGTCACCAGGGACGGCTTCGAGCCGTTGACCAGCCTGAAGACCGAACTCCGAATTCTGTGAGGACCAGATGCAGCACACCACGACACGCGGCAAGATTCTGTACCTTCGACACGGTAAGGAAACCGGCCGCGAGTGGTTCACCGTCACAAAGCACAGCGACGGCAGCCGGGGATTTCGCGCGATGTGCGAAATGGACGATCACGACCTGCTGCGCGACGTGACCTACAATGTCGGGCCCAAATGGGAACCGCTGGATTGCTTCGTGCGGCTGACCATGAAGGACCGCTTCGTCGGCACGGCCTGGTTTCGGTTCGACGACGAGGGCGCCGAGTGCGAGGCCTACACCGAGAACGAAGGCCGCCTGCGCCAGCGCATCGATGTCGGCCACCGCCTGCCGTCGTTCGGAGCGCATCCGATCATCTGTGACATGTGGCACCTGTCCCAGTTCGACAAGAACGGGCCCAAGCGCCAGACCATGAAGAACATCATGCTGTCCTCGCCCCAGCCCGACGGCGGGTCGGGGCCCATGCTGGCGTGCCACGATCTGACCATCGACTACTACGGGGTCGAGTCGGTCACGGTGCCGGCCGGGACATTCGAGGCGGACCATTTCGCCTTCGTGCTGGGCGAGCCGCACCCCGCCAACGAGGAGCTGTGGTGCGTCGGCCCGGACATCCTGCCGATCAAGATCGCCTACCCGATCTACGATTCGACCTACGAACTGGCGGAGTGGTCCGAGGGCTAGCCGGGCACACGACGAAACGAACCCAATTTCACGCGTCCGGGCACGCGCCGACCACTGCGAAACGAACCCAATTCGGCGGTACGCAGGCCCGCCCGGCGTATTTCGAAACGAACCCAATTCATCGCCGCGATTTGGAAGCTCGAGGAAATCTGCGGATCTCCGGCGCGTCGACTGCATGTGGTTGACAGCCTCCCCACCCCCGACCAGTATATGAGTGATTACTCACTTTATTGGCTAGGAGGGACCGATGTCCGAGACCCTGGACCGCATCCGCGAGAATCCGACCTTCCGCGCGGCGATCATCGCGCCGATCGCGATCATCATCGTGTTCTCCATCTTCAACATGACGGCGCCGCTCGATGCCGGTCGTATCGCCCAGTCGATCCGCCTCGGCGTCGTGAACCTGGACGCTGGCATGCCCGGCGCGCCGATGCGCGCTTCTGACGGCATCCTCGGCGGGTTGCGGGCCAACCTGCCCTTCGAGGTGCAGTCGTTCGACGACGAGGCCACGGCCAAGGCAGCCGTCGATGCCGGCGACATCGCCGCGGCGCTGGTGGTACCGACCGACTTCACCCGCAACACGGTCGGCGGCGAGGACATCGCCGTGAAAGTGATCAACACCCAGCACCTCAGTCTGGCGGAGACGCAGGTCGGCGGCGGTTTGCCGGCGCGGCTGCAGGCGGCGTTCTCGGCAGCGGTCAGCAGCGCGCGGCTCGCATTTGCGCAGGGCGGTTTCCCGACCGGCGAAATGCCCGTCGCCGTCGAGGTCGAGACGCTTCATACGGCGCGCAATGCCAATACCTTGTTCGCGCCGTTCGTGATGACCTTCGCGACGTGGCTCGCGAGCCTCGTGTCCGGCCTGATGCTGTTCATCGCCACGCGCGGCCATCGCATTCCTGGCTCGGCCACGCATGTGGCAGTGGTGCGTTCGATCCTGCCGATTGCCGTCGCTGGAGTGGCGAGCCTGGCACTTGCCGTCATCGTAGCCGGCACCACCGCGCTGTGGAGCGACCTGCTCGGTCTGTGGCTGATGGCCTGGCTGGCAACGGCCGCTCTGATGCTCGTCGTCGTCGGCCTGTTCAGCCTGCTGGAGTTCCCAGCGCTGCTGATCGCCTTGCCCGTGGCGTTCTATCAGTCCGCCGTCGCCGGCGCGCAGGCCCCGCCCGAGGCGGCGATGCGCTGGATCGGCTGGCTGAACGACGTTCTGCAGTTGAGCGATCTGGTGACGTCGTACCGCACGATCCTGATCGGCGGACCGCAGGGCAGCCTGGCGATCGGCACAGCACTCATCGCCGCGGCAATCGGGCTCTCGCTGATCTGGATCGGCACGTTCGCCCATGCCCGGTTGCGGCCCACCAAGGATGCCGCTACAGCCTAAGGCGGTATGACGGAGCAAAAGGCAGACGGCGCGTTGGACGGCGCCATCGGCGCGATCATCGGGGCCCTTGAACAGGAAGAGGGCCCCATGACGGACAAGAAGCGGCGCATCGTGGAATCTGCCGTTCTCTGCTTCGCGGAGAACGGCTACGCCGCGACCGCGACCAACACCATCGCGCGCCGCGCCGGCGTGGCCGAAGGGACCATCTTCCGCCACTTCCCGACCAAGAAGGAATTGCTCGTTCGCCTTGTCCGGCCACTATTTGCGCACAGCCTGCTGCCGCTTGCCGTCGAGGAGATGCAAGTCGAGCAGACCAAGTCAGCCGGCGACCTGCGCGCCATCATGCGGGCCATCATGAAGAGCCGTCTCGCGCTGGCGGACCGCTACGCACCGTTGGTCCGAATCCTGATTCAGGAGGTGAAGTTCCACGAGGAGCTGCAGGCGGCGATCCCGGCGAACTTTCTCGAGGCCGTGCGCTCCGGCGCCGAAACGATCCTGGCGCCGTTTATCGAACGCGGCGAGATCCGGCCGGTGGACCCGCTCTATTTCCTGCGCTCGGTCATCTCGTTGCTGATCGGCTACTACCTGCTGCGCAGCGAGGTCGCGCCCCAGGCGCATTGGGACGACGACGCGGAAATCGAAAGCATCATCGACCTTCTGCTCAACGGTCTCCGCCCGCGCTAGGCGAGAAAAAGGGGCCACAGGAAATCCTGCGGCCCCTGGTAGTTCGTGTCGCCTGTCCTAGTTCAGCGTCAGGCTGTGAAAG
The DNA here is from genome assembly GCA_038116985.1 of Alphaproteobacteria bacterium. Classification (GTDB taxonomy): domain Bacteria; phylum Pseudomonadota; class Alphaproteobacteria; order SHVP01; family SHVP01; genus CALJDF01. The sequence goes on along the minus strand of JAYOEZ010000041.1, from coordinate 10,195 downwards.
TTGTAACGCTGAAGCACGTTGGTGAAGCCGCTGACGCGCTTGTTGAGGCCCGTCATGTCGACCAGTTCGACGAAGAACAGGTTCGGCGCGTTGTCGTGGTTCAACACCATCAGCTCCTGGATGAGCTTGCGGCGTTTCTCGACGTCGAATTCCTGCTCGGCTTCGGTCAGCTTCGCTTCTTCCTCTACATCGCAATGCGACGCCAGCGGCGCCTTGCGGCAGGTGAGGTTCGGATAAGCGAAGGTCGCGATCGCCGGGTCATTGTGGCAGGAGTTCTGGAAGATGTCGGAGAAGCCCATGCCGCCTTCCGGACCCTTCTTCTTGCCGAACCAGCTGTCCAGCCATTGGGCGAAGGTGATCGGCGTCAGCGTGGTGCGAATACCGATCGCCGACAATTGCTGTGCGGCGAACTGATAGATCTCGGCATCGGCCGGGAACGCACCCGGAATGACCTGCGCCTCGGTATCAAACCCGTTCGGGAACCCGGCTTCGGCAAGCAGTTGCTTCGCCCTCACGGGGTCATAGGGGTACGGATCGACGTCCGGGTTGTATCCGAACGTCCCGCGGGTCGCGCACTGACCGGCTGGCACGGTGATGCCGCCAAGCAGATCATTCGCCATGGCGGTACGGTCGATCGCCAGGTTGGCGGCCTGCCGCACGCGCACGTCGTTGAACGGGCTGTTCTTGCGCACCGACATGAAACGCCAGCCCATGGCAGACGGGCGTTCCGCGACGTCGACCCTGTGGCCCGCCGCTTCGAGCTGGCTCTTGGCGTCGAAGGATACGCCCTGGGCGATATCGAGCTGATCCGACGCGATGCCCGAGACGCGCGAGGCGGCTTCGTTCAACGCGATGACATCGAGCTTGGCATACTTGGGCGTCCGAACGCCGGCCTCGGCGAACGCGTCGAGCTTGATCGTACCGTCGACGCCACCTTCGTAGGCAACGGCCTTGTAGGGCCCGGTGCCGATCGGATTGCGCGAAAACGACTCACGGCCCTGGTCGCGCCAAGCCTTGGGCTCAGGAATCCAGAAGCTCGACAGGTAGCGCGGGAACTCCGGATTGGGCGTCGAGGTCTTGAACTCGACGGTGTAGCGATCGACCTCTACGGCAGAAACTGCCTTGAGCTGGTTGTTGTTGGTGCGCTCTGCGACCAGACCGAGGCTCTTGGCTTCTTCGGTGAAGAGCCACTTGAAGAGGTTTACCACTGCATCGGCGGTCACTTCTTCGCCGTTGTGGAACTTGATGCCCGGCTTGAGCTTCACGTGCCAGGTCGTCTCGTCGAGGTTGCGCCACGATTCGGCGAGCATGCCGACGACGTCGCCGCTCGGGCCGACCTGGGTCATCGAGTCGTAGATCGGATAGAGCGAGTAGACGGCCGGACTTGCCCCACCGAACTCCGGTAGGCCGAGGCCCGGCGAGATCGATTGCGTGGCAAAGCGTATGGTCTTGTCTTCGAGCGTCTGCGCCGAGACGGCGGTCGCGCTCAGCGCCGCGATTGCGGCCGCGCCCATTAGAGCGCCGAAAAACTGACATTTCATAGAGAAAGCTCCCGTTATCCTCCCGTGGCCCGCCCGTTTCGGCGCGCCGCTCGCATCTTAGGGCCCCCGGCGGTACCACGCCAACGACACGCATCGGAAAAAAGTGGGCCGGGCACCCCAGTCGCTTTGAAACCGCCCACAAAGCGGGCGGGCCGCCTATACTGCCTGACCCGGCCAAGCGAGACAGCGCAGCATGAAACCCCAGACCATCGGTGACATTGTCGTCTCGAAGCTCATCGAGGAGGTCCACCCGTTCGACACCGCGACGGGGCTGCCGGACGTGGAGCACGAGGTGATCGCCCGGCACCGGGAATGGCTGGCCCCGCACCTCTACGACTTCGCAGCCGATGCCCTGATCCTGTCGTTCCACACCTACATCGTGCGCACGCCGCGACACACGATCCTGGTCGACACCTGCGTCGGCAACGACAAGGACCGGCCGTGGTCGGACTACTGGCACATGCGCAAGGGACCCTATCTCGACCAGCTGACGGCGATGGGCGTCGCACCCGAAGAGGTCGACTACGTCATGTGCACACATCTGCACGCCGATCACGTCGGCTGGAACACGCGGCTTCTCGACGGGCGCTGGGTGCCGACGTTTCCCAATGCGCGCTACGTGTTTTCAAAGCGCGACTACGACTACGCGCAGGCGATCGATCCCGCCGATCACAGCGCCAACGCGTTCCACGACTCGGTCCTGCCGATCGTCGAGGCCGGCCAGGCGGTGATGATCGGCGACGACTTCTCGATCGACGACGAGGTGACGATCCTGCCGACGCCCGGACATACGCCCGGTCACTACTGCGTGCGCCTGCGCTCCAACGGCGAGGAAGCGATCCTGACCGGCGACCTGATGCATTTCGGCATCCAGGTCGCCCGCCCCGACTGGAGCGCGGTGTTCTGCACCGACCGCGCCGCCTCGGCGGAAACGCGCATCAGGTTCGTCGACGCTTATGCCGATTCCGGCGTGCTGATCATGCCGGCGCACTTCCCCGGCCCGACCTGCGGCCATATCGTGGCGCACGGCGATCACACACGCTTCGCGCTGAAGACCTGAATGACACCGACCGATCTGATCGTCGCCGTCGTTCTGCCGATGGCGGCCTACACCTTTGCCGGCACGATGACGCCGGGTCCGAACAACGTGATGCTGGCGGCATCGGGCGCCAACTTCGGTTTCCGGCGCACGACGCACCACATGACGGGCGTGCTGACCGGCGCGACGTTCCTGCTGTTCGTCGTGTCCGTCGGACTGGGCGCGGTGTTTGCCGCCGCGCCGTCGCTGCAGGTGGCGATCAAGGTCGCGGGCGCCCTTTTCCTGCTTTACCTCGCTTGGCGCATCGCCACCGCTGTGCCGAAGCACGCGGACGAAGCCGAGGGCCAGCAGGGCAAGCCGCTCACGTTCATCGAGGCCTTCGCCTTTCAGTTCGCCAACCCGAAGGCGTGGACCGTGACCGGCGCCGCCGCGTCGACGTTCATGCCGACCGATGTCCACGCGTTCGCAGGTGCCGGGTTGCTGGCCGCGACGTTCGCCGTTGTGGCAATCCCCTCGGTGCTGGTCTGGACGGTCTTCGGTGTCGGGATCGGCAAGGTCCTGCGCACGCCGCGCGCGCACCGCGTCTTCAACGTCGCGATGGCGTTGCTGCTGGTGGCGACGGTTGGATTCCTGCTGGCGGCCTGATCAGGCGGCGCCCCCGGGGCACAGCCGGATCGGTGCGGAAGGCACGCGGTCGGTACGTACGACGAACTCCTCCGGCCCGGCGTTCTGGGCTCGCCAGCCTTCACCGCGACAATCGCGCGCCGTGACGTAGACCGGCCTCAGCTCGCCGTCGGGCGCCAGGAAATCGAGTTGGCCGTCGAGACCGCCGATGCGCACCAGTGTCGGTTCGTCGAGCTCGGCCAGCCGATGCTGCACCGGACCCGCCGGCACCATCCAGGGCCGGAAGATGTCCTCGTCGAATGCAGCGAGAACGACCACGGCAAGACGCAGCGACAGCGATTCACCGGACAAGACGTCGAAAGTGTTGCCGGCCGGGCCGACGAAGCGGATCGATTCGTCGTAGGTGTTGACGACCGTCAGCGTGATCTCGGCCGATTCGGCGAGCGCGACGATGCGCAGGGTGCCGCCGGGCGGCGGTGTTTCGCACGAGGCGAGCACCAGCACGAGCACGGCGCCGGCCAGCATACGGACGGCGCGCCACGGTCTTTCAAACAAGCGGGAACTCACGCGACAACCGGTCTCCCAGAAAACCCGCGCGATTGTCGCAGCATTGGGGCAAGCCTTCCAGCGAGGACGCCGGCCAACAAAAAAGCCCCGCCGGGGCGGGGCTTTTCGCGAGGAAGGCGCGAGCTAGTTGCTCTTCATGTCGTCCTTTTTCTTCATCATGTCGTCCTTTTTCATGGACGCGCCTTTCGCCATGTCGTCCTTCATCTCCTCCCCCTTCTTCATGGCATCCTTCGCCATGTCGTCCTTCTTCATCATGTCGTCGTCTTTCTTCATCTCGGCGGCGACCTGGAAGGAACCGTCTTTCTTCATGCCCTCGGCAGCGGCGAGCGACGCGGTGCCGTCGAACGAGCCTGCGACGAAGGCGGCGGCGAGCGCGGCGGAAACAAACTTGTTCATGGTGTTCTCCTGGATCCGTCGAGGAGCGGGATTGCTCACCGGGCCATAGTCTTAGGGAGCCGTCACGCAAGCCTCACGCGGAGGTCACAAAAGAATCCCGAGGCGTGACGTTTGGGCGAAATACCCGCTTCAGGCGCGGGCCAGCGGCAGTTCGAAGGTGAAGCGGGTGCCTTCGCCGAGGTGGCTTTTCACGTCGATCGCGGTGCCGTGCAGCTGCAGGATGCGCCGCGCGATGGCCAGACCGAGCCCGGTGCCCTCGACATCGTCGGGCCGGTGGCTCTCGACCCGGTAGAAGCGTTCGAAGATACGCGGCAGATCGGTTTCGGGAATGCCGACGCCGGTATCGGCGATCTCTGCCGCCAAAGCCTCGCCATGCGGCATGACGGCGATGCGCACCTTACCGCCCGAAGGGGTGTACTTGATCGCGTTCTCGATCAGGTTTTCGAGCACGCGTTCGATCAGGCCGATGTCGCCGGAAACGAACGGCGCATCGCGCGGGATGTCGGTCTCGAGCGTGAGCGACTTCTGTTCGGCCTGCAGCGCGAATTTTTGGGTCACGTCCTGGGCGAGTTCGGCCATCGAGAACGGCTCGAAGGCCGGCAGCGAATCGGTGTTGTCGAGAGTCGCGAGTTCGAACAGTTCCTTGATGAGCCGGCCGAGCCGCGTCCCGTGGTTGAGAGCCAGCCGCAGGTAGCGCTCCTTCTCGGCGCGCGACAGCGAATCCTGCTTGATGAGCAGCGTTTCCAGGTAGCCTTGAAGCGAGGCAAGCGGCGTGCGCAGGTCGTGCGATACGTTGGCGACGAGTTCGCGTCGGTCGCGGTCGGCCTTGTGGATCGTATCGATCTGTTCGGTGATGCGGCGCGACATGTCGCGGAAGGTCGCGCCGAGCTGGTCGATCTCGTCGGCCGCAGTGCCACGGCGCCATTCCCGGCCGGGCAAGACTTCAGCGAAGGACGAGCGGCGGAAGCGGTCGACCTCGGCGGTCAGCCGGCGCAGGCGCGCCGTGATCCAGCGGAAGGAAAGGATGCCGGCGAACAACGCGAGCACGAGGCCGACGATGGCGATACCGGTGACGATGCGCAGGATCAGGCTCCCCTCGAACATGCTCTCGACAGACTCGTAGAGCTGGCTGCCAAGAACGACGTAGAGATAGCCGGCCATGGAGCCGTCTGGATTGCTGATCGGCGCCACCGAAAACACCTTGTTGCCGCTCTGATCGCGCGGGTCGGTGCCGCGGATCGGCAAGCTGCGGCTGCCGTCGAGGAAGGCGCGCACGGGCGCCATGTCGATGCGGTTGCGCTTGATCGCACCATCGGGCGCGTAGAAGGCGAGCAAGCGGCCCTGGGTGTCGATGAGATAGAGTTCGATGGCCGGGTTCACGACCATCAGGTTGTGGAACACCGACTCGAAGGCCTCCTGGTCGACCGAGCCGCCGGGCAGTAGCGCGTTGTGATCGACCAGGCTCTGGGCCAGCGTGAAGTTGAGCTTCTGGTTCACTTCCTCGAAGTGAAGCCGGGTGAAGCTGATGGTCAGGATGACGTAGGCGACCGCGAGCAGCGCGATGATGAGCAGCAGCGCGGCGACGAGTTTTGCATTGAGAGTGCGCAACATGCGCAGATATCAGGCGCTGGCCGCTTCGGCGGCGGCGCCTTCTGCGTCAGCGTTGGCGGCACGATCGTTGAACTTGTAGCCCACGCCCCACACCGTGAGGATGTGGTCGGGCTTGTGCGGGTCGGCCTCGACCTTGCCGCGCAGCCGGTTGATGTGGCTGTTGACGGTGTGTTCGTAACCGTCGTGACCATAGCCCCAGACGAGATCGAGCAGCTGGGCGCGGGTGTAGACGCGGCCCGGGTTCTTGGCGAATTGCACCAGCAGGTCGAACTCGCGCGCGGTCAGATCGACCTCGCGGCCCGAGACGGTGACGCGGCGGGTGGCGCGCTCGATGACGATGTCGCCCACGGTGATCGTTTCGTTGGCCTGGTCGGTCTGCGACCAGGATTCGCGGCGGCGCAGGATCGCGTTGACCCGCGCCAGCAGTTCGCGGATCGAGAACGGTTTGGTGAGGTAGTCGTCGGCGCCGGTCTCGAGTCCGAGCACGCGGTCGACCTCGGCCGACTTGGCGGTAACCATGAGGATCGGCGTGAAGTTGGACTCCGCGCGCAAGCGGCGGCACAGGTCGAGGCCTTCCATGCCGGGCAGCATGAGGTCGAGGATGATGAGGTCGTAGCCGCCGGCGCGCGCCTTGTGCAGGCCGGCCACGCCGTCGCCGACCACGCTCACCTCGCAGTCGGCGTCGCGAAGGTGCAGCGCCACGAGGTCGGCGATGTCCTGGCTGTCTTCGATGACGAGTACGCGGCGGCTCATGGTCGATCCTGCTGTTCGGCGCGGAAAATCCCTGCCGAGACTGGCACATAGCAAGCCGATCTCACAAAAGAGTCACGCCCGAACACAAGCCGGGCGACGGCATTCCGCCGGCGCGGCGGGGAGGCCATTGCGACACGAACCCATTTTCAATCTGCGGTTGATTTATAGTCTTTATATACGCGGGGTCAGGCAGGGCTTTATGCCGCGTGTTGGGCGCGCTATCCAAGCGGACAACCGGGAGGACACATGGACGAGACCGATACCGACTTCGACGAATGGGTGGGCCGCAGCGACCAGCGCAGCGACACCGTGACCGCCGCGCCCGTCTGGGGCTTCTACGACGCCCTGGACTACGCCCACGAGCCCAAGATCGGCGAGGCGATCCCGCCGGGCGCGCACTGGTGCTTTTTTCATCCGCACGTACCGATGAAGGAAGTCGGCCCCGACGGGCATCCCAAGCGCGGCGGCTTCATGCCCGACCCGGCCGGCCTGCCGCGGCGCATGTTCGCGGGCTCCCACATGGACTTCGTCGGCGACTTGCGGATCGGCGACGAGGTCAAGCGCACCCAGGAGATCACCTCGGTGACGCCCAAGGACGGCAAGACCGGGCGGCTGCTGTTCGTGACCGTGCGCGAGACCTACGCCGGTCCCAAGGGCGTCGAACTCGTGCAGAGGAACGACATCGTCTACCGCGAAGCGCCCAAGGACGGCGCCAACACGCCGCCCTCGCCCAAACCGGCGCCGGGCAACGCGCAGTGGTCGCGCACGATCCACCCCGACCCGGTGATGCTGTTCAAGTATTCGGCCGTCACTCTCAACGGGCACCGCATCCACTACGACCGCAAGTACGCGATGGAAGAGGAAGGCTATCCCGGCCTCGTCGTGCACGGACCGCTGATCGGCACGCTGCTGATGGACCTGTGCCGGCGCGAACGCCCCGACGACAAACTGGCGTCGTTTTCGTTCCGCGCCGTCGCGCCGCTGTTCGACATCGCGCCGTTCACGGTCAACGCCGCGCCCAAGGACGGCGGCAAGGACGAATGGACGCTGTGGGCCGCCAACGACCAGGGGCATTTGTGCATGCAGGGCGAGGCGGCGTTCGGGTAACGCTTTTAGTCCGGTTTGACCCCGACCAGCGCCCAGGCGCGGTGGGGGACGGCGAGCGGGTCTTCGGGGAACATGGCGGCGAGCATGGCGGTGTGTTCTTCGTCGAAGGCGACGACCTGGTCGGGCGCGAGGCTCGCGGCGACGCCGGCGCTCGCGCGGATGCGGCCGCGCCAGGCGGCGTGGCTGTAGGGAACATCGACGTCGAAGGAGAAGGATTCGAGGTCGCGGAAGCCCGCCCCCGAAAGGTCGGCGAACCACGGGCCGTGGGTGCCGTCGCCGCCGGCCATGTTCCAAGCGGGATTGTGCTTGAGGATCAGCGCCTCGGTCGCGGCAACGACGTTGCCGGGCAGCGGCAGCCAGTCGAAATGACAGATCGCGACCCGGCCACCGGGCCTGAGCAGGCGGCGCACCTCGGCCGCCGCGGCGGTGCGGTCGAACCAGTGCCAGCATTGGCCAACGGTGACGGCGTCGAAGGAGGCGTCCGCGAGGCCCGTGTCCTCGGCGCGGCCGACGCGGTAATCGATACCGACGCCAACTTCTTCGTCCAGCGCGCGGGCCTGGTCGAGCATTTCAGATGCCGGATCGAGACCGGTGACGGCGGCGCCGGCCTGGGCGAACTGGCGGGCGAGCGTGCCGGTTCCGATGCCGAGGTCGAGCAGCGTTTGGCCCGGGGTGCCGACGCCGAGCGCCTGCAGGCGCGCGACCAGTTGCGGCGGAAAGCCGGCGCGGTGGGTGCGATAGTCCCGGGCGGTTTTGCCGAAGTCGACGGCGCTCATGGCACCGCATGGTGGGCCAGTGGGGGCTGCGCGGCAACGCCGCGCGCGCGACCTAGCGCGTAAAGCCGATCCTGAAGACGTCCTGGGCCGGTTCGGCGCCGAGAAACGCGCCGTCGATGCGCCAGTTGCCGGCGTTTTGGCGGCAGGCGACGCTGACCACGGTGTGCGCGCCCTGCGGTTGCACGAAGCGGGCCTCGAACTCGCGACAGAACTCGCCGACGTCGTTGAGGTAGGTGGAAACCGGCTTGAGGTCGGCGTCGGTGCCGTTGGCGAACATCACCGACAGCGTCCGGCCGTTGGGCAGACCCTCGAGGGCACGGTCGACGGCGGCCTGATAGACGCCGCGGAAGCTGTCGGCGTCGGCGACCTGCGGCGCGTCGTCGAGGGCGCTCGAGCCCCACACCCCCGCGCCGGCGCCGATTACGGCCGCCAGCACGAAGCCGGCCGCCATGCGCCAGAACGTGCGCGACGGGGTATGCCGAGGAGGCAGCTGGGCCAAGTCCCGTCTCCCTGCGGCGGCACGAACCGCAGCAACGAGGTGTTCGGGTGCCACCTCCTCGGCAATCGGTTGATACGCGGCGCGCAGGCGATGGGTGCTGCGCACGAAGGCGAGCACCTTGCGGCGCACCATCTCGTCGCTCTCCATCGCCGCCTCGATCGCATCGGCCTGACCGGGCGTCGCCACGCCGTCGGCATAGGCCATCAGGATTTCGTCGTCGAAGGTCATGTGTTGGTCCTTCATCTCAGCGATTCCCCGTTGTGTTCTTCTGTTCGCGCTCGACGCCGACGCGGTCGGCCAGTTGCGTGCGCGCCCGGTTGAGGCGGCTCATCACGGTGCCGATCGGCACGCCGGTGACCTCCGCCGCCTCGCGGTAACTCAACCCCTCGACGCAAACGAGCATCAGGAGCGAACGCAGCTCGGGCTCCATGCCGGCCATTTCCGCGTCGACCCTGCGCAACATCATGCGCTCCTCCAGCTCGCGGCTGAGATCTCCGGCGCGGCGCTCTTCGTCCGCGACCAGATGCGCCTTGTCGCGCCGGGTCTTCGCCCGGCGCGCCTCGTCAATGCGCAGCCGATGAATGATGGCGAACATCCAAGAATCGAGACGCGTTCCCCGTTCCCACTTGTCGAGGTTCTCAAACGCGCGGACACAGGCAGCCTGAACGAGGTCATCGGCGTCTTCCATCGTTGCACTCAGGCCGCGGGCGAAGCGCCGCAGCCGGGGGAGCAGGGAAATGAGGGCGGCTTCTACTTCTCGGTCGCGACCAGCCAACAAACCACCCCCCTGCTATGGGGAAAACGCACGAGCATTCGGTCTATTCTGACAAAATATTCCGCCCTACCGGCGAATAGATGGAGCGGCAGGACGTTGTCCAATTGCTGACACCCGTCGGCACGACTAAAGGCAGGGAACGCAGACGTCTGATGATCAAAGGAAGAATCCTGGGCCGATCCCGGGCTCTGCATCCCCTCCGGAGGTTTACCGCCGCCGCGGCCCTTGCGGCCGCCGTGGCTCTGGCTCCGCTCCTCGTCGGTTCGAAACATACCCCCCTCGAGCTCGGCGGGGTGGCGTGGGCACAGGGCAACAGCGGCAATGCACCGGGCCAAGGCGGCGGTAACGCCGGCGGCAATGCAGGCGGGAACGGCGGGGGCAATGCCGGTGGTAACGCGGGCGGCAATGCCGGTGGCAACGCGGGCGGCAATGCCGGTGGCAATGGCGGCGGCAATGCCGGTGGCAACGCGGGCGGCAACGCCGGTGGAAACGGCGGCGGCAACGCCG
>JAYOEZ010000040.1:0-27796 GCA_038116985.1 Alphaproteobacteria bacterium | reverse complement strand
ATGAGTGCCGCAGAGCAGTTCGAAGAAGGTCTGACCCAGGAAGAAGAAGCCCAGATCTTCGACACCATCGACAAGTGGCTGGAGCGTGACGTTCGCCCGGTCGTCAAAAAGTTCGATCACGCCGACGAGTACCCGCACGAGATCGTCGAGCAGATGAAGGAAATGGGTCTCTTCGGCGCCATCATCGATCAGAAGTATGGCGGGCTCGGAATGTCCGCATCTACCTACGCCAAGGTGGTCATCAAGATCACCGAGGTCTGGATGGCGCTAACGGGCATCTTCAACTCGCACCTCATCATGGCCACGCTAGTTCAGCGCTTTGGCACCGAGGAGCAAAAACAGCGCTTCCTGCCGCGGTTTGCCACTGGCGAACTGCGCGGCGGTCTCGGGCTTACTGAACCGAACGCTGGCACCGACCTGCAGGGCATCCGCACGCGTGCCGACAAGGACGGCGACAACTACATCATCAACGGCACCAAGACCTGGATCACCAACGGGATCGAGGGCACCTGCTACGCCCTGCTCACCAAGACGGATACCCAGGTCAAGCCCGCGCACAAGGGAATGAGTTTCTTCATCGTGGAGAAGGGCGACGGATTCACCGTCTCCAAGCGCCTCGAAAAACTGGGCTACAAGTCGATCGATTCGGCCGAACTCCTCTTCGATAACTACAAGGTATCGGCCGACAACCTCGTTGGCGGCGTCGAGGGACAGGGCTTTTACCAGGCCGCAGGTGGCCTCGAGATTGGCCGCATCAATGTTGCGGCGCGCGGCGTCGGCCTGGCGAGCGCAGCACTGAAGGACGCGACACGCTACTCCCAGCAGCGGGAGACCTTTGGCAAGCCGATCTGCAAGCATCAGGCGATCCAGCTCAAGCTGGGCGAGATGGCGACCAAGGTCGAGGCGGCGCGCCTGCTCGTCGAGAATGCCGCACAAGCGTATGACCGTGGCGAACGCTGCGACATGGAGGCGGGCATGGCCAAATACTATGCCTCGGAAACCGCCGTTGAAGTCTCGCTCGAGGCGATGCGTATCCATGGTGGCTACGGCTATTCGAAGGAGTTCGATGTCGAGCGATACTATCGCGACGCGCCGTTGATGACGATTGGTGAGGGCACCAATGAGATGCAGCGGATCATCATCGCCAAGCAGCTGATTTCGCGGAACCCCGCATAGCCTTCGGGCGGGCGCCCCGGGGGCGCTCGTCCAACATCATCTATCTGGGAGGATCGTCATGGGCCGCCCACTCGAAGGAGTGCGCATCGTCTCGGTCGAGCACTATGGCGCGGGCCCGTTCGGCACCGGGCACCTTGCCGCGCTCGGCGCCGACATCATCAAGATCGAGAACCCGCACGCGGGGGGCGACACGTCGCGCTCCGTGACCCCGCACCTGCTTGGCGAGGGGGATAGCGAGTTCTTCCAGACCTTGAACCAGAGCAAGCGGAGCTTGACGCTGGATCTCAAGCACGCAGACGGGCGTGCCGTACTCAACAAGCTTGTGGCAACCGCGGATGGCCTGATGAACAACTTGCGAGGGGATCAGCCCGCGAAACTCAAGATCACCTATCCCGACATGAAGGCGATCAACCCGGCAGTCGTGTGTGCGCACCTATCTGCCTATGGCCGAGAAGGGTCTCGGGCGACCTGGCCAGGTTACGACTACCTTATGCAGGCCGAGACTGGGTTCATGACACTCACCGGCGAACCCGAGGGGCCGCCGACCCGCATGGGCCTGTCGATCGTCGACTGGATGACCGGCACGACGACTGTCCTTGCCCTGGTGTCAGCCATCCTGAGGGCGCGCGAAACAGGCGTAGGCTGCGACATCGATTGCACGCTCTTCGATACGGCCTTGTACCAGACGACCTATCCCGCAACCTGGAATCTCAATGAGGGCGAGATCACGACGCGCCTTCCGCGGTCCGCCCACCCGTCGCTGGTACCAAGCCAGCTATACACGGCCAAGGACGGCTGGGTTTTCCTGATGGGTCTGACCCACAAATTCTGGCAGATCATCTGCGAGAAGACCGGCCGGATGGACCTCTTCGACCACCCCGACTACGTCGACTTTCCTGCGCGCAAGAAGAATATCGTTGCGCTCAACAAGATGCTCGATGCCGTCTTTGCGGAAAAAACGGTTGAAGAATGGGTGTCCATCTTTGCGGGGCATGTGCCTATCGGGCCCGTTTACGATCTCGACGACGCGCTCAAGACCGATTTCGTCAAGGAACGCGGCATGGTTCACAGCTACCCGCATCCTGTGAAGGGCGAGCTAAAGGTTGTCGCCAGTCCGATCAAGGTGGATGGTCAGCGCATGACCACGACACGCGCGCCTGGTCTCGGCGAAAACACTGACGAGATTCTGCGCGAACTCGGCTTTGGCGATGACGACATTGCATCATTGCGCGAAAACAAGGTGGTCTAGGGAGGATCCAAGGAATGAAACTCGAAGGGATCAAGGTTCTCGACCTCTCGCTGTTCCTGCCCGGGCCGGCGGTGTCGCTCATGATGGCAGACCACGGCGCCGAGGTGATCAAGATCGAGAACCCCAAGGCGCCCGAGCCGACGCGCTTCAAGCAGTTCTTTCCGTGGGTGCAGGGTGATACGACGGTCATGTTTCGCACCACCCAGCGGGGCAAGAAGGGGCTGACGCTGAACCTCAAGGATCCGGCTGCCAAAGAAGTTCTGATGAAGCTCGTGAAGGAAGCGGACGTGTTTATCGAATCGTTCCGCCCCGGGGTCATGAAGCGTCTTGGAATCGACTACGACACGTTGCGCGCGGTGAATCCGGGAATCGTCTACTGCTCGATGTCGGCCTTCGGCCAGGACGGCCCGTGGCGTGACCGCCCGGCGCACGACACCGCGGCGGTCGCCGCGGCCGGCGTCCTCGGCCTGTCGCGTTCCCCCGACGCCGACGTGGAATCCGGCCCTGCCATTCTTGGCGTCGCGATCTCCGACATGCTGTCCTCGCATTTGGCTTTCGGCGGCATTCTCATGGCGCTGCTGCGCCGCGAGAAGACCGGCGAAGGCGACTATGTCGATATCAGCATGTTCGAATCGGTGCTCAATGCCTCACCCAACATCGTTGGACCCGTGTTCGGCGGCAACCAGGCGCCCGAGCGTCTCAAGGAACGTACGCACGGCGGCAATGCCATGCTCAACATCTATGAGCTCAAGGACGGCAGCTACCTCGCGCTGGGTGGTGGCGAGCACAAGTTCGTTGAGGAGCTCTTCAACGGCCTTGGCCGTCCGGAGTTCATCGAGCCGGTGACCGGTCCGGCAGGCGAGGGGCACTGGCCCGCGATCGCCTTCCTGCGTGATGAATTCCGTAAGAAAACGCGCGCCGAATGGGAAACCTGGTTCGAGGGTCGCGACATCTGCTGGATGCCCGTCATGGACCTGAAGGAGGCGTGGGACACCGAACAGGTGTGGGAGCGCGAAATGCGCATCAAGGATCCAGACGGCAACGATCACATGGGCATTCCGATCAAGTTCAAGAATGAGCCAGGCCGCGTGAACTTCGACCTGCCGGATCACGGCGGCCACAACGACGAAATACTGAAGGGACTTGGCTACAGCGCCGAGGATATCAAGGCGCTCAAGAACTCCGGCGCTGTCTAGGCGCCAGCGGTAGCCGTGCGTTGACCTCCGCGTCGGTCACGGTCGGCACGCTCGGCAAGACGACGCTTCTCTTTGCCGCCGTCCTAGCACCTTTTCAGGCGGCGTCCATCTCGCCGGCGATCCCTGAGCTGCTGGCTCATTTCGCCGACCACGCCAACGCGGAATACTTGGCGCGTCTCGTCCTCGTGATGCCGTCTATCGGCATCGCGCTCTTCGCCCCGTTCGCGGGCGCTGTCATCGACCGGTTCGGTCGCCGCCGCTTCCTTCTCGCGTCTATCACCGCCTATGCCCTGCTGGGGGCTTCAGGCGGTTTGATGGACAACCTTGAGGCGCTTCTGTTCACGCGGCTGCTTCTCGGATTTGCCGCGGGCGCCACCATGACGGCGACGGTCACGCTCATGGGCGACTACTTCGATGGACCCGATCGGCAGAAATTTCTCGGCCAGCGCACGGCTTTCGTGAACTTCAGCGCGATTGCCATCAACTTGTCGGGCGGACTTCTCGCGGCGATCGACTGGCGTGTCCCGTTCGTCGTCTTTCTGGCTGCCTTGATCCTGGTGCCGATGGCGATGCGGTCGCTGCCTGAACCGCGGATCACGGAAGAGGCGCGTTCTGCCCCGAAGCTGCGCTTGCCCGAGTGGCCGATTGCGTTCATCGCGTTGGTGCTGACGATGACGTTCATTGTCAACATCGCCTTCTTCTTCGTCCCGTCCCAGATTCCCTTCTATGTGCGCACGCTGGGCTACGAAGGGGCGGCGATGGGCGGCGTAGCATTGGCGTCATCATCTCTCGGCATCGCGCTGGGTTCGCTGCTCTACCACCCCGTTCGCGCACGCGCACGGCAGGCGGCAAGCACATTCGTACCCGCGGCCGCCCTGGTGGTGTGCGGGTTCGCTGTGGTGGCCTTCGCGGACTCCCTGCCCATGCTCATGCCTGGTCTGACGCTGGCAGGCATGGGGTTCGGTATCGTCAACGTGAACGTCATCATCTGGCTGATGGAAGGCACACCGCCGGCCATCCGTGGCCGCATCGTCGGCGGCGTGACCGCAGCCATGATGCTGGGCCACTTCTGTTCGCCGCTGGTGAGTCAGCCGATCGCATCGGCCTTCGGCATGCCGATGATCTATGTGACGGGTGTGGTCGCGCTTGCCGTGATCGGAATCGCCTTTGCGCTCAATGCCTTGCGGCGGCCAGCTGCGACCTAGGCGCGGGCGACCACCCCACGTTTCGCCGCTGCGCGCGTCCGCGCCGCGCTACGCTTGTCCTTCTGACTGGTGATGGGCCCCTTCAGCTCGACGATATTCCCATCGGGATCGATGACATCCATCGCTTTGCCGCTGCCGTCCGCGCCGTAAAGCTTGCGCGTCTCACCTGCCTTCACCTTGTGCTTCTTGAGATGGGCGCGGATGCGCTTCTCGTTGAAGGTGTCCAGATTGAGCGCGAAGTGGTGCATGTTGCGCCCCTTGAGGGCGTCGGCGCGCGCCTTGGTTCCGGTGCCCTTGGGCTTCGCCACCCTTCGGCCCGGGGCGAGCTGCAAATCAAGCATGCTGCGACCCGCGCGCAATTGAAGCAGGTTCAGGCGCTCGACAAGGCGCTCCTCCCACATGCCGAGCACCTCGGTATAGAACTTCCTGGCCCGATCGAGATCGGACACCAGAAGGACGACGTGATCGATGCGGTTGGTCGCGATCGGGTGCTTGGCCTTTGCCATGTTCAGGCTCTCCTCAGCGCTGGGTTCTCATCGCGCGCGGCGCGCAACTCGTCGCGGAATTGTGGTGCTGCCGCGACTTCGATGAGCTGTTCTGCCCGTTCGGGCAGCGATTTGTTGCGAAGGTCGGCCACGCCGTTCTCTGTAATGACGTATTCGACGTCGGCTCGGGCAACCGATACCGCGGTACCAGGCGCGAGCATCGGTACGATGCGCGAGGTCTTGCCGTCCGATGTGGTCGAAACCAGCGCAATGATCGCCCGGCCGCCCTTTGAGCGACGCGCTCCCCTGAGAAAATCGACGAGGCCCCCCGCGGCACTGACCTGCTTGCCCTTGATCATCTCGGCATTGGCCTGGCCGAGGAGATCAATTTCGATCGAAGAATTCACTGCGACCAGGTTGTCGATCTCGCCGAGGATGCCGATGTCATGGGTGTGCGTTGCCGGTCTGAAGTCGATCCAGGGTTGCTCCGCGACGAAGTCGTAGAGTGACCGACCGCCGACGGCGACGCCCGCGCATACGGCTGGACCTCCCCCGTTGATCGCCAGTGCGCCTGTCTTGGCGAAATCGACAATGGGGTCGCAGATCATCCCGGTGTGCATGCGCAGGTTCTTCCGGTCCGACAACGGTTCCAGAACGGTCGCCTGAATCTTGCCGAGTCCGATCTGGATGGTGTCGTCGTCGCGGATGAGGCTCGCTACGTTGGCACCGACCGCGTGCAGGGCGTCGTTCTCGCCGCCGAGATCGTACTCAAGCAGGTCGAACGGCGCTTCGACGGCATAGTCGATATCGTCGAGCGCGACTGTCGGCGCGCCGGGCGGCGCCGGCATGTTCGGATTGATATGCGCAACCAGCGTCTTGGCGTGTCCGACGATCGATGGTGGGAAGTCCACCGCGACCCCAAAGCTGCAACGACCTGCGTCGTCGGGTGCCGAAACCTGGATTAGCGCGAGATCGATGGGAATGCTCTGCAGATAGCCGGTGACCTCCGAATAGTGCATGGGCCGGAAATCGACCTTGCCGGCGGCGAATGACTTGCGCAGCGCCGGGGTGACGAAGAAGGACGTCGCCCGCGCGTCAGGGTGAAGAGCTGTGTAGTCGATGTTGTTGACGCCAGGTATCCAGACCCCCACGAAATGGACGCCTGCCGCGGCGTCCGGGGCCTTCTGAAGGGCCTCCGCTAGCAGCAGGGACTCGCCCGCGCAGTCGGGCATATAGACCGTCATGCCGGGGCGCAGCAGGCCGGGAACGTCTTCAGGGGCAATCGTCTTGGGCATATGGAAGCTCAATTGTCTTTGTTTGTCTGCATGTTACCATCCCGTAGCCCCACGTCGATTCGGCCTGTTACATGAGCGATCAAAGCCTGACGGAGCAACTCATTGAGTTGCTCGACCGTCCAATCACGCAAGACGACCGCGAACGCGCGGCGCTTCACGTTCTCGACTGGATCGCCTGCGCGCTGATCGGCGCAACCACGGCGCCGGGGGAAATCATGAAGGAGTATGGCCGCTTCGAGCCGGGCGGTCCGTGCAAGACGATCGGTGTCGGCAACGTCGGCCCGGAAACGGCGGCTTTCGTCAACGGCTCGTTCGGCAACGTCCTGGAGATGGACGACATCCATCGGACCTCCGTGCTGCATCCCGGCCCAGTCGTCATTCCGGCAGCCCTGGCCGCCGCGCAAGCGACAGGCTGCGAAACCAAGAATTTTCTCGAGGCGCTGATCCGCGGATACGAGGTCGTCGTTCGGATCGGCGCGTCCGTCGGCCTCGGCCATTACAAGTTCTTCCATAACACGGCGACCTGCGGCCCCTTCGGCGCCGCGGCGGCGGCCGGCAGCGTCCTCGAACTGGACTCGGCGCAACTCGTCCATGCGCTCGGCAATGCAGGGACGCTGGCGGGTGGTCTGTGGCAGCTGCGCAACGAAGACGTGATGTCCAAGCAGTTGCATAACGCGCACGCGGCGCGCGCCGGCTATCTTGCCGCCGGCCTCGCGCAACGCGGGCTCACCGGCCCGCGGTTCATCCTCGAGGGGCCGCAGGGCTTCTACGCCGCAATGTGCCCGGACGCCAAGCCGGAGGCCGTCACCGCTCAGCCCGACGCGCCGTGGATGGTCTACGACACCAGCTTCAAGCCGTGGCCTGCGTGCCGTCACGCGCACCCGACGATCGATGCGACGCTGAGCGTGCGCGACGCCATCGGCGATCTTGACGCGGTCGACCGCATCACCGTGCGTACCTATGGCGACGCGGTGGCGTTCTGCGACCGACCGGAACCCAAGACGGTGGTCGACGCCAAGTTCAGCCTTCAGCACGTCGTGGCCGTTGTCCTGCGCGACGGCAAGCCGACGCTCGCGTCGTTCGAACCAGAAACCTTCAACCTCGATGCGATGGCGGCGATCCGCGAGAAGGTCTCGGTCGAAGCGGGTGAACCCTACGGTTCGGCATTCCCGGAACACTACGGCGCCGAGGTCGAGATCGCGCTCACCGACGGGCGCGTCGAAAAAGGCGCGGTGACCGACGCCCTGGGCGATCCGGGCAATCCGGTTGGCGACGACACGGTCGTCGCAAAGGCGCGGGAACTCATGATGGCGGCCGGATTGCTCGCGCCGAAAGTAGAGGCCATAGTGCAAAAAACGCTGGCTATGGGGCGCGGCGGCGATCTCGGCGAGGTTGCCGATCTCCTGCCCTAGGGAACGAGAGGGAGGAAGGCATGTCCGTCGCCCATGACATCGGCGAGGCGGAGAACCCCGCCGTCACGCTGGCTCGGCACGTCGTCGAGACGACCTACGACGATCTGCCCGAGGAGGCGGTGCGCGCCGCGAAGACGTTCATTCTTGATTCGATCGGGGTCGGCGTCGCTGGATCAGATGGGCCGTGGATCCGGCAGCTGATCGAAACGGTTGGCAAGTGGGGTGCGGGTGACGAATCGCGCGTTTTCGTCCACGGCACGCGTTTGCCGGCGACCTCGGCGGCGATCGTCAACGCCTACCAGATTCATTGTCTTGAATACGACTGCGTCAACGAAGACGCCGTAATCCACCCGATGGCTACGATCCTTGGCGCTGTGTCGGCCGAGGCTGACCGGGCAGGAGGCTACAGCGGCAAGGATTTGATCTTGGCTGTGGCCTTGGGTGTCGATGCATCATGCGTCCTTGGCGTGTCGTCTCGCGCGCCCATGCGCTTCTTTCGGCCATCCACGGCGGGTGCGTTCGGGGCCACGGCGGCGATCGCCAAACTGCGCGGCCTAGATGTCGATGCGCTCGTCAACGCCTTTGGAGCTACCTACGGCCAGATCTCGGGGACGCTGGCGCCGCACCGCGAGGGTTCGCCGGTGCTGGGGATGCAGATCGGGTTCTGTGCCCGCGGCGCCATCTCCGCCTGCGACCTCGCACAAGCTGGATTGATTGGTCCCCACGAAGTCATCACCGGCATGTACGGCTACCTGCCGATGTACGAAGGCGAGTATGACCACGAAGCGGCGTTTGCTTCGCTGGGCAAGCGCTGGCAGATCACGCGCGTGTCGCACAAGCCGTTTCCGTCTGGCCGGCTTACGCATGGGGTGGTCGACGGCATTGCGCAGCTGCGCGAGCGCGAGGGACTGAGGGCCGATCAGGTGGATCGCATGGTCGCCCGTGTTCCTCCGTTGGCCCACCGCTTGACGGGCCGGCCTGATATCCCCGATCCCGAGCCGAACTACGCCAAACTCTGCATCCCGTTCGTTGCGGCCACCGCGCTGCTGGAGGGTACGGTGGACGTCCAGCACTTCAAGGGCGACTGGCTGCGCAACCCGAAAGTCCATGACATCGCCGCGCGCGTCGAGCCGGTCGAGGACGACAACCCCAACACCAATGCCGTCGCGCCGCAGCGGCTTGAGGTCTATCTCAAGGACGGGCGCATGATCGCCGCTGACATGCCGGAAATCTTCGGCCATCCGGAGAATCCGCTGTCCCACGAGCAGAACGTCGCGAAGTTCAAGCGCGCCTGGTCTTCTGCTGCTGCGCCATTGGGCGAGGACAAGGCGGACCGAATGGTCACCTTGGTCGACAGTCTCGAAAATGTCGACGATATCCGCGCGCTGCTCGATCTGACCATGTCATCCTGACGGAAACGCAATGACGAACCCCACCTACTTCGAGGCGCTCGACTACGAGCGCATGGTCCGCGAATACCCCATCGGCGACGAGTTCGAGCGCTTGATGAAGACGATCAGCCGCGACGAGCTTCACGCCCTCCAGGAGAAGCGCTTCCTGAAGCTCATGGACCGCGGCTGGCAGATTCCGTTCTACAATCGTCATTGGTCGGCTGCGGGGATGGGGCCGGGCGACATCAAGACTCTCGAAGATAGCGCCAAGGTGCCGAGCTATTCGAAGTCCGATCTGATGAAGAGCATCGAGGAACACCCGCCGTTCGGCGATTTCCACGGTATGGAGCTCTTCGACAAGACCAAGCGACCGCCGGTCGTCTTCCACACGACGTCGGGCACGACGGGCACGCCGCAGAATCTGTTCTTTGGTCCCTGGTCGCGCGAGTTGCAGAACGTGATGCTGGCACGCGCCTATCACATTCAGGGCATCGGCCCGGACGACGTCGTGCACTCGGTTTACGGCCACGGGATGATCAACGGCGGACACTACGTCCGTGAGACGTTCGTGCATTTCAGTCCGGCCCTTTACCTTTCGGCAGGTACTGGCAACGAGACGCGCTCGGTGCAGCAGGTCCAGAACATGGCGCGTTTCGGCGTGACGGTTATCGTCGGCTTCGCCGACTACATCGTGAAGCTGGCTCAGGTCGCACGAGAGGAGGGGCTTGAACCCGGCAAGGACATCCCTGTCCGCATGATCGTCGGCCATATGGGGCGCGAGAGCCGCGAGTCGATCTCCGAAGCTTGGGGCGGCGCGGAGATCTACGACCTCTATGGCGTAGGCGACACCGGTATCGTTGCGTTCGAGGCGGGAGACCGTGAAGGCATGTACGTGCATGAAGATGCCTATGTCCTCGATCTCGCCGACCCCGATACCGGCGCCAACGTGCCGGACGGCAAGGAAGGCAACATGATCATCACCGTCCTGTTCAAGGACGACATCTATCCTGTGATCCGTTTCAACACCAACGACGTGACCGCCTACGACACGCGCGAATCGTCGCTGGGTTACACCTTCCGCCGCATCAAGGGGTTCCTTGGGCGCAGCGACAACATGGTGAAGCTTCGCGGGATCAATCTCTATCCGATTGCCATCGGCGCCATCGCCAACGAGCACCCGGCAGCAACCGGCGAATACATCTGCCACGCGGAGCGCGACTCGGCGGGGCGCGACGACATGACCATCACCGTAGAGGTCAAGAACCCGGACGATTCGGTAGTGCGCGATCAGATCGCAGGTGAGCTCAAGACCCGTCTCGGCATCGCGATCAACGTCGAACTCGCGGCAGTCGGGGCAACAGCCGAGTTGACCCAGGTCGAGAAGCGCCAGAAAGCCATTCGTCTCGTCGACAATCGATTCAAGTAGCGCCACGAGCCGGACGTGGCTGACCTCGACCTCTTTGCACGCGACATCGCCGGTTGGTCGGCTGCGCTCGCTGCAGGAGAAACGACGTCCGTTGAGCTGACAAATGCCTGTTTGTCACGGGTCGCGACGCATGATCGCGACATCCGGGCTTTCACGACGTTGACCGCCGTCTCGGCGCGCGAAGCAGCCGGCGAGGCGGACGCCCGACGCGACGCGGGAACCGCAAGGGGACCGCTCGATGGCATCCCCGTGGCGCTGAAGGACAACGTCGACCTTGCAGGCACGCCTGCTACTGCCGGAATGGCGACCCGCGAAGGAATCATCTCCGAGGACGACGCCGTGGTCACTCGCCTGCTGCGCGAGGCCGGCGCCGTGATACTGGGCAAGGTGAACATGCACGAGGGCGCGCTCGGCGCGACCAACGAGAGCCCGCTCTACGGGCGAACCTACAATCCCCATCGTTCAGGCTACACCCCAGGCGGGTCGAGCGGCGGTTCCGGCGCGGCGGTCGCGGCAGGGTTCTGCTGCGCGGCGCTCGGAACCGACACGCTCGGATCGGTACGATTACCCGCAGCCTATTGCGGCGTGACCGGAATCAAGCCGACGCGTGGTCTGGTGTCGCCGCGCGGCGTCGTACCGTTGTCGTGGACGCTCGATCATGTCGGCCCGCTGGCGCGCTCGGTCCGCGATCTTGGCCTGCTGCTCGACGTGATTGCCGGGTACGACCCGCTGTGCGCCGAGTCCGTGGCGGCGCCGGTCGGCGCCCCCTATGACCCGGGAGACGCCGGGCACCTCACCGGTGTCCGACTTGGCAGGCTCGATTCGCTGGACGGGCTTGAGGTCGATGGCAACATCGCTGCAGATCTCGATCGGGCAATCCAGGTGCTCACGGACCTCGGCGCGGAAATCGTGCCGATCTCGCTGGCCGGGTACGATTATTCGCGGCTTCGTCGGGCCGGACTCCTGATCTCGGAGGCGGAGGGTGCCGTCGTACATGCAGCAGACCTCGCCGAGCGTCCCGACCTCCTGTCGGATACGTTTCGCGCCATGCTCTCGTTTGGCGCGGGTTTGCCGGCCACGCGTCTGATCCAGGCGCACCGTGACATTGCGGCGGCCCGGATTCTGGTTGCCGAAGCGCTGCAAGGTTTGGATGGTCTGGTGCTCCCGACAGCTCCCCAGACTGCGTTCGACTTTGCGGATGAAGTCCCGGTGACCCAGGCCGATCTGACCTCGATCGGCAATCTCACCGACCGGCCGGCTGTGTCAGTGCCGATGGGCTTTTCGACGGCGGGGCTTCCAATGGGGCTACAGTTTGTCGGCCATCGATTCGGCGAGGCCGCGATCCTCCGCTACGCCCGTGCTTACGAGCGCGCCGCCGCGCACGACATGCGGCCGCGCACGCTCATCTAGCCTCAGGAGTACGTGAACCGGGCCTTGCGCTTCTCCATGAAGGCGCTGCGGCCCTCGCGGTAGTCCTCGCCACGGAAGGCATCGTCGAACATCTTCAAGGTTTCCTCGGTGTCCTCGGGAATGCCGTCGAGGATCATGCGGACGATCTTCTTCGTTGCACGGACCGAGAACTGGCTTACTTCCGAAAGGATCTCGCAGTAGGCCCGCGTCTCGGCCTCGATCTCGTCGGGTTTGAACAGACGGTCGGTGAGGCCGATCCTCAGCGCTTCCTCGGCGCCGACCAGGCGGCCGGTATAGAGCATGTCCATCGCGCGCGCTGGACCGATCTTGTCGACCACGAGTTTCGTGTCGTGGAGGTTGTAGACGAGGCCCAGCTTGGCGGGCGGAATGCCGAACCGCGACGTCTCGTCGGCAAAGCGTAGATCGCATGCGACAGCGATGCCGCATCCGCCACCTACGCACGGCCCCTGGACCATGGCGATGGTCGGCTTGGGGAAGCGCGACAGGTCGCGCTCGGCCTTCTGAACGATGCGGTTGTAGGCCTGCGACGTTTCAGGCGACGCGTGGACGGTCTCGAATTCGCTGATATCGGCTCCCGCGGCGAACGCCTTGTGGTCGACGCCGCGAACCACGAGCACCCTGATGTCCGCGTCATCGTCCGCTTGCTGGAGCAGGGCCGGCATCGCGTCCCACATGGCCTGAGACAGTGCGTTGCGCTTGTCGGGCTGGTTGAGGACCAGCCAGCCGATAGGGCCGTCTTTCTCCAGGTAGATCGCCGGTTGCGTCATGCCGTCTCCCTCATCTTTGGGCCATTACCCATCGACGGGTGCCACTTGTCAACGCAGCCCCGCTTCGCTGTACTGTCGCCTTAGGGAGGAAGCACCATGAATGAACGCGTGAGTTTCACACGCCTCGACGAGGCGACCGAGGCAGACTTCCAGATCATGCACCGCTACATGGCCGCTGAGCATGACCAGCTTGCCGACCGGGTACTCAATCTCTTGCGCAGCCTTGGGGGGCAGTGTCCGGGACTGCAGGTCGACCGGCTTGAGCATTCCCTGCAGACGGCGACACGTGCGCTGCGTGACGGCGCCGACGAGGAGACGGTGGTGTGCGCACTT
The DNA here is from genome assembly GCA_038116985.1 of Alphaproteobacteria bacterium. Lineage (GTDB taxonomy): Bacteria > Pseudomonadota > Alphaproteobacteria > SHVP01 > SHVP01 > CALJDF01. The sequence goes on along the minus strand of JAYOEZ010000040.1, from coordinate 14,430 downwards.
CTGCACGACATTGGCGATGAGTACGCGCCCGACAATCACGGGGCATTCGTCAGCGAGATCATGCGACCCTTTGTGTCTGAGCAGAACTACAACGTGCTGCGCTACCATCCCGAGTTCCAGGGCTACTTCTTCTTCGACAAGATCGGCGCCGATCCGGATATGCGTGAGCGGCACCGCGGCAAGCCCTGGTTCGATGCAGCGCATGAGTTCTGCGAGAAATGGGATATGCCCGCCTTCGATCCGAACTACGACTCGGAGCCGCTAGAGACGTTCGAGCCGATGGTGCGCCGCATCTTTGCCCGGCCGGCGCAGCACAACGGAGTTGCGTTGCCCACGTCTTAGGCGGTGTCCTGATTCGGGATTCCTTGCGGAATCAATGGGTTGTGTAGGTGCTCGGGGTGCGTCCGGAGCGTGGTCCCGGGAGTAATTCTAGGCAAGAGCGTACTTGGACAGGGGAACAGGTCGCCTCTCTCAGACCCAACCTCCGGCCTGGCCAGTTTATTGGTGCCCGGCCTGTTCTCTGACGCCGCCAGGCCGGCGCGTTCCGTCCCTGCCAATTCCGTCGGCGGTTGCATCGCTTCGCGGTGGCCTGTATGCCAACCGCCACACACCGCGGAGCGCAGCGCCATGAGCGATCAGGAAGGCTATTTCATCGAGGATCTGTCCGTTGGGATGACCGAAGAGGTCAGCAACGTGGTTACGGAAGCGATGATCGAGCAGTTCGCGGCCGTCTCGGGCGACGACAATCCACTTCATCTGGACGAAGAATTCGCCAAGGGAACCCTGTTCAAAGGGCGAATCGCGCACGGCATGCTCGGCGCGGGCTTCATCTCGGCGGTCATCGGGACACGCCTGCCCGGGACCGGCACGGTCTACATGAGCCAGCAACTCCGCTTCAAGGCGCCGGTTCGTATCGGTGATGTCGTCGTCACCAAGGTTCGCGTCTCGAACATCGATACCGATAGAAAGCGGGTCACGCTCGAAACGACCTGCCGGGTTGGCGACACCACGGTCATCGACGGCGAGGCGTTGGTGATGGTGCCTTCGCGCAGCTGACCGTGTCGGCATGATCGTCGTTCGCGGCTTCGACCAGTTGCCGGCTTCGCTCCACGATGCCGTCTTTGCGATCGGCAATTTCGATGGCCTGCACCTCGGTCATCGCGCGGTCGTTCGACGGGCACAGGAAATCGCGCGTGAGAAGGGTGTGCCGTGCGGCGTCATTACTTTCGAGCCGCACCCCCGGCGCTTCTTCAGTCCTGACGATCCGCCCTTCCGTCTGACACCGGAGATACGCAAGGCTGCGGTTCTTCGGGAGTGGGGGATCGATTGCCTGGTCGCGCTACCCTTCGATGCGGAACTCGCCAAGACGTCGGCCGAAACGTTCGTCGAATCCGGTCTGGTCGCTGGCCTGCATCTCAGCCATCTGGTCGTGGGCCACGACTTCGCCTTCGGCCACAAACGTTCCGGCAATATCGATCTCCTGCGGGAGCGAGGCGCACAGTCGGGATTCGGCGTCACAGTCGTCGAGGCCCAGCTTGCAGAGAGCGGCGCGCTCTATTCATCGCGCGCAATCAGAGAGTTGCTGCAGAGCGGTCGCCCACGTGACGCGGCGGGGCTTCTCGGCCGTTGGTGGTCAATCGAGGGCGAAGTGCAGCACGGCGATGCGCGCGGTCGCGACCTTGGTTTCCCGACTGCCAATCTGGCACTTGGCGACTATCTGCAGCCTTCGTTGGGCATCTACGCCGTACGCGCCGCGGTGATGCGTGACGGTGTCGCAAGTTGGCACGATGGGGCCGCGAATCTAGGCCTGCGACCGACCTTTGACGGCCGCACGGTCTTGCTTGAGGTTCATTTGCTCGATTTCAGCGGCGATCTCTACGGCCTGCGGATGGATGTCGACCTCGTCGAATACCTCCGGCCGGAAGAGCGTTTTCCGGACGTCGATGCGCTGATTGTCCAGATGCGCGCGGACTGCGAGGAGGCCGGCCGAATCCTTGCGCGTCCGGAGTATGCAAGAGACCGTTTCGCGGTCCCGGCACCCCGGCCCGTGGGCGGCGAACCGCTTCCCTAGCCCCTTAGCCTCGACAGCTTTCCGGGCCCCTGATACAAGACCCGCCATGCTTGGAGGAAATCGGCGCATTCTGCGAATTACGAACCCGGCTCTCTAGCCGAGGCCGGGATACGTCTGCCAAATCTTTCCTTTCCAACCGGAATCCAAGTCCATCCCATGTCCAAAGACTACAAATCGACCGTTTTCCTGCCCGAGACGGCGTTTCCCATGCGCGCCGGACTTCCCAAGCGGGAACCGGAACTGCTCGAGCGCTGGTCCAAGCTGAACCTCTATGCGCGCCTGCGCGAAGAGAGCAAGGGCCGCGAGAAGTTCATCCTTCACGACGGCCCGCCCTATGCCAACGGGCATCTCCACATCGGTACGGCACTCAACAAGATTCTCAAGGACGTTGTGAACCGTTCCCAGCAGATGCTGGGAAAGGACGCCAACTACGTTCCCGGATGGGACTGTCACGGCCTCCCGATCGAATGGCAGGTCGAGCAAAACTATCGCAAGGCGGGCAAGAACAAGGACGACGTGCCGGTCAACGAGTTCCGCAAGGAGTGCCGCGAGTTCGCGACCAAGTGGATCGGCGTTCAGGCCGACGAGTTCAAACGCCTTGGCGTCGTCGGTGACTGGGACGACTACTACTCGACCATGGCTTTCAGGTCGGAAGCGCAGATCGCGCGCGAGATCTGCAAGTTCCTGATGAACGGCGGGCTCTACAAGGGGTCGAAGCCGGTCATGTGGTCGGTGCCCGAAAAGACTGCCTTGGCCGAGGCCGAGGTCGAGTACCACGATCACACCTCAACCACCGTTATGGTGCGCTTCCCCGTGGCCGATGCGGCCGGCAATGGGGTTCTGGACGGCGCCAGTGTCGTTATCTGGACTACCACGCCCTGGACCCTGCCCGGCAACCGCGCCATCGCCTACGGCGAAGCGATCGACTACGTCGTCGCGACTGTCGATGCGGTCGAGGACGGCAGTACGGCCAAACCGGGCGAGCGGATCGTCATTGCGCACGCGCTGGCCGATGCGGTGAAGGCGGAAGCGGGAGTTTCCTCGTGGTCGCTGTCCGAAGCCCTGCCGGGCTCGGCGCTCGAGGGCGTGGTCGCCCGGCACCCCTTTGCCGGCCACGGCTACGACTTCGACGTACCGCTCCTTGCCGGCGACTTCGTCGTCACAGACCAGGGCACGGGTTTCGTGCACATCGCCCCGGGCCATGGCGCGGACGACTACGAGCTTGGCGAGAAGCACGGCATCGAGGTTCCTGATACGGTCAACGCCGACGGCGCTTACATCGATTCGGTACCGCTCTTCGCCGGCCAGAAAGTCATCCATCCCTCCGGCAAGGAGGGCGATGCCAATAGGGTGGTCATCGAGGCGCTGCGCGAACATGGCGCGCTCTTCGCCACCGGCTCGCTCGTCCACCAGTATCCGCACTCGTGGCGGTCGAAGGCGCCGGTGATCTTCCGCAACACGCCGCAGTGGTTCATCTCGATGGCCACCAACGATCTTCGCCAGAAGGCGCTCAAGGCCATCGACGAGGTACGTTGGGTACCGCCGCAAGGGCGCAATCGCATCTACTCGATGATCGAGCATCGACCGGCGTGGGTCATTTCGCGCCAGCGCGCCTGGGGCGTGCCGATTACGGTTTTCGTCGATCGCAAGACCGGCGAGCCGCTTCGCGACGAAAAGGTCAACGAGCGCATCTTCGCCGCGTTCGAGGAGAGTGGTGCCGACGCTTGGTTCGCCGACGACACAGGTGCATCGTTCCTCGGGAACGACTACGACCCCGGCGACTACGACAAGGTCGACGATATCGTCGACGTCTGGTTTGACTCCGGCTCAACCCATGCCTTCGTTTTGGAGCAACGCGAAGACCTGAATTGGCCGGCATCGCTTTATCTCGAGGGGTCCGACCAGCACCGCGGTTGGTTCCATTCGTCGCTGCTGGAATCCTGCGGGACGCGCGGACGGGCTCCCTACGAGGCTGTCCTGACGCACGGCTTCGTCATGGACGGCGAGGGCCGGAAGATGTCGAAGTCGCTCGGCAACGTCGTTAGCCCGCTCGATGTCATCAAGGAGAGCGGTGCGGACATCCTGCGCTTGTGGGTCGTCGGCTCCGACTACACGGACGACCTGCGTATCGGCAAGGAGATCCTGCAGCGTCAGGTTGACGCCTATCGAAAGCTCCGCAACACGCTGCGCTTCACGCTGGGCAATCTGGCCGGCTTCTCTGAGAGCGAAAAGGTCGATATTGCCGAAATGCCGGAGCTTGAGCGCTGGGTCCTGCACCGTTTGTGGGAACTCGACAGCCACGTCCGGCGATGTTGCGAGAGCTTCGACTATCACGACCTTTACGTGCAACTCTACAACTTCTGCACCAACGACTTGTCGGCATTCTATTTCGACATCCGCAAGGACTCGTTCTATTGCGATCGTGCCGACTCGGTCGCGAGGCGTTCTGCGCGGACCGTCCTCGATCAGATATTCCACTGCCTCACGACCTGGCTCGCGCCGGTCATGTGCTTCACCGCCGAGGAAGCCTGGTTGTCGCGCTATCCGGGCGATGATCAGAGCGTGCATCTGCAAACCTTCCCCGAGATACCGGGCGGTTGGCAGGACAGCGCCCTTGCCGAGAAGTGGGCAATCGTGCGGCGCCTGCGGCGGGTCGTGACCGGCGCGCTCGAGGTTGAGCGCCGAGAGAAACGGATTGGCTCGTCGCTGCAGGCGGCACCGGTCGTCTACGCGGATGCACATACCATCGCAGCCTGCGAAGGGCTGGACCTTGCTGAGCTCTGCATTACCTCTGGGCTCGTCCTCCAGGAGGGAGAGGGGCCGGGCGAGGCATATCGGATCGATGACGTATCTGGCATCGCGGTAGTCCCTGCGACGTCTGATGGTGGAAAATGCCAGCGCTGCTGGAAGATCCTGCCGGAAGTGCCACGTGATGAAGAAGGCGGCGTCTGCGGGCGTTGCGCCGACGCCGTGGCCCACCTCGAGGGCGCTACCGCCTGATGCTTCGGACCGGCCTTCCAATTGCCGCTGCGGTGATTGTCGCCGACCAGTTGTCCAAGATCTGGGTCGCTGCGGAACTCGACCTTGGGCAAGGCTTTGTCGTGACCGGCTTCTTCAATCTCGTACATGTCATCAACACGGGTATCAGCTTCAGCATGTTCCAAGGCGGCGAGACCTCTCGGTGGCTGTTTACCGCACTAGCTCTAGCTGTCTCGGTCGCCTTGATTTTCTGGCTGCGGCGGGCCACGTCTGGATGGCAGGCGGTGGCTCTCGGTGGAATAATCGGTGGCGCGCTCGGCAACACCGTCGACCGCGTCAGAATTGGCGGCGTCATCGACTTTCTCGACCTGCACGTGGGGGGCTATCATTGGCCGGCGTTCAATCTCGCTGACTCGGCAATTGTGGCCGGCGCGGCTATGATCCTGTTCGAACCTCTGCTGTTCGGTCGCAGGAACAAGACAGATGGAGAGCACGATCCTTCCTGATCGCACACGGTCCGCACGTTATGCCATTCTGTTGGTCGCCGGGATTGCCGTCGCGTCCTGTTCGAACGCGAGCCGCACCCTGGGGCTTGACCCCGAGCCGCCGGACGAGTTCACGGTGGTCAGCAAGGCGCCGCTGACAATCCCCCCCGATTTCAATCTGCGTCCACCGCAGCCGGGCGCGCCACGACCCCAAGAGTTGGACCCGACATCGCGCGCGCAAGCGGCGCTCGTCGGCGACGGTCCGCGCAGCGGCGGACCGACCGGTGCCACAGCTGGGGAAGCTGCATTGCTCCAGGTTGCCCGCGCCGACGAGGCGAATCCCGAGATTCGTCGAGTGCTCAATGAGGAAACGACCCAGCTCGCGGAGCGAGATGCCGGTTTTGTTGATCGGGTCCTTAGCCGCGTCCGACCGCAGCAAGGCGATGACGGAGAGACCATCAACGCTGCCGAGGAGGAACGCCGTTTGCGGCAACAGGAATCGTCTTTGAACACCGGTGCCGTCGATCAGCAGGCGCCGGTCATCCGTCGCAAGAGCCGGTCGATTCTGTCGGAGGTTTTCTAGCCCCTGACTATGATGTGACCGTCCGCGAGGCTGCGGCCACTTGTCCCCGCTGAAACGTCATGCGTAGCTAGAATCATGAGAACTGGATTGCCCCGCCGGCTGGCACCGATTGCCCGTGCCGCAATTGTGGCCGCTGTCGTCCTCGCGGCAAGACCCTTCGCCGCCGACGCTGCGGGCTTGTTCAACCCGAAATCGTTCACTCTCGACAATGGCCTGCAGGTCGTGCTGATCGAGGACCATCGCGCGCCGGTGGTCACCCAGATGATCTGGTACAAGGCCGGTTCCGCTGATGAACCACGTGGGAAGTCGGGCATCGCCCATTTCCTCGAACATCTGATGTTCAAGGGAACCGAGGATGTGCCGCCGGGTGAGTTCTCCAGAATCGTGACGCAAAACGGCGGACGCGAGAACGCCTTCACCTCCTACGATTACACGGGCTACTTCCAGACGGTAGCTGCCGACCGGCTCGAAACGGTCATGCGATTGGAAGCCGACCGTATGACCAACCTCACGATCACGAAGGAGCAGGTTGACGCGGAACGTCTCGTGATTCTCGAGGAGCGGCGCTCGCGCGTCGACAACACGCCGAACGGCCTGTTCTTCGAACAGATGAATGCGGCACAGTACCTGACCTACCCCTACCGCATCCCGGTGATCGGTTGGGAAAACGAAATGCGGCAGCTTTCGCTGGACGACGCACTAGACTGGTACAGGACCCACTATGCCCCCAACAACGCGATCCTTGTGGTCGCGGGCGACGTGACGCTCGATGAACTCCGTCCCCTTGCCGAGAAATACTACGGCCCTATTGCACGCCGCGATGTGCCGCCTCGCATACGACTTGAGGAGCCCCCCCAACTAGCGGCGCGCCGGCTGGACATGGCCCATGCCCAGGTTAGTCAGGATACCTGGCGGCGCTCCTATCTGGCGCCGAGCTACACCTGGGGCAAAAGCGAGCACGCACTTGGATTGCAGATCCTTGCGCAGATCATGGGCGACGGTGCGACCAGCCGCCTGTATCGCGACATGGTCGTTGAGCGCCAAATGGCGGTGCAGGCGAACGCGTTCTATTCAGCCAGCGATATCGGTCCCAGTCAGTTCTTCCTCTTTGCCATCCCGCGCGGCGAGACGAGCTTGACGGAGATTGAGGCGCGGATGGACGAAATCGTTGCCGAGATCGTCCGTGACGGCGTCACCGAGGGTGAGTTGGCGCGCACCAAGCAGCGCTTGCTCTCCCAGGCGGTCTATGCCCGGGACAATGTGCAAGGCGCCGCCAGAATCTTTGGAGAGGCTCTGACCAATGGGCGCACAGTCGAAGATGTCGAAAGCTGGCCCGATCGCGTCAGGGCTGTGACCGTCGACGATGTCAACGCCGCAGCGCGGTTCGTCTTTGACATCCGCCGGTCGGTGACCGGCATCCTGCGCTCGGAGAAAGCGTCTTGACCAAAGCCTCGATAAGCGCGGCATTTGCATGTTGGTTGCTCGGCTTGCTGGTCCTGGTCTCCTTGGGGGGCGCCGCGCGTGCGGCCGAGATCAAGGAGGTTCGGTCTCCAGGCGGGATTACCGCGTGGCTGGTCGAAGAGCACACTATTCCGATGATGGCGGTCGAGATTCACTTCGGCGGGGGCGTGTCGCTCGACCCGGCGGGCAAGGAAGGACTGGCCAATCTCCTCTCCGGGATGTTGGACGAGGGGGCCGGACAACTGGACTCTCAGGCTTTTCAGTCCCGACTGGAGGACCTGGCGATCTCGCTATCCTTCAATGCCGGTCGCGACAGTTTCAGCGGCAGCATGAGAACACTGACGGAGAATGCGGGCGAGGCTTTCGCGTTGCTGCGCATGGCGCTCAACGAGGCGCGCTTCGATGCCGAGCCGCTCGAGCGGATCCGGTCGCAGATCATCGCGGGCATCAGGGCGCGCGAGCAGAATCCGAACACCATCGTCGGCCAAACACTGTTCAGCACGCTGTACCCCGGTCACCCCTATGGCCGGCCGAGTCGAGGCACGCCGGATACCGTTGCCACCATCACGGCCGACGATCTGCGAACATTTGTTCGAGAGCGGTTTGTAAAACAGAATCTCGTCATCGGCGTCGTGGGGGACGTAACGCCCGAAGAGTTGGGCGTGTTGTTGGACGAGACTTTCGGTGCCTTGCCCGACCGGCCAAGCGGCACCGTTGAGGTGCCAGATGTGATGCCGCGCGAAGACGCCAGTCTGACCGTTGTGCAGCGGCCCATTCCCCAAAGTGTGCTGATGTGGGCGATGCCCGGCATCAAGCGCGACGATCCGGACTATTTTGCGGCGGTGCTGATGAATCGGGTGCTGGGCGGCGGCAGTTTCACGTCCCGGCTCTATGAGGAAGTGCGCGAAAAGCGCGGGCTGGCCTACTCGGTCTACAGCGCAATTGTGCCATTCGAGCATTCCGGGATCGTCATGGGCGGCGTCGGAACTCAGAACGCTCAGCTCAAGGAATCTCTCTCCATCATCCGCGCAGAGATCGGCAAGATCGCCCGCGAAGGCGTTACGCTCGAAGAGCTTGAGGCGGCCAAGACTTATACGACCGGCGCCTTTCCGCTCACCTTGACGACCAACGGCCGGATCGCTGCCGTTCTGGTCACGCTTCAGGTTCTCGACCTTGGCATCGACTACCTCGACCGCCGGGCGGACCTCGTCAATCGAGTGACGCTCGACGACGTTCGTCGCGTAGCGCGCAGGCTCCTTGATACCGACGCCATGACCGTGGTCGTGGTGGGCAACCCCGAAGGGGTCGAGAGCACCCACTAGGCGGTCGTCGTTGGACCGGTATTTCCGGTCTGCTAGGTTGGCGCCGAAAATGCCGGTTCCCTTTATCCAGATCACGCGTCACTGCTATGCCGACGCGATCGGCGCCGCGGGCCCTGATCGCGACGCGTTGGCGTCCGATCTTGAACGGGTGAATCGGCGGCTCGACGCGCTGCGCGCCGCGCTTGGCGATGACCCCCACTATGACTGCCTGGCTGCGGCGACCTGGGACGACCTTGCCGCGCTGGAGCCGGTGGCCGCGGCTATGCGGTCTTTCGACCACGTTATCCTGATTGGGATCGGGGGGTCCGGTCTGGGCGCTAAAGCGCTGACTGCGATTGCGAGAGACGGTGTCACCAGGTTGCATATCCTCGACAACCTCCATCCGGGCCGCGTTGAGGCATTGATGGAGGCGCTTGACGCCCGGCGTACGGGGCTTCTGATTGTGTCCAAGTCGGGTTCTACGGCGGAGGTCTTGTCGCAAGCTTTGCTGTGCCTTCCGGCGCTGTCGGCAGCCGTGGGGCGTGATCAACTCGGCAAGCATGTTCTGGGAATTGCCGTTGATGGCGACAGTCCGCTTCGCCGGCTGTCGGCGGACTGGGGCTTTCCGATGCTCGATCACCCGCCGTCGGTCGCCGGGCGATATTCGGTGCTGACACTCGTCGGCATGTTGCCAGCCCTGATTCTTGGTCTTGATGCACAGGCAATCAGAGATGGCGCCGTGTCGGTCCTCAATGAATCGAACGCCGCTGCGGAAGGTGCCGCGTTGATGGCGGCGTTTGCGCGCAGCGGTCGGCCCATCGCCGTGCACCTCGCGTACGATCAACGCCTCGAAGTGTTTACCCGTTGGCACGCCCAGCTATGGGCCGAAAGCCTTGGCAAAGATGGACTGGGCATGACGCCGGTTCCGGCGCTGGGTCCGGTCGATCAGCATAGCCAGCTACAGCTCTACCTCGACGGTCCAGCCGACAAGGCGTTCACGATGTACGTTGCCGAGTCAGAAGGGGTTGGCACGCGGATATCCGCCGACGTGATCGGTGGTTCCGACGCGCTCTCCTACCTGTCCGGCCGAACCATCGGCGACATCATCGCTGCATCGGCGCGCGCTACCGCGGAGACGCTCGTTGCCCACCGACGCCCGGTGCGCCTCATGATGCTGCCACGCATCGACGAAAGTGTCCTCGGCGGGCTCTTCATGCATTTCATGCTTGAAACGATTCTCACCGCCGATCTCCTTGGCGTCGATCCCTTCGACCAGCCGGCGGTCGACGAGGGCAAGGTGCGTGCCCGGGAGTATTTGCGCACAGGTCGAGTGGCGCTCGAACCATGACTATTCGACGTCTGCCCGAAGGCACAGTCAATCGTATCGCTGCTGGCGAGGTCGTCGAACGTCCGTCGAGCGTCGTGAAGGAGCTTGTTGAGAACGCGCTTGATGCTGACGCGTCACGCATAGAGGTGTCGATGTCCGGCGCGGGACGCGATTTGATCGTCGTCGCCGACGACGGCGTCGGGATGAATCGAGACGATCTGGTCTTGGCCGTCGAGCGTCACGCAACGTCCAAGCTTCCGGACGACGATCTCGTGCGGATCGAGCACCTCGGCTTTCGCGGCGAGGCTCTTCCCTCGATAGGCTCGGTCAGTCGACTGTCGATCTCGACCCGGGCACGTGGCGCGGACGAGGCCTGGACCTTGCGCGTCGACGGTGGCGCCCTCGGGGCGCCGCAGCCTGCGGCGCTCCCGGTGGGCACACGGATCGAGGTCCACGACCTCTTCTACGCGACACCCGCTCGCCTCAAGTTCCTCAAGACAGATCGCTCCGAGGGTCAGGCAATTGCCGAAATCCTCAAGCGGTTGGCCATGGCCAACCCGGCGGTGGCGTTCTCGCTGCGCGAGGGCGAGCGGGAGATGTTTTCCTATCCAGGCTGCTCGGGAGAAGCGGCGCTGCAGAATCGCTTTGCGGCGGTGCTGGGTAGCGAATTCGTCGACAACAGTGTCATGATCGACATGGAGCGCGAGGGGGTTCACCTCTACGGGATGGCCGGGCTTCCGACCATGAACCGGGGCAACGCCCAGGCGCAGTACCTCTTCGTCAATGGACGGCCTGTTCGAGACCGCCTTTTCACCGGTGCGATCCGCGGCGCCTACCAGGACCTCATGGCACGCCACAGGTTTCCCGTTGTGGCGCTGTTTCTCGACGTCGCGCCGGAGGCTGTCGACGTCAACGTGCATCCGGCTAAGGCCGAGGTGCGCTTTCGCGACGAGCAACTCGTGCGCGGGCTCATCGTGTCGTCGATTCGCCGCGTCCTGGCTGCGGCCGGACACCGCGCGTCCTCGACCGTTGCGGCACAAGCTACCGCGGCATTTCGCCCGGGTGACCAAGGGGCGTTCTATGCGCAACCGTCCGGTGCGAGGTCGCGTCCGGGCTTCGCCGAGGCCGCTGTGGCGTTCCAGCACCAGGCGCCCGCCGAGATGCAGAATGATTTGGTGCCCGGTTTTGCGCCAGTCGCACGTTCAGCTGAGAACATCGCGCCCCTCAAGTCGTACCCGCTGGGTGCGGCCGTCGGGCAGTTGCACGACACCTACATCGTGGCCCAGACCGATGACGGACTCATCGTCGTCGATCAGCATGCCGCCCACGAGCGACTGGTTTACGAGCGGATGAAGAAGGCGTTGCTGGGTGGCGTGTCGCGTCAGGTTCTGCTCATCCCGGAGGTCGTCGAGATGGACGAAGGCGCCGTAGGCCGTGTCCTCGCGCGGGCGGAGGAACTCGCCGACCTGGGACTCGTCGTCGAGGCGTTTGGCGCAGGCGCCGTCGTCGTTCGGGAGCAGCCGGCGCTCTTGGGCGAGGTCGACTTGCGAGGGCTGGTCATGGACCTCGCCGACGATCTTGCCGAGTTCGACGACGCAACGGCCCTCACCGAGCGCCTGAACGACGTCTGCAGCACCCTCGCGTGCCATGGATCTGTTCGGGCAGGGCGGCGCATGACCGGCGAAGAGATGAACGCTCTGCTCCGTGAAATGGAAGCAACGCCCAACTCTGGCCAATGCAACCACGGCCGGCCAACCTATATCGAACTCAAGTTGCCCGACATCGAACGCCTGTTCGGGCGACGCTGAACTAGGCTTTGCGCAGGTAGATGATGCGAGCAGCGCCGTAGCGCCGTTCATCGAACACGTCGAATCCGTCCGGCGCCTCAAAGGCCTCGCCACGGCCGATCTCGACGACGACCACAGCGCCGTCAGCAAGCCAGCCGTGCGCCACCAGCGCCTTCAGGGCCGGTTCGGTCCGTCCAGCGCCGTATGGCGCGTCTACGAATACAAGCTCGGCCGCGCCGTGCGCCGGACCGGGCGACGTCGCGTCGCGACGCAGCACGCGGGCACGCGCCGCGACCCCGAGGTGCGCGGCGTTGCGCTCGATCAGGCGCGCGACGGCGCCGTCATTCTCGATGAACGTGACCTCGCGGGCCCCGCGTGAAAGCGCCTCGAACCCCATCGCGCCGCTGCCCGCGCAGACGTCGAGAGCGCCGATGTCGCCAAGGGGCGCGCCGCCGCGCGCAAGCAGGCCGTGGCTCAGCGTGTTGAACACCGCTTCGCGCACGCGCTCCGCTGTTGGCCGCACCGCATCGCCCGCTGCTGTTTCGAGTTTGCGGCCCCGGAACTGCCCGGCGACGATGCGCAGCGTCACGTCGCTTCGCCGAGCTGCTCGCGCAGGACCTTGCGTGGCACCGGCTCGACCTCGCCGGGCTTGAGGTTGCCGAGCTGGAACGGGCCGTAGGCGAGGCGGATCAGACGCGAGACCGGCCAGCCCAGATGCTCCATGACCTTGCGTACCTCACGGTTCTTGCCTTCGCGCAGCGACACCGTAAGCCATGCGTTGGCGCCTTGCTGCTTGTCGAGCTTGGCCGTGATCGATCCGAATCGAACGCCGTCGATCGTGATGCCGCGCTTCAGGCCATCGAGCGCCGCCTGATCGGGTCGGCCGTGCACCCGTACCCTGTAGCGCCGCGTCCAGCCGGTCGCCGGCAGTTCCAGCTTGCGTGCCAGCGCGCCGTCGTTGGTGAGCAGCAGCAGCCCTTCTGAATTGAGATCCAGCCGCCCCACGGTGACCACGCGGGGCAGCCCGGCCGGTAGATGATCGAAGATGGTGTCGCGTCCGAGATCGTCTCTGTTGCTGGTCACCAGGCCGGGCGGCTTGTGATAGCGCCACAGGCGCGTCTCCTCGGCGGCGGGCAGCGGCTTGCCGTCGACTTCGATTCGGCTCGCCTCGGTGACCAGCGTCGCCGGGGTGTCCAGCGTGTGCCCGTCGACCTTGACGCGGCCGTCCGCGATCCAGCGCTCGGCTTCGCGCCGCGAGCACAGTCCGGCGCGCGCCATGCGCTTGGCGATGCGTTCGCCGCGCTCGTCGGTTTCGCTCACGGTCAGGCGCCGCGCGCCGCGGCGATGAAGGCGTGGAAGATCTTCGCGTCTCCGTCGCTGATGTCGTATTCGGGATGCCACTGCACGCCGAGGCAGAACCGGTAGGCGGCTGACTCGATCCCTTCGACGACGCCGTCCGGCGCGACCGCGTTGATGACGATACCGTCGCCGTCGTGCGCGGCGGCCTGGTGATGGGCGCTGTTCACGGGCAGTTCGTCGGCTTCGACGATCTTGTGCAGGAGCGTGCCGCGCGTCACGGCGACGCTGTGCCCGGGCTCGTCTCGAGGATTGGGCTGCTCGTGGGCCAGCGCATTCTCGATCGCGTCGGGGATGTGCTGCACCAGCGTGCCACCCAGGATGACGTGGAGAAGCTGCTGACCGCCGCAGATGCCAAGGACGGCCTTGTCACGCGCCAGCATTTCGCGGGTTACGGCTGCCTCGAAGGCCGTGCGCTGATCCTTGGTCTTCACCGTGGCGTGGCGCTCCGACGCGCCGAACAGCGCTGGGTCGACGTCGAAATTGCCGCCCGACACGACGAGGCCGTCCAGCACGTCGGCGTAGCGCTGCGCCGCGCCCGTGTCATGGGGCAGCATCACCACCGTGCCGCCGGCCTTGGCGACGGCGTCGCAGTAGTTCTGTCGCAGTGCGAACCACGGCTTGTTGGAGTACTGGCCGGGTTCTTCCGAATCGACCGTGATGCCGATGAGGGGGGATGTCGTCATGGCGGGGACTGTATGGCGCGGAAGGGCTGCTTCGCAAACGAAGACGCCACGCAGGCTTGACCCCTGCCGGGCCGGCGGCCCAAGGTCGCGCCATGAGAGGTTCCGGCGAAACCCCCATGGCGCGCGCGCTCGCCGAAGCGGAAGCCGCGGCCCGTTGCGGCGAGGTGCCGGTCGGCGCGGTGCTGGTCGACGACAAGGGCGCCGTGATCGCCCAGGCCGGCAACCGGACGCGTACCGACAACGACCCCACGGCGCACGCCGAAATGGTGGTGATTCGTGCCGCCGCCGCGGCGCGCGGGGCCGAACGGCTCAAGGACTGCGATCTCTACGTCACGCTGGAGCCGTGCCCGATGTGCGCCCAGGCGATCAGCTTCGCGCGCCTGCGCCGGCTCTA
>JAYOEZ010000039.1:0-28088 GCA_038116985.1 Alphaproteobacteria bacterium | reverse complement strand
GGTAATTCGCGATCGACGTCCCGACGCTCCCCTTGCTGAGTTTGCGGTGGGGCAGTCCACCAGAGAACACAGTGGTGCCGTAGTGATAGACCGCGCCCTGCGCCACGTCGTCATCGGTGTATTCGGTGTGGAAGCAGCCCGGCATCAGATGCACATCGAGTTCGGTGATCTCGCGCGGGATGTCGACCGTCGGATCGAGCTCGAGCGTGCCACCCGCCGGATTAGCGGCGTCGGCGTCCTTGGCCGCCTGAATGAGTTCGTCGAGGCTGCGCTCGATCGGCGGCTGTACCGACCACCAGGTCATTTGCTGCGCGTTGTAGCGCAGCGAACTCCACCCCTCGAAGACCGGTTCGTGCAGCATCGCCTTGCGCACCTCGCGCCCATCCTTGGGCTTGCGGCCATGCTTCTTCTCGAACTTCGGCTCGACCTTCTTCTGGTAGATGGTCTTCATGTCGCCCGCGAAGTCCATCAGGACCTTCTTGCGCAGGATCGATACGAAGCGTTGGCGGCTGTATTCGTCGTGATTGCTTTCGACAAGTTCACCAACGTTGCGGATATTGGACATGCTGCCTCCTCGAGGTCTCGGACCGGGTAATGCAGGCAAATTCTACACCTAAAGTCGTGCCTTGCAGCCGCGGCTTCAAGGCGGCACGGCACGCGCCCGCCTGTCGATCAGGCCCCTAGTCGCCGGTTTCCATCGGCAGGCTGCCGTCCCGGCCCCACTCGGTCATGGACGCGTCGTAGAGCTGGAGCCCCTTGTGACCCAGTAGCGCCAGCGCGAAAAGGTCCGTCGTCGCCGATATGCCGCCACCGCAATAGTTCATGACGCGCTTGGCCTGCAGCGCGCCGACCGGCGCGAACGCCGCGCGCAGTCCCGCCGCCGGTTTGAAGGCAAAGGTGTCGTCCTCGAGCAGGCTGCGCGCCGGGACGTTGACGCTTCCCTTGATGTGACCGGGCCGGCCGTATTGCACCTTGGCGCCGCGGTGCAATTCCGGGGCAAGCGCATTGATGATGACGCAATCCGGGTCGTCGATCGCGTCCAGTACCTGCTCCTTGCCGACGATCAGGTCCGCCCGCGGTTTCGAATGAAACTCGGCTGGCGGATAGGCGTTCGTTCCGGTTTCCGTCGGGCGGCCTTCGGCGACCCACTTTTCGTAGCCGCCGTTCAGGACGCGTGCGTCGTCGAAGCCGTGAGCGCGCAGATTCCACCACATGCGGCTCGCCCACCAGGTCGGGCCCGCGTTGTAGAGCACGACGCGGGTGCCCTCGCCGATGCCGTACTGCGAAACCAGCGAAACGAAGAGGTCGTAGGGCGGTAGCATGAAGTTGAGAGCGTGATCCGGGTCCTTGAACTCATCCTTGAGGTCGATGAAGGCGGCGCCCTTGATGTGCCCGGCCTCATACTTCTCGCGGCCGCTCTTGACCGAGTAGCCGGTGGCCGGATCGTTCGTCATGTCGACGGTGCAATCGAAGATGCGGATGTCCGGGTCGTCCAGATGCTCGGCCAGCCACTCGGTCTCGGCCAGATACTCCGGATGGGCATATCCATCGCTCATGTGCGTCCTCCCCTTTTCAGACAGATGATGCCCGTGACGCGCGGTCTTGCAAAGATGCGCGCCGCCTCACATTCTCATGGCGCAACCACCTGGGGTTGCGGGAGGGATCGAGAATGACCATTACGCTTTACGGAAGCCTGCGCTCGCGCGCTTCGCGCTGCGCCTGGACGCTCAACGAACTCGGCGTCGACTATCAGCGCGACCTGTTGCCGGACAACGGGGTGAAGTCGCCCGGATTTCTCAAGATCAACCCGGCGGGCAAGGCGCCGGCGCTGACCGACGGCAATGTCACCATGTCGGAATCGCTGGCGATCAATCTGTACCTCGCCGAAAAGTACGGCAAAGGCACCCTGTGGCCGAACAACGAAGCCGACCAGGCGCTCACCAAGCAGTGGACGCTGTGGGCCGGCACCGAGGCCGAACCGAGCACAGTGGCAATCGCGGTCGAGCGCATCTTCAAACCTGAAGACCAGCGCAACGAAGCAAAAGCCAAGGAAGCCGAAGAGACGCTCAAGCCACGTCTCGCCTTTCTGGACGAGCAGGTGAAGGGAAAGGACCATCTGGTCGGCGACCATTTCACGATCGCCGATCTCAACGTTGCCTGCGTGCTCGCCGCGACGCTGATCAGCGGCGTCGATCTTGCCCCCTATCCGGAAGCCAAGCGGTGGCTGATGGCGACCGCCGGGCGCGACGCCTACACGAAGGCGCGCGGAGGATAACTACACGATCGCGCCTCAGGCTTCCTTGACCTGGAGTTCAATCCCGTTCACCGCGACGACCTCGATCTGGCGGCCGCTCTGCAAGGGGCGGCCGTCGACGGTTCGCGCAGGCCACCAGGTGTCGTCCAGCTGGACCCGTCCGGATCCGTCGGCGAGATCCTCGCTGAGCGTCATGCGGCGCCCGATGTATTGGGTGCCACGCCGGTTGAGCGACGGTTCGCTGTCCTCGCCGCGATAGCGTTGCCAGAGGGTGCGACCGCCCACCGTGGCAACGACCGCCACAACGGCGAAGATGAGCAACTGCAGCCGCCAATCCAAGTCGGGCACAATGGCAATGATGACCCCGACCACAACGGCCGCAATCGCGGGCCAGATCAGGAAGGTCGAGGCGGCGAATACTTCGATCCCGATCAGCAGGACCGCGAGCGCCCACCAATGCCAGTAGGAAACACCCCACAGCCAGGCGACAAACTCATCCATTGTCGCGTCCCCAGGGGCCACCGGAGCCGCCTGAGCCACCGCCGTCACCGTCCTTGAGCGCTGACCGTGCAATCTCGGCGATGCCGGCCAGGCTGCCGATCACGCCGGTCGCCTCGTACGGGATCATGATGATCTTCTGGTTGGGCGCCGTTCCCATCGTTTCCAACGCATTCACATAGCGCTGCGCCACGAAGTAGTTGACGGCATTGACGTCGCCCGCCGCGATCGCTTCGGACAGAAAGGTCGTTGCCTTGCCTTCAGCTTCGGCCTCGCGTTCGCGGGCCTCGGCATCGCGGAACGCCGCCTCGCGGCGACCCTCAGCCTCAAGAATCGCCGACTGCTTCATGCCTTCGGCACGCAGGACCTGCGACTGCTTGTTGCCTTCCGCCTTCAGAATCTCGGCACGCTTTTCACGCTCCGCTTTCATCTGCATGGCCATCGCATCGACGAGGTCGCGCGGCGGCGACAGATCCTTGATCTCGACCCGGGTGACCTTCACGCCCCACGGATTGGTCGCGGCGTCGATGACGCGCAGCAGCCTGTCGTTGATATCGTCACGCTTCGACAACACGTCGTCGAGCGGCATTGACCCGATCACGGAGCGGATGTTGGTCATGGTCAGATTGGTGATCGCCCGCGGCAGGTCTCGCACCTCGTAGGCGGCTCGGGCCGCGTCGACGATCTGGAAAAAGCACACCGCATCGCAGGTGACGGTCGCGTTGTCGAGCGTGATGACGTCCTGCGCCGGAATGTCGAGGACGGTTTCCTGCATCGACAGCCGGTGCCCGATCCTGTCCACGAAGGGAACGATGAGATGCAGACCCGGCGACAATGTTCTGGTGTAGCGACCAAAGCGTTCGAGCGTGTACTCGGACGCCTGGGCCACCTGTTTGACGCCGGAGAAGATGAATACGATCACCACGAGAACGACCGCGATGACGAAAATCAGAAACGGACTTGGGGTGAATGCTTCCATGGGTTCAGGCCTCCTCTGCCCGAACCTATGGATGGTTCAGGCGCCCAATTGCGCCCTATTCTACCCTGTGTTGCAGCCGGAGCGCGAGCCGCAAAGACCGGCCAGACCACCCGACGACACCCACAATTATCCGTTTAAAAGCAATAAACTACGCGAATTATCTTAGATAGAACCTTAAGCGCCGGCGGCCTCCAGCTCCTGCCGCAACGTCTTCATTTCGCGCAGCTCGAATCGCAGGTCCTTCAACTTGCCCTGCTTGCGGTTGATCTCATCGCCAAGGCGCTTGATCACCCGGTCGACCGCACTCATCACCTCGTCGAGCTGGGCCTGGTTGCGACAGGCGACGACGACTTCCTGGTCCATCATCAGGTTGGAATAGGCGGCGACATCCGACTTGCCCAGGTCGGCGAGACGGGCATCGAGCTCCTCCCACGCCTCGCGCCAGTCGCGATAGACGCTGGCACCACGCTTGCGGCGCGAAGCCTCGGTTTCGAGCTGGACCATGATCCGCACGAACTGCCATACGACGATGCGGAGCTCGGTCATGACGCTACTTCTTCTTGCGCTTGCTGAAATCGGGATCCCAGTCCGTTTCCTTCAGATCGAGCGGATAGCCGTAGGTGTAGTCGTACGGCGGCTTGATGACGTACTTGCGGTCGAATTCGATCCAGTCGAAGGCCTCGCCCGAGCGGATGATGTGGGGCCAGTCGGGATGTGCGAACAACGGGCGACCGACGGCTACCAGATCGCCTGCGCCCGAGGTGATCACCTCCTCGGCATGCGCCCCTTCCGAAATGCCGCCGTTGACGATCATCGGCAGGCCGCTGGCCTCCTTGATCACCTTCGGCATCGGCACGTCGGAGTTGGGGTCACGGTTGTCCTTCCAGTCGAAACTGGACCAGTGCAGGGCGTCGACCGGCGCATCGGCCAGCGCCTTGCCGACTTCTGCCGCGTACTTGACCCCGTCGGGCCAGCGCCCGCCAAAGGCGTCGACGCCATCCTGGGACAGACGCAGGAAGATGAGCTTGTCCGGACCGATGGCATCGCGCACCAGCTGACACGCTTCCTTCGCGGCGCGGACATTGTTCTCGGCCGAGCCGCCGTATTCGTCGGTCCGGTTGTTCTGGGTCGGATCGATAAACTGGTAGTAGAGATAGCCGTTGGCGCCATGAATCTCGACGCCGTCGAAGCCGACATCGACCGCCCGCTTGGCGGATTCGGCAAATCCTTCGGCGATCCGACGGATTTCCGCCTTGGTCGCTTCCCGCGCCGGCGGGAACGTCACCTTGGGCCATGGCGGCTGAAGGCCGCGATCATGCATTTCGTCATCGGTGTCGGTGTAGAGCACCCAACCGGGGCTCTGGGTCGCGCTGGCGCTGACCGGCGACTCGCCTTCGTAGATGCAGCGCGGGTCGGAGACGCGCCCGCCGTGCATCAGCTGCAGCACAATCGGCACGCCGCGGTCGTGCGCCGCCGCCACGCTCTTCTTCCAGGCCTCCATGTGCCGCTCAGTGTCGGCGCCGGGCTGGTTGAGATAGGCGACGCAGCCGAGTTCGTCGGTGGTATAGGTCCCCTCGGTGATGATGAGGGACAGGCCGCCGCGCGCCCGCCGCCCGTAGTAGGCCGCCATTTCGTCCGTCGGCGTGCCGTCGTCCTCGGCGGATTGCCGGGTCAGCGGGGCCATCGCGATGCGATTCTTGAGCGTATAGGCACCCAGTTTCAGTTCAGAAAAGGTCTTTGGAAATTCGGCCGCCATCGTGCCCTCCCGCTTTCGTTCTTGTTGCTTCGATCCGACGGCACATACCTAACCGCCCTTCACACAAATGTCCGCACATTCTGTTGTTTTCGCAAGCGAAGCCGCTACTCTAGCGGCGATTTTTTGGAGCCGTTCGCAGAAGACGGCTTGGTTCGGGAGCACACTCAAATGGCAAAAATCGGTGTTGATGTTGGCGGGACCTTCACGGACCTCGTCCTTGAAAAAGGTCCGCGCGACGTCTACGTGCACAAAGTCCCCAGCACGCCGGAAGACCAATCCATCGGCGTCGTTCGCGGCATTCGCGAGATTTGCGAGATCGGCGACGTTCGACCCAAGGATATCGACCTGATCGTGCACGGCACGACCGTCGCCACCAACATCACGCTGGAGCACAACGGCTCCGAGGTCGGCATGCTGACCTCGAAGGGCTTCCGCGACATCCTGCACATCGCGCGGCACAAGCGTCCGCACAACTTCTCGCTGCAGTTCGACGCGCCCTGGCAGAGCAAGCCGTTGGTCAAACGCCGCAACCGCATCGCGATCACCGAACGTGTCATGCCGCCAACCGGCAAGATCGAAGTGCCGCTCAACGAGAAGGAAGTGCGCGACGCCTGCAAGCTGTTCAAGGAGCGCGGCGTCGAAGCGGTCATCATTTGCTTCATGTTCTCCTTCCTGAACAACAAGCACGAGATGGCGGCCAAGAAGATCGTTCAGAAAGAGTTGCCGAACGTCTACATCTCCACGTCGTGCGAGGTGATCGACGTGATCCGCGAGTACGAGCGGTTCTCGACGACGGCGATGAACGCGTATGTCGGCCCGAAGACGTCGCGCTATATCCGCAATCTCGCCAAGAAGCTGAAGGGCGACGGCATCGCCGCTGAACTGCGCATCATGCAGTCGAACGGCGGCGTAGCCACCGTCGACATGGCGTCCGAGCGCCCCGTTACGATCCTTATGTCCGGCCCCGCGGGCGGCGTGATCGGCGGCAAGTGGGCCGGCGGGCTGTCCAAGGAGAAGAACGTCATCACCGTCGATATCGGTGGTACGTCGGCAGACATCTCGACGATCCCCAAGGGCCAGATTCGGATCATGAATCCGCGCGACACCTACGTGGGCGACTACCCCGTGCTGGTGCCGATGATCGACCTCGCGACGATCGGCGCCGGCGGCGGCTCGATCGCCTTCATCGACCAAGGCGGCGCCTTCCGCGTCGGCCCGAAGTCAGCGGGCGCCGACCCGGGGCCCGCCTGCTACAACCGCGGCGGCAAGGAGCCGACGGTGACCGACGCGCAGGTCGCGCTGGGCCGCCTCGACATGGACCGCTTCCTCGGCGGCGACATGAGCATCGATCCGGCGCTTTCGGAAAAGGTGATTGCCGACAAGATCGCCAAGCCGCTGGGCATGAGTGTCAAGGACGCCGCGCTGGGCATCATCAAGGTGATCAACTCCAACATGGCGCTCGCGATCCGCGCCAACTCGGTGGCGCGCGGTTTCGATCCGCGCGAGTTCGCGCTCATGCCGTTCGGCGGCGCCGGGCCGTTGCATGGTGTCGCGTTGGCCAACGAGGTATCCGCCAAGGAAGTCATCGTTCCCCCGGCGCCGGGCATCAACGCGGCGATCGGACTCCTGGAAACCGACATGCAGTACGAGTTCACGCGCTCGGCGCCCCTCGTGCTCGAGGGCGCGAACGCGAAGGACTTCGACCGGATCAACAAGTCGTTGGCCGATCTCGAGAACCTGTGCCGCGAACGACTGACGGCGGACGGCATTCCGAAGTCGAAGCAGAAGCTCACCCGCATTGCGGAGTGCCGCTATCACGGCCAGGGCTTCGAGCTTCGCGCCGACCTGCCGAGCGGAAAGCTCAGCGCGAAGAACAAGGACGTGCTGATCAACAATTTCCACAAGCAGCACGAACTCGACTACGGCTACACGTTCGGTTCCGACCAGGTCGAAATCATGACGCTGCGCGTCATCGGCGTGGCAGCCGTCGAGCCGATGAGCTGGCCGAGGCTCAAGAAGGCACCGGCCGGCGCGGCCAAGAAGAAGGCCCTCAAGGAGGCCTACCTCTACACCCGCAAGACGACCTTCGACGACGGCAAGACCGTCGATACGCCCCGCTACGACCGCGACAAGCTGCTGTCAGGGCACGAAATCACGGGACCCGCGATCATCCTGCAACACAACTCAACCACGCTCGTACCCCCGCGCTGCAAGGCCCGGGTGTCCGATTTTGGTAACATTCACATCAAAACTGCTTAAAATGCCGAGCAATTAGGAGACGAACATGGCGCGCAAGCAAACAGCGAAATCCGCCAAGACTCGGACCGCCGCCAAGCGGGGCCGCGTCGCGTCCAAACCCGCCAAGAAGACCCCGGCCAAGAAGGCCGCAAGCAAAGGGCGCAAACCCAAGGTCGATCCGATCACCCTGCAGGTGATCGGCGGCGCGCTGCATACCGCGGCGCGCGAGATGGGCCATGTGCTCTATCGCATGTCGTTCTCGTCGATCATTCGCGAGTCGGAGGATCTCGGCGCCGGTCTTTTCGACGCCAACTACCAGACGCTCAGCGAATCGGATTCCACGCCGCTGCATATCGGCTCGATCCCCGGCTACCTCCAGGGCATGGCCGACACATTGCAGGACGGCGAGTGGTACGAAGGCGACGTGGTCATCCACAACCACCCCTACTACGGCGCATCGCACTCGCCCGACATCGCCGTCGCCATTCCGATCTTCTGGGAAGGCAAGCTGGTCGGCTTTTCAGCCAACACAGCGCACCACGTCGACATTGGCGCCGCCACCCCGGGCCTGATCATCGACATTCCTGATGTCTTCGCCGAGGGCATGCTGTTCGCCGGCATCAAGCTCTACCGCAAGGGCGAGCGCAATGAAGGCATCTGGCAGTTCATGAAGTCGAACAGCCGGACGGCCAAGATGCTGATGGACGACATCGAGGCACAGGTGGCCTCCGCCCGTCTCGGCGCCGAGCGCTACAAGGACCTGATACGTCAGTACGGCTACGACACTTTCAAGGCCGCTTGCGACGAACTGATGAACTACACCGAGCGCATGATGCGCCAGGAGATCAAGAAGATCCCGAATGGCACATATCGCGCTGAGGGCTGGCTTGACGACGACGGCCGCAATCGCGGCGAGCGCCTGCAAGTCAAGGTCGCCGTCACGGTGAAGGGTGATTCGATCAAGGTCGACCTTACGGGATCGGCCGATCAGGTGCCGACGGGCTATAACGTGCCATTCGACGGTTCGACGAAAGTCGCGGTGTATTGCGCGTTCCGGTCGCTCCTGCTCGACCAGGCCGAAACAGAAGTCTACATCCCCTCCAACGAGGGATCATTCCGGCCGCTGGAGGTCGTAGCCCCCCTCGGGTCGATCTTCAACCCGCGCTTCCCGGCCGCCGCGGAAGCGCGCTTTACGCAGTGCAACCGCGTCATCGACTGCATCTATCGTGCGCTTGCGCCGGTGATGCCCGAGAAGGTCACAGCGGGCAATTCGGCAAGTCTGTCGTTTATCTCCTACGCCGGGCTGCGCCCGTCGGGCGACTACTGGGTGTTCCTTGAGGTGAACGAAGGCTCCTACGGCGCCCGCGCCTCCAAGGACGGCCCCGATTCGATCGACAACCTGATGTGCAACACGCGCAACAACCCGCTCGAAGATCTTGGCATGCACCTGCCGATGGTTTGCGAGCGCTACGAGTTGCGCGATGACGTGATGCCCGGTGCCGGCCGCACCCGGGGCGGCATCGGCGTGGTAAAGTCGCAGCGCGTGCTGACGGAGGGTGTGATCACCCACGAGAACGACCGCCACACCGACGTGCCTTGGGGTGCTTTCGGCGGCCACGAAGGGGCCGTCGGCAGGGTGGTTCGTTACAACACCAGGAAGCCGAATTCCGAAGAGGAAATGCCGGCGAAGTTCTCCGGCGTCGGCATCGATGCAGACGACGTGATCGAGTTCTACGGCCCGTGCGGCGGCGGCTACGGCGACCCGCTGGATCGGTCCGCCGAGCAGGTGCTGGAAGACGTGCTCGACGATTTCTGCACGATCGAACACGCCCGCAACGCCTACGGCGTTGTCGTCACCAAGAACCTCACGCTCGACAAGCAGGCCACCGACAAACTCCGTGCCACGATGCGGAAGACGTCGCGTGTGGCTGCTGAATAGGTAACCACTCGAACATAGGCCTAGGGGCTCGTCGCCGGTCGACGAGCCCCTTTTGATTCCCCAGATGCGACTCTTTGCTTCCAAGCCTCAAAAAAAGCTCGGCCGTCCCAGCTGCGGTAAGGCCGGCGCGTCCACCAAGGAAGAAAAGATGACGCCGGGCGAACTGGTCCGAATCGGAACCAAGATGCACCGCAAGGAATGGCATGCGGCCCTGGCCGAGGACGTGGGCTGCAAGTACGCCGACGTTCACTTCTGGGCCAAGGGCGAAGAGGAGATTCCGCGTCACATCGCGCGTTTCGTCCGTGTGCTGCATCAGCTCCCGGCCGGCGAGCGCGACCGGCTCGTAAAAAGAGCCCGCGGGGCGGCAGAGACCTGACGTCAAGAAACACGAAAAGCCCACCCCGGGGCAGGAGTGGGCTTTTCTGGGCGCAGCATCCAACCAAGCGATACTACAAACGAATGCACGCCGTCCGTTTCGACCGCCCGGTGTTCCACGAAGCGAGACCGGGGAGGGAGGAGCGACCGGAGACCCCTGACTTGGGGAGGCAAACGGGTCACCGATCGTGTCTGGCTTTCGCCCGGGCGGCCTTGATCTCTAGGTAGCATCGCCCCCGCCAGCGAACTATTCGGGCGAATCCTTAGTGGGGTGCGGTAGACCACTACTCCGCCGAAGCCTGCCGCCAAGCCATTGAAAAAAGGACAAAAAAAGGGCCGGCAAGCCGGCCCTTGGCGTCCAAAAAGAGAGGTTTGTCAGCTACCGGACGGGAAAAGCGACAACAGCGCCTTCGGGCCGGCGTTGGCTATCGCCAATGAACGGGCACCAAGCTCCTGCTTGACCTGCGAGGCGGCCAGTCCGGCCGCTTCCGAGCCAAGGTCGGCATCGACGAGATTGCCCAGGCCTTCCTGGAGCACGTTGTCGAGCCGGGTCGTGAACTCACTTTGGTCGGCGATCCGTTGCGCGGAACTGCCGAGGCTTGCAAGTGACGAACTCGCCTGATCGATCGCGTTGTCGATCGCCGTCAGAGCGTTTGCCGCATCGCCCGATGTCGCCACCGAGAGGCTGTCGATGCCCAAGCCCGCAGCGCTGAGATCCTGCGCGGCGACGTTGAACGTGTCACCGTTCTCGCTGGACAGCACCGAGAAGTCCTGGGAGCCGCTGGCGATCAGATTGGTGCCGCCGAACTCGGCCGTGTTCGAGATCGTGTTGACTTGGTCGACGAGCTGGTTGATCTCGGCGCCGATCGCGTCACGGCTTGCCTGATCCAGCGCAGGATCACTGGCCTGTACGATCTTGCCTTTGATATCGGTAAGAAGGTCGCCGACCTGCTGCCCGGCCGAAATGGCCGTGCCGACCGTCGACTCGGCGCTGTTGAGCGCCGTCTTCACTGCGGCGGCCCCCGACGACTGCCCCTGGAGAACCTGGGCAATGGCGAAAATGGCCGCATCATCCTTCGGGCTGTTGACCTTCAAGCCCGTCGAGATGCGTCCCTGGGTCTTGTTGAGACCGGACAGGGTCTTGTTGAACTGCTGGATACCCAGCGCGGAATTCGAGTTGATCGGATCTACCATGGTGTTGGCCCTCTCATCTGTCCGGTTTGTCGGCCAACGACTTTCTATCGCGCCCACGCGTCCTGCGCTTTGCGCTCAAACCGGTATGTCTACGTCCTGAAGTTGCCTGGTTCATGTCTTCAGGAACCCCTCATAAGTGCGACTCGGATGCACGATCGTCAAGATGAATTGCACGAGGCTTTTTCTCAAATTCAATCTAAATTGTGCCGATTGGCGCAGGCGCCTGTCGTGGTCTAGAAACGCGCAGGCAACGCAACGGGAGGAACGAGGGCAATGCTGAAAATCTGGGGACGTACGTCGTCGTCGAACGTGCAGAAGGCGCTCTGGGCCGCCGAAGAGCTTGGTCTCGACTACGAACAAATCGACGTGGGCGGACCGTTCGGCGGACTCGACGCACCCGAGTTCCTCGCCCTGAATCCCAACGCCAAGATCCCGGTCATCGAACACGACGGATTCGTGCTCCACGAATCCAACGCGGTGACGCGCTATCTCGCCGGACTCGACCACAGCGGCAAACTGGCGCCGAAGGACCCGAAACAACTGGCCCTTGCCGATCAGTGGATGGAGTGGAGCAACTCGTGGCTGTGGCCGTCTTTTCCGACAGTCATCATCGGCCTGCTGCGCACGCCGGAGGATCAACGCGACACCGCAGCCATCGCCGCGGCCAACGACCGACTCGAACAAGGCTGGGCCGTGCTCGACAAGCAACTGGGCGAGACGGCCTACGTTGCCGGCGACGCCTTCACCATGGGCGATATCCCGCTCGGCGTGTTTGCCTGGCGCCGCTATGAATTGCCGATCAAGCGGAGCACCCTGAAGAACCTCGATGCCTGGTATGCGCGGCTGCAGGAGCGCGCGCCATACAAGAAGATCGTGATGACGCCGCTGAGCTAGGCGGAGTCTAGAGACCGCGCAGCGTCTGGCCGTCGTCGACGGTGAGCATCGTCCCGGTAATGAAGTCGGAATCGGCGGTCACGAGCAGGCGCAGCAGCCCGTCGAGGTCTTTGGGCTGACCAAGACGACCGCGCAGCATCTTGGCGACCATCTTCTGGCCCGGCTCTGTCTTGAAGAACGCGCTGTTGATCTCGGTCTCGATGTACCCCGGCGCGATGGCGTTCACCTGGATGTCGAAACGCGCCCATTCGAGGGCCATGGTGCGCGTCATGTGCGCGACCGCCGCCTTGGACATGCCGTAGATCCCGAGCCCCGCCAGAACCGTGCTCGCAAGGACCGATGCGATGTTCACGATCTTGCCGCCCTGCCCGCGCTCGATCATCGCCTTGCCGACATGCTGCGCCATGAAGAACGCGCCGCGCTGGTTGGTTGCCATCAGGCGGTCGTAGTCCTCGACGGTGAAGTCCGTCAGCCGCTTCTCGATCGAGATTCCGGCGTTGTTGACAAGGATGTCGATGCCGCCGCCGTCGACCGCCTGTTTCACGACGCCATCGATATCGTCGGCGTCGGTGACGTCGAGGGAAACTGCCTGCGCCCTGCCGCCGTCCGAAGCGATCTTGCCGACGAGTTCGTCAAGACGATCGGCACGGCGCGCCGCCAGCACGACCTCGGCGCCATCGGCTGCCAGCACCTCAGCGAAGCGCGCGCCGAGTCCGCTTGACGCGCCGGTCACGATGGCCCGCTTTCCTGCCAGTCTCTTTTCCGTCATGCCGATTTCCCCTTCATCGCAAAGACTTGAACCTGTCGACCAACCGCATCTCGCGCGCCGCAGGCGGGCACCCTATACTGCCAGCATCATGAAAATCGACATCGTTTCCGACACCATTTGCCCATGGTGCTTCGTCGGCAAGCGGCGGCTCGAAGCCGCCCTCGCGCAACGCCCCGATCTCGACGTCGAGGTCGTCTGGCATCCATTTCAGCTGAACCCAACGACGCCCAAGGAGGGCGTGGACCGGAAGGCCTACCTCAAGGAAAAGTTCGGCAGCGAAACCTATCCCGAAGGGATGCTTACCTCCCTGAGCCAGGCAGGCGACGCCGCCGGCATCCCGTTCGATTTCCAGAACATGAACCGGGTACCGAACACGATCGATTCCCATCGGGTTCTGCACTGGGCGCGCGAGAGCGACCACCAGGACGCGCTCGCCGAAGTCCTGTTCCGCCGCTATTTCCTCGACCACGAAGACATCGGGAGTGCCGACACACTGGCCGCGGCGGCCGATGAGGTCGGCATGGACGGCACCCAGATTCGCCAACGGCTGGCCAGCGACACCGACGACGAGCGCGTGCGCGCCGAGGCGCAGTACGCCACACAGATGGGCATCACCGGCGTACCCACGTTCATCATCGAGAACAAGTACGCCGTACAGGGCGCGCAGGGCGCGGAAGTCTTCCTTCAGGTCTTCGAGAAGCTGGCCGAAGACGCCGAGGCTGGGCCCGCCCCGGCCTCGGCCGCCGGCGACTGAGCCGCAACGGCCGCCAGGTTGCGCACAAGCTGATCGGCACCGCGAACCCGATCGCGTTCGTCCGACCAGTTGCGTCCGTAGACGAGCGTGTGGTCGG
Organism: Alphaproteobacteria bacterium; assembly: GCA_038116985.1. Lineage (GTDB taxonomy): Bacteria > Pseudomonadota > Alphaproteobacteria > SHVP01 > SHVP01 > CALJDF01. Next base: position 14,341 of record JAYOEZ010000039.1, on the reverse strand, counting down.
GTCGCAGCTTCGCCGTGCCCCCGTGCTCGCCGATAAACGCGACGAGTCCGGCCGGGTTGGCGAAGCGATTGCCCCGGAAATTGACCGCCGCGCCGCGCGGCCCCACCTCCAGCTTGTCCACGCCGGCGGCACGGCACAGCGCCTTGATCTTCACGATGTCCAGCAGGTGCTCCACCTCGGGCGGCAGCGCGCCGAACCGGTCGATCAGTTCGGCGGCGAAGGCGTCGATTTCGCCTGACGTATCCAAGCGGCTGACACGACGGTAAAGCCCCATGCGGGTATCGAGGTCCTCGATATAGCGCTCTGGAATGAGCACCGCCGTACCGAGGTTGATCTGCGGCGACCAACGCGAGTCGTCCTCCGCCGCATCGGTCCCGTGCCGCGCCGTGGCGACGGCTTCCTCCAGCATCTCCTGAAACAACTCGATCCCGACCTCGCGAATGTGACCGGATTGCTCCTCGCCCAGCAGGTTGCCGGCGCCACGAATATCAAGATCATGGCTCGCCAGCGTGAAACCTGCGCCAAGCTGATCGAGGGTTTGCATGACCTCGAGACGTTGCTGGGCGCGCGCGGTCGGCACGCTGCCCGGCACCACCGTGAGATAGGCGTAGGCGCGCACCTTGGAGCGGCCGATGCGGCCACGCAGCTGATAGAGCTGCGCAAGCCCGAACATATCCGCGCGATGGATGACCATGGTATTGGCGGACGGAACGTCGAGGCCCGATTCGACAATGTTCGTCGAGATCAGGACGTCGTACCCGCCCTCGTAGAAGGTCTGCATCACGGCATCTAGATCGGTCGCGTTCATCTGACCGTGCGCCACCGCGTACTTCACTTCGGGGACGTATTCGCGAAGGAACTCCTCCGCTTCGGGCAGATCCTTGATGCGCGGACAAACGTAGAAGATCTGCCCGCCGCGGAAATGCTCTCGCAGGATGGCCTCACGCACGGTGACCGAATCGAACGGCATGATGAAGGTGCGGACTGCCAGTCGGTCGACCGGTGGCGTCGCGATCAAACTCAACTCGCGTAGTCCCGACATCGCCATCTGCAGCGTGCGCGGGATGGGCGTCGCCGTCATCGTCAGCACATGAACCTTGTTGCGTAGCTGCTTGAGGCGTTCCTTGTGCCCGACGCCGAAGTGCTGTTCCTCGTCGACGATGAGCAGACCCAGGTCGCGGAACTTCACCGTCTTGGCCAACAGCGCGTGCGTGCCGACCACAATGTCGACGCGCCCGTCTGCCAGCCCTTGCTTCGTGTCCGCGGACTGCTTCTGTGTCACCATGCGCGACAACTGGCCGAGATTGACCGGGAGCCCTGCGAAACGGCTCCGGAATGTCTCGAAGTGCTGGCGGGCAAGCAACGTTGTCGGCACCACGACGGCCACCTGGTGACCCGACATGGCGGCGACGAACGCCGCGCGCAGCGCAACCTCTGTCTTGCCGAAGCCGACGTCACCGCAAATCAGGCGGTCCATCGGCCTGCCAGACGCCATGTCGTTGAGAACGTCTTCAAGCGCAGTTTGCTGATCGTCGGTCAACTCGTAGGGAAAGCGGGCGCAGAACTCCTCGTAGGCGCCGTGCGGCGGCGACATGCGGGTGCCGGTGCGGGCGACGCGGGCAGCCGCGACCTTGATCAGTGCCTCGGCCATGTCCTTGAGGCGCTTCTTGAGTTTCGCCTTGCGCGCCTGCCAGCCGGTGCCGCCAAGGCGGTCGAGCGCCGCTTCGGTGTCGGCGCCGCCATAACGGGACAGCACCTCGATGTTCTCCACCGGAATGAACAGCCGCGCCTCGTCGGCGTAGGTCAGCGCCACGCAGTCGTGCGGCGCACCGGTAACTTCGAGCGTCTGCAGCCCCTCGTAACGTCCGATGCCGTGTTCGGTATGGACGACCAGGTCGCCGGGCTCGAGGCTCGATACCTCGCGGATAAAGGTCTCGGCCCGCCGCGACGAACGGCGGGCGCGACGTGTGAGGGTGTCACCGAGAATGTCCTGCTCGGTGAGTACGGCGAGGCCGGTCGCCACGAACCCGTGTTCCATCGGCAGGACCGCCAGCGCGACGGTTTCCGGCGGCAGCCGCTCGGCTTCCTTCCAGTCCTGAACCCGGACGGTCGCTGCATCTTCGTGGACCGCAAGAAGTTTCTCCGTGCGATCCAGCGTGCCTTTCGAATAGTTGGCGATGACAACGCGCCGGCCCTCGCCCTGCAGCCCGCGCACGTGGCCCAGAACGGCGCCAAAGAGGTCAGTTTCCTTCTGCGCGCGCTCGGCCGCGAAGTCGCGACCGACCCTGCCGCCGGCTTCGATCGAGGTGACCTTGCCGCCCGGTTTGCGGAACTGATCGAACAGGAGGGTTGTGCGACCCGACTGGAGCTCTGACCATTCGCCCGGCCCGAGATAGAGGGCCTCGGGCGGTAGCGCGCGGTAGATCGTGGCGCTGTCGCTGCGGGCGGCAAAGGCCTCCTGACGCGCGCCGAACGCGTCATCGATCGCATCGAAGCGGGCCTGGGCCGCTTCTCCGGACAGATGATCGAGCGCGACGGCGGCGCCCGGGACATAGTCGAGAAGAGTCGCCATTTCCGCGTGGAACAGCGGCAACCAGTGCTCCATGCCGGCGTGGCGGCGTCCCTCGCTTACCGACTGATAGAGTACGTCGCCGTCGACCGCATTGCCGAAGCGCCGGCGGTAGCCATCTCGGAATCTTGAAACCGCCGCGTCGTCGAACGGATGCTCGCCCACGGCCTCGAGGCGCAGCGCATCGCGCTTGCTGCTGGAGACCTGTGTCAGCGGATCGAATGCGCGGACCGCTTCCAGCTCGTCGCCGAACAAGTCCAGGCGCAACGGCTCCTCGGTACCCGGCGGGTAGACGTCGACGATGCCACCGCGGATCGCGAACTCGCCCGGCTCGCGCACCGTCCCAGTCCGCGTATAGCCATGGCGGACGAGGTAGTCGGTGAACGCGGCGACGTCGAGCCGTTCCCCAGGATGCACGACAAAGGACGCTGCAACGACGTGATCCAGCGGTGGCACCCGTTGCAACATGGCGTTGACGGTCGCCACGACGACGACCGGCGCAGACCCATCGAGCGAAGCCAGCCGCGTGAGCGCCGCCATGCGGGTCGCAACGACCTCCTGATTGGGCGAAACGCGATCGTATGGAAGGCAGTCCCACGCCGGAAAGGCGACGACCTCGACATCGGGCGCGAAGAACGCCAGGGCATCGCACAGGGCCGCCTGCCGTTCCCCGTCACGGGCAATGAAGACGATCCGGCGGATCTTGTCCGCATGTACGAGGTCGGCCAGAACGCAGGCATCGAACCCAGGCGGCGCGCCTTCAATCGCGACAGTTGATCTCTCGGGAAAATATTTATCAAACAGATAGTTATTCATAAATCTTAAAGTCGAGTATCGACTTGAGAACCGGCGTCAGCATATCCTCGGGCGGGGCTGCCCGGCCGACGTACCACGCCAACAGATCGGGTTCGGGCAACTCCAGAACTGCCTCGAACTGATCCATCTCCTGCGGCGTCATCTCCGCCAGGTATCGCTCTGCGAACCGGCCCATCAGGAGGTCGGCTTCACGGGTCCCGCGATGCCACGCCCTGAACAGGATTCGCTTGCGGCGCTTTTCGTCGTCCATGGCCTCAACACAAATAGCCACGACCCGGGGCCCCAGGGGCACCGGGTGTGGCAAAGGTCAGGGGCCTAAGCTAAGGTCGCGCTCCCTGCCGAACAAGAGCCCCACACGGTGGCCCAACGTCCGGAAATCCTTTTCCCGCTCTTCAAGCCTGTGACCAGTCTCGCTGGCGTGGGCCCAAAGATTGGCGCGCTGATCGAGAAAGTGACCGGCGGCAAGATCATCGATCTTTGCTGGCACCTCCCCTCTGGGCTGATCGATCGCCGCTTCGCGCCCAAGGTTGCCGAAGCGCCGGAAGGCACGATTGCGACGCTCACTGTCCGCATCGACGCCCATGCGCCGCCACCCAATCGCCGGCTTCCCTACAAGGTCCGTTGCTCGGATGAAACCGGGTTCATCACGCTGACCTTCTTCAACGCACGGCCCGATTATCTCAAGAACCAGCTCCCGGAGGGCGAGACGCGGGTGATCTCCGGCCGGGTCGAACGCTACGGGGCCGAACGCCAGATGGCCCACCCCGACTGGATCGCCAAGCCCGACGAGGCCGAGGATGTCATCGGTGTGGAGCCAACCTACCCGCTGACCGCAGGGCTGACCTCGAAACCGCTGCTCAAGGCGGTTCAGGGCGCGCTGAAAACGGTGCCCGAGCTACCCGAGTGGATTGCCTCATCAACATGCGCGCAGAACCGCTGGCGGCCGTGGCGCGAGGCGTTGCTTGCGGCCCATGCCCCGGACGGACCGGACGACCTCGACGCGAATGCTCCAGCCCGGCAACGGCTCGCTTACGACGAACTCCTTTCGAACCAGTTGGCGCTTGCCCTGGTGCGGCAGCGGACGCGGCGCATCAAAGGTGAACCACTGGAAGGCGACGGGTCCCTACGTGGGCCGGTGATCGCCGCATTGCCCTTTGCGCTCACCGGGGCACAGGAGCAGGCGGTCGCGGAGATCGCGGAAGACATCGCCTCCCCCTTCCGAATGCTACGGCTACTCCAGGGCGACGTGGGCAGCGGCAAGACCGTCGTCGCGTTGCTTGCCATGCTGATCGCCGTAGAAGGAGGCCGCCAGGCGGCCATGATGGCGCCGACCGAGTTACTGGCACGCCAGCACTACCGAGTTCTGCAGGAGTTGGCTGCGCCGAGCGGCGTGCGCATCGCGCTGTTGACCGGGCGCGAGAAGGGCAAGGCACGCGAAGAACTGCTGGCCGATCTCGCGAGCGGCGTGATCCAGATCGCCGTTGGTACCCACGCGCTGTTCCAGGAAGACGTGGCGTTCAAACATCTCGGGCTGGCCGTCATCGACGAGCAGCACCGCTTCGGCGTCCACCAACGCCTCGCCCTCGCCTCGAAGACCACCAACGCAGGCGACACGAACACGCTGCTCATGACGGCAACGCCAATCCCGCGCACGCTGGCGCTGACGGCCTACGGCGACATGGACGTCTCGCGCCTCCTCGGCAAGCCGCCCGGTCGCCAGCCGGTCGACACCCGGACGATCCCGCTCGACCGGCTCGACGAAGTCATCGGCTCATTGCGCCGCGCCATCGACTCCGGCGCGCGCATCTACTGGGTTTGTCCGTTGGTCGCCGAATCCGAACTCGTCGACGTCGCAGCCGCCGAGGATCGCGCCCAGGATCTTCGCAAGCGGTTCGGCAGCCGCGTCGCCCTGGCGCACGGGCAGATGAAGGGGACCGAACGTGACAAGGTGATGGCGGCATTCGCAGCCGGAGAGAGCGACATCCTAGTCGCGACGACCGTCATCGAAGTCGGCGTCGACGTTCCGGAAGCGACCGTCATGGTCATCGAACACGCCGAGCGCTTCGGCCTCGCACAGTTGCACCAGTTGCGCGGCCGCGTCGGGCGCGGTCACGGCAAGTCGACGTGCCTGCTGCTATACGCCCAGCCCCTAGGCGAAACGGCCAAGGCGCGGCTCGCCATCATGCGCGAGACCGACGACGGCTTCCGGATCGCTGAAGAAGATCTGCGGCTGCGCGGCGCCGGCGAAGTGCTCGGCACCCGACAAAGCGGCCTTCCTGATTTCCGGCTGGCGGACATCGAGGCGCATCAGGAATTGTTGGCGATGGCAGCAGACGACGCCCGGCTGGTTCTCGAGGGCGATCCCGAACTGAAGAGCGAACGCGGCGAAGCGCTCCGCATCCTTCTCTATCTTTTCGAGCGGGACGCCGCGGTGCGCTACTTGCGATCGGGCTGAGCAACCAGGGTTCCCTGGGGCTCCAGCACTTCAGGCGCGTCGAGGCGCGAGCTGATGACCGGCTTGTCGCGGCGCGACGAGGTGCGCGGATCTACCGGCGTCACGAGGCCGCCGGAGATAACCAGCTTGATGCCCTCTTCGATCGTCATGTGCAGTGTGACGAGGTCGCGCCGCGGCACAAAGAGCAGGAACCCTGACGTCGGGTTGGGCGTGGTCGGCAGGAAGACGTTCACCACATCGTCCTCGGTAAGGTTCTGAACTTCGCCCCGCGTCGTGCTCGTCACAAAGCCTATCGCCCAGATTCCGCGCCGCGGGTACTCGACCAACACGACCTCGCGAAAATTGTTCGACTGCTGCACGACAGCGTCGAAAATCTGCTTCAGCGCTCCGTAGACGGAACGCACAATCGGCATGCGGTTGACCCAGCTTTCGCCGTAGGCGAGTAGCGAGCGACCGAGGAAGTTCCTGGTCAGGAACCCGATCAGCGTCAGCAGAACGACGACGATGACGACGCCGGTCCCCGGCAAACCGTATTGATTGTAGGCGTCGTTGTAGCGATCGGGGATGAAACCCGCGACGGACTGGTCGATGAAGCTGACGACCTGAACCGCAAGCCAGATAGTGATGCCGATCGGCGCGGCGACGACCAGACCCGTCAGGAAATTCGCGCGCAAACGCCGGAAACGTCCCGGTTTGGGGACGTCCTGAATAAGTGGCGTGTGGCCCGGTTCGTCGGAATCGGGCGTCGGTCGATCGTCCATGCGTGATTCAGTTCCTCACAGCGTGGCCCTTATATGGAAGTGCGTGAACCGGATGTCCAGCGACCGCGGGATGACAATTGCGGTATGACGGCGAAAGCGCCGATTCCAGCGATCTGTTCACTCAAACCGTTTCGCATTAGAGTCGGAGCCCGGTGTTGATTAGCCGAGAACGCTATGTCCCATCACGCGCGCACATTTCCGGGATTAGGCCTGCTTCTCGCCGCAACGCTTCTTGTTGCCAACGTGTCTCGCCCGGCCAGCGCCGACTTCGCCGCCGGCGAGCGGGCATACGTGCTCGGGGACTTCCAACGAGCCATCGAGGAATTCCAGCCGCTCGTTGAACAGGGCGATGCCGCGGCCGAGATGATGACGGGGCTGATGTATCTGCGAGGCGACGGCTATCCGAGGAACGAGGCCATTGCGGCCGTGTGGCTCTACAAAGCAGCTTCCAAGAACGAACACAGCGCCCAGCTGGTCTTTGGCTCACAGCGATTGTATGGGCAGGGCATCCGGCAGAACCTCGTCGACGCCTATATGTGGCTAACGCTCGCCGGGAAGAGCGACAACGCCGGCGTGGTCCAGCAGGCAAAGGTCTTCCGCGAGGTTGCCGAAGGACTTATGAGCGAGGAATCCCTGGCCACCGCGCGCACGCGCGCCGCCTCTTTCCGGCCGTGGCGCGATGGTTTCGTCGGAGACAACTAACGCGTAAAGATCTCGGGCGCGAGTTCGGCCCCGCCCTTGTCCCATAGCGCAAGCCAGCGACCCCGAAACGGCTGAACGTGGAGCGGTGCCCGGTTCTGCACATCCGCCGGCCGCCTGTGGAGATAGATCGCGACGCCGCGTGGATTCTCCGCGAACCACTCGACGACGGCGCCGCCGTCAACCGTATCAATCGGCGTCTCGAGCCGTCCGAAATAGTGGAACTGGCCGTTATACTTGCCGACGTAAGCGACCGGCCTTCCCTCGCGCTCCAGGATCTGAACCCGCGACGCGACGCTGCGCAGATCGTAGAGGTGCGCGAGCGCCGTGCTGGCCACAAGATGCAGAGCCACAACGAATGCGGCGGATACGACGGCAAGCGCCTGGACCTGTCGCAACGGCTGGGTTCCGGCGAGCCCGGTGACGCCCACCACAAGCCCGAAAAAAACGCCGCCGGCAATGACCGTTTCCAGGCCGAGGGTGACCGGCGCGTCGCCGGCCAGCGGCGCAGCCATGTCCGGCCGGATCCCCAACACCACCAGAGCCATGCCGATGACGGCAAAGGGAACCATCGGCAGGATCAGCGCCCATGGGCGTGCCTCGAGAGCGCCAACCGTGGTCAGCGCGCGTCCCGCGAGGAGCGCAAATGCGGGCGCGGCGGGCAGGAAGTAGTGCGGCTGCTTGTCGGTAAACGCGGACAGCACCAGGAAGGCGCCGGCAAGCCAGAGCGCCGTGAAGCGAACACCCGGATCCCGGCGCCAGTCCGCGAGCCGCAGTCCCCGCCATAGCGTCGGCCAGACGATCCACGGAAATAGCAAGACCGGCATCATCGCGGCGTACCACCAGAACGGCCGCCCATGGGAATAGGACCCCGCGATACGCTCGGTGGTCTGTCCGAGAAATATGGCGCGCGCGAACTCGTCGCCGCCGGCAAGGGCAGATGGGACCGCCCATCCGAGGGCGATGGCTGCGCTACCCAGAATCGCCGCCGTGACGCCCAAGTACCAGTTGGCCACGCCAACGCGGACAGATTTTTCCGCCGGGGACCACCACAACGGCGCAAACACTGCGACCGGCAGCGTGTAGACCAACACCACCGGCCCCTTCGACAGGACACCAAAACCGATGCCGCAGGCGAGCAGAACCCATCCCTGGGCGAAGCGCCTTCGGTTGAGGTTCCCGCCTTCGGCGCGCGCCGTCGCCGCCAGCGCTACACCGGTCAGCGCCAGAAGGACGAAGAACATGACCATGGTGTCGAACATGCTCACGGTCGTCGTCACGTCCCAGAGCAGGACGCCGCACAGAACCCACGGCGCAGACACCTGCGCAGTGCGCGAGCCTGGCCACAGGAGGCGCGCGAGCCGATAGGTCATGAAGATCGAAGCGAGACCAAACGCAGGGGCCACCAGGCGTCCCCACAGGTCGTTGACGCCGAAAACGGCCCAGCCCGCATTGATGAGCCAGAACAGCAACGGCGGCTTGTGGCTGTAGGTTTCTCCGTTGAGATGGGGGACGAGCAGGTCACCCGACCGCCACATCTCCCAGGCCACAGCAAAATACCTGGTCTCATCTAGCGGCATGATCGGCCGCAGCACCAGCGCCGTAGCCACAAGTACGGCCCAAAGCGCTGCCCACGACCAGTAGTGCCAAGTCCTGGCGTCCATCGCGGCGACCGCCTTAGCCCTGCACCGTGCCTTCGGTCCTGCGCTCCCGGTAGATGAGGTAGAGGTTTCGGGAGTAGATCAGAAGCCCTGCCCCCTGCCCGACAATGAACACGGGGTCCTCGCGATAGATCGCGTAGCTCAACAGCGTCACACCACCGGCGATGCTGAAGTACCAGAAGGCAATGGGTATGACGCTCTTTCGGCGCCACTCGCTGACGACCCACTGGGCAAAGAACCGCGCGCTGAACAGCGCCTGGCCGACGAAGCCAATGATTGTCCAGGTAAGGGTCGCACTCATCGCTCTCTACTCTCCAACGCCTAATTCCTGTTCGTCCGCCTCTACCACGACGCCGCGTCGCTGTAACCACATCACACCCAGCAGGTCGACGACGCCGACCGCCAATCGCCCCCACATACCATAGTGCGAGGTCCCGCCCTGACGTGGCCGGTGGCTGACGTCCTGCGACACGACGCGTCCGCCTGCCCTGAGAAACAAGGCAGGCAGGAAACGGTGGACGTGATCGAAATGGGGAAGCGCGAGAAAGGCATCGCGCGGAAACAGCTTCAGGCCGCAACCCGTATCCGGCGTCGCATCACCCAATAGCCGCGATCGAACGGCATTGGCGATACGCGACTGCATCCGCTTGAAGGCCGTGTCCTTCCTCTTGCGACGCCGTCCCGCCACCAGCAATGAGCCGCGCCCTGGCGTGGCGTCGCGCAAGCTCAGCATGGCGGGGATGTCCGAAGGATCGTTCTGGCCGTCGCCGTCGAGCGTCGCGATCCACGCGCCATGGCTGGCGCGAACGCCCGTGACGACTCCCGCGCTTTGGCCCGCCTGTTTCCTGTGGCGCAGCACACGCAGTTCCGGCATTTCCTGCGAAGCCTTGCGCAACACCTCGGCTGTCGCGTCCGCGCTGGCATCGTCGACCACGACGACTTCGAAATCGACTACGCCACGCAAAGCGGCAGCGGTCTCAAGAAGCAACTTTCCGATATTTTCGCTCTCGTTGTGGACCGGGATCACGACCGAGAGCGAGCACGGCATCATTTTCGAGACGGCGTCAGGTGTTACGGCGTGTTCGCCCTGTGTCGTCGCTGTATCCACCAAGGCTATTCGGCAGCATTCATGTCAGGATTGGCCGACACCTTGGGCATCACCATTCCTTCCGGCGCCGATAACTCGGCGAGCCGTTCAAGCCGCTCTTTGTCCCGGATGTACAGCGCCTTGCTCTTGCGTTCGACGATACCGGCATGGGCCAGCTGACCCAGCACACGGGCGACCGTTTCGCGGGTGGTACTGGCGCGGCTTGCGATCTCGCTGTGGCTCAACATCGGCCGGATCACCCACAATTCGGGCACGGCCACATCACGGTCGGTCAGCCGGAGCAACTCGACGTAGACCCGCTGGACCGCGCGAAGCGTGCTGAGGTCCATGATGCGGTCGTCGGCCACGCGTATGATACCGGCCATGCGCTGCAACACATGCATCGCGACCGTTGGATGCTTGACAAGGAGACGGCTGAATACTGCGGGAGTGATCGTCGCGACATCGCACGCCGTCACCGCAACAACGCTCGCAGACCGGCGCTGCCCGTCGATTGCCCACAGTTCGCCGAAATAGCTGCCGGCTTCCACATTTGCGAGAGCGATCTCGCGGCCAGAGGTCGAAAAATTGACGATCCGAACGGAACCGGTGACCACGAAGTACACGTCCCGGTTTTCGCTGTCGCGGTCGAGAATCTGTTCGCCGGGCGCGTAGTGTCCCCACTTGCAACGTGTCTCCAGCGACGCGATCTCCTCAGGCGGAAGATTCGCGAATAATTCAGTTCCCCGGAGCGTTTTCTCAGCAGTCTTGGGCATAGGTGTCTTTGCTAGTTCGGCGCACATCTTACAGAAAGCGCCGCCAAATGTGGGGGTCTCCTGACACGTTCGCGCACCAAATACCGCGGAGCGAACAGTTTCGACTGGGCTACTGCGCCGTTCCTGTCCGGGCCCGAATCCTATTTGGATCCGGCGTGCGTGAGGTCACTGCCAATTGGTGGACGCCGGTCTATGATGGCAACATATTGTGGTAACATGGCCACTGGACACCACATCGGACCACTCGATTGACCGTATCCCCTCCCCTAGTGTTGCAGCGCTTTCTACCGGTGGGTCTGGCCGCCCTGTTGGTGTTTCTGGTCGACGTGCCCTCCCTGGGCGCCGCCGCATTCGCGCCGTCGGGCGGTTTCGAAAACGGTCTGCTGCGACAGGCCGCCATCGAAGACCGGGATGAGAGCGCCGCCGGATTCGTCGACGATACCGTCCGTTTTTCGGCTCTGGTCTCGCGGATTCAGGAAGTTCTCAAGCAACTGGGCATCTACAACGGGCCCGTCGACGGCGCGTATTCGGCGACGACCGAGCGCGCCATTCGAATCTACGAATCTCAGGTCGAACTGCCGATCACGGGACAACCGACACGTGAACTGCTCGACCACCTCGAAACCGTTGGCCGCGCCAACCGTTTGCTCGCTCGCTTGGGCGAAACGCGCGAGCGCAAGCAGCAGCGCGCCCGCGAGATTCTGTCGACGAGCGCACTTGCCAAGCGCCTGGAAAACTCGGAAACCGAATCCGCCAACCCCTTGCGCGACCCTTCGCCGTGCTTTTCCGCGCCTTCACCTGGCTGCCTCCTCGACGAGGCTTTCGAGAGCGCCAAAGCGATTGCCGACCTGAAGTTCCGCGACTGGGCGCTCGGCGACATTGCCGTTGCACGCGCCGGCGCGGGTCTGATCGACGACGTCTACAGGACGATTTCGCTGATCGATGATCCCCGCCTCACGGTCGCCGCCCTGCGCGATTCGGGCATCGCCTGGGCGAAAGCCGGACTGGGCGACGAGGCCCGCGGCGTCGTCGATGGCATACACGAGCCCATGACCGCGGCGGAGATCATCGCAGCCATCGCCGTCGACGAGGCGCGATCGGGAACCCCCGAATCGCTTGGCCGAACGCTCGGCGAACTGATGATGCGCGCCGGGGAGTCGAGTGATGCGCCGGCAACGGCCACACTGCTTGCCAAGCTGGTTCCCGAACTCAGGGCCGCCGGCGCGGAGGATGCAGCGCAGGCCTTGTTGGAGGTGGCGCTGCACACCGCGGAAGATACGGCGTTGTCCAACAACGAACGCGACCGGGTTCTGGGCGAGGTCGCGACCGTACTGGCGCGAGGCGGCGAAACCGGCCGTGCACGTCTGCTCCTGGCTCGGATCGACGACGCCTCTCAACGCCGCCCCGCCCTTCTCGCCCTTGCAGAACAAAGTGTGATTGTCGGTGACTCCGACGAAGCCATTGCGGCGGCCACGGATGTAGGCGACACGAGGTACCGGGTCATCGCCCTGACCGACGTCGCCATCGCGCAGGCACGGGTTGGTAGGATCGACGATGCTCGCCGCAGCATCGAACAGGCGAAGGCCGACACAGAGAAGATTGACACCCGCTTCACCTACGCGAAGGCCGTGGCGGTCAGCCGGATCGCGGCCGCGCTCGCAGAGATCAGAGGTTTCGAGGCAGCAACCGATGCAGCCTCGAAGATCACCGACGACGGCCTGCGGGCTCAGTCGCTCTGGCATCTGGCCTCGTTGCAGGCTCGTGACGGCCAGCAGGCAGACAAGACGCGATCAATGGCTCTTGACGCGGCCGACAAGATCGCCAGCGACCTGGATCGGGCCTGGACGCTCGCGCGCCTCGCCCTGAGCAGCGCCAGGCTGGACGAGTGGACTCTGGCGAATGAGACTTTTGAGGCGGCGATCAAGGTCGCCCGCGGCATTGAAAACGGCTTTGCGCGCGCCAGTGCGCTCACCAAGCTCGCGTCGACGCTTGTCGCGCTCGAGCGAATTCCGGCCGGGCGCTAGCCGCTACCCACCGGATCCTGACTCTTCCTTTCGAATGCGTCCGCAATGTCCTTGGCCGTTTCCTTTAGGTCGCCCAGGTACTTGTCCACCGCCGTGGCCACGGACATCGCCGAATCGATATAGCGCAGGCTTATTGCCCCGATGACGCGACCGTGCGGCAGCACCGGGACCGCGATCGAACTGTCGTTGATATGCGGCCGCGTCGTCGTCGCGTAACCCTTCTGCTTCACGTCTGAGAGGATCTTGCGCATCAGTTTAGGGTTGCGCGCCAACACGTCCGCAGGATGCGTGTCCGATCTCGACACCACGTCGAGCAGCGTTTCACGCTGCTCCTCGGGACAGAAGGCCAGATAGACCTGCCCGGCCGAACTGGCGACAAGCGGAAACCGGAAGCCGCCGCTCAGCCGCCGCATCGCGAGCGGCGAATTCTTGTCGGTGGTCTCGCGAACCAGCATCGACGTGCCGTGGATGGTCGCAACCGCGATCGGCCAGATCACCTTTTTGCAGAGCGCCTCGATGCGCGGCTTGGCGATTTCGGAGATCCACGATTCGTCGCTGAACCCGTCGCTCAGGCCGCGGACCAGAATGGTCAGTCGGTAGCGGGCATCGGCTGCGTCGCGATAGACATAGCCGGCCTCGCGTACCGTCTCGAGCATTCGATACACGGTCCCGCGGGACAGTGATGTGTCCTCGGCCACTTCAGTCACGGTGGCGCCATTGCGGCGGTTGAGCGCCTGCAGGATGTCCAGGCCCCTGATGAGGGAGCGTACGGGTCGGAACTGGGTCATGGCCTCTTCGGCGTGCGGAGTACCACTCTGTTGTTGGTGCACGCGATACGATCAAACCGCTTGTTCACGCTGCGGTCAAGGTGGAACCGGCCACAGGGAGCGCTGTCCGCGGCTTGGAAACGCTCCAAAAGGCGCTTGATTCCAACGTCGCCACCATGCGAGTTGAGAAGCCGCAGCCAAAGAACCGGACCCGTGAGCGCCAACGCGAAAGACAATCCGAGCAGCGACCTGCCCGTCGACCGGGAACAACCGGGAAGCGGCGAATCAGCACGTCGGCGCTACCGCGACACGCTGGGCCAGTTTGCCACCGGCGTGGCGGTAATCACCGCTCTCGACAGCGCCAAGCACCCGGTGGGCGTGACCTGCAACTCCTTCACGTCGGTTTCGCTGGATCCGCCGCTGATACTGTGGAGCGTCGCCGAATCCTCGGCCAGTGCGCCGGCGTTCACCGAGGGAAAAGCTTTCGGCGTGAATATCCTGGCCGCCAATCAGCAAGAGATCGCGCTGCGGTTCGCTCGCAGCGGCGAAGCCAAGTTCGCAGGGCTTTCGTGGCACGAGGGCCTAGACGGCGCCCCACTACTGGAGGACTGCGTCGCCTATATGGAGTGCCGGGTCGAAGCGCGCTATCCGGGCGGGGACCACGTCATCATCCTTGGGGCGGTCGAGCATTACGTGAACATGGAACGCGATCCCTTGCTCTTCCAC
>JAYOEZ010000038.1:0-28465 GCA_038116985.1 Alphaproteobacteria bacterium | reverse complement strand
TTGGCCAGCACTTCGCTCTCCGCATAGAGCGTGTCGCCGGCGAAGACGGGTGCCGTGAGCTTGATCTTGTCCCAGCCGAGGTTGGCGATCGCCTTCTGACTGGTGTCGCTGACGCTCATGCCGGCGACCATCGCCAGGGTCAGAGCCGAATTCACCAGCGGCTTGCCGAACTCGCTCTTGCGCGCGTAGGCGTAGTCGAAGTGCACCGGGTGGGTGTTCATCGTCAAATTGGTGAACCAGATGTTGTCGGTTTCGGTCACCGAGCGGCCGGGCCGGTGCTCGTAGACGTCGCCGACCTCGAAGTCCTCGTAGTAGCGTCCGAGATCCTCGCGGTAGCGCTGGGGGGCGATTTCCTTCCTGCCATACATCACTTTTCTCCTTGAGCGGCTGGGGTGGACGGACCACGGCGGCGGTCCAGAACTTTGAATACGGCAGACGCCGTCAGTAGCGAGCGGGGTCCGGCGATCAGGGTCGTCTCGGCAAATACAAGCGACCGCGTGCGGCGCGTCACGATCGGACGCGCCTCGACCCAGTCGCCGTTCTTGGCGGGCGCAAGATAGTCCATGACGAGGCGGATGGTCACCGTGACTGCACCGAAATCGCGCGCCGGAAACTGGCCCAGCACGATGTCGGCGAAGGTGGCCAGCATCCCGCCATGGGTGACGCCGCCGAGGTTCAGGTGTTTGGGCTGGACGCGAAAGCCGAACACGGCACCGTCCGCGACGTCGCGCTGATAGACCGGACCTACCAGAACACCGAAGGGCGAGCGCTTGTCGAGAAGGCGGAAACCCTCGGGCGGCTCATCCTCGGCCGCGAAAGCGGCGGCTGCGTCCGGCCCAACCACACGCGTTATTGGACATTGCCCATTGCGGGATGGCGCACGGTGTCACCGGGCTCGATTCCGTAGCGGTCGGCGACGCCGGCGTTGGTCTCGAGCACGAACCGCACCGGCTCGGACGATGGTATCCCCCGCTCCGAATACGGCACCGTGCGTTTGGCGATCTTTACGATACGGCCGTCCGACTTGATGAAGAACATGTCGAGCGGGATCACAGTATTGCGCATCCAGAAGGACACGTGCTGTTCGCGCTTGAAGTCGAAGAGCATGCCGGCGTTCGGTGCGAGTTCCTCGCGGAACATCAAGCCGCGGGTACGTTCCGCATCGTCGTCGGCGAGCTCGACCACGAAGGATACGGGGCCTGCGCCGGTTGCAATGACGAGTTCGTCGCCGGCGAGCGTGTCGTTCCCGGCGTCGCCCGTGAGCTGGTCGCCCGCCAGAGTTACGGCGAGCCCCAGAATCAGGATGATAACCAGATAAAGAAGCGGACGTTGAAGGTCCGGTAGCTTGGCCACTTGGTGCGTTCCCGGGAAAGACGTTCTCAAGCGCAGTAGCGCCGATTATAGTGACTTCATCAAGCGGGGGGAGCCTTTGGCTGAGAGGTTCCGCTGGAACGACCCCTCGAACCTGATCCGGCCAATACCGGCGAAGGGACGCGCTTATGAGCCTGACGACGCCGGATAAAACCGGCCAAAGCATAGACGTGGTGGTCGAATCGCTGGTCCTCGCTTTCGACGGCGCGCCTCTGTTCGATGCCCTTTCCGCACGATTCGCTGCGGGCGCCATCACCTGCCTGCTAGGTCCGAGCGGCGGCGGCAAGAGCACGCTGCTGCGCGCGATCGCCGGATTGACCCGACCGACACAGGGCACCGTGCACGGCGGCGACGGCGCGCCGCTCGACGGCCGCATCGCCTACATGGACCAGAGCGACCTGCTCTTGCCCTGGCTTTCGGCACGGGACAACGTCGCGCTTGGCGCCCGGCTGCGCGGCGAACCGGTCGACCGCATTGCCGTCGACCGATTGCTGGACCGGGTCGGCCTTGCCGGACACGAAGGCAAGACGCCCGATGCCCTGTCGGGCGGCATGCGCCAGCGAGTCGCGCTCGCCCGAACCCTGATGGAGGACCGGCCCGTCGTGCTGATGGACGAGCCGTTCTCGGCGGTCGACGCATTGACGCGCTACCGACTTCAGGACCTGGCTTGCGAACTGCTCCGCGGGCGTACCGTGATCATGGTGACGCACGATCCCCAGGAGGCGCTACGGCTCGGCCACCATCTCTTCGTCCTGAGCGGCACGCCCGCGCGACTGCAACCGGCCCAGGCACCCGACGGCGCGCCACCGCGCGCGCCTTCCGCCGGCGATCTGCCGGCGCGGCATGAGGCGCTGTTGCAGGCGCTTTCGGCCAACGCCGGGACCCTTCCGAGATGACGGCGGCGGGACGCATCATCGCGACTGTGATCGGCCTGCTGGTGCTTTGGCAGTTGGTCGTCTGGGCGACCGGCGCACCGCCCTATCTGCTGCCCTCGCCGCTCGATACGGTTTCGACTCTGATCGAACGCGCCGGCTTCATCGCCGGCCACGCGGCCGTGACGCTCGCCGAAATTCTTGCCGGTCTGGTGATCGGCGCGACCATAGGCGTCGCGAGCGCCATCCTGATCGCACTGTTCAGGCCGGCGCGGCGCTGGCTGCTGCCCGTCCTGGTCACGAGCCAGGTGATTCCGGTATTCGCCATCGCGCCGCTCCTGGTGCTGTGGCTCGGCTACGGCATGGCATCCAAGGTCGGCATGGCGACGCTCATCATCTACTTCCCGGTCGCGTCGAGCTTTCTCGACGGACTGCGCCGAACCGATCCGCGGTGGCTGGATCTTGCGCGGACGATGACGGGCGGGACCCGACCCCTGGCGGTCCTGTGGCAGATTCGCATTCCAGCCGCGCTTCCGGCGCTTGGTTCGGGACTGCGCGTTGCGGCCGCCGTCGCACCGATCGGCGCGGTCGTTGGCGAGTGGGTCGGATCCGGCGCCGGCCTCGGCTATCTGATGCTGCAAGCCAACGCCCGCGTCCAGATCGACCTGATGTTCGCCGCGCTGCTGACACTGGCCGCCATGGCTGTGGCGCTCTATTTCCTCATCGATTTCGCTGTCCGCCGTGCCGTGCCGTGGCAGCGCGAAACCACCACCGCCCTGCCTTCCTGAAGGAGAGACCCATGTCCATCCGCCTAATCGCCCTAGCCCTGGTCATCGCCCTGGTCCCGTTCGCGCAGGCGGCAACGGCCGCCGACAAGATGACGGTGATGCTCGACTGGTTCATCAACCCCGACCATGCGCCGCTGTTCGTCGCGCTGGAGCGCGGCTACTTCGCTGCTCAGGACCTGGACGTCGAGTTCGTGCAGCCGTCCGACCCGAACGATCCTCCAAAACTGGTCGCCGCCGGCCGCGCGGATCTAGCCGTCTCCTATCAGCCGCAACTCCATCTGCAGGTTGCCCAGGGTCTGCCACTGCGGCGTATCGCGACTCTCGTCGCGTCGCCGCTGAACTCGCTGGTGGTGCTACGGGACGGACCGATCACCTCGATCGCAGACCTCAAGGGACGCAAGGTGGGGTTCTCGGTTGGCGGCTTCGAGGATGCCCTGCTCGGCGCGATGCTGGAAAGGCACGGACTGACGCTCGACGACGTCACGTTGATCAACGTCAACTTCTCGCTGTCACCGTCGATCATCTCGGGCCAGGTCGACGCGGTGATCGGCGCGTTCCGCAACTTCGAACTGAACCAGATGGACATCGTCGGCAAGCCGGGGCGCGCCTTCTACGTCGAGGAGGAAGGGGTGCCAGCGTATGACGAGTTGATCCTTGTGGCGCACGAGGACCGGCTGGACGACGCGCAATTGGGGCGCTTCCTGTCGGCCCTGGAACAAGGGGTGCTGTTCCTGCTCAACCACCCCGACGAAAGCTGGGAACTGTTCATCAAGGGGCGCAGCGACCTCGACGACGAACTCAACCGGCGCGCCTGGCGCGACACGCTGCCGCGCTTTGCGCTGCGGCCTGCCGCGCTCGACCATGGGCGCTATGCGCGGTTCGCCGCCTTTCTCAAGGCGCGGGGGATGCTGGAAGAAGTGTTGCCGGTCGGGCGCTACGCAGTCGAAATCGCGCGTTAGCCCTCAACGAGCTCGATCTCGGCGACCTGCGGGCCCTTTGGCCCCTGACCGATGCGCACTTTCACCGACTGCCCCGGCAGGAGTTGTTCGATGCCGACGCGGCGAAGCGTCTTGATGTGGACGAAAACGTCCTGGGAGTCATCGCCCTGGGTGATGAACCCGTAGCCCTTCTCAGGATTGAACCACTTGACCGTGGCAACGAATGAATCGCCCTCGGCCTCAATCGGCGGCGGGCCCGCGTTCGCCGGACGCGACGGCGCCGCGGTGGATTGATCGATCTCGATTATCTCGACGGCCTGAAGACCCTTGGGGCCCTGGACCACACGGCAGGAGACAGTCGCCCCCTCCTCGACGGAATCGAATCCGCCTTGCCTCAACGCAGAAAGATGGACGAATACGTCGCCGCCACCGTCAAGCGGGGTTACGAATCCGAACCCCTTGGAAACATTGAACCACTTGACTGTGCCGCGGACTTCTTCGCCATTGCCACGACTCGAATCGCCGGAGCCCTCGACCATTGTACCAAGGCCCTGTTTTACTTAACCAATGCTGAGCAGATGGTGCCCCTTAAGTAGGAGCAGTTTAGCGCTTTTCCCGGATACTTCGAAAGAGCGCAGGTTTACTCAAGCGAATCCCGTTTTATGCAATTGTTTCCATTACTTGGGGAGATACCCTAAACTCCCGAACAAGTTTGGCGGGACAAACGCCCGGCCAGACCGTGCAAAGCGGGCCGCCGCTGGTTCCGGTCGCTAGGCCGGGCGGCGATCTTTGGGGAATAGCAGCTTGTTTCCAGCCGTCAGTCTCGCCTTTTTTCTGGCCCTTATCTGGCTCCTGCTCTCGGGGCACTACACGCCGCTCCTTCTCGCCTTCGGCGCAGCCAGCGTGATCTTCGTCGTGTGGATCGCCCGACGGATGGACCTGGTCGATCACGAGGGGCATCCCATGCACCTGACCTGGCGTGCCCCGCTGTACTGGCTGTGGCTCGGCTGGCAGATCGTCGTTTCAAACATCGCGGTGGCGCGGCTGATCGTGTCGCCGCGCATCGATCTCGATCCGCGCCTCATCGAGGTCGACGCGCCGCAAGCCGACGATCTTGGACGCGTCACCTATGCGAACGCGATTACGCTGACGCCGGGGACGGTCTCCATTCGGATGCTGCCCAACAAGCGGATTCTGGTACACGCGCTAACCCCAGAAGGCGCCGCCGATCTGGAAAGCGGCGGCATGGCACAACGCACCAGGGAACTGGCCGGCTGATGTTCTCCGTCGCCGCCATCGGAATCGTGGTCACCATGACATTCGCGCTGATGCGCGCGCTACTGGGACCGACCACCTTCGACCGCATACTGGCGCTTAACATGGTGGGCACGAAGACGACGTTGTTGATCGCCGTGCTCGGCTTTCTGACCGACCGTCCGGACTTCCTCGACATCGCGCTACTGTACGCGTTGATGAACTTCATCGGCGTCGTCGCCGTCCTGCGCTTCACCAAGTACGGCGAGTTCGTCTCCAATTCCGGCGGAGAGGAATAGTGGAACTCGTGCTCGACATTCTGAGTTGGGTGTTGATCGGCGGCGGCGCGAGCTTCAGCGTCATCGGCGGCATCGGCCTGCTACGGTTCCCCGACTTCTATACCCGCCTTCATGCCGCCGGCATCACCGACACGCTGGGCGCCTGGATGCTGCTCGTCGGCTTCATGCTGCAGGCGGACGACTGGTTGGTCATCGTCAAGCTGGCACTCATTGTCGTGTTCCTGTTCTTCACCAGCCCGACCGGCAGCCATGCTTTGGCACGTGCTGCGCTCTCCAGTGGCATGTTGCCCTGGACCAAGCCCGGGGACGGAGGCAAGGCGTGATTCTGGCGATCGACATCGCGTTGCTGGTGTTGCTCGCGATCGTGGGGCTTGCGGTCATTCGCGTGCGCAACCTGTTCGCAGTGGCCATGTTGTCGGGTCTCTACAGCTTTCTTATGGCGAGCCTGTTCGTCCTGATGGATGCCGTCGACGTCGCCTTCACCGAGGCCGCCGTCGGCGCAGGCATCTCTACTGTGCTGCTGCTGAGTGTCCTGTCGCTGACCAAGAGCCGCGAGAAGATTCCCGTGACCACGCCGCTGCTGCCGTTGGTGATCGTGGTCGTCACCGGGGCGCTGCTGATCTACGGCACGTCCGACTTGCCCGCGTTCGGCGATCCCAATGCGCCGATCCATACGCACGTGGCGCCCGACTACATCGAAGAAGGACCGAAAGAGACCGGGGCGCCCAACGTGGTGACCGCTGTGCTGGCAAGCTACCGCGGATACGACACGCTGGGCGAGGTCACGGTGATCTTCACGGCGGGCCTGGGCGTCCTGTTGCTGCTGTCCGGCCGACGCCGGCGGCGCGATGAAGATGGCGATTCGCCAGGAGGTGCGGCATGAGGCATCACCGCATTCTGCGCGTCATCACCAAGCTTACGGTGCCCGGCATCTTGCTGTTCGGGCTCTACGTCCAGTTCCACGGCGATTACGGACCGGGCGGCGGGTTCCAGGCCGGCGTGATCTTCGGCGCGGGCTTCATCCTGTACGGACTGGTATTCGGACTCGAGGATCTGCGCAAGGTTGCCCCGCCTCCGATCACTACCACGCTCATTGCCGTCGGCGTGCTGCTCTTCGCCGGGGTCGGCATCATGTCGCAGCTGCTCGGTGCCAACTACCTCGACTACGACGTGCTCGCCGCCGATCCGCATGCAGGCCAGCATCTCGGCATCATTCTGGTCGAGCTTGGCGTGGGCATCACGGTGGCCGCCGTGATGATGACCATCTTCATGACCTTTGCAGGCCGCGAGCGCTGAACATGGAAGTTCTGGGCCACTTCAACTACTGGATCGCCATTGTCCTGATGATGATCGGCTTCTACGCGCTGATCGCGCGGGGCAATCTCATCAAGAAGATCGTCGGCCTCAACATCTTCCAGGCATCCGTCTTCCTGCTCTACATCAGCTTCGGCAAGGTGACCGGCGGCTCTGCGCCGATCATCGCCGACGGCGTCGAGATCTATTCGAATCCCCTACCCCATGTGCTGATCCTGACCGCCATCGTGGTCGGCGTCGCGACGACCTCGCTTGGCCTCGCGCTCGTGGTCCGCATCAGAGAAGCGTACGGCACGATCGAGGAAAACGAGATTGCCGACATGGACCGGGAAACATGATCGCGCAGTTTCCTGCCCTGCAGGTCGTCCTGCCGCTGATTGCGGCACCGTTGTGCATCGTGCTGCGGCGCGGCGCGCTGCCGTGGTTCATTACGCTGGTGGTGAGCTGGGCGGCGCTCGCGATGGCCGGCACGCTGCTCGACCAGGTGGCCGACGGGTCGCAGATCTCGTATGCGCTCGGCGGCTGGATGGCGCCGCTCGGCATCGAGTACCGCGTCGACACGCTCAACGCCTTCATGCTGGTGATCGTCGCGGGCACCAGCAGCATCGTGCTGCCGTTTGCCTACCGCAGCGTCATCAGGGAAATACCCGAGGACCGGCACTATCTGTTCTACGGCGGCTACCTCCTGATGCTCACCGGCCTCCTTGGCATGGCGATCACGGGCGATGCCTTCAACGTGTTCGTGTTCATCGAGATCTCGTCGCTGTCGTCCTACGCGATGATCGCGATGGGGCGCGACCGGCGCGCGCTGTCGGCCGCGTTCACCTATTTGGTAATGGGTACCGTCGGCGCGACGTTCTTCCTCATCGGCGTCGGGCTGATCTATGCGGTGACCGGCACGCTGAACATGGCGGACCTGGCCCAGCGCTTGCCGCCGCTATACGAGAGCCGCGCGGTGCTGGCAGCCTTCGCGTTCATCTCCGCAGGGCTGCTCCTCAAGCTGGCGTTGTTCCCGCTGCATCTCTGGCTGCCCAACGCCTACACCTACGCGCCCTCGGTGGTAACGGCGTTCCTCGCCGCGACCGCGACCAAGGTGGCGATCTATCTTCTGCTGCGGTTCGGATACACGGTGTTCGGCGCGGACTTCGTTTTCGACATCGTGCCGGCGTCGGAGGTCCTGCTCGCCTTGGCGATCGCCGGCACGGTCATCGCCTCGACGGTGGCGATCTTCCAGGCCGACGTGAAACGCCTCCTCGCCTATTCCAGCGTGGCGCAGATCGGCTACATCATTCTGGGCGTGTCCTACGCCAACGTCACGGGCCTGACGGCCTCGCTCGTGCACATCTTCAATCACGCGGTCACAAAGGGCGCGTTGTTTCTCGTCATGGGCTGCATGGCCTACGCGGTGGGCGCCTGCCGGGTCGAGAGCTTCGCCGGTCTCGGCAAGCGCATGCCGATGACGATGGCGGCCTTCGTCATCGGCGGCCTCAGCCTGATCGGCGTACCGCTGACGGCGGGCTTCGTAAGCAAATGGTACCTGGTGCTGGGCGCGATCGAGAGGGGCTGGTGGCCCGTCGCGATTCTCGTTCTCGCGACATCACTACTTGCGGTGGCCTACGTCTGGCGGGTGGTCGAGGTCGCCTATTTCCGTGACCCGCCGGCCGATGCGCCTGAGGTGAGCGACCCGCCGCTGTCGCTGATCGTGCCGACATGGGTACTGACCGGCGCCTGCGTCTATTTCGGCATCGAGACGTCGTTGCCGGTCGGCTTCGCGGAACAGGCGGCGCAGTTGCTGATGGGGGGCGGCTCATGACGCCCGAAGCGCTCCTGCTGCTCGCGCTCATCGTACCGTTGGCAGGCGCAGTGCCCATTGTGCTGCTCGATCGCGCGCCCAACCTGCGCGAAGCGGCGACCCTGATCACTGCCGTGCTGCTGTTTCTCGTCAACATTGCTCTGGCGAGCGACGTGCTAGGCGGTGCGCGACCCGAGTTCGTTCTTTCGAGTTTCATACCGGGGGCGCCGATCATGCTCGGCGCCGAACCGCTTGGCGTCATCTTCGGCCTCATCGCGAGCGGCCTGTGGATCGTGACCTCGGTCTATTCGATCGGCTACATGCGCGGCAAGAAAGAGGCGAACCAGACTCGCTTCTACACGTTCTTCGCCATCGCGCTCGCCAGCACCATGGGCGTCGCCTACGCCGGCAACCTGATCTCGCTGTTCGTGTTCTACGAAGCGCTGTCGCTGTCGACCTACCCGTTGGTCACGCATCACGGCAACGAAGAAGCGCGGCGCGGCGGGCGCACCTATCTGGGCGTGCTGCTGTCGACGTCGATCGCGTTCTTCCTGTTCGGCGTGCTGTGGGTTTGGCACGAGGCCGGCACCGTCGCCTTCATGGCGGGCGGCGTGTTCAGCGCACCCCCCGATACCGGCATCATCGCGGCGATGCTGGCGCTGTTCGTGTTCGGCATCGGCAAGGCCGGCGTGATGCCGTTCCATCGCTGGCTGCCGGCCGCCATGGTCGCGCCGACTCCGGTCAGCGCGTTGCTGCACGCGGTCGCCGTGGTCAAGGCCGGCGTCTTTTCGGTCGTGAAGGTGACCTACTACACCTTCGGGATCGACCTGCTGTCGTCAACCGGCGCGAGCGAGGTCTTCCTGTGGGTCGCCGCGGCGACCATCGTCATCGCCTCGATCATTGCGTTGCGCCAGGACAACCTGAAACGGCGCCTCGCCTATTCCACGGTCAGCCAGTTGAGCTACATCGTGCTGGCGGCGATGCTGGCGAACTCGGCCGGCATCGTCGGCGGCGCGCTGCATATCGCGAGCCACGCCTTCGGCAAGATCACCCTGTTCTTCTGTGCCGGCGCGATCTACGTCGCCTCTAGCAAGACGACCGTCAGCCAACTGAAGGGCATCGGCCGGGCCATGCCGTGGACAATGACCTTCTTCACGATCGGCGCGATCTCGATCATCGGCCTGCCGCCGACGGCCGGTTTCGTCAGCAAGTGGTACATCCTGCAAGGCGTGATCGACGCGGGACAGCCGGCCATGGCGGGCGTGCTGATCGTCAGCACACTGCTCAGTGCGGCCTATCTGCTGCCGATCGTGTACACGGCGTTCTTCCAGGCGCCCGAGGCCTCGGGCGCGCCGACGCATGGCGAGGCACCGCTATCCATCCTGCTGGCGCTCGGCGCCGCCGTCGCACTGACGTTCCTGATGTTCTTTTTCGCGCAGCCTGCGATCGAGATCGCCGCGCAGATCGTGGGAGGCGTGTGATGGAGAAGCACCGGCTCGTTCGGCCGACGGTGGCCTTGCCTTGAGGCGACCTTCAGCGCGCGAAGAACATAAGCAGAAGAACCGCCAGTAGCGCCACGCTGATGCTCAACGAGAAACTCGACGATTGGTTGCGGGCGAACCGGCCGTGCGGCCCAAACTGCCTGATGGCTAGGGACGCCAGGCCACGCAGCGACGGCAGCGAAGCACTCGTCATCGTCATCCAGGCGCGTTCTCCAACATTCATCAACCAGCCAGCCATCCAGGGCGCGAGCCTTCGGTAGCTGAAATCAAAATCGAGAACCGTGGAACGCAATTCCGGGGGGTAGAGACCGGATCTTTGCAACGTCGCGAAGGCGAGTCCGGAAAACAAGAGCAGCTGAAGCATCGTGACCACATGCGTCGTCGTATACGGCGTGTACTCCACGGGGAAGGGAAGCAGCGCATACAGTGGCTGCGGATAAACGCCGATAGCGATGCAGAGAAATGAAGCCAACCCCATGGCCAATAGCATATTGACGGGAGCTTCCTTGGGCCGCTTGCCAGAATCATGGGCGAAGAATGCAAAGAATGGGATCTTGATGCCCGAATGGTGGAATACGCCGGCGGACGCGAACAACAGAATCAGGAATGGAACCAAATAGCCTTCTTTGGCTGCGGCCGTCAGAATCATGGACTTGGTCACGAAGCCGCTGAACAACGGAAAAGCGGAGATGGAAGCCGCACCAACGATGCAGAATCCGGTGGTCCATGGCATGGTCTTGTAGAGCCCACCCAGTTCCGAGCCCTTAACTGTGCCTGTCCGGTAGAGAACCGCCCCCATGGACATGAATAAGAGAGCTTTGTAGATGATGTGGGCGAACGCGTGGCTGACAGCCCCGTTTATGGCAAGCGTTGTGCCAATGCCGATACCCGCCACCATGAATCCCAACTGGTTGTTGAGGCTGTAAGCCAAAACCCTGCGCAGATCGTTCTCGATCACTGCGTAGAAAATGGGGAAGGCAGTCATAGCTACGCCGATCCAGATCAGCACTTCGGTGCCCGCATAGCCGCGCGCAAGCGCGTATACGGCCAGCTTCGTGGTAAAGGCGCTGAGGAAAACCGTGCCCGTGACCGAGGCTTCCGGATAGGCATCCTGCAACCAGTTGTGCAGGAACGGGAACGCACATTTGATGCCGAACGCGAGCAGGATCAGTAAGCCGCTGGGGCTGTCCAGGCCAATGTGATCGAAGGCGACCGAGCCGGTTTCGAGGGCCCGCATCGCCACGCCCGTCAGCAGCAGGATCCCCGACAACATATAGATGATGAGGCACCTGACCCCGGCGCGGAACGACCGTTCGGTCCTTGCCGCCCAGATCAGGAAGATGGCTGCGATCGCCGCCACTTCCCAGTAGAGAAACAAGGTGATCAGGTCCCCGGCGAAGACGGCACCGATGGCAGCGCCGACGTAAACGAGGGCTGTGGTCTGTTCCACCCGATCGTCGCGGTGCCAAGCGAACAAGATGCCGAGCGTCGCAGCGATATAGAAAACATACCCGAACAAAAGGCTCAGCTTGTCGACACGAACGTGCGTCTGCTCAAAACCGAAAGCGGACAGAACTCCGAACGTGCCCGGCTCCAGCGCCGTCAGCTGCCAGATACCGAGTAGCGGCAGAGCGAGCGTGTATACCGAACGCAGATTCCCCTTTAGGAACGGTACAAGAACTGCGCCAACGATCAGCAGCAGACCGGGTGGGAACTCAGCGGTCATAGTAGTCCTCGTCGCGCATCAGGATTTTGCGCAACTCGCGCGCGATCAGCACCAGCGCAAAGGACACGAGAAACCCGAACAGGCCGTAAAATCCGAACCAACTCTCGAACGAGAGAATCACGTGCTTCTCATAGACGGCGTCCGCCAGAAACAAGGCCCCGCAAACCACGACCAGCGCCCAGAACACCTTGTACACGTTGCGCATATCGTCGAGCCAGAAGCGTTTGCCGCCATTCTTTTCTTGGACGCTATCGTGCGACGGCGGTTCGGTCATGTCATACCCTCGGGATCGGAGCGTCGCCAGGACGCCAGCTAATTACCCATATCATACGCGAGAAAAAAGCGCCGAACGTGTCCGACTTCCAAACCGTAGGACATGGCCGATGCGTGGGCCTAGGGCCGCGCCAGGTAGAAGCCGGCGTCGGGCTGGCCGCCCTTCACGAGATCGGGCGACGACTCCATCAGCACGCCATAGAAGAACGCCAGTTCCTCGCGCGCTTCGTCGCCGGTCATCGAGAGCCATGCGGTCGCCCACAGCGATGCGGCGATGATCCCCGCGTCGAGGCCGAGGAGCGGCGCGCCGAGATTGCCCGCGGCGTCGGCGTTGGTCGCCATCCAGTCCAGCGCATCGTCGAGCACATCGAGCAGGACCGAGAGTTCCACCTCGTTCATGTCGGCCGGCACGACGGCACCGGCCTGGGGAAAGCGAGGCGGACGCCCGGTGAGCACCGCCCATTCCTGCTGCAGGTCGAGGCAACGATGCGCGCACGCAGCTGCGGCCGCGCTCGCGACCGGCTCAGGCAGGACAGCGACATCGGCATCGCCCGCAAGGACGGCGTCCTGCGCCGCGAGATAGGAGTCCATGTAGGTCACCGATTCCTGCGCAAGGTCGAGGCCGGCGCGCGCGGCGAGCGTGCAGAAGATCGTGTCGGGCATGTTGCCCTTCAGCGGAATGGCGAGCCGCTTGCCGCGCAGCGCGGCCCAGCCGTCGTCGATCGGTTGATGCGAGAGCACGTGCAGGATGCCCCACATGTTGACGCAGAGCAGGCGTAGGGGTGAGCCGCCGTTGTAGAGGCCGGCGGCCACGTTGGTGGGAATGATGCAGAGATCGACCGCGCCTGCATCGATGTCTGCACGCATTGCCTTGGCGTCAGGCCATGTCTCGAAGGTCACCTCGGAGAAAGCCTGCGCAAGACGCGAATCTTCAGCCGCGCGCGCAAGGATGATGGAGGGAGGAACCTTGAGGCCGCGGATGCGCAGTTCGCGCGCGGACATCAGCGCGTCGCCGGCTTTGCCGGCGCGGCACGCCCTTTCTTTCCTTGCGCCTCTTCGGCGGACAGGATGCGGCGAATGCCGGTCGATGCGGACTTGGGCGCCGCGGGCCGCGCAGGTTTGACCGTTGCGGATCGCGCAGGTTGGGCAGCCGCTGGGCTGTTGGACACGCCCGGCGTCCAGCGTTCGGCACGCTTGCCGGACAACGTCCAGTACTCCTGTTCCTTGTTGCGGTTCTGCCGCGCACTGCTGCGCTGATCGAGCGGCACTGCGTCGGCGCCGCCGCCATAGGCGCGGTACAGCAGTTCGACCGGAATCTCGAGCAACGCACCCTTGCGCAGAACGCCGCGCCAGGCACCGTCGCGATCCACCAGCGATTGCAGTTGCTGTACCGACTTGGTGCCGTAGCGGGACCAAATCTCAGCAAGATAGTCTTCCACGTGTCCCGGCGGGGACGTGGCTTCGACCGCCAGCCGGCCACCATCAAACAGGAGGTGGACGTTCGGTTCGACCGGGCCGACCTCGGTGGCGAGGAAGGTCGCCGGCATGATCTTTCGACCGCGATGTTCGGCCGCATAATGGGCGTGCGTCAGGTAGAGAAGGTAGTGCAGCCGCTGCGGCGGCAAGGATTCGCCCGCGGAGTCGCAGCGCAACTGAAACCAGTAGGCGACTTCGAACGTCGAGCGGGATGCGGGCGGCTGCAGAATCACGGTCAGATAGCGGTTTCCTAGGGTATCGGGACTCTAGACCGGCCCCCGGGCGGGTTGCAAAAACTCTCGGGCCTTGCCCATGCAAAGGGCGATCACTACGTTGCCCGGCAACGGCTTAACGAAACGATAACAGGTGAGACCCCGCGCATGGACATGAAGGGCGAATACCGGATTCCCGCGCCAAAACAGACGGTCTGGGAGGCCCTCAACGACCCGGAGATCCTCAAGGCGGCGATACCGGGATGCGAATCCATCGAGAAGGCCTCCGACACCGAAATGACAGCGACGGTGAAGGCCAAGGTCGGGCCCGTTAGTGCGAGATTCAAAGGCAAAGTCACTCTGTCCGACCTCAATCCGCCGGATTCCTACCGTATTTCCGGTGAAGGCCAGGGTGGACCGGCCGGCTTCGGCAAGGGCGGGGCAACCGTGAGCCTCGAGGAAGACGGTGGCGAAACGATCCTGCGTTACGAGGCCAACGCCCAGGTTGGCGGCAAACTGGCCCAGATCGGGGCGCGCCTGGTGGACAGCGCAGCCAAGAAGATCGCGGACGAGTTCTTCGCCAACTTCGTCAATGAGGTCGGCGGCGGCCAGGCCGCCCCGGCAACCGCGCAAGTCGCCGACGATACGGCAGCCCCCGCCATCGACATGAAGGTGGACAGCGCCCAGGAAACGCCGTCCAAGAGCGTGAGCACCGCGACCTGGGTGGTCGGGCTGGTGGTCGTGATTGTGGTCCTACTCCTGCTGTTCAGCGTCTTGTAGCGCCCCGATTTCTGCCGGTCCGCGCCCTTGACCTGCCCCGCCCGGCCTAGGAAACTGACCGTCTAACGTCGCTTTTGCCGGACATCCGGCCAACGTCAACAAGCCCGGCCCGCCCAGCGGGACCGGGGGTTTTATTGGGAGGCCGCCACGTGCCCAAAGTTTCCATGACCGTCAACGGCAAGGCCGTCAGCGCCGACGTCGAGCCTCGGACGCTGCTGGTCGAGTACATTCGCGAGCACCTGCGCCTGACCGGGACGCACGTCGGCTGCGACACCACCCAGTGCGGCGCCTGCACGGTGCACGTCAACGGCAAGGCGATGAAGTCCTGCACGATGCTGGCGGTCTCGGCCGAAGGCGCCGACGTCGTCACGATCGAGGGACTGGCCAAGGACGGCAAGCTCCATCCGATGCAGGCCTCGTTCAAGGAGAACCACGGCCTGCAGTGCGGGTTCTGCACGCCCGGCATGGTGATGGCGGGGATCGACATCCGGCGCCGTCATCCGAAGGCCGACGAACAGACGGTCCGTCACGAACTCGAAGGCAATCTCTGCCGGTGCACCGGCTACCACAACATCGTCAAGGCCATCATGGCCGCGGACATGTAGGCCGGAGGACGCACCATGTATCCATTCGAGTATCACAAGGCCGGCAGCGTCGACGACGCGGTGTCGAAACTTTCCGGCGCGGACGACGGCAAGTTCCTGGCCGGCGGCATGACGTTGCTGCCGAC
The DNA here is from genome assembly GCA_038116985.1 of Alphaproteobacteria bacterium. Classification (GTDB taxonomy): domain Bacteria; phylum Pseudomonadota; class Alphaproteobacteria; order SHVP01; family SHVP01; genus CALJDF01. The sequence goes on along the minus strand of JAYOEZ010000038.1, from coordinate 13,138 downwards.
CATGAAGCAGCGCCTCGCGGCGCCGTCGGATCTGGTGGACCTCGCAGGCATTGACGGCCTCAAAGGGATTACCGTGGACGGCGGCAGCGTGACGATCGGCGCCATGACGACGCACTGGGAAGTGCATTCATCGGTCGACGTGCAGAAGGCCATTCCGGCGCTTGCCGAACTGGCCGGCCTGATCGGCGATCCGATGGTGCGCCATCGCGGCACGATCGGCGGCTCGCTCGCCAACAGCGATCCCTCAGCAGACTATCCCGCGGCCGTGATGGGTCTGGGCGCGACGATCAAGACCAACAAGCGCGAGATCGCCGCTGACGACTACTTCAGGGGCCTGTTCGAGACGGCGCTGGAAGACGGCGAGTTGATCACGGCAGTATCGTTCCCGATTCCGAAGCGCGCCGCCTACCAGAAGTTCCCTCAGCCCGCCTCGCGCTATGCCATGGTCGGCGTGATGGTGGCCGAAACGGCCTCAGGCGCGCGCGTCGGCGTGACGGGCGCCGGCCCCTGCGCCTTCCGGGTGCCCGAAATGGAAAAGGCGCTCGACGCCAAGTTCGCCCCGGATTCGGTGGCCGACATCAAGGTCAGCGCCGACGGGCTGAACGCGGACATCCACGCAAGCGCCGAGTACCGCGCCCACCTCGTCGCCGTCATGGCAAAGCGCGCCGTCGCCGCGGCGGCCTGACGACCGCGCCTTTCGGGCGCTTCACGTTTCACCGGGGGCCGGACCTTGTTGCGCAGGGTCCGGCCCCCTACCCTTTCAGGATGACTTCGCCCGTGCGCGTTCCCGAGTCCATTGACGACACCCTGACGCTGCTCAAGGACGGCAACTACGTCGCCGACCGCGCGCTGGCGACGACGCTGTTCTTGTCGCTGAAGCTGGGACGGCCGCTGTTCCTCGAGGGCGACGCCGGCGTCGGCAAGACGGAAAGTGCCACCGGGCGGGCCAGCACGCTGGGCCGGCGGCTGGTGCGGCTGCAGTGCTACGAAGGTCTCGACGTAGCCTCGGCGGTGTACGAGTGGAACTATCCGGCGCAGATGGTGGAGATCCGGCTGGCCGAGGCAGAGGGCGTCAGCGACCGCAAGCAGCTGGCGACGGACATCTTCGCGGAGCGCTTTCTCATCAAGCGCCCCTTGCTCCAGGCGCTGGAGCCGGACACGGCGGGTGCACCGGTCTTGCTGATCGACGAACTGGACCGCACCGACGAGCCCTTCGAGGCCTATCTCCTCGAAGTGCTCGCCGACTTCCAGATCACGATCCCGGAGTACGAGACCGTCAAGGCCAAGACGCCGCCGATCGTCATCATCACCTCGAACCGGACGCGCGAGATTCACGACGCGCTGAAACGGCGCTGCTACTACCACTGGATCGGCTATCCAGACGCGGAACGCGAGCTTGCCATCCTCAACATCAAGGTGCCGCAGGCGGACGCGCGTCTGAGCCGGGAAATCGTCGCGTTTGTCCAGAGCCTGCGCGAGCAGGATTTGTTCAAGTTGCCGGGCATCGCCGAGACCATCGACTGGGCGTCGGCACTGGTCCAGCTCGACAAACTGTCGCTCGACCCGGCCACCGTGAACGATACGATCGGCGTGCTGTTGAAATACCAGGACGACATCGCCCGCATCCAAGGCAGCGAGGCGGCCAAGCTCCTCGACCAGGTCAACGCGGAACTGGCTGCGGCCCGCTGACGACACCCATGGCTGACGCCGGCCGCCTTCCCGAAAACATCATGCACTTCGGCCGCGTGCTGCGGACCGCGGGCCTGCCGGTGGGGCCGGGCCGGGTGCTTGAAGCCGTGCGGGCGGTCGAAGCGGCCGGCATCGGCAGCCGCGACGACCTCTACTGGACGCTGCACGCCGTGTTCGTGAACCGCCGCGACCAGCGCGAGCTGTTCGATCAGGCCTTCCACATCTTCTGGCGCAACCCGCGCATCCTCGAGAAGGCGATGTCGATGCTGCTGCCGACGTTCGGCGCTGACAACGAGGAACCGCCGCCAGCCCAGGAGGCCAACCGCCGGCTGGCCGACGCGATGTTCCCGTCCGAAGCGCAAGCCGAACAGGAGCGGCCGCAGGAAGAGGAGACGCTGCTCGACGCGGCGTTCACCTTCTCCGCACAGGAGGATCTGAAGCAGCGCGACTTCGAGACGATGAGCGCGGACGAGATCGAGCAAGCCAAGAAAGCCATTTCGTCGCTGCGCCTGCCGATCGTTGATGTGGCAACACGGCGCTTTCGCCCCAACCCGCGGGGCCGACGCGTCGACATGCGTGCCACGCTGCGCGCCAGCCTGCGTTCGGGCGGCGACATCATCCCGCTGAAGCGGCGTAGCCGGATTCGCCGCCACCCGCCGCTGGTCGTGCTGTGCGACATCTCGGGGTCGATGAGCCGCTATTCGCGCATGTTCCTGCATTTCATGCATGCCGTGACCAACGACCGCGACCGGGTGCACACCTTCGTCTTTGGCACGCGGCTGACCAACGTCACCCGCTACCTGCGCCAGAAGGACGTCGACGTGGCGCTGGCCGACGTCAGCGAGGGCGTGCAGGACTGGTCAGGCGGAACTCGGATCAGCGCCTGCCTGCACGATTTCAACACCCACTGGTCGCGCCGGGTGCTGGGACAGGGCGCGCTCGCCCTGATGATCACAGACGGGCTGGACCGCGAGGGTACGGAAAACCTGGGTTTCGAGATGGAACGGCTGCACAAGTCCTGCCGCCGGCTGATCTGGCTGAACCCCTTGTTGCGCTATGAGAAATACGAGGCCAAGGCGGCAGGCGCCCGGCAGATCATCCCGCATGTTGACGAATTCCGATCGATCCACAATCTAGAGAGCATTGCGGACCTCGCCGGTACGCTAAGCCGGAGTTGGCCGCGCAGCGAGGAAGCCACTGCGACAACCTGGGGAGCCGTAGCATGACCGACGCACAAACGAGCTTTCAAGACGATGAGGTTCTCGAACAGGCTGCCGCATGGCGCGACGCCGGCGACGGTGTGGCGCTCGCCACCGTGGTCACGACATGGGGCTCCTCGCCGCGCCCAGTTGGATCGCAGCTGGCCGTTCACCAGGACGGCAAGTTCGTCGGTTCGGTTTCCGGCGGTTGCATAGAGGGCGCGGTGGTCGAACAGGCATTAGGCGCCATCAAGGACGGCAAGACCCGGCTGCTCGACTTCGGGGTGACCAACGAGCAGGCCTGGGAGGTCGGGCTCGCCTGTGGCGGCAAGGTGCAGGTCTTCGTCGAACGCGTCGCATGAAGGACGCGACCCTCAGACAAATTCTGGCCGACCAGGCGGCGAAGCGCACCGTCGTGCTCGCGACCGACCTGACGCGCGGCGACGAGCGCCTGATCTATCCGCTGGAGACCGGCGACGACCCGCTGAAGAGCGAAGCCGCCGCCGCGGCGCGCGCCGACAAAAGCGCCGTTGTCGAGACGGACAACGGCAAGACCTTCCTGCATGTGTTCAACCCGCCCCTGCGTCTGATCGTGGTCGGCGCGGTGCACATCGCCCAACCGCTGGCGCGAATGGCGGCGATGGCCGGCTACGACGTGACCGTGATCGATCCGCGCGCGGCGTTTGCCAGTGCTGAACGGTTTCCTGGCGTCACCGTGATGACGGAATGGCCGGACGACGCCATGGCGGCGCTAGCGCCCGACACGCGTACCGCCATCGTGACGCTGACCCACGACCCCAAGATCGACGACCCCGCGCTGGAGGTCGCCTTGAAGTCGCCTGCGTTCTACATCGGCGCGTTGGGCAGCAAGAAGACGCACAACGCGCGGCTCTATCGGCTGCACAAGAACGGGTTCGGCGAAGACGAGACGCCGCGCATCTGCGGCCCTGTGGGGCTCGCGATCGGCGCGAAGTCGCCCGCAGAGATCGCCGTGGCGATCATGGCGCAGGTCACCGAGCGCCTGCGCACGATGCCGGCCTGAGCATGAGGTTCGGCCCCGTACCCGTCGGCGAGGCCATCGGCGGGGTTCTCGCCCATTCACTGCGTTTCGACGGCGGAGTCTTCAAGAAAGGCCGCCGACTGTCGGACGACGACGTGGCGGCCCTGACCGACGCCGGGATCGGCGAGATCGTGGTCGCGCAATTCGATGCCGGCGACGTCCCCGAGGACGAGGCGGCAGCTCTCGTGGCGGCGGCGGTCGGCGGCGACCATACCAGGACCAACGCCGCCTTCACCGGACGATGCAACATCTATGCGGCGTGCGATGGCGTCGTGGTGATCGACCGGCCGCGTATCGACACGCTCAACCGTGTCGACGAAGCGGTGACGATCGCGACCCTGCCGCCGTTCGACCACGTGACCGAGGGGCAGCTGCTGGCGACGGTAAAGATCATACCCTTCGCCGCGCCGCGCACCGCGCTGGAGGCGTGCGAGACCATTGCCCGCGACGGCGGCGCGGTGGTGTCCGTCGCACCGATGCGCCCGCACCGCGCCGGGCTCGTCATGACGACGCTGGGCGGCACGAAAGACAGCGTTCTCGACAAGACCGCCCTCGTCGTGCGGGAGCGACTCGAGCACCTGAGCAGTACGCTTGCCGCCGAGCGCCGTTGCGCCCACGACGAAGGCGCGTTGGCCGCCGCAATCGGGGAACTCCTGGAGGCAGGTTGCGCCCCGATCCTCGTCTACGGCGCTTCCGCCATTGTCGACCGCCGCGACGTCGTGCCCGCCGGCATCGTTGCCGCGGGCGGAATCGTCGAGCACTTCGGCATGCCGGTCGATCCGGGCAACCTGATCCTGACCGGCCACATCGGGAAGACGGTCGTTGTCGGCCTGCCCGGCTGCGCACGCTCGCCGAAGCTGAACGGGGTCGACTGGGTTCTTTGGCGACTGCTCTCGGGGCTCGCCGTGGATCGTGATGCGATCCAGGCAATGGGCGTCGGCGGTCTGCTCAAGGAGATTCCGACGCGTCCGCAACGCCGCGAACCCGGCGGCGACGGCGCGCCGCGCGTGCCGCGAATCACGGCGGTCGTCCTGGCCGCCGGCCAATCGCGGCGCATGGGCGCGGCCAACAAGCTTCTGGAAGACATCGACGGCGTTCCCATGGTGGCGCTGGTGGTCGCCAACATGGCGCAAAGCCAGGCTGCCAACATCCTGGTGGTGACGGGGCACGAAGCAGCCGCGGTACGCAAGGCGCTCGACGGGTTCGATGTCACCTTCGCAGACAGCCCCGACTATCAGGACGGTCTCAGCGCGTCGCTCAAGGCCGGCATCGCAGCGGTACCGGACGACGCGGACGGTGCGGTCGTGCTGCTGGGCGACATGCCGGGCGTGACGGGCGCGCATGTCGATCGCCTGATCGCGGCGTTCAATCCGGTCGAAGGCCGCAGCATCTGCGTGCCGACCCATCGCGGCAAGCGCGGCAACCCGGTGCTATGGGGACGCGACTACTTCGACGAAATCGCCGGACTGTCGGGCGACGTAGGCGCGAAGCATCTGATCGGCGAACACGCCGACGAGGTCTGCGAGGTCGCGCTCGACGACGACGCAATCTTCACCGATCTGGATACGCCCGAGGCGCTGCGCGCCTACCGCGGGAAAGACCGCTAGGGCTCCATCACGGTGCGCACGGACTGGCCGTTGGCCAGGCGCTCGAACGCACCGTTGATGTCATCGAGACCGATCTTCTCCGTCATCAGACGGTCGACCGGCAACTGGCCTGCACGATAGAGCTGCACGAAGTTGGGAATGTCGCGCACCGGTACGCAACTGCCGAGGTAGCTGCCCTTCAGCGTGCGCTCTTCTGCGACCAGTTGGACAGGCGGGATCGAGAGGCGTTTGTCGGGGTGCGGCAGGCCCGCGGAGACGGTCTCGCCGCCGCGCCCCGTGATGTTCCAGGCGAGTTCCAGCGCGGCCGCGGAGCCGGCCATTTCGAAGGCATAGTCAACACCGCCGTCCGTGGCCTCCTTGACCTTGCGGACGCAGCTTTCGTCTCCGGCGTTGAACACGTCCGTCGCTCCGAGCTGCCGCGCGAAGTCCAGCTTGTCGTCGCGCATGTCGATGGCGACGATCTGGCGTGCGCCGGCCACGCGCGCGCCAAGCAGCGCGTTGAGGCCGACACCACCGAGCCCGATGATGGCCACCGTCGAGCCAGGATGAATCTGCGAAGTATTGACCACGGCGCCGACGCCCGTGATGACGGCGCAGCCGAACAACGCCGCGATGTCGAAGGGAATGTCCTTTTCGATCTTCACGAAGGAGCGGCGCGACACCACCGCATGATCTGCAAAGGCCGAAACGCCGAGGTGATGATTGATTTCGCTGCCATTGAGGTGGAGGCGGCGCGCGCCCGAGACCAACGTCCCTGCGCCGTTGGCCGCTGCGGCAGGCTCGCACAGAGCGGGACGGCCCGTCGCGCAGGGCCGGCAATGACCGCAGCTGGGCACGAAGACGAACACGACATGGTCGCCGGGCTCGACATCGTCGACGCCCGGGCCGACCTCGACGACCTCCCCTGCCGCTTCATGACCGAGCGCCATGGGCATGGGTCGCGGCCGGTTGCCGTCGATCACCGAAAGATCGGAATGGCAGAGCCCCGCCGCGCGGATCCGCACCAGCACCTCGCCGTCGCCCGGCGGGTCGAGTTCCAACTCCTCGATCCTGAGCGGCTGTGACTCGTTATAGGGGCGCGGCAGGCCCATCTCGTGCAGAACGGCGGCGCGAATCTTCAAGAAACCCTCCCATGGCTGGCCTGATGCACGGTATGCCACGCCTACCCCACACGAGCAATGTTCACCGGAAAGCCGAGTGAGCGCTGCTTCGCTTCGCGCGTCTCAAAGGTTCAAACGCGGTGAGTGCCGAGTGCCGTCCCAGTTTGGGGCGACCTGGCCACCCCAGGGGTCGCGTCGCGCGCTTCTAGCTCGAAGGCGTGAGGGTCAACGCGTCCTGGTAGGCGAGGACCGCCTGGCTGGCGGACGCCGGCGCCGGAATTGGCGTAGGGGCAGCGCCTTGGGTCGCGGCCACGGCTTCTTCGGTCTTCTGTTTGGCGAGTTCGGCTTGCGCCTTGCGTAGCTCGGCGTCGGATTGCGCAGCAACGGCGCGGTCCTGACCGGACCGTTCAGCGGGCGCGCTTGCCGCCGCCTTGACCGTGCGCATCTTCTCGATGGTCGCGGCAGGGTCGCCGGCGACCGGGCTGACATCGATCGGCGTGGTACCGCCAACCGCGTATTGCTTGCCGTCGGGCCCGGTTTCGTACTCGTAGCTTGGCGTTCCCGTATGCGGCGCGCCGGCACGCGCATGAGCCTGCTCGTGGCGACGGACCTCGGCGTCACGCTTCTTCAACTCACGGACTTCGGCCTTTTCCTGTTCGGTGAGGGTCTGACCGGGAAGGCCGCCGCCCTCTTCCGCGCTGGCGGAAAGCTCAACGACGGTGGCCGGACCGCGCGAGAACGGGTCGGCGTTCTCGGCATCGGTGACCGCGCCGGCCTGGGGGGCTTCGAAACTGCCGCCGCCACCAGGCCGGGGTAACGCGATCTGCGACAACGCGGATACCAATGATGTACCGATACTGGTCATAATGATCGAACCACGCGGACAACAATGCGCGGCGATCATAGGAAAGACGCCAGCCGAATCGGAAAAAAGTTATGGTTAACAATGCGTTAACCATAGGAGGCCGCGGTTGACGGGGACCGCCTCACCGGCTCGTGAAGCGTTCCAAGGGCGTTCGCCCGGCCCTATTTGTTCTTTTTGCGCACGTCCTCGAAATAGGCCTCGACGTCGGCCCGGGTGACTACGTCGGCGTAGCGGCGACCGACATCACGCAGATTGTCGCGATGCGGCCCCTCTTCTGCATCGCCGACACAGCTTTCCGGAATCATCGTGCGATAGCCATGCGAAAAGCTGTCGATTGTGCTGGCACGGACGCAGCCCGAGGTGGTGCAACCGGTGACGATGACGGTATCCACGCCGTGCTTGGTGAGGAAGGTGGTGAGCGGCGTCTTGAAGAAGATCGACGGTGCCGACTTGGGGAACACGTAGTCGTACTTGGCGTCGGTCGTCTTCTCGTCCATCGCCATGCCGGGGTGATCGAGGAAGAACTGCTCGCGGACGGCGCCGATCTTCCAGTACTGCATGTCCTCCTTCGAATCGTACCCCGTAAAGCAGCTCGCGACGGGCACCCCGCAGCGGCGGGCGACCTCAAGCAAACGGGCGGTCTCGTCGCGCGCATCGTGAATATGCTTGAAGCCGCCGATCGGGAATTGCGGATCGGTGAAGGCCTTCTGGAAGTCCACCACGACGACCGCAGGCCGCTCGCCGAAGCCGATCTTGTACTCGCCGTAGCTCGCTTCCACGTAGGAGTCCGACATTCTCTGCTCCACATTGGGGATAGGTGTTGGGTCTAACCTAGGCGGCGTTCGCAGGGCAGGCAAGACGGGAAAACCTTTAAAGGTCAGTGCGTTAGACAAGCGGACCGCTTGAATCGACCTCCTCTGCTGGTAGGATTGTCCGGACAACGAAATAACGGAATCTGCTGGAGGTTGGCGCGATGAAGGCCCTCGAAGACGTCGTCATGTTGGACCTGACCCACATGCTGTCGGGACCGTACGGCGCCATGCTCCTGACCGACCTGGGCGCCCAGACGATCAAGGTCGAGCCGCCGGGCAAGGGTGAAGGAACCCGCGCGCTGCAGGCGAAGGACCCCAAGAACTCGCTGAACGGGATGGGTTCGTACTTCCTGACGCTGAACCGCGGCAAGAAGAGCGTATGCATCGACCTCAAGAGCGAGGACGGGTTGGAACTGTTCTACGAACTGGTGAAGAAGGCCGATGTCGTCATCAGCAATTTCTCGGCAGCGGTACCCGAGCGGCTGAAAATCGACCACGCGTCGCTGTCGGCGGTCAATCCGCGCATCATCACTTGCTGTATCACCGGTTTCGGGGAGACCGGCCCGAGCACCAAGCGGCCGGCGTTCGACATGGTGGCCCAGGCCACGGGCGGCGGGATGTCGATCACCGGCGACCCGGATACCGGGCCCCTCAGGGCCGGCATCCCGATCGGCGACCTCGGCGGCGGACTTTTCGGGACCATCGGCATTCTGTCGGCGCTGCACGAGCGCGAGCGCACCGGCAAAGGCCAGCACGTCGACATCTCCATGCTCGACGCGCAGGTTTCGATGCTCAACTACATGGCGACGATGTATCTACTGTCGGGCGAGAATCCGTACGGCATCGGCAATTCGCATTTCGTTCATGTGCCCTATGACGTCTTCAGGACGAAGACGCGGCCCGTGGTGCTGGCGATCATCACCGACAATTTCTACGAAGCCCTGACCGAGATGCTGGACGACGATCTGATGCGCAACCCGGAATACAAGACCCAGCCGGCGCGGCTGCGCGATCAGAAGATCATCAACGGCCGAGTCCAGGAGCATTTCGAGAAGGAACCGGCCGAGCACTGGCTGCCACTTCTGGAAAAAGCGCGCATCCCCCACGCGCCCGTCAACGACTTCGAGCACGCGCTCAGCGATCCGCAGGTGCTGGCACGCGATATGGTGGTCGAGGTGCCCCATTCCGGCGGCGGCAGTTACAAAGTTCCCGGAAACCCGGTGAAACTGGACGATCATCAGGACACTTGGGAATCGCCGCCGACCCTCGGCGAGCACACGGACAGCGTCCTGCGTGATATGCTGGGCAAAAGCGACGCCGATATCGCGGCGATGCGCGAAAAGGGAACCATCGGCTAGGCGCCGAGAAAGAGGTCATCATGGGCGAGAAGGTCATCATCAACGAAGTCGGGCTGCGCGACGGACTGCAGATCCAGCCCAAGTACGTGCCGACCGAAGGAAAGCTCGAACTTTGCCAGGCGCTGGTGGACGCGGGTGTGCGCTCCTTCGAGGCGACATCCTTCGTTTCTCCCAAGGCAGTGCCGCAGATGGCGGATTCAGCCGATCTGTTTCCGCAATTGCCGGCCAAGGACGAGGTCTACTACTCAGGCCTCCTGTTCAACGAAAAGGGCTACGACCGCGCGGTCGGCGCGGGCGTTCAATCGGTCGCCGTAGCTCTCGCAACGACCGAAAAGATGAACATGGCCAACATCCGCATGACCCTGGACGAGGCTACCAAGAACCTCAGCGCCCTGATCGGCCGCGCCAAGAAGGACGGATTCGATGCCCGAGCCTATGTCTCGACCGCTCTGGGCTGCCCCTATGAAGGAGCTGTGCCGGTCAAGGTCGTGGTCGACCTAGCGGTCAAGCTGGCCGAAGCAGGCGCGGACAAGATCGCGATCGCCGACACCATTGGCTCGGGCTCGCCTGGATTGACCAAAGAGGTGATCCAGGCCGTGAGCAAGGAGGTCAGTGCCGACAAGCTGATCGTGCACTTCCACGATACCCGCGCCATGGGGCTGACCAACGCCTGGGTCGCGCTGCAGGAGGGCGTGCGGGAGTTCGATACCTCGATCGGCGGACTGGGCGGTTGCCCCTTCGCGCCCGGCGCCGCCGGCAACCTGGCGACTGAGGACCTTGCGTTCATGCTGAACGAAAGCAGCTACGAGACCGGCGTCGACGTTGCCGGCCTACGCCGCGCCGTACTCGTTGCCGAGCGCTTGACCGGTCAGAAATTGGGCGGGCGGATCACCCAGTGGTGGCTGTCGCAGGAACGCAAGAAAGCGGCCGAAGCTGCGGAGGCCGCAGAGTAGACGGCGGCGCTTCCCTTCTACGAAAAAGGGCCGCTCGCGCGGCCCTTTTCTTTTGCGAGCCAGCGGCCCTTCATCCGGCCATGCCTATTTCCTTGAGGTCGATCTTGAACTTGAGAAAGATCTCGCAGAGCTGGTCGTAGCAGACCCCGACGCGGATGGTCTTGAAATCACGAAAATCGATGATCGTGGACGACCGGCCTTCATCGTTCGCGTACTTGGAGCGACCGCCGTCGATCAGGATATTGCCCGCTTCCAGAACCGGCGGGTCGATGTCGTCGAGCTCATACTTCGATCCTGTCAGCGAGGTGTTTGCCGACGAACCCAGGATCGGCATGCCGCGCTCCAGCGACTGGCGCGTCATCTCATTATGGAAAACGCCGGCATTGAGCAGCATGTCGAGCGTCCCAACCTTGGTCGAGTTCTGCATGACGAATGGCGCCACGTTCTTGAACATCGGGTGGTCGGCCTTGAAGGGCGCCACTGTCGACATCGGCAGGTCGGCGTCAAAGATCACCGCCTTGATGATGTCGTGTTTCCAGGGCTCAATGATCTGGATCTCCTTGAGCAGGTCATAGTTCGAGAACATTCCCGAGGGCTTTTCGAACGAGCGCTGCTTGCAGGAGAAGATCGTACGGATTGATTGCTCCGAGTTGCCGACGATCGCATATGCGACGTCCAGGGGAATGATGGCGACGCCGCCGCCTTCGATGACGTCGAGCACCTGGCGAGACTGTTCTTCGACGTTGTCGGCGGTGAGCCGGATCTGTTCCTTTGACACGTTCTTCTCCGTTACCAGATTATTCCGCGGCCTGCGCACTGTTGCCGATGCGCGCCAGGTAGTCGATGGTCTCCTGCTCGCTGACGACATCCGCGTACTTGGCGTTCATGTCGAACAGGTTGGCTTCGTGCGGACGCTCGTCGCGGTCGCCGCAGGCCTCGCGTACCACCATCGGACGGAACCCGTAGGAGACTGTGTCGATACACGTGGCGCGAATGCATCCAGACGTCGTGAGGCCCGTGATGATGAGGGTGTCGATACCGGCGGCCGTGAGCGTCGACGACAGTGTCGTGCCAAAGAATGCGCTGGGGTACTGCTTCGAGATGACGAGTTCGTCCTCGGCCGGCTCCAGTCCCTTGGGCCAGGCGCCCATAGGGCCGCCCTGCTCCATGATGTGCAGCGTCGGCACCTTCTTGATGAACATGCCGCCGTTTATGCCGCCCTTGGTAAAGACGACGTTGGTGTACATGACCGGCACGCGAGAGCGCCGCGCGGCGTCGCGCAGACGCAAAGCCGAGGCCAGCGCGTCGTCAATCCCGGCATATAGGGGCGAGGACTTGTCGAAATAGGCCTCGACGAAGTCGATGAGGATGAGCGCCGGACGTTCGCCGAAGCCGAGCCGCTGGTTATAGCCGGCGCCGGCGTAATCGGTGTTGAGATCCTGTTCTGCCATGGTGTCCTCGCTAGCTCGCGCGCGCCTGGCGGCGCAGTTCCTCGGCCGGGTCATTCTCAACCTCGGCCTCGATGCCCCATTTCTCTTCGAAGGCCCAGACATCGGGGAAGCCCATCAGCGTGTGCATCTCCAAACCGGGCATCAGCGGCACGGGAAGGTTTTCCGTCGAGCCCTGCGTCTTCATGGTCTCGAAGACCTTTTCAATGGCATAGGCCGCAGCCGCGAAGGCCGTGCCCGGGTAGATGGCGAAGGCGTAGCCCAGTTCGGACAGAGTCTCGGCCGGCACCACCGGCGTCAGACCGACATCGGAGATGTTGATCATCAGCGGCTGGTCGAAGCGCTTGGCAATAATCTCCATCTCCTCGACCGAAGTCGGGGCTTCGATGAACAACACGTCGGCACCGGCTTCCGCGTAGGCTTCCGCCCGACGGCACGCGCTGTCGAGACCTTCGTTGGCACGGCTGTCGGTGCGGGCAATGACCATGAAGTTGGGATCGGTCTTGGCATCGACAGCGACCTTGATGCGCATGACCATGTCTTGGGTCGGCACGATCTGCTTGCCGGGCGTATGGCCGCACTTCTTGGGGTCGGCCTGGTCCTCAATGTGCAACGCACAGACACCGGCGGCTTCGTAGCCGCGAACGGTCTGCGCAACGTTCAGCAGGCTACCGTATCCCGTGTCGGCGTCGGCGATCAGGGGCGTGCTGGTTCCGCCGGCGATCTGGCCGGCCCGGTTGACCATGTCGCGGTATCCCGCGAGCCCGGCGTCCGCCACCCCGAGATAGGACGCCGTGGCGCCGTAGCCAGTCATGTAGATGGCAGGGAAGTCCATGCGGTCGGCGATGCGTGCCGAGATCATGTCGTAGACGCCGGGCGCAACAAAGAAGTCCCTCGCGCGAATGCGGTCTGCCAGGGCCTTGCGTTTCTCAGCGGACATTTGCCCTCTCCATGGCGCGACGGCGCCTGCCAGATAGACGCGTGGCGCCACAAGGGGCGCCACGCATTCATGACGACCGGAGCCAACTCCGGCCAGACAACAGGAAC